>NZ_LR134508.1:0-600000 GCF_900638335.1 Campylobacter lari
ATGAATATAAAAGATTTTTTACTTGAGTTTAAAACTGAAATTAGCAATAACGAATACAATACTTACATTTCTCACTTACAATTTAGTGAAAAATTAAGTAAAAATAATATCTTAGTATTTATCGCACCAAATCATTTTTTGGCTAAATTTATACAAACAAAATACGCACAAAAATTAGCTTATTTTTATGAAGTAAAAACAGGAATTAACCCTCAAGTTAAAATCATCACAAATGATCAAAAGGTAGAGAAAAAACATTTTTCTACAGATATTTCACAGATTAAATTTCAAAGTACTATTTTAAACCCTTCTTTTACTTTTGAAAGTTTTGTTGTAGGAGATTCTAATCAATTTGCCTATGCAACCTGCAAAGCCATTACCGATAAAAGCAAACTTGGAAAATTATACAATCCTATCTTTATCTATGGCCCTACAGGACTTGGAAAAACTCACTTGCTCCAAGCTGTCGGAAATGTGTGCTTGGATAATGGATATAAAGTTATTTATGCGACAAGTGATAATTTTATCAATGATTTTACCATGCATTTAAATAACAAAACTATGAGTAAATTCCATGAAAAATACAAAAATTGCGATGTTTTACTCATCGATGATGTACAGTTTTTAGGTAAAACAGACAAAATTCAAGAAGAATTTTTCTTTACTTTTAATGAAATCAAGGAAAAATTTGGACAAATCATCATGACAAGTGATAATCCTCCAAATATGTTAAAAGGCATAACAGAACGCTTAAAAAGTCGTTTTGCAAACGGGATCATTGCAGATATCACTCCACCTCAACTTGATACAAAAATCGCAATTATCAAGAAAAAATGTGAATTTAATGCTATTTATCTCAAACCTGAAGTCATAAGCTACATCGCTACTTCAATGGGAGATAATATCCGAGAAATAGAAGGAATGATTACAAATTTAAATGCTCAAGCAAGACTTTTTAACCAAGAAATCACTTTAGAAATCGTTAAAAGCTTTATGAAAGATCACATTAAAGAAACAAAAGAAAATATTAGTGTTGAAGATATACTTGCTGATGTTTCAAAAAGCTATAATCTTAAACCTAATGATATAAAATCAAATAAAAAAACACAAAATATCGTTATGGCAAGAAGGGTTGTGATATATTTAGCAAGAGAACTTACGACTATGTCTATGCCTCAACTTGCTAGATTTTTTAATATGAAAGATCACACCGCCATTTCACATAATATTAAAAAAATTCAAGAACTAATGAGTGAAAATGAAAACTTAAAAGCCATAGTAGAAGAATTAAGAAATAAAATTTTGACAAAAATAAAAAGCACCCTGTGAATAAAAGTGAAAAATGAAAAATTTTATTCTATAAGTAAAATTTTTATAAAAAAAGACTTTTAAAAAGCATTTCACATTTTCACATTGCTTATTATTATGATAAAATAAATTTAAAAAACAAAGGAAGTAAAAATGAAAATTAGCATTAATAAAAACACTTTAGAATCTGCCATAGTTTTAACTAATTCTTATGTAGATAAAAAAGACTCAAGCAATATTGCTTCTCACTTACTTTTTGAAGTAGTTGAAGATAAATTAATTATAAGAGCAAGTGATTATGAAATAGGTATTAATTATAAAATCAAAAAAATCAAAGTTGAAAGTGCAGGTTTTGCAACTGCTAATGCTAAAAGTATTTTAGATATTATTAAAAGTTTAAATAATGAAGACGTAGTCTTAGAAACCATAGAAAATTTCCTTTTTATTAGACAAAAAGGAACTAAATATAAACTTCCTATGTTTAATTATGAAGATTTTCCAAATTTCCCAAGCACTGAAGGAAAAGATAAATTTGATATTGATTCAAGTGATTTAAGTAGATCTTTGAAAAAAATCTTACCTGCAGTTGATACAAATAATCCAAAGTATTCTTTAAATGGTGCTTTACTTGATATAAAAACTACTCACATCAGCTTTGTAGGGACAGATACAAAACGCTTAGCAGTTTTCACACTAAATAAAACAAATGAAAAAGAATTTAACCTTTGTATTCCTAAAAAAGCTATTTTAGAAATGCAAAAAATCTTTTTTGAAAAAATTGAAATTTATTATGATGAAAATATATTGATTGCAAAAAATGATAATTTTGAGTTTTTCACAAAACTTATCAATGATAAATTCCCTGATTATGAAAGAGTAATTCCAAAAAATATCACAAAAGAATTTATTTTTAAAACTGAGGAATTTATGGACGCATTGAAAAAAATCAATGTAATTACTGAAAAAATGAAATTAAATTTCCATAAAGATAAGCTTGTATTTGAAGGTATTAGTTTAGATAATATGGAAGCAAAAACTGAACTTGAAATGGAACTTAATATAGATGAAGAATTTAATCTTTGCATTAAAAATAAATTTATCACTGACTTTTTAAATTCTATTGAAAGTGAAACATTCAAACTTAGCATAAATGAACCTCATATGGCGTTTTTAGTTTCAAGTGAAGAATTACAGACTGTAATTATGCCAGTTATTTTATAAGGAAAATAAATGCAAGAAAATCAAAATTACGGCGCAGGAAATATTAAAGTTTTAAAAGGCTTAGAAGCTGTTAGAAAACGCCCTGGTATGTACATAGGTGATACCAATATAGGCGGTCTTCATCATATGATTTATGAAGTAGTAGATAATTCTATCGATGAAGCTATGGCAGGTTTTTGTGATACGATTAATGTAGAAATTACCACAGAAGGTTCTTGTATAGTAAGTGATAATGGTAGAGGAATTCCTGTAGGAATTCACCCTACTGAAAATATCCCTACTTTAACTGTAGTTTTAACCGTACTTCATGCAGGTGGAAAATTTGATAAAGATACTTATAAAGTTTCAGGTGGTTTACACGGGGTTGGTGTGAGCGTTGTAAATGCTTTATCAAAAAAATTAGTTGCTACAGTACATAGAGATGGAGAAATTTATCGCCAAGAATTTTCAGAAGGTAAAGTCACAAGCAATTTTGAAACCATAGGTAAAAGTAAAAAAACAGGAACAATTATAGAATTTTGGCCAGATGATCAAATTTTTGAAGTGACTGATTTTGATTATGAAATTTTAGCTAAAAGATTTCGTGAACTTGCATATTTAAATCCAAAAATTACTATAAATTTTAAAGATAACCGCGTAGGAAAAGCGGAAAGTTTTCATTTTGAAGGTGGTATAAGTCAGTTTGTTACAGATTTAAATAAAAAACAAGCTTTAACTAAGGCAATATTTTTCAATGTAGATGAAGAAGATGTAAATGTTGAAGTAGCATTGCTTTATAATGATAGTTACAGTGAAAATTTACTTTCTTTTGTAAATAATATTAAAACTCCAGATGGTGGAACGCACGAAGCAGGTTTTAGAATGGGCTTAACTCGTGTTATAAGTAATTATATTGAAGCAAATGCTAGTGCTAGAGAAAAAGACTCTAAAATCACAGGTGATGATGTAAGAGAAGGTTTGATAGCGGTTGTAAGTGTAAAAGTACCTGAGCCACAATTTGAAGGACAAACTAAAGGAAAATTAGGTTCAAGTTACGTTAGACCTATAGTTTCTAAGGCTTCTTTTGAGTATTTGACAAAATATTTTGAAGAAAATCCTATCGAAGCAAAAGCTATCATGAATAAAGCTTTAATGGCTGCTCGTGGTAGAGAAGCAGCTAAAAAAGCTAGAGAGCTAACAAGAAAAAAAGAAAGTTCAAGTGTAGGGACTTTGCCAGGAAAATTAGCTGATTGTCAAAGTAAAGATCCAAGTGAAAGTGAAATTTATTTGGTTGAGGGTGATAGTGCGGGAGGTTCTGCAAAACAAGGTAGAGAAAGAACTTTCCAGGCGATTTTACCTTTAAGAGGTAAAATACTCAATGTTGAAAAAGCAAGACTAGATAAAATTTTAAAAAGTGAACAAATTCAAAATATGATCACAGCTTTTGGTTGTGGGATCGGTGATGAGTTTGATATAGAAAAACTAAGATATCATAAAATCATCATCATGACCGATGCTGATGTGGATGGTTCTCACATACAAACTTTGCTTTTGACATTTTTCTTCCGCTTTATGAATGATCTTGTAACAAATGGACATATTTATTTAGCTCAACCACCTTTATATCGCTATAAAAAAGGTCAGAAAAAAGAAATTTATCTAAAAGATGAAAAAGCTTTAAATGATTATTTAATCGAAACAGGTATAGAGAGTTCTACTTATGAGGGCATAGGATTAAATGATTTAAAAGATTTTCTAAAAATCGTTGCAGCTTATAGAAGTGTTTTAAAAGAATTAGAAAAAAGATTTAATGTGATTTCAGTGATTAGATATTTGATAGAAAATCCTGATTTAATAAAAGCTTCTAATGAAGAATTATTTAAAGTTATAAAAGAATTTTTAGAAAAACAAAGTCACAATATCTTAAATTCATATATTAATGAAAATGAAATTCGTGTTTATGTGCAAACTGAAAATGGTTTAGAAGAGCTTATTATCAATGATGATTTATTTGCTAATCCTTTATATGAAGAGGCAAATTATATTTATCAAAAAATCAAAGATAGAGATTTAAAATTTGATAAAGATATTTTAGAAATTTTAGATGAAGTTGAAAAAAATGCTAAAAAAGGTGCTTATATACAACGCTATAAAGGTCTTGGTGAGATGAATCCTGAACAACTTTGGGAAACAACTATGGATCCAAGTAATCGTCGTTTGTTAAAGATCACCATAGAAGATGCTCAAAGAGCAAATGATACTTTCAACCTTTTCATGGGTGATGATGTAGAACCACGTCGTGAGTATATACAAGCTCATGCTAAAGATGTTAAACATTTGGATGTTTAATGACAAAAAATCTATTTGATTTTAATGAAAATAAAAAAGAATATTTTTTAAAATCTTTAAAAGGTAAAAATTTACCTTTTAAAAGATATGTTAAAAGTCCTATTAGATATGGTGGTGGAAAATCACTTGCAGTAGGTATTATATTAGAGTATTTTCCAAATGATTTAAAAAGACTTATTAGTCCTTTTATTGGTGGTGGAAGTGTAGAGATTGCAAGTGCTTTAGAATTAGATATTAAAGTAAAAGCATTTGATATATTTGATATATTAGTTAATTTTTGGCAAATTATTTTAAATGATAATAAAAATTTATATGAAGAACTTTTAAAATTAAGTCCTGATAAAAATACTTATAAAATAATAAAAGAAGAATTAAAAAATCATTGGGAAAATAATTTAAAACTTGATAATTTAACTTTAGCAAGAGATTATTTTTTTAATTTTAATCTTAGTTATGGTCCAGGATTTTTAGGTTGGATGTCAAGTAATTATGAAAATAAAGATAAATACTTAAAAATGTTAGAAAAAATTAAAAATTTTAATGTTAAAAATTTAGAGGTTCAATGTGCTTCATTTGAAGAAGTTTTTAAATTATATCCAAATGATTTTTTTTATTGTGATCCGCCTTATTATCTTGAAGGTGATTCAAAAATGTTTAAAGGAATTTATCCTATGAGAAATTTTCCTATTCATCATAATAATTTTAATCATGATTTATTGGCACAATGCCTTAAAAATCATAAGGGAAAATTTATACTTAGTTATAATGATTGTGAATTTATCAGAAAAACTTATAAAGATTTTAAAATTTTAGAACCAAAATGGCAATATACTATGGGACAGGGTGAAACAAGAGTTGGTAAAAATCGTATTAATAGAGGTGATGATACAAACATTAAAAAAAGTCATGAATTATTAATAATAAAGGATTAAAATTGAAAATAAGTCAAGTTAAAACAGCATTTAAAATTGCAGATGTTGAATTTATTGAAGGTAGTACAAAACTTAATTTTAATTATTTAAAAGATTTAAAAGATGAAAATAATAATTCATTACCACAAAGTATTTTAACTGAAAATGTAGCTAGAGTTTATTTAATAGTTGTAGATGGTGAAATTAAAAAAATAGGTGGTTCTCAAGATAAAGGTGGTATAAAAGGAACATTATCAATTTATAAAGATGGTGGTATAAAAGGTCGTCCTAGTATTAGAAGTTTTGGTATATGGTATTTTTTATATCATACTATATTACAAGGTAAAAAGATTGAATTTTATATGATTTTTCAAGAAAATTTTGAAAAAGATATAAAAGGCTTATTTGGATACCACAAAATTAAAAATGCTTCTATTAGTTATAAATTTATAGAAGAATGTTGTAATAAAGATTATTTAGCATTTGAAAATAGTAAATATCCAGATTGGAATGTTCAAGAACAAGGTATGGATTGGCCTGAAGATATAAAAAATTTACATGCAGAAATTCAAAAAAATGCTCAAACAAGAGATAAAAAAATTATAAGACAAGAAGTAAAAATTTAATCAATGAAAACTTTTTTACAAAATATTCCAAAAGTGGAATTACACTTACATATTGAAGGCTCATTAGAGCCTAAAATGATGTTTGAATTAGCTAAAAGAAATAATATTGATTTAAAATATAAAAGCGAAGATGAGATTAAAAAACTTTGTTTTAATGCTGTTGATGCTTCTTTTTTACAAGAAAATGAAAAAGAAAATTTAAGAAAGCTAATTTTTAATTTTCAAGAATGATTTTTTTACTTGGAGGAGAAAGTCACACAGGTAAGACCTTGCTTGCTCAAAAACTTCTTGAAAAATTTTCTTATCCTTATTTGAGTTTAGATCATCTAAAAATGGGTTTGATTAAAGGAATGAAAGATTTTCCTTTTAAAGTAGATGAGGATGAAAAAATAGCTGAGTTTTTATTTCCTATTGTAGATGGTATAATTCAAACTTGTATAGAAAATAAACAAAATTTAATTATTGAAGGAATTTATCTTACTCCAAAAAAGCTACAAAAATTTCAAAATCATTCTGATGTTAAAATACTTTATATCATTTTTTCAAAAGAATATATTTTACAAAATTATGAATTAATCTATCAAAATGAAAATGTTATAGAAAAGCGTTTATTTAGCGAAAAAGAAGAAATAAACACTCTTATTTTAGATCATCAAAAACTTAAAACTCAATGTGAAAATTTAAATCTTCCTTTTATAGAAATTCAAAAAGACTATGAAACTGAATTAAAAAATGCAATAGATTTTTTTGCCTAAAAGCAAGTAAATAGTTATATAATATCTAAAAAATTATAAGGATTAAAATGCATTTTACTCAGCAGCAATTGCAACGATTAATGCTTCATTATGCAGGGAAAATCGCTAAAGATAGAAAAGAGCAAAAAATAAAATTAAATTACAATGAAGCTTTAGCTTATATATGTTATGAATTAATGGAACTTGCAAGAAAAAATTTAAGTGTAAGTGAATTGATGAGCATAGGAAAAACTTTACTTACAAGTGAAGATGTGATAGATGGTGTTGCAAGTATGCTTGATGAAATTCAAATAGAACTTCCTTTTGAAGATGGTACAAAATTAGTTACTATACACGAACCTATAGCAAATGATGATAAAATAAAAGCTGGAGAGATATTTTTATCATCAGAATTTATTGTGCTGAATGAAAATAAAACTTCTATAGAAATCAAAGTAAGCAATAAAGGTGATCGTCCTATACAAGTTGGTTCACATTTTCATTTCTTTGAGGTTAATCGCTTTTTGTCTTTTGATAGAGAAAAAGCTTATGGTAAAAGGTTAAATATCGCTTCAGGAACAAGTGTGAGATTTGAACCAGGTGAAGAAAAAACAGTAAGTTTAATAGAATTTGGTGGTTTAAAAAAGGTTTTAGGTTTTAATAATCTTTGTGATGATTTTATCAATGATGAAAATAAAACTAAAGCTTTATCAAAAGCAAAAGAGAAAGGATTTCTTTGATTAAGATTAGCAAAAAAGACTATGTGAATATGTATGGTCCAACAACTAATGATAGAGTAAGATTAGCAGATACAGATTTAATTTTAAGAGTAGAAAAAGATTATACTTTATATGGTGAAGAAGTTAAATTTGGTGGTGGTAAAAATATCAGAGATGGTATGGCTCAAAGTGTGAGTGAGGGAGACTTTCCGGATTTAGTTTTAACTAATGCTTTGATTGTTGATTATACCGGTATTTATAAAGCAGATATTGGGATAAAAAATGGCTATATAGTAGGTATAGGAAAAGCAGGTAATCCTGATATACAAGATGGAGTTGATCCTAGTTTAGTTATAGGTACAAGTACAGATATTATTGGTGCAGAGGGTTTAATAGTAACTGCAGGTGGTATTGATACTCATATACATTTTATTTCCCCAACTCAAATTGAATGTGCCTTATATAGTGGTGTTACTACTATGATAGGAGGTGGTATAGGACCAAGTGAGGGAACAAATGCTACAACTTGCACAAGTGGGGCTTATCATATACATTCTATGTTAAAAGCTACGCAAAATTACCCTATGAATTTTGGTTTTTTAGGTAAAGGAAATTCAAGCAATAAAAATGCTTTGAAAGAGCAAATTATAGCTGGTGCATGTGGCTTAAAAATTCATGAAGATTGGGGTGCTACTTCTAGTGTGATTGATACTAGTTTAAATATAGCTGATGAAATGGATATACAAGTAGCTATCCATACAGATACTTTAAATGAAGCAGGTTTTGTAGAAGATACAATTAAAGCTATTAATGGTAGAGTTATCCATACTTTTCATACTGAAGGTGCAGGTGGTGGCCATGCTCCTGATATTATTAAAATGGCAGGTTTTGAAAATGTTTTACCTGCAAGTACTAATCCTACTATGCCTTTTACTAAAAATACCATTGATGAGCATTTAGATATGCTTATGGTTTGTCATCATTTAGATAATAAAATCAAAGAAGATGTTGAATTTGCAGATAGTAGAATTCGTCCTGAAACTATAGCAGCAGAAGATAAACTTCATGATATGGGTGTTTTTAGCATTATGAGTAGTGATTCTCAAGCTATGGGACGCGTAGGTGAAGTGATTTTAAGAACATGGCAAAGTGCTGATAAATGTAAAAAAGAATTTGGTGCTTTGAAAGAAGATAATGATTTAGATGATAATTTTCGTATTAAACGCTATATAGCAAAATACACTATAAATCCTGCCATCGCACATGGGATTGATAGTTATGTTGGTTCTATTGAAGTAGGAAAATTTGCTGATTTAGTGCTTTGGCAACCTAAATTTTTTGGAGTAAAACCAAAGCTTATTTTAAAAGGTGGCTTGATAGTAGGTGCAAAAATAGGCGATGCTAATGCTTCTATCCCAACGCCTGAGCCTATTATCTATGAAAAAATGTTTGGAGCAAATTTAAATGAAAATGCTTTACATTTTGTTTCTAAAGCTTCTTTAGAGGCTAATATACCTGAAAAATTAAGCTTAAAAAGAAAATGTGTTGCAGTAAAAAATTGTAGAAATATTACTAAAAAAGACTTGAAATTTAATGATAAAGTTCAAGATATAGAAGTAAATCCACAAACTTATGAAGTAAAAATAAATGGTGAGCTTATTAGCTCTAAGAGTGTTGATTCTTTAGCTTTAGCTAGAAAATATTTTATGATTTAATGATTTTACTTCAAAATAAAATAACGCATTATGATTTAAACAAAGAATGCGATTTTTTAGAGCTTAGTTGGTTTGATACTTTTAAAAAGATATTAAGAACAACGACTTTAAAAGGACTAGATGTCGCTATAAAAATGCCTGATAATAAAGGTTTAAATCATAATGATTGTTTATATGATGAGGATTTTTTGATTTTAGTAAAAATCAAACCTGAAAAGGTTTTAAAAATTCACATAGAAAATGAATATAACCTTGCTTTAATAAGTTATCAAGTGGGTAATATGCACTTAAATTTATTTTATAAAGATCATAAACTCATTACTTTAGAGCAAAATTCTATCATAAGGTTTTTAGAAAAATTTAATATAAAATACGAAAAATGTGAGGAAATTTTAGAGCCAAAATATATGCTTGATATGCCAAGTTTTATCCAAGTTGATCCAAATTTTAAACTTATTAAAGAATAAAGATGAATAAATTAAATTTTTTACTTTTACAAATTAGTGATTCTTCTTTTCCTATAGGAGCTTTTTCACATTCTTTTGGTTTAGAATCTTATGTGAATTTTGCTTATATAAAAAATATAGAAGATGCTAAAAAAGTTTTAAAAACTCAGCTTTATTCTAATATTTTGTATTTTGAACTTTTAGCTTTGAAAATAGCTTATGAAAATGCAAATGATGTAGAAAATTTATTAATTTATCAAAGAAAATTTTTATCAAGTATAGTTGCAAAAGAACAAAGTCAAGCTTATGTTTTTTTAGCTAAACGCTTTGTAAAAAATGTCAGTCTTTATGGATTATCAAATCCTTTATTAAATCAATACATTAAAGAAAATCAAACTCCTATTTATCCTTTTGTGTATGCTTTATTTTGTAAAGATAATGAGCTTGATTTTATGTATGAAAGTTTTTTGTTTGCTTTAATGAGTAATTTTATTAATATTCTTGTAAAAATCGTGCCTTTATCACAAAATGAAGGGCAGATTTTACTTTTTCAACTACAGCAAGATTTTCAAAATGTTCTTTCTAAATTACAAAATTTAACTTTAAAAGATTGGTGTGAAAATCACAATATCTTAAATGATTATTTGGGTATAAAACACCAAAATTTAGCATTTAAAATTTATATTTCTTAAAAGGGTTATAATGGTTAAAATAGGCATAGGTGGTCCTGTAGGTAGTGGTAAAACAGCTTTAGTATTAAATTTATGCCAAGCTTTAAAAGATGAACTTTCTTTGGCTGTGATTACAAATGATATTTATACAAATGAAGATGCAAATTTTTTAATCAAACAAGGTGTTCTTGAAAAAGAAAGGATCATAGGAGTACAAACTGGAGGTTGTCCTCATACAGCTATTAGAGAAGATGCTTCTTGTAATCTTGAAGCCGTTGAACTTTTACAAGAACGATTTAGCGATTTAGATCTTATTTTTATAGAAAGTGGCGGAGATAATTTATCGATGACTTTTTCACCTGAACTTGTGGATTTTTTTATCTTTGTTATAGATGTTGCCCAAGGAGAAAAAATTCCACGCAAAGGTGGTCCTGCTATTTGTAGGTCTGATTTAATGATTATCAATAAAATAGACTTAGCTCCTTATGTGAATGCTTCTTTAAAAATTATGCAAGAAGATACTTTAAAAATGCGTGGAGATAGACCTTTTATCATGAGTAATCTTCAAACTAAAGAAGGTTTAGATGAAATCACTGCTTGGATTAAAAAATACACACTTTTAAAGGATTGATTTGTTTGCTCAAAAGAGTGTTTTTAAACTTACATTAGATACTATCAATGAAAAAACTATCATAAAAAATTCTTTTTTCACACCTCCTTTTAAGCTTATGAGGAATTTTTATGATAAAAAATTAACTAGTATATATGTTTTAAACTCTAGTGCTGGAATTTTCAAAGAGGATCATTTAAGTTTTGAAATCATATGTAAGAAAAGTACAAACACCGCTATACTCACACAAAGTTATGAAAAGGTATATGATACTAAAGATTCTTTTGCAAGTAAAAATATTGATTTTACTCTTGAAGAAAATGCAATCTTTTTTTATATACCAAAGCCACTTTTGCTTCAAGAAAATGCAAATTTTATACAAAATACAAAGATCAATCTAGCTTCTTTTTCAAGATTAGTTTATGTTGATTTTGTCATTTTTGGTAGAGTGGCTATGGATGAAAAATTTGCCTTTAAAAATTATGAGAGTTTAACTCAAATTTATAGAAATGATACTTTAATTTTAAATGATAAAATTAAAATCAATCCTTCTTATATGAAAGAAAATGAATTAAATTTTTTTGCAAATCATACGCATTATTTGAGTATTTATCTTTTTGGATATGATGAGTTTTATGAAGAATTAAAAGCTTCATTTGATGATATAAATCAACTTTTTTATGAGGGTTTGTGTATAAAAATCCTTAGTAATGAAAGTGAAAAATTACTTTTACTTCAAAATAAGCTTTTTAAATTTTGTCAAAATAAAATATAAAATATTGTGGTATTATAATTTTTTAAAAACAAACTAAGGATTATAAATGCGATATGGTGAAAAAGAAATCAAAGAATTTAGTGTAGAAAATATGGAAGTTTGGCCAAATGATGCTAAAAATGATTATGTGATTAAAATCACTTTGCCTGAATTTATGTGTTGTTGTCCGCGTAGTGGATATCCTGATTTTGCTACGATTTACTTAGAATACATTCCAAATAAATTAGTAGTAGAGCTTAAAGCAATCAAACTTTATATCAATACCTTTATGTATAGAAATGTTTCACATGAAGCAAGTATCAATGAAATTTACAATACTTTAAAAGAAAAACTTGAACCAAAATGGATAAAAGTAGTAGGTGATTTTAACCCTCGTGGTAATGTGCATACTGTTATAGAATGTAGATCTGATTTAGTAGTGCCACAATGATTTTAAGATTAATTTAATCTTAAAATCAATATTATATTAACCTTAAAAATACAAAAGTTAAATCATTTTACTTTTAGAAACACTTCATTATAAATAAGACTATTTTTATATTATTTTGTGTAAAAATATTTTAGAATTTCATTTGGAAAATTTATATTTAAAGGATAATATATGCAAGATTATTTAGAACATAATTCTCAAGAAGATCGTAGAGGATTTTTAAAAAATTTAGGTATTACTCTTTTAGGAGCTAGTGCCTTAGCAAATGTTTCTTTAGACAATTACTTTTTAGGAAGTAAGGTTCTTGCTAAAGAATTAGATACATTTAAAATTGAAGGAAAAAAAGATGTAATTTATCATGGGGAAAGACCTATGACAGCGGAAACGCAAATTTATGCCTTAGATTCTGATTTTACTAAAGCTGAAAATTTTTTTGTAAGAAATAATGGAATTCCACCTGAACTTTCTGTGATTAAAGAAAAAATCAAACAGGGTTGGACGCTTGAAATAGGTGGTGAAAGCGTTAAAAATGCAAAAACTTATACCTTAGATGAATTAAAGAAAAAATTTAAACATTATACTTATGCTTTGACTTTAGAATGTGGTGGAAATGGAAGAGGTGAAGTTATACCTAGTACTAAAGGAACTCAATGGGGATATGGAGCAGTTGCTTGTGGTAGATGGACTGGAATCAGATTAAAAGATATTTTGGAAGATTGTGGCATAAAAGATGATGCTGTTTATATAGGGTATTATGGGATTGATACAAAATTAAATGGTGAAGAAGTTTCTCCTATTAGTAGAGGTGTACCTATGAAAAAAGCTATGCAAGATGAAACATTAATTGCTTGGGCTTATGAAGGTAAAGATATACCTTGGATTAACGGTTATCCGCTTCGTTTGGTTTGTGGAGGTTATCCTGCAAGTGCAAGTGGTAAATGGTTATCAAAGATTGTTGTGAGAAATAAAATTCATGATGGTGAAAAAATGGAAACTTCTTACAAAATACCTGTAAACCCTGTAAAACCTGGTGATTTTACAACTAAAGGTGAAATGAAAATAATAGAATCTATGCCTGTTAAATCTATCATAACTAATATCAAAAATAATGATAAAATTAAAGTAAATAAAAAATTCGAAGTAAGAGGAAAAGCTTGGGCAGGAGAACTTGAAGTTAGTGAAGTTTATGTAAGTAATGACTATGGTGTAACTTGGACCAAAGCAAAAGTTGAAAAGCCTTTAAATCGTCTTGCATGGCAAAAATGGAGTGTGCAAATTTCAATTCCTACTAAAGGATATTATGAAATTTGGGCAAGAGCAATTGACAATAAAGGAAATAGTCAACCTATGGTTTTAGCACAATGGAATCCTAATGGTTATTTAAATAATGCTTGTCATAGAGTAAATGTTTTTGGAGTATAATATGATAAAAAAGATTATTTTAATTTTGTGTATAGGATTTTCTTTTATTTTTGCAAATTCGCAATACAAGATAAATCCTGATACAGGATTAATTATAGATAAAAATTCACCTTTAGTAGAAGCTCATTGTTTAGCGTGTCATGGATCAGGATTAATCACTAATATGCGTGCAAGTAAGCAAGCTTGGCTTGCGGCTATTAGATGGATGCAAGCTTCGGAAGGTTTATGGGAAATTCCTGCTGAAGATGAAGAAAAAATCCTTAATTATCTTACAAAATATTATGGAGAAAAATATGATACAAGAAGGAGAATTCCTTTAGTTTTATTAGAAAAATAATCTAATATTTTGTATTATTGTAAAAAATATGAAGGAAGATTATGAAAGTAAAGATTTTAGGCTTAATTGCAAGTGTTGCTTTGGTTTCAAATTTAGCTTTAGCAGATGAAAATTCAGGTTTGTTTTTAGGTATTGATGCAGGATGGTTTCATACTAAGGTAAAATCTAATCTTGAACATGCTAAAAATAATAAAATATTTAATGGTGATTTAGAAGGCGATGTTCCTGTTTTTGGTTTAAGAGTTGGTTATCGTTTTAGTGAAAATCATAGACTTTATGGTGCTTATAATTACTCAAGTGAATTTAGTGATGTAATTAATACCACAAGATTAAAAATTGATGGAGAATTTACCACACATAAGTTTTTATTTGGTTATGATTTTACTCCAAAAATCTTTGAAAAAATAAGAGCAGTTTTAGGTGTATATGGTGGTTATGCAAGAACGGATATGACTTTAAAAACAAACTTTTTATCTTTATCTCAAGATTTTGATGGTTATACGTATGGGGCAAAAATCGGTGCCTTATATGAGTTAAATCAAGCAAATGAAATTGAGTTTGGTTTTAAAGCTGAACAAAGTCATTATAATACAAGAAATTTCAGCACTGCTAATTCATCAAACTTTTATGATCCTAAACAAACAAATTATGGTTTATATTTAGGATATACTTATAAATTTTAAGGAGAATATATGCCAAAAGATGCAAATGGAACCGAGCTTAATGCAGGTGATAGTGTAAGTGTTGTGAAAGATTTAAAGGTTAAAGGTGCAAGCACTACTTTAAAACGTGGTACAACTATAAAAAATATTAAACTTACAAATAAAGATACTGAAATTGAAGCCAAGGTAGATAAATTCGGTGTGATTGTTTTAAAAACTGAATTTCTTAAAAAAATATAGTAAAAATTCCCAATCAATCTTGGGAATTTTCTTCTTGATAAACACAATGTTTGAAAATAAATTGATGTTCCTCAGGCAAGTTTTCAAATAAAGCATTTGCTAAATTTCTTATTTCCCAAAGAGCTGATTTTGAGCTTCTTAAACTAATAAAATTTTGCAAACTCCTTGCATTAATCGTTAAAGTTAATTCTGTTTTATAGCTTTCTGGTAAGCAGTATTTTGCTATGTCTAAACTAATGCTATTTTGCAAAATCAGACGCAAATTTTCTAAAGCTTTGATACTTGCATTATCCACCACTTCATTTCCGGTTAATACTAAGTATCTTTTAGCATTTTCAAAGTCATTTTCTTTAAATTCGCTTTCATTTCTTAGCTCTTTTAAAGTATATCTTGTACTTTTTACACTAGGACTAGTGTGGCGGTGTCTTGCGACTTCTTGTAAACATGCTCTTGAAATACCTTGTATATAAAAAGTATAGTTTAAATGCTCTAAGGTTGAAGCATGTTTGAATTTATTTCCTACTCGATCGATTAATTCTTTGTCTTTTTCACCACCACAATCGCCTTTATCAAAACTTTGCCAACATGTTCTTGTTGCATGAGAGCATACAGAAAGTGGAGTATAGTTTAATAATGTGATTTTCATCGAAAAATTCCTTCAAAAATAATTGAATTTTACACAAATGTTTATAAAAATAAAATTTTTTATTCGTTATAATTTCAAAAAAAGAAATTAAGGTTATTTTATGAAATTAAAACAAACTAAGTATATTTTTGTAACCGGTGGTGTTTTAAGCTCATTAGGAAAAGGTATAGCAGCAGCTTCTATAGCTACGATTTTAAAAAATTCAGGATTAAAAGTTAGTATTTTAAAAGCAGATCCTTATATCAATGTAGATCCTGGTACGATGAGTCCTTTAGAGCATGGGGAAGTTTTTGTTACAGATGATGGAGCTGAGACAGATTTAGACTTAGGACATTATGAGAGATTTTTAAATGAGAGCTTATCTCAGGATAATAACTTTACTACAGGAAGAGTTTATCAAAGTGTTATAGAAAAAGAAAGAAGAGGAGATTACTTAGGAAAAACCATACAAGTAATTCCTCATATAGTTGATGAGATAAAAGATCGCATTAAAAAGGCTGGAGTTGATAAAGATATTTTAATTGTTGAAATAGGTGGTACAGTAGGAGATATAGAAGGCTTACCATTTTTAGAAGCTATTAGAGCTTTAAAGCTTGAAGTGGGTAAATATAATGCTATTAATATTCACTTAACTTTAGTGCCATTTATCAAAGCAGCAGGAGAGCTTAAAACAAAACCAACTCAACATAGCGTGGGAGAATTACGCCGTATAGGTATAAGCCCTGATATGATTATTTGCAGAAGTGAAAAATCTTTAGATAGAGAGTTAAAAGACAAAATTGCAATTTCATGTGGAGTTGAAAAAAACTGTGTTATAGAAAGTGTGGATGCAGCTAGTATTTATCAAATTCCACTAAATTTCTTAAAACAAGATATTTTAAACTCTATTGCAAGTTTATTAGATCTTCAAAATTTAAAGCCAAATATGAATGAATGGGATTCTTTGGTAAAAAGAGTCATCGCTCCAAGTAATGAACTCAGCATTGCTTTTGTAGGAAAATATGTAGATTTAAAAGAAAGCTATAAAAGCTTAACAGAAGCCATTATCCATGCAGGTGCAGCACTTGATGCGAGAGTAAATTTAAAATGGATTGATAGTGAAAAATTAGAAAATGCAAATGTCGAAGAAAGTTTTAAAGATGTAAGTGGGATTTTAGTAGCAGGTGGTTTTGGCTACCGTGGGGTAGAAGGAAAAATCAAAGCCATACAATATGCAAGAGAAAATAAAATTCCATTTTTAGGAATTTGTTTGGGTATGCAGCTTTCTTTAGTGGAATTTGCACGCAATGTTTTAAAACTTGAAGATGCAAATTCTCATGAGTTTAATCCAAATTGTAAAAATCCTATCATCTTTTTGATTGATGAATTTATTGATACAAGTGGAGAAAAGCAAATTAGAACAAGCAAAACTCCACTTGGTGGAACTATGCGTCTTGGGGCTTATGAGTGTTATATCAAGCCAAATACACTTTTAAGTAAGGTTTATGATAATCAAAAAAGCATAAAAGAACGCCACCGTCACCGCTATGAAGCTAATCCAAAATATAAAGAAATGTTTGAGAAAAATGGGCTTATTATAAGCGGGGAAAATGAAGGTCTGGTTGAAGCTGTGGAGCTTAAAGATCACCCATTTTTCTTAGCAGTACAGTTTCACCCTGAATTTACTTCACGCTTAGTTAGAGTTAATCCGTCTATTTTTTCTTTTATTAAGGCATCTTTAACAAATCATGCTAAATAAAGCCAAAATAAAAAAAATTTTACACCAGCGTTTTATTAACGATACGCATGTAAAGCTTTGTGATTTGCCTATGCCATCTTGTTTAAAAGATGTCTATAAGGGTGCTTTGCGTATTAAAGAAGCGATTGAAAAAAATCAAAAGCTTGCTATTGTTGGGGATTATGATGTAGATGGAGTGATTTCTTGTGTGATTTTATCTGAATTTTTTGATGATATTGGTTTTGATTATATAGTAAAAATTCCAAATCGTTTTAAAGATGGATATGGTCTAAATGAAGAAATTATCAATGAACTTGATGGGGTAGATTTAATCATTACTGTAGATAATGGTATAGCAGCATTTGATGCAGCAGAGCTTTGTTTGCAAAAAGGAATTGATTTAATCATCACTGATCATCATATGCCTCCAGCTACTTTACCAAAAGCTTATGCGATCATTAATCCTAAACAACAAGATTGTGAATTTCCTGATATTGAAATTTGTGGAGCTCAAGTGGCTTGGTATTTGGTTGCTGCGATAAAAGAAGTATGTAAGATTAATTATAATATGTGTAAATTCATCGAACTTTTGTCAATTGCAATTATCGCAGATATGATGGAGCTTAGAGACTTAAATAGAGCCTTAGTTAGAAAAGGTATAGAGTGTATTAATGATTCAAAACGAGTGGCATTTAAAGCGATTAAGCAGTATTTTGGTAAGGATAAATTCGAACTTGATAATATTAGCTTTTTAATTGCACCTTTGATTAATAGTGCAGGTAGAATGGATGATGCGATTATTTCTTATAAATTTTTACATTCTAAAAATATTGATGAAGTTATGGGATATTTAGAGCAAATCATTACTTATAATAATAGTCGCAAAGATGAAGAACGTGAGCTTTTTAAGCAGTGTTTAGAGCAAGTTGATGAAAACGATCCTGTAATTATTGTTAATGGTCAAAATTGGCATGAGGGTGTTTTGGGCATAGTTGCAAGTCGCTTAGCAAAGCATTTTAACAAACCTGCCTTTGTTTTTTCAGAATGTGAGCAAAAAGCTAAAGCTAGTGTTAGAAGCGTGGGTAGGATAGATATTTTAAATGTTATAGAGCAAGCTAAAGAATTCGTTTTAAGCTATGGTGGGCATAAAGGCGCAGCTGGAGTTTTAGTCGAGCTTGAAAAATTTAGTATTTTTAAAAATAAACTTTATGAAATTTGTCAAAATATCCCTAAAGATGATTTTTACAATGCTGATGAGGTTTTGGGTAGTATTGACCCAAATGAAGTTGATTTTGAACTTTTAGAGATATTAGAATTTTTTGAACCTTTTGGACATAAAAACCCAAGACCTTATTTTAAATTTGATAAGCTTTTTGTAAAAAATAAAAGAAGATTAGGTAAGGAAGAAAACCATATAAAGCTTATTCTAACACAAGGAAATAAGACTTTAGAAGCTTTATTTTTTAACTTTGACTATGAACCAGAAATTGGGGAAAATATCAATTTTATAGCGAGTGTTTCCAAAAATAATTTTAGAGGATTAATTACCCCTCAACTTACTATCAAAGAAATTCTTAGATAATTTATTAACTTATTCACATATTTTTTATTTATAAATTTGCTATAGCATAAGTATTATAAAGGAGTAAAATGTTAAAAAGGATTTTATTATTAGTGGTATTTTTTAATTTTACTTTTGCCTTTGATACAAAAATTTTTATAGGTGATACTTATATACCTGAAAATTTTTATAAATACGATAAGGATTTTAAAGCTGCAGCTAGAAAATATAACATACCTATGGCTTTGCTTAAGGCTATAGCTTTAACAGAAAATGCTGCATATGAGCATAATATCATCGGTAAAAATAAAAACCAAACAAGAGATTATGGTTTAATGCAAATTAATAGCATTCATTTAAAACGCTATAAAATTGCCGAAAAAGAGATTGTGAAATCTAGTGTAAATATTGACACAGCAGCAAGATTGCTTCATGAGATTATACAAAAGCATGGTTTTAGTTGGAATGCTATTGGAAGATACCATTCAGCAAATGATAAATATAAAAATATTTGGCTTGATAAAGTAATGAAAAATTTAGTTGCTATAGTTTTAAAAGACAGCAAAGATCTTTTTGTGATGGAAAAATTTAGAGCTTTTAAACTTGCCTCTCTTTTGATGAATGTAGATAAAGAACAATATAGAATTTTGTTAGCAAGTAATAATTAAAACAAGAAATTATAAATTTTCTTGTTTTAAAGCTTCTGCTTGATAATAAGCGATTAATGGCTCGATGATCTCATCAAAAAGCCCACCTTCTAAAATCGCATCAAGTCTATATAAAGTAAGATTTATTCTATGATCACTAATTCTATTTTGAGGGAAATTATAAGTGCGTATGCGTTCGCTTCTATCGCCACTTCCAACTTGTGATTTTCTTGCCTCGCTTTCTTTAGCTAAGCGTTCTTGTTCTTGCATTTCAAAAAGTCTTGCTTTTAAGACTTTCATGGCGCTTTCTTTGTTTTTGTGTTGGCTTTTACCATCTTGATTTACTACAACTATACCTGTTGGAATGTGAGTGATTCTTACAGCACTATCTGTGGTATTTACGCTTTGTCCACCATGACCGCTACTACGCATTACATCGATTTTTAAATCATTTGGATTGATTTGAATTTCAACATCATCAACTTCAGGCATAATAGCCACTGTAATAGCTGAAGTATGAACTCTACCTTGAGATTCTGTTTCAGGTACTCTTTGAACTCTGTGCGTCCCGCCTTCGTATTTTAATCTCGAATAAGCTCCATTTCCTTTAATAAGAATGATAATTTCTTTAAATCCCCCTACGCTACCTTCACTTGAGCTTACGATTTCGTATTTATAATCACGATTTTCTGCATAGCGTATATAAGCTTTTACTAAGTCCCCAACAAATAAAGAAGCTTCATCGCCACCTGTACCTGCACGAATTTCTAAAAAAATATTTTTATCATCGTTTGGGTCTTTAGGTAGTAAAAGAATTTTTAATTCTTCTTCAAGTTGCGGTTTTAAAACTTCGAGATTTTTAAGTTCTTCTTTCGCAAGTTCCCCTAGTTCAGGATCAGATAAAAGAAGTTTGTTTTCTTCTATATTGTCTAAGGTTTTGAGATATTCTTTTGCTTTTTCTACTATAGGTTCTAAATTTTTTTGCTCTTTAGATAGAGCTGTCATTTTAGAAATATCATTAGAGATATTAACATCGCTAAGAAGAGTGTTTAACTCATCAAAGCGTGCTAAAAAAGGTTTGAGTTTATCAGCTAACATTAAATTATGCTAATTTATTTACCAATAATGCCAATCTGCTAACACGGCGTGATGCAGTTTGTTTTTTCAAAAATCCACGACTTACCATAGCGTGAATACTTTTATTAGCTACTTTTAATGCATTTTGCGCAGCTTCTTTATCATTATTTGCTGCTGCTTCACGAACCGCTTTTGTAATGTTTTTTAATCTTGTTCTATAAAATCTATTTCTTTCAGTTCTTTTGATAGTTTGTCTTGCTCTTTTTTCAGCAGATTTATGGTTTGCCATAATTTTCCTTTTTTATATAAATTAAATTGCTAATTATACAAAATTAAAATTAAATTTTAATTAATTTAAGTATTTTTAAAGTATTAATACCTAATATCATTTGTTTTTAAAAAATCGCGTAGTTTTTCATACTCACCATTTTCTAAATAACGATATTTGCCAGCTTTTAACATACCAAGATCTAATGCTCCAAAAGCTACTCTTTTAAGATCCATTACTTCTAAATCAAAATGCCCAAAAAAGCGTCTTAGTTCTCTATTTTTTCCTTCATTAATGATTACTTTTAGCTTCGTATAGCCACCGCTTGAGCCAAAAATTTCAAAGCCTAAAAATGGAGCAAAACTCATTGAGGTTATTTTGGTTTTAGCATGAGCCCCTTTTTTTTCATTTTGAATTTCTAAGCCATTTTGCATAGCTTCAATGACATTTTTATCTACACTACCCTTTACTTTTAAGTAATATTCTCTTTCTAAATCACTATGCATAAGCGCATCTGCTATCACAGGCGAATCAGTTAATAAAAGCAATCCCTCGCTTGCAAAGTCAAGCCTTCCTACACTAAGCCAAGTGCTAAATTGTTTCGGCAGGGTATGATAGATGGTTTTTCTACCTCTATCATCTTTTTTACTAACTATTTCACCTTTTTGTTTATGATAAATGATGACTGAAAATTGTGTTTTCTTATGGAGTTTTTTACCATTGATAAAAACTTTATCTTCAACATTTACACTATCACTTAGCAAGGCTGTTTTTTTATTGATTTTTACTAAGCCTTGCTTGATTAGCTCATCAGCCTCGCGGCGAGAATATTTGCTATTGTGTGAGATGAATTTATTAATTCTCATAATTTTACTTTACATCACAAAAATAGTTGGTACTATGGTTGGATATTTTTTGATTTTTCTAAAAATATGCTTTCTTAGTACTTGTCTAATTTGAGCTTCTAAAACTTTTGGATTATCTAAAATTTCATCTTTTACATTAGGGAAAAATTGACTTAAAACATCACTCATTTCTTTTGAGAATGCTCCATCTTGTTTATCAGCTACCAAGCCATAGCTAAATACTCTTGGTTTATTAATTAGTGTTTTACTTGCTTTATCAAGCTGAGCAATGATGACAACTATACCGCTATCTGCTAGTTTTTGTCTATCAATTACCACATCATCTGCGATTTGCTTGTTGATTTGATTATCTACAAAGACTTTTCCTGTTTTAACTGTTTTTACGCGTTTGATATATTTTTGACAAAGCTCTACTTGATCCCCATCACTCATTAAATAGATATTTCTTTCAGGTATGCCACATTTTAGAGCAGTTTCTTTGTGTTTATTGATATGATTATACTCTCCATGCACTGGTAAGAAAAATTTAGGTTTTACTAAAGTTAGCATGAGTTTTTGTTCTTCTATACTAGCATGTCCGCTTACATGAATTTCACTAAATTCTTGATAAGCTACTTTAGCCCCTGCTTTTAAAAGAAAATCAAGCACAGCAGAAACATTTGCTTCATTGCCTGGTATTGCTTTAGCTGAAATGATAACTTGATCGCTAGGTTTGATTTTGATAAATTTATGCTCATCAGTTGCCATTCTATATAAAGCACTCATGGTCTCACCTTGACTTCCTGTCGTGACAATTAGTACTTCGTTGTCTTTGTATTTGCTTACTTCATCAGCGTCAATGAAAATTTTTCTATCAAGTTTGATATAGCCAAGTTCCATAGTAGTATAGAGATTTCTTTCCATAGAACGCCCTATAACACATACTTTTCTACCATATTTTAAACCATAGCTAATAGCTTGATATACACGGTGTATATTAGAACTAAAGGTACTCATGATTACCCTGCCTTTAGTTTTGGCAAAAATTTGATCAAAAGTAGGGCCTACTGAGCTTTCACTTTTTGTATAACCTTCTTTATATGAGTTTGTACTATCACTTAAAAGACAAAGCACACCTTCTTCGCCATATTGAGCTAAACGACTTAAATCTGTTGGATAACCATCAATTGGTGTTTGATCTATTTTAAAATCGCCAGTGTGTATAATGGTTCCTGCTTTAGTTTTAATAGCTAAAGCACAAGCATCGATGATAGAGTGGGTTATATGAATCCATTCTAAATTAAATTCACCTATTTCATAAATTTGTCTTTTTGTTATAGGTCTAAACCATTTGCGCTCAGCCTTTAAACCATGCTCTTCAAATTTATTTGAAATCATACCTAGCGCTAAAGGTGTTGCGTAGATAGGAAATTGAAATTCTTTGAAAAAATACGGCACAGCGCCGATGTGATCTTCATGAGCATGAGTGATGATGATAGCGCGAATTTTGTTTTTAATCTTTCTTACATAGTCAAAATCAGGTATGATAATATCTACTCCATGCATGGTTCCATCTGGAAAACTCATACCTATATCAACGATAATCGCATCGTTGTTGGTTTCAAAAACAGTGATATTTCCACCGATTTCCCCAAGCCCACCCAAAGGTGTAATACGAATTTTATGTTCGCTTGAGTTGTTGTGTTTTAAAGGGTGAAGTCTTAGCTCGTGCATGATTTTATTAGCTTCTATGCTTTTGGCAAGTTCTATTTGCCATTCTTCATTACCGCTTAATTTAGAAGGTAAATTTCTATTTTTTTTCTTTTTCTTTTTTTCTTCGCTAGCTTCAGTTTGAGTATTTTCTACTTTTGTTTCGTTTTTAATTTCACTATTTTGCTCTTGAGTTTGTGAATCTTTTTTTCTTTTGTTTTTGAATTTATTAAATCTTTTAGTTTTATTTTGCTCTTGAGTTTTGTTTTCTTCGCTCATAGTCATCCTTTAAATAGTCATAAATTTTAAGGTATGAATCAACGCTAATTTCATGAGCTCTTGAGGTAGAAGAGATGTCTAGTGCTTCAAATGCTTTTAAAATTTTTTCTTTTTTATTTTTAAAATTAGATAAGAGTTGTTTTCTAGGATTTTGAAAACAAGCTCTAAGAAATTCTTTAAAAGCTTCTATATTTTCACATTTTTGCTGATAATGAGTGGTTTTTATTAACTTCATTACAGCTGAAGTAACTTTTGGCGGAGGATTAAAGCTTTGTGGTTGTATATCAAAAAGCATTTGCCTTTGGCATATTAATGCACAAAGCACCCCTAAAGCCGAAAAATTACTTTCTTTTTCATTTGCACAAAATTTCTGTGCTACTTCTTTTTGCACCATTACTATAAGCCCAAGACAATTTTGATCTTCTAGGGCTTTTAAAATCAAATTTGTAGCAATATAATATGGTAAATTTGCTACCAAAAAGTACTCTTTATCGCTTAAACTTCCTTGATCAAAAGCATCACTTGCGTTTTGATGGATAAGCTCAAAATTTCCACCTTCAATCTCATTTCGAAATTTTTTATTTAAAATAGGAATCAAATCTTTATCAATCTCATAAGCTCTAATATGAGCTTGTGGAATTTTCAAAAGTTCTTGCGTTAAATCACCTAAGCCAGGCCCAATCTCAACTATATTTTTAGTATCTTTGGGTATGGCTTGGATGATTTTATCTACCACGCTTTTATCACATAAAAAATTTTGCCCAAAATGTTTTTTTGCTTTTATCATAAAATTTATTTTATCTAAAAAATATTAATTATAGCATTATTTTAAGCGCTAATTAGATAAAATTTGAATTATTTTTTATAAAGGTTAATTTTTGAAAAATCTTATAGTGTGTGCAGGAGGAAATGAGGATTTTAAATTTGCACAAAGTATAGGTATAGGTTTGGTTAATTCTGCATTTTCTCTAGGTAAAATTTTATGTCAAGTAAAGGTAGATAGAGTGATTTTTATAGGTACATGTGGAATTTACCAAGAAGGAAAAATTTTGGACATTTATGAAAGTTCTAATGCTGCAAATTTAGAATACGCAGATTTATTTGACAGTTTCTATACACCTATAGTAAATGAGATTAGATTAAATGTTTCACATGAAACTATGATTAATTCTTCAAATTATATTTGTAAAGATGAAAATATCGCCCAAGAATTTTTTAAAAAGGGTGTACATATAGAAAATATGGAAGCATATGCGGTGCTTTCTTGTGCAAAAACGCAAGGGATAGAAGGAATTTGTTATTTATGTGCGACAAATTTTTGTAATGAATTTGCACATGAGGATTTTTTAAAAAACCATCAAAAGGCAAAAGAATTATTAAAAGATTTTTTGTTAGATAAAAAACTTATATAGGAAAAAAAATTGAGTGAATTAAAAAATATATTAGATTTTACTAAAGAAGAATTGGAAAATTTAGTCCAGCCAAAATTTAGAGCAAAGCAAATTTTTGAATGGATATATAAAAAATATGTAGATGATTTTTTACAAATGTCATCTTTGCCAAAAGATTTTAGAGCGCACTTGCAAGAAAATTTTCATTTTTCACCTCTAAAATGTGTGAAAGATGAAAAAAGCAAAGATGGTAGTATAAAATATCTTTTTGAACTTTTAGATGGTAAAAAAATCGAAGCTGTTTTGCTACCAATGAAAGAAGAACTTGTAGATGAAAATGGAAAAATCATCAAACATGCAAGATATACCATTTGTGTTTCCTCACAAGTGGGGTGTAAAAGTGGGTGTAGTTTTTGTCTGACTGCTAAAGGCGGTTTGAAAAGAAATTTAAGCGCAGGGGAGATAGTAGGACAAATTTTATGGATCAAAAAACATAACAACATACCTTATGAAAGAAGGGTTAATATAGTCTATATGGGTATGGGTGAGCCTTTGGATAATCTTAAAAATGTTTCTAAGGCAGTTAGAATTTTAGCAGATAATGATGCTTTGGCAATAAGCCCTAGAAGACAAACTATAAGTACAAGTGGTTTAGCAAAGCAGATCAAAGATCTTGGAGAAATGAATTTAGGTGTGCTTTTGGCTATTTCGCTCCATGCAGTTAATGATGAGCTTAGAAGTGAATTAATGCCTATTAATAAAGCTTATAATATAGCAAGTATTATGGAAGCAGTGAGAAATTTTCCTATAGATCAGCGTAAAAGAGTGATGTTTGAATACCTTTTAATCGATGGGATAAATGATAAAATAGAACATGCAAAAGAGCTAGTCAAACTTTTAAATGGTATAAAAGCCAAAGTAAATTTAATACTTTTTAATCCACATGAAGGAAGTTTATATAAAAGACCAAGCGTTGAAAATGCGGTTAAATTTCAAGATTATTTAAGTGCAAAAGGTGTTACTTGTACGATAAGAGAAAGTAAAGGGCTTGATATTTCAGCTGCATGCGGACAGCTTAAAGAAAGGCAGAGTAAACAATGACTTTTTTAGATATAGCTCAAATTATTTTTATAAGCATAGTGGTGATCATAGGACTTGGTGGAATTATTTATGTATTAGAAAATGAAGGGAAAAATAATGGTAGATAAAAAACAATTGTTAGAAAATCAATTATTTCAAAATAGATATATAAAGCCAAATATTTCTTGGTATTTTTCGTATTTAAATGGTAAAAGAGGAATTGCTAGAATTTTTAAAGTTCCTTATGCTGCTTTGATGAAAAAATTTTATTTGAAAAAATACTTTGAAAAGAGGGTTTTGGAAGGTAAGGTAGATATTCCTTATTTAGAATTAGTTTTAACTACAAGATGTACTTTGCGCTGTGAGTCATGCAATAATTTGATGCAATATTTTTCACCATCAAATCAATATACCTGTACTTTAGAGGGTATTATAGAATCATTAGATCTACTTTTATCTAAGGTGGACTCTATTGCAAGAGTTAGAATTATAGGTGGAGAACCTTTGTTGTTTAAAGATTTACCACAACTAATTGATTATTTAGATGCTCAAAAGAAAATACTAACTTTTGATATTTTAACTAATGCTACTATCGATTTTAAAGAAGATCTGATTTTGAGATTTAAAAAATCAAAAAAAGCAAGAAAAATAAGTATTTCAGATTATAGAAAATCACCAAATTTAAAAATACCTTTAAAGCAGGAGAGTATTTTAAGCAAACTTAAGCAAAACAATATAGCATTTTCTTATAACACAATAGATTATTGGTATGATATAGATAAAATTTACAAGCGCGGTAGAAGCAAAGAAGATATAATTAAAAATTATTATAATTGTCAGATGTCATGTGTAAGTTTGATGACATCTGAGGGTTTAGAAAATAAACAATTAGCACCTAAAGGAGCCATTTTTGTTTGCCCTATATCAAGTTCCTTATCTCGTTTAAAAGGACTTGAAGAATTTAATGGTGATTTTTTAAATTTAGTGGATTCTAAAGAAAGATTTTTTGAATTTTATTCTCAAGATTTTTATAAATCTTGTGATTATTGTAGAGATTTTAGTCAGCCTATCAAAAAAATTCCAATTGCAATACAAACAGATAAAGTTTTAAAATTAGAAAAAGACTAAGGTAGATTTTTCAAAAATTCATCTTTTATATCTTTTTGAGATTGTATCAAAAATTTTTGATTTTTATATGTAAATTCTAAGCTAAAAGAGTGCAAAAGTAGTCTTTTAGCACCTGTGATTTGAGCTCTTTCGATATCACTCATTTTTCCATCTAAGATTTGCTCTATTTGTGTTTTTTCTAAACCATATAAAGGCTCACCTAAAATTTTATGTTTCACATGAAACAAATGTAGTCTTATTTGGTGTTGTCTTCCTGTTAGAGGTTTGGCTAAAACTAAACTAGCATCTAAATTTTCAAAATATTCTAAAGTGTAAAATTGTGTTAAAGCTTCTTTGCCATTCTCACAAATATGCATTCTAGTTTTTACTGCATCATAGTCTTTAGCTAAATCCATGCTTTTATCTACTATAAATTCTTTTCCGGTTTTTCCTTTTACTAGTGCAAGATAGCTTTTTTGCACTAATCTTTTTTCAAACATGGTTTTTAACTCAATTTGTGCATTTTTATGTTTAGCTATGAGCAAAAGCCCGCTTGTTTCTTTATCTAATCTATGAGCCACGCAAGCTTTTTCACCCCATAAATGCCAAATTTCATCACAAAGACTATAAGCACAATTGCGTCCATTAGGATGAGTTAGCACACCGCTTGGTTTTTCTACGATAGCAAAACCTTCATTTTCATAAACTATTTCCAATCCTTTAGGATTATTTTCATATACGATTAATTCCACTAAACCATCTAAAAATTTGTTTTTTTCTTCTACCAAATTTCCATTACAAAATAGTCTTTTTTTGTCAATGAGTTTTTGTGCTTCACACATAGAAATTTTTAACTCATCCATAAGTAGTCTAAATGCCTTTTTTCCATTATTTGATAGTTTCTTTTTTATATATGCCATTTAATAACTTTCTTAGGTAATTTATAATAAAATTCAAGCTATTTTTTCATAAAAAATTATATAAAAAAAGGTCTTGAAAATGGTTGAAAGATATAGCAGAGAAATCATGGCTAAAAAATGGGACATGCAAGCAAAATATGATGCATGGTTAAAAGTAGAATTAGCTGCTGTGAAAGCGTGGAATAAACTTGGTCTCATTAAAGATGATGATTGTGAAAAAATTATAAAAAATGCAAAATTTGACATAGCAAGAATAGATGAGATAGAAAAAACTACCAAGCATGATGTTATCGCTTTTTTAACTAGCGTGAGTGAAAGTTTGGGCGAGGAAAGTCGTTTTGTGCATTATGCAATGACAAGTTCAGATTGTATTGATACTGCAGTTGCTTTGCAGATTAAAGATAGTTTAGAACTAATCTTGCAAGATTTAGATCAAGTTTTAGCAGCGATTAAAACAAGAGCATATGAGCATAAAAATACCTTAATGGTAGGAAGAAGTCATGGAATTCATGGAGAGCCTATAACTTTTGGTTTGGTTTTGGCTATTTGGTATGATTCGCTAGTTCATGCAAAAGATTTAATCATTCACGCAAAAGAAGTGATAAGCTATGGAAAAATCAGCGGTGCTATGGGAAATTTTGCTCATGCTCCGCTTGAATTTGAAGAAGAAGTTTGTAAAAACTTAGATCTTAAGCCAGCGCCCGTTTCAAATCAAGTTATACAAAGAGATCGCTACGTACAGGTTATCTCGGCTTTAGCTATTTTAGCTTCAAGTTGTGAGCAAATTGCCGTTGCGATCCGCCATTTTCAAAGAACAGAAGTATATGAAGCTGAAGAGTATTTTTCTCAAGGACAAAAAGGAAGTTCAGCTATGCCGCATAAAAGAAATCCTGTTTTGAGTGAAAATATAACTGGTCTTTGTAGAATGATAAGAGCTTATGTAACACCTGCTTTAGAAAATGTAGCATTGTGGCATGAAAGAGATATATCACATTCTAGTGTAGAAAGATTTGTATTACCTGATGCTTTTATCACTACCGATTTTATGCTTTCAAGATTATGTGGTGTGATAGAAAAGCTTTTGGTGTATCCAGAAAATATGATGAAAAATTTAAATTTAACTGGAGGGCTTGTATTTTCTCAAAGAGTATTGCTTGAACTTCCATTTAAAGGTATAAGTAGAGAAGAAGCTTACAAGATCGTTCAAAGAAATGCTATGAAGGTTTGGGCTGATTTGCAAAATGGTAAGCCTGCTTTAAATGAAAAAGGTGAGAGTTTGTTTTTATTAGCTTTATTAGCTGATGAGGATTTGAAAAAGTCTTTAAGTGAAGCAGATATTAGAAATTGTTTTGATTATAATTACTATACAAAGAACGTAGATAAAATTTTTGAAAGAACTTTTAAATAATAAATTAGGGGTTGTGAGTGAAAGTATTAAAAAGAAATGGTAGAACTGAAGAGTTAGATGTTTCTAAGATTAAAAAATATACCACTGATGCGGTGGCAAATTTGGAAAATGTTAGCCAAAGTGAGCTTGAAGTAGATGCAAAAATTCAATTTCGTGATGGTATAACAACAGAAGAAATTCAACAAACTCTTATAAAAACAGCAGTAGATAAGATAGATATTGATAGGCCTAATTGGACCTTTGTTGCTGCAAGATTGTTTTTATATGATTTATATAAAAAAGTAAGTGGTTATAATGGATATAAACATTTAAGAGAATACCTTGAAAAAGGTGAAAAAGAAGGTAGGATTTTAATTGGCTTAAAAGAAAAATATGATTTAGATGATCTTAATGCTTATATCAAGCCAGAGCGTGATTTGCAATTTACCTATCTTGGTATAAAAACTTTATATGATAGATATTTGATTAAAGATTCTAAAGGTATGCCTATAGAATTACCACAGCAAATGTTTATGGCTATTGCGATGTTTTTAGCGCAAAATGAGTTAGATTCTCAAACTTGGGCTAAGAAATTTTATGACTTAATCTCGACTTTTGAAGTAATGCTTGCAACTCCAACCCTTTCAAATGCAAGAACTACAAGACACCAGTTAAGCTCATGTTATATAGGAAGCACACCCGATAACATAGAAGGGATTTTTGATTCTTATCAAGAAATGGCGCTTTTATCTAAATTTGGTGGCGGTATAGGCTGGGATTGGTCTAAGGTGCGTGCTATGGGAGGAAGTATAGATGGGCATAAAAATGCAGCAGGTGGGATCATACCATTTTTAAAAATCACCAACGATATAGCCGTTGCTGTTGATCAACTTGGTACTAGAAAAGGTGCAATTGCAGTTTATATTGAACCTTGGCATATGGATATTAATGACTTTTTAGATTTGCGTAAAAACTCAGGCGAGGAAAGAAGAAGAGCGCATGAGCTTTTTCCTGCTTTGTGGATCAATGATTTATTTATGAAAAGAGTAAGGACAAATGACAAATGGACGCTTTTTGATCCTGCTGATACAGCAAGTTTGTGTGATTTATACGGTGAAGAATTTGAGAAAAAATATGAAGAATTTGAAAAAGATGAAAGCATAGCTAAAGAAATTGTTGATGCAAAAGAGCTTTGGAAAAAAATACTTTTATCTTATTTTGAAACAGGTATGCCATTTTTATGTTTTAAAGATAGCGCAAATAAAACAAATCCAAATTCACATGTAGGGATTATAAGAAGTTCGAATTTATGTACAGAAATTTTTCAAAATACAGATCCAAATTATTATCAAGTCAAAATTGTATTTGATGATAAAACAGAACTTCATTTAGACGAGGATGAAGAGCTTATAATAGATGGAGGATACAAAAAACTTGCTAAGAAAGTTTCTACTTTAGATAGCATTAATGGCAAAAAAGTTTATATAGTAGAAAAATATAAAAACGAAGGAAAAACTGCAGTTTGTAATCTGGCAAGTGTAAATTTGAGCAAAATTAACACTAAAGAAGACATTCAAAGAGTAGTACCAACGGCCATAAGAATGCTTGATAATGTGATTGATTTAAATTTTTATCCTCACGTAAAGGTTAAAAATACCAATCTGAAATCACGTGCTATAGGGCTTGGTGTAATGGGTGAAGCACAAATGTTGGCTGAAGCTCAAATTTATTGGGGTTCTAATGAACATTTTGAAAAAATTGACCATATTATGGAGATGATCAGTTATGAAGCTATTTTAGCTAGTTCAAATTTAGCTTTAGAAAAAGGAAGCTATCCTGATTTTGAAGGCTCAAATTGGAGTAAAGGTATAGTACCAATTGATGTAGCAAATGAAAATGCTAAAAAACTTACCGCGAGTGAGGGGTTGTTTGATCAAAGTGAGTGTGATTGGGAAAAATTAAGAGAAAAACTAAAAAGAGATGGTATAAGAAATGGTTATTTAATGGCCATAGCGCCAACTTCTTCTATCTCTATTTTAGTGGGTACTACTCAAACAATTGAGCCTGTATATAAAAGAAAATGGTTTGAGCAAAACTTAAGCGGTATGATACCAACTGTGGTGCCAAATTTAAGTGCTAATACTTGGCAGTATTATACCCCTGCTTATGAGCTTGATCAAAAAATCTTAGTAAAAGCAGCAGCAATTCGTGGTAAATGGATTGATCAAGGTCAATCATTAAATATTTTTGTTTCTTTAGATAAAGCAAGCGGTGGATATTTAAATGAAATTTATCAACTTGCTTGGGAATTAGGTGTTAAATCAACTTATTATCTAAGAAGTGAAAGTCCTGATAGTCAAAAAGTAAATGATGATGTGGTTGATAGAACTATAGAATGTGAAGGTTGTCAATAAAAATGGAGAAACAAAATGCATACAAAAAACTCACTACCGGAGCTTACGCTTAGGGGTATAATACTAGGAAGTATTTTAACGATTATTTTTACCGCCTCAAATGTATATTTGGGGCTTAAAGTCGGTCTTACTTTTTCTACTTCTATTCCTGCCGTTGTGATTGCAATGGCTGTTTTAAAAATCTTTAAAGACTCTAATATTTTAGAAAATAATATGGTTCAAACTCAAGTTTCAGCCGCAGGTACACTTTCGGCTGTGATTTTTGTTATACCAGGTCTTTTTATGTGTGGGTATTGGTTTGAATTCCCACTTTGGCTTACTTTTATGCTCTGTCTTTGCGGGGGTGGATTAGGCGTGCTTTTTACTATACCTTTGCGTAGAGCTATGGTAGTGGAGAGTAAATTAGCTTATCCTGAAGGAAGAGCTGCTGCTGAAATTTTAAAAGTGGCCAATAAAGATCAAGCTGATAAAAAAGGAAAAGTAGGCTTAAAAGAAATCACACTTGGCGTGGCTTTTGCTTCTGTAATAAGTCTTTTTTCAAGCGGTTTTAAACTACTTTCAAGTGGAAGTAGTTTTGCATTCATTTGGCAAAAAATGACTTTTGGTTTTTCTATGGGTTATTCAGTGGCGCTTTTGGGTGCTGGATACTTAGTAGGTATAGCAGGAGGTGTTGCATTGCTTGCGGGTATGGTGCTTGCTTGGATGGTTTTTGTGCCATATTTTTCTATTAAAGAAAGTTTTGATACTAGTTTAAGTGCACTTGATATAGCTAATCAAATTTGGGCTCAAAAAGTGCGTTTAATAGGTACAGGAGCTATTGCTATAGCAGCATTATGGACTCTAATAGAACTTGCAAAGCCTGTTTATGATGGTATGAAAAATATGCTTAAAAAAACTTCATTAAACCTCTCACAAGATCCTAAAGATATGGATTTGTCTTTAAAAGCTATGCTAGGTTTATTTGTACTTATGTGTATAGGCTTGTTTATTTCATTTTACGCTTTTGTGGCTGATTCAAATTTGGCAAGTGGCTACCAAATTCTTTTTGCTTTGGTAGGAACTTTAGTAGCTATTTTTATAGGCTTTTTTGTAGCTTCTGCTTGCGGATATATGGCAGGTTTAGTGGGTTCATCATCTTCTCCTATTTCAGGTATAGGATTAATTGGGATTATGATTTCTTCTTTGATTATTTTACTTTTGGGTTATCAAGTAGATTTATTTAACGATCCTTTGATGTCTAAATTTGCCATCGCTTTTGCTATATTTACTACTAGTGTTATTTTAGCAACTGCTGCTATTTCTAATGATAATTTGCAAGATTTAAAAACTGGCTATTTAGTGGGTGCAACTCCTTGGAAGCAACAAGTTTCTTTGATTATAGGTTGTGTGTTTGGTGCTTTAGCTATAGCTCCTGTTTTAAATTTATTATATCAAGCTTATGGTTTTGTAGGTGCAATGCCAAGAGAGGGAATGGATGAGGCAAATGCACTTGCTGCACCACAAGCAAATTTGATGAGTACTATAGCACAAGGCATTTTTAACGCTAATATCGATTGGAGTTATATTATAGCAGGTGCTTTTGTAGGTGTTGGTATAATCATCATCGATCGTTTATTAAGAAAGAAAAATATGTCTTTACCACCTTTAGCTGTGGGTATAGGTATATATTTACCACCTGCTGTTAATATGCCTTTGTTTGTAGGTGGATTATTGGCATATTTAATCAAAAAGCGTTTGGAGCAAAGATATGCTAAAAATGCACATAAAAAAGAACTCATTCAAGAGCATGAGCAAAAAGGAACCTTGTTTGCCTCTGGTTTGATAGTAGGTGAGAGTTTGTTTGGAGTGTTAATAGCTGGTTTAACTGTACTTTCTATTAGTAGAGGTGGGGCTGAAGATCCACTTGCTATTGTAACTTCATTTAAAGATGAAGGGGTTATAGGCTTTGTAGTTTTTGTAGCGATTATGCTAATTTTTGCAAGAAGAGTACTTAAAAAATGAATTTAGATTATTATTATGCTTTGATTTTAGGAATTATCGAAGGTTTGACAGAATTTTTACCTATTTCATCTACTGGGCATATGATTTTAGGTGCTGAAATTTTAGGTTTAAAGATAGATGATTTTTGGAGAAGTTTTTTCATCATCATTCAGCTTGGTTCTATACTAGCAGTGATTTTTATTTTTAAAGAAAAACTAACTCAAAAACTTGATATTTGGTTAAAACTTGCTGTGGGTTTTTTGCCTGCAGGCGGGGTAGGTTTTATAGCATATAAGTTTTTAAAAGAAATATTTAATGGTTATACCGTGGCTACTATGTTAATTATTGGCGGGATTATTTTTATTATCATAGAACTTAAACATAGAAAAAAAGACTATACAATCCACTCTTTAGATGAGGTAAGCTACAAACAAGCTTTTTTGATAGGTTTAACCCAAGCTCTTGCTATCATACCGGGTACTTCAAGAAGCGGAGCAAGTATCATAGGTGGATTATTGCTTGGGCTTGATCGTAAAGTTGCTTCTGAATTTTCGTTTTTACTTGCAATTCCTACCATGATTATTGCAACAGCTTATAGTATTTATAAAGAACCACAGGTTTTAAGCAATATGAATAATTTCATTCCTTTAGCCATAGGTTTTATAACGGCTTTTGTAGTGGCTTTTGTAGTAATTAAAATATTTTTAAAATTAATCAGCAAGATAAACTTTATACCTTTTGGAATTTATAGGATAATTTTAGGTTTTGTATTTTTATACCTTTTTATGAGCGGTGCTTTAGATATATCAAGAACGGGTGTTTGAAATATAAAAATATCCTTTATTTAAAAAAAGTTTAAGTTTTTCATAGCTAAAATTAGTCTTATATTTTAATTTAAGCTCACAAGGTTAGTGAGTGTTAAGGGTAGAAATGACAAAAGATATAATTGCATATGCAAATAATGAAACTTTGATAGATACTCAAAGTTTTAATAATGACACAAATTTAACTCCGATTTATTTTGATAACTCTAAAGAAAGCTTAGAAGTTATCCGCCACTCTTGTGCGCATTTAATGGCTCAAGCGATTAAAAGTTTATATCCAGAGGCTAAATTTTTCGTAGGGCCTGTGATAGAAGATGGGTTTTATTATGATTTTAGAGTTGATAGTAAGATTTCAGAAGAAGATTTAAATAAAATCGAAAAGAAAATGAAAGAACTAGCAGAAGCAAAGCTAGACATCACAAAATACGAACTCTCAAAGACTGAGGTTAAAGAAAAATTTGCTAATGATGATTTAAAACAAGAAGTTTTACTAAGAATCCCTGATGGAAAAGTAAGTATTTATAAGCAAGGCGAATTTGAAGATTTATGCCGTGGACCCCATGTGCCAAATACTAGATATTTAAGATTTTTCAAGCTTACTCGAGTAGCAGGAGCGTATTTAGGCGGTGATGAAAAAAGAGAAATGCTTACAAGAATTTATGGCACTGCTTTTGCAGATAAAGAAAGTTTAAATGAATATCTAAAAATCATAGAAGAAGCTAAAAAAAGAGATCATAGAAAACTTGGCAATGAAATGAAACTTTTTGCCTTTGATGATGAAATAGGTGGTGGGCTTCCTATATGGCTTAGCAATGGTGCAAAATTAAGAAGTAAATTAGAGCATTTATTATATAAAGCACATAGATTAAGAGGCTACGAACCTGTACGTGGACCTGAGCTTTTAAAAGCTGATGCGTGGAAAATTAGTGGGCATTATGCAAACTATAAAGAAAATATGTATTTTACGCAAATTGATGAGCAAGAATACGGCATTAAGCCGATGAATTGTGTAGGACATATTAAAATTTATCAAAGTGATGTTAGAAGTTATCGTGATTTACCTTTGAAATTTTTTGAATACGGCGTGGTACACCGCCATGAAAAAAGTGGAGTTTTACACGGGCTTTTTAGGGTAAGAGAATTTACTCAAGATGACGCGCATATTTTTTGTATGCCAAGTCAGATAAAAGAACAAGTTTTAGAAATTTTAAGCTTTGTTGATACTTTGATGAAGGCTTTTGAGTTTGATTATGAAATGGAAATTTCAACACGCCCAGCAAAAGCAATAGGTGATGATGAAATTTGGGATATAGCTACAAAGGCTTTAAAAGAAGCTTTAGATGAACAAGGTTTAAAATATGGCATTGATGAGGGCGGTGGAGCTTTCTATGGTCCAAAAATCGACATCAAAATCACTGATGCGCTAAAAAGAAAATGGCAGTGTGGAACTATACAAGTAGATTTTAACTTGCCAAGTCGTTTCAAACTTGAATACACAGACGCAGATAATGAGAAAAAACAACCTGTAATGCTTCACCGTGCTATTTTGGGTTCTTTTGAGAGATTTATAGGAATTTTAGTAGAGCATTGTGCGGGTGAATTGCCGTTTTTCATAGCACCAACTCAAGTAGCTATAGTGCCTATTTCACAAAATCATCACGAGTATGCAAAAGGAATAGCAAGAAAACTTTTAGAACTTGGTATTGATAGTGAAGTGTATAATAAAAATGAAAGCTTAAATAAAAAAATCCGCACTGCTGAAAAAGCACATGTGCCTATGATACTTGTTTTAGGTGATGAAGAAGTAGCAAATCAAAGTGTGGCTTTAAGAGATAGAAGAGCAAAAGAACAAAAAACAATGACTTTAGATGAGTTTATAACCCTAACAAAGGAGAAATTAAGTGAGGTACGCTTTTGAGTAAAGAAAAAGAAGTATTGCTAAATGAAGAAATTCAAGCAGATGAAATCAGATGTATAGGTGATGATGGCAAGGTTTATGGTATTATTAGTAGTGATGAAGCACTAGATATAGCAAATAGACTAGGACTTGATTTGGTGATGATAGCTCCCGAAGCCAAGCCACCTGTATGCAAGATAATGGACTATGGAAAATTCCGTTATCAGCAAGAAAAGAAGCAAAAAGAAGCGAAGAAAAAGCAAAAAGTTATTGATATAAAAGAAATCAAACTTTCTGTGAAAATTGCTCAAAATGATATTAATTATAAAGTCAAACATGCAAGTGAGTTTTTAGAGCAAGGCAAGCATGTAAAATTTAGAGTGTTTTTAAAAGGTCGTGAGATAGGCTCTCCTGAAGCAGGGATAGTTTTGCTTGAAAAAATTTGGCAAATGGTTGAAGATATAGCAGATAGAGATAAAGAGCCTTTGCTTGAAGGACGCTATGTAAATATGCTAGTAACTCCTAAAAAGAAAAAATAGTCACAAGCCTTTTAAGGCTTGTATTTTAAACTTATGCTAGAAGAAAATCCGCAATTTTTAAAAGAACAAATCATAACTTATCTTGGCAATAAAAGATCCTTGCTTGAGTTTTTAAATCAAGGCTTTAAATTTGCACAAAATGAGCTTAAAAAAGACAAATTTAGTTTTTGTGATGTATTTAGTGGCTCTGGGGTAGTTTCGCGTTTTGTGAGGCCTTATGCGAGTTTTATCATGGCGAATGATTTGGAAGATTATTCTAAAATCATCAATGAGTGTTATTTAAGCAATCAAAATGCACAATTTTTACAAGAATTACAAAAATATTATGATTTTTTAATTTCTGATTTAAAACTTAAAAAAGGCTTTATAAGTAAGCTTTATGCGCCAAATGATGATGAATATATCCAAAAGAATGAAAGAGTTTTCTACACGCTTAAAAATGCTATGTATTTAGATTCTATGCGAGAAAAAATTTCAAGCCTGCCAAGTAATATACAAAAATACTTCATCGCGCCGCTTATCTATGAAGCAAGTGTGCATGCGAATACAAGTGGGGTTTTTAAAGGTTTTTATAAAGATAAAAATGGAGTGGGAAAATTTGGAGGAAATGGAGCAAATGCGCTTAGTCGTATAAAGGGTGATATAGCTTTAAAAATGCCTGTTTTTTCAAATTTTATTTGTAAGTATGAGGTTTTTCAAAAAGATGCAAATGTTTTAGCTAAAGAGCTTGATAGCTTTGATGTGGCGTATTTAGATCCACCTTATAATCAGCACCCTTATGGATCAAATTATTTTATGTTAAATTTAATCGCTAATTATAAAAAGCCAAAGGAAATTTCAAAGGTTTCTGGTATACCAAAAGACTGGAACCGCAGTGCTTTTAACAAAGAAAAAAAAGCCGAAGATGCTTTGTTTGATTTGATAAATGATTTAAAAGCTAAGATTGTGTTGCTTTCTTATAATTGTGAGGGTTTTGTAAAAAAAGAAAATTTCACAAAAAGACTTCAAAATCTTGGAGAATGCTTTGTGCTTGAGCAAAAGTATAATGCCTTTAGAGCTAGTAGAAACCTTTCTAAACGCTCTATGCATATACAAGAACAACTCTATGTATTAAAAAAACGCTAATCTTGCATGTATGCGTTTAATTGCTCAAAAAGCTTTTCTTTTAAAGCAATAGGTTTGTTTATTTTAATATATGGTATCCAATATCTTATCAAATTTAAAAGCTCATCATCATAAGTATAAAATGCCTTGATATAAATGAAATTCTCATCCTCATTTATAAATTCGTATTTAGCAAGGGCATTTTTTCTTAAGAAATATTCTTTAGCTTTTTTATCAAGTTTTAAAATAGCTTCTTTGTTTTCTTTGCTAATCCAGTTACTTTGATCTTTTTGAATTTGTTTTAAAAACTTTTCTTTCGGGGTAAAAATTTCTTTCTTTTCTACTCTTAGTTGTGTGATTTTAGAAAAAGTAAAGGTTTTTAAAGTATCGTTTTCATCTGCTAAAAGATACCATATGTGGTCAATATTAATGAGTTTGTATGGATTTGCTTTTCTGTATTTTTCTTTGTAGTAAAAGCTAATGGGATATTTTGCTATGATAGCTGCGCTTAGTTCTTCAAAAACTTCTCTATTAAGTGTTTCATAGCTTTGGGTTTTGACTAAAAAAGCTTTATTGATTTTTTCATTAAGCAAGTCGTTTAAAAACTCTTTATCTAAACTAGGATAAAGCCTACCTATACCGCTTAAAATAGCAAAATTTTGTATATCTTTAAAGCTTAATTTTCCTAAAACATAGCCTTCTAAAAAGTATTTTCCATTTTCTTTTTTTATAGGGATAAAAGCAAGGCGTTCGTGCAAGTCTCTTTGTATGGTGCGAATACTGACATTAAATTCTTGTGCAAGCTCTTCTAAGCTAAAACGCTCGCCATTGTTTAAACACTGCAGTATAGAAACTAAACGCGTAGAAAGCTTGTCTTTTTCCATATACAACCTTTTTTGTTTATTTTAGCAAATCTTTGATGTTTTGTTTGATTGTTTTTGGATCATTTTCATAGGTAGTTAAAAGTTCTTGAATAAGCTTTAAAAAATCATCAAAATCATCAGGGTTTTCTTTTTTAAATTTAAGCACTCTATCTAGGATGATAAAAGCAGCTTCGGTTTTATCATTTTCTTTTTCATAAAGCTCTTTTAGCTCTAAAGCAAACTTAGTGTAAGTATAAGCTTGCTTTGGCTTTGAGATGATATCAAAGATGTTTGATTTATAGCTAAAAAGCAATGAAAAAAGTTGAGGTAGTTTGTTTAGCATGGTTTTTTTCTATTAATAGAGGCGTCTTTATTTGTAAAAGGAATCTGTACCCAAGAATGTTGTATATCGCCCAAACGCTCTTTTCCGCATTGAGAGCATTTTTCTATTGTCTGACATCTTTCATTTTTTCTTACTTTTTCAAATTTGTGATATGTTTCAAATTCTCTGTACTGACAATAAATACATTCTTCATAACCTCTGCAAGAGTATGGATCTGTTATAACTCTTTCTGCAAGGTTGTGATTGTATTTACTGATATATTCATTACAGTCAGGGCATGTTTTTGAAAGATAGCATCGAGGTTTTTCTTCTTCATTGTTATAAGTTCCTCCGTGCCAACCAATTCCGTATTTTGCACTAATTGCTATAGATTTTAAAGTATCTAAAAATCCCATTTTTTCCTTTTATATTTTTAAATTTTCATTGCTAAACATAAAATCATCAAATTCTTTTCGTGTTTTAAATAAATCATCAACACCAAATTTTTCTGCAAGTTTTATAATAGATTGATTTGCTTGTGTATAGTTACTGTTATTTAAAGCGGTTTGTAATTCTTGAAAACTCATATTGTTAGTATTTTTTAAATCACACATATAATCATCTATGAAAATCTGCAAAGTTCCTTGGTTTTCTATCATTTTAGGCATGATTTTATCAAAAACCATTTCAACTTCTTCTCTTCTTGCTTTAGCTAAATTCGCTTTAGCAAAAATTGCAACAAAGCTATTTATTGTTATTTCAACAGTTTTAGAAAATAAAACTACAGCTAATGAACAAATGAAAATGGATATTCCTATGGATAAAATTTGAGCTAATTGACTTCCACCTAATGCTTGACAAATTTGTTCTTCTAAGGCAATTGCAAATATAGTCATGATGGCTGAAAACAAAGATTTTAATATCACTTTTATAAGTTCACCAAAACTTTTAATTTTACCAGTTATATAAGCATATATTGCATTCCATATAGATTTTAAACTACTTCTTAAATTTTTCCACAAAGCTTTTAAGTGCCCACCAATTCTTTTAAAATATTGCGAAGCAATTCCAACAATAACATCTACAATACCATAGCTAGCTCCTCTTATAAAAGCATCTTTCCCGCTTTCAATTACTCTTGATAACAAACGCTTAAATCTTACTTCAAAATCCTCATGTTCTTTTTTTATAAATTCGCTTTTAAGTTCAGCTATAACACCACTTGCAAATGTACTAAGAACAACAACACCAGCATCACTAGCTCCAGTTTGAAAAACATTTATAGCAGCTTGTTTTGCTTGAATAATATATACTTCTTTTAAGGCCTTATCTTTGTCTGTATGGTTTGTAGGTTCGTTTTTCTTTAAATGATTAAAAATCTCTTTCTTTGTCTCAAGTTCTTTTTTTAAAGACTCTTTTTCTTCTTCGGATGCTTTTTCTATAGTGCTTTCTAATTTTTCTATCTCTTTTTGTGCATTTTCGTATATTTTTTTATTGACTACAATATAATCTATTTCTCCATTTTTAATTTTATTAAAATCATCTTCATGTTTTTTGCTAAATATATCATCACTTTTTTTGATAGTAATAGTTTTATCTTTGCTTTCTTCTTGTATATAGCCAGCTTTTTCTCTCTCATTGCCTTGAGTAAGAAAAGAAAATTTGCTTTTATATTCTTGAAGTTTTTTTTCTAAAGAAGCTTGTTTTTCTTCAGGGGCTTTTTCTATAGCACTTTCTAACTTTTCTATTTCTTTTTGCGCCCTTTCGTAAGTTTCTTTATCAGTTTTAACATAGTCTAAATTTCCATTTTTAATCGCTTCAAAATATTTATTATATTTTTTTCCAAATATACTATCATTAACAGCTTTTAATTGTTCTGTTTTAGCTATTTCACCTTTTTCGTTTAAAGTTACGGTATCTACTATAGTATGATTTGTTTTGGTTAAGTTGTCTAGATTGGCATTGTTTGTCAAATTTTTAATTTCTTCATCGCTATAATTTGCCAAAATTGTTTCTTTTTTGTATAGATCAACATTTTCTCCTTTGAAGACTTTGCTTATTTCGGCAAGCTCATCTGTTGTGAAGCTTCTATTTTTATTTTTATTATATGCATTGTTGATGTTTTCTTTACCAACTTCTAGTGTTTCCAAAAATTGACCAAAACCATTTGGGTTGTTGCCATGTTGTTGCGTAGCTTTTTGCATATTTGTTGTAAGTTTTGCACTTTCCATATAGGCTTCATATGAGTTGACATTAAATATATTGATGGGTAATCTTGCTAAACTTTGTGTCCCTAGTTCTTCTAGTAATTCATCAAACAATGATACGGTATTCATGATATCTTCCTTATTTTAAAAGCGGAAATTCCGCTTTTAATTTAAATAGTTTGTATTTCTTTATTTAAATTTTGTGCTATTTGGACAGCTTTTTTAAATTCTTTATTTACTATTCCATCTTCGGTCAGTACATTTACTTTACAGATACCACTAATTGCTTTTACTAAATTGACAATAAATTGAGTATATGTTTTTTCATCATCAGTAAATTTAGAATAATCATTTTCTCTTATAATCATTAATTTAAAAGTTTGTAATTCTTTAATTAAAATTTCATCTAAATTTTGTATAGCTATAAGAGATTCATTTGCAATAGAACCGATTGCTGTTGTTGCAATTCTTGCAGTATCCATTTCACTTGCTGCTGCTTTTGCTTTATGTAGGTTACTTTTTGCTTCGTCCAAAGCTTGCTCTCCAACTTTAGAATATAAAAATCCTCCAACTGCTAAAACAGGTGCAGCTACTATACCACCTAAAACAGCCATTCCACCAGCCATTCCAAATCCACCTGCAGCTAGGCTACCTCCTCCAAGCCATGCTAAAGTAGCATTAGTAGCTGCTGCGCCACTTAGTGTAGAAATCAAAGTTCCAGTAGAAGCGCTTGCAAGTAATCCAACACTACCATAAGCTCCAAGACCAGCTAAAGCCCCAGCACCAAGAGATGCTATCCCACCCGTAGCTAATTTTGTAAAGTCAATTACACTTTCTTTGGTAAATTCTATAAATTCATTAATATTAAATTTTAAATCATCTTTAGAAAAATCACTACTTTCTACATTTTTAAGTTTAGAAAAAATATCAATAAACTCTTTGAGAGAATTTTGATGAATATGTAGCTTTGCATGCCCTAAATTTTCCAAAGCTTGTTCAGCATTTTTTCTAGCTACATCTAAATTTTCTTTTGCATAATCAAAAATTGCCTTGGCATCATTATCTAACTCTTCTGCTGCGCATTTATCTTGATAACCATCGTATGCTTTTTTAGCACCAAATACACCTGCTGCTAAAGCTAATCCGCCTAAAATAAATGGAACTGCCATTTTAAATCTCCTTTGTTATTAAATTTATTTTGTATTTTTTATCTAGTTTCAATTTATCTTGCAATAAATTACATATTTTTATATTTTCGTTATAAAAATCCTTTTTACTCATAGTGGCTTTAAAATATTTATTGTAAAAATCTTCCACTCTGCATACCAAGGGTCTTTCGTTGTAAATTTTACAAGAATTATCTTCTTGTAAATTAATGCAAACACCATTTATATTAAAGTGTTTCAACTCTTCAATGCCATTAATATTTTTACAACATGCCCCACATGAAGTGCAAGGAAAATTATGTTTTAATATTATTTAACCCTCCTTATTATTTTTTTATGCTAATTATATCAATACCCCCCCCCCGTATTGTCAAGGTTTTGTTTAGTATTGTTTGCTTTTAATTATCCTTGCAAGTACTACTACGCCTGCTAAAATTAGCACATAAGAAACCACTACATTTATAAGTCCGTATTTTTCTATTAAAAATAAACTTGGTAATATAACGCACCACACTACAAATATAAATAAAGCCCAAAAGGCTCCACAGACAATAGCCCATATAGCAGTAGCTATCATAGCTATAACACCGACTATTATTGCCATTTGACTCCTTTATTGGATTTTATAAAATTAATAAAATCATATTAAACCTTTGTGACAGGTTGTGTCATATAAAAATTTAATTTTTCTAAAGCATAGTTGTAGTAAAATAATAGCTTTCTTTTATGAAAAAATTGATCCAAAGGATACACATGCCAAAAATGAAAAGCGTTAAAAGTGCTGTTAAACGCTTCAAAGTAGGTAAAAATAAAATCAAAAGAGGCGCTGCTTATAGAAGCCACATTTTGACTAAAAAACCTGCTAAAAGAATGCGCGATCTTCGCACTTCTAAGTATGTTCACTCAACCAATGTTAAAGCGGTTGAAAAAATGTTAGGAATTTAAGCTCGCTTAAATTTAGTTTTTGACGAAAGTCATTCAAACTCCCCTTATTTTAAAGGGCAAGATTCGTTTAACGAACGCCAATTTGTGAAAGGATAAATATGGCAAGAGTAAAAACAGGTGTTGTAAGACGCCGCAGACATAAAAAAGTTTTAAAACTTGCGCGTGGTTTTTATAGTGGTCGCCGCAAACACTTTAGAAAAGCTAAAGAACAATTAGAAAGAAGTTTGGTTTATGCGTATCGTGATAGACGCCGCAAAAAACGTGATTTCCGTCGTCTTTGGATAGTACGTATCAATGCAGCTTGCAGACTAAATGATATTAGTTATTCAAGATTTATAAATGGTCTTAAAAAAGCAGGCATTGAGCTTGATAGAAAAATCTTAGCTGATTTAGCGATGAATGACGCAGCTGCTTTTGCTAAAATAGCAGATGCTGCTAAAAAAGCACTTTAATCATATTACAAGGCTTTTTATAAGCCTTGTTTTTCTCTTTACTCTCTTTTTAAATCCTCTTTTTGCTAAAGATATTTTACTTTTTAAAGTTTATGATGAAAAAGTGTTTAAAGATATAAATTTAAGCCATTATCTCATGAGCGAAAAGCTCGATGGCGTAAGAGGACTTTGGAGCGGTAAGTCTATGCAAACAAGAGCAGGAAATACTATAAAACTTCCTTTATTTTTCACAAAAAACTTTCCTAAATTTGAGTTAGATGGAGAACTTTGGATAAAAAGAGCTTCTTTTGAAGAAATTTCATCTTTAATACGCCAAGAAAATCCCGATGAAAAGCTTTGGCAAAAAGTAAGTTATAATGTCTTTGATGTGCCAAATGCTTGCGAGGAATTTAAACTTGATCCTTGTACTTTAGAAGCAAGATTAGAAGTTTTAAAAAAGTATCTAGCTAAAAACTCAAATGATTTTATAAAAATCATCCCACAAATTCGCATTAAAGATAAAAATCATTTAAAGCAGTTTTACCAAGATATCATTTCGCATAAAGGCGAGGGCGTGATCATAAGATTAAACAACGCACCTTATGAAAAGAAAAGATCAAACAATGCTTTTAAGTTAAAACCTTTTGATGATACAGAATGTGTTGTAAAAAAGCATTTTGAAGGTAAAGGAAAATTTGAAGGTAAAATGGGATCTTTGCTTTGTGAAGCAGTGATTGAGGGTAAAAAAGTAAGTTTTAAGATAGGTTCAGGTTTTAAAGAAAGAGATCGCTTAAACCCTCCACTAATTGGTGCTATCATCACTTTTAAATACAATGGCTTAACCAAAAATGGCAAGCCAAAATTTGCTAGTTTTTTAAGAGTACATGAAAATAGTATTTTAAAGCAAAAGTAAATTTTAACTTTTCTTTAAAAAAGCGCTAAAGCAAAGATAAAGCACAAAAGCTATACAAGCGCTAGCTATGATACAAGCTCCACTTGCAAGGTTATAATAAAAACTCACAAAAAGTCCTATCACACAAAAACTTATACTCAAAAGCGTAGAGATGATCATCATTTGACCAAGCTTTTTAGAAAAACTCTCAGCAATAAATGCAGGTATGCTAAGCAAAGCTATCACAAGTATAAGTCCTACTACTTTGATACTTATAACGATACAAAAAGCCATCATCGCGATTAAAAGATAATGAAAAAGATTAGTTTTAACCCCTCTTAAGTTTGCAAATTCTTTATCAAAGCTTAGAATTTCAAATTGGCGGTAAAAAAGCAATACTAAAATGATAAAAATCACATCAATCACTGCAAATAAAACTATATCTTGTGTAGGTACAGACAAAATGCTACCAAACAAATACCCCATTAAATCACCATTATACCCAGGGGTTAAGTCTATGAGTATGATACCAACAGCCATTCCAAAAGCCCATATAACTCCGACTATATTATCACTTCTAAAAGGATATTTTTGCACTAAAAATGCTACAAGCAAGGCTAAAAAAAGAGTAAATAAACTCGTGCTAACAAGTACTGGCAAACCAAAATAAAATGCTATACCTATACCCCCAAAAGCCCCATGCGTAATGCCTCCTGCCATAGAGCTTAAGCGGTTGATCATGATCAAAGTCCCCATAATCCCACAAGCAATACTAGTTAAAAATGCAGCCAAAAAAGCATTTTGTATAAAAGAGCTAGATAAAAGTTCAAGCATGGTTTTTTCCTTCACAGCAACACTGCTCCAAGCTAAGCTCCACATCACAAAAATGCGTGTGATTTTGGCTTAAATGTGCTAGTAAATGTGCCTTTTTTTCAGGGGTGTTTTCATGTAAGAATAATTCTTTATTTAAATATGCGATTTTATTTGCATAAGCTAAGCTTACATTTAAATCATGGCATATTACTATCACACCAACCCCACTTTCGTGTAATTTTTTCAAAAGCTCAAAAATCTGCACTGAGCCTTTAGTATCTATACTTGCAGTAGGCTCATCAAGGATTAAAAGCTTGCATTCACTTGCTAGAGCTCTTGCTATATAAACTCTTTGTCTTTGGCCTCCGCTTAGTTCGCTGATTTTTTTATCCCAAAAATTTCTCATACCTACTTTTTCTAATGCTAGTAAGGCTTGTTCTTGATCTTTTTTGGTATAAAAACCAAAGAATTTTTTATCCACCCTACCCATCATCACCACTTCTAGCACGCGTACTGGAAAGTTTGGATTAGCTAAAGTATTTTGTGGGACATAACCTATATCTTTTAAACTCAATCCCTCAAAGTTTATATTTTTATGGCTATTTAGTAAGCCTAGTATGAGTTTTAAAAGTGTAGATTTGCCCCCGCCATTTGGTCCTACTATGGCTAAAAAGTCTTTGCTTTCATAGTTTAGGTTGATATTTTTTAAAACCTCATCTTGATTATAGGAAAAGTTTAAATTTTTAATATTGATTTTTATCATTGTAAAGCACTTGCTATATTTTTTGCGTCTTTTAAAAGCTCATTTTTATAATCACTTGGCAAATGATCAAGTTCTATGATTTTAAGATTATAATTACTCGCCATAGCTTTAATGGTGTTGTTATTAGCTTCTTTTGGTATAAAAATAGCTTTTATTCGCTCTTTTTGTATGAGTTTTGTAAGCTTGGCTAAGTCTTTTGGCTTAGGTTCTTTTCCTTCTATTTCTATAGGAATTTGGCTTAGATGATATCTTTTTGTAAAATACCCCCAAGATGGATGATAGACTAAAAAATATTTATTTTTTGTGTGTTTAAACAAGGCTTGTATTTGTAGATTTAATTCATCAAGTTCTTTTAAAAAACTTTCTAAATTTTGCTCGTAAAATGCTTTATTTTGTGGGTATTGTTCTATAAGTGCTAGGGCGATATTTTTAGCATGAGTTTTTGCTAAAAGCGGATCAAGCCATGTGTGAGGGTCATCTCCATGATGGTGTCCTTCGTGAGCATGCTCCTGCAAAGGTATAAAATCAATACCATTTTGAGTAGAGATGATTTTGGTATTTTTGAGATTATCTTTAAGTTTTAAAATCCAAATTTTTTCAAATTCTAAATTTGCTGTGAAGTAAATATCGCTTTTTTCAAGCTTTAAAATGCCGCTTGGCTTAAATTCGAAAGTATGTTCATTCGCATTAGGTGGTATGACTATATTAACATCTAAAGTCTCTTTGGCAATTTGCTTTATAAAGTAAGCTTGTGGGGCTATACTAACACTTACCAAATCTTTGGCATATATACTTAAAAATGAAATTAAACACAAAAACAATACACGCATAATTTTCCTTCTAAAAACAAAAAAATATTATACTATATTAGAAAAAATAAGGAGTGAAGATGAATTTATGGAATAAAAAAGCAAAAAGCTATACAAGGTATAATCATAGTTTAAACGAAATTCAAAAAGCTACTTTTGCAAAACTTGGATCCTTGCAAGGTAAAAGCGTGGTGGATATAGGTTGTGGGAGCGGTGTTTGGACTTTGCATTTAGCACAAAAAGCAAAAAGTGTTTTGGGTGTAGACAGCTCTAGTGCTATGCTTGAAATTTTACAAGAAGATGCAAAAACTCATGCTATATCAAATGTAAAAACTTTAAATTTAGATTTTGAAAACTTTTATAAAAACAATAACACGAAATTTGACTTAGCCTTTTTGAGTATGTCTCCTGCTTTACAAAATGAAAAAGACTATAAAGCTTTTTTAAGCTTAGCTTCTAAAAAGGTGTATTTAGGCTGGGCAAGTAGGCGTAAAAGTAGCTTTTTAGATCCTATATTTGAGCATTTTAACACGCATTTTAAAGGTTTTTATGAAAGTGATTTGCAAAGTTTTTTAAATGCGCAAAATATCCCTTATGAGTATGAAATTTTTAACGAAACTAGAGTGGTAAAAAGAGACAAGCAAAGTGCGATAGAAAATGCTTTGTGGCATTTGAGCATGAATGGTATTAATGCAAATAAACAAGAGCTAGAAAGCTTTGTAAAAGATGAGGTAGAAGAGATTATAGAAGCAAATATTAAAATTTTATTCATAGAATAAATATATTATTCTATGAAAATAAATATAAAGGAAATATAATGGATGCAAATTCTGTATTTTTGTCTCTTAAAGATAAAACCCCATCAAACAAATGGAGTGAATTACAACAAAAATTATCTAATGCATCAGAGGAAGCTTTATCTCAAATTGCTTTAACGCCTTTAAAAAGTAATATAGTTGCTTTGGTTATAGGTATTTTCTTTGGATGGTGCGGTGCAGATAGATTTTATATTGGTGATAAAAAAATTGCTTTTGCTAAGATTGCTTTATTTGTTTTTATTGTTGTGGTTGTAACAGTAACACAAATTGATACTTTAAGATTGATTATTACTCTATATGTTTTGGTGGATTTATATTTTGTATGGAAAGAAACCAAAAAGAGAAACTTATCAAAAATTTATAGTATTTTGGATTGATAATTAAGATGTTTTTGCTTTATCTTAAAGATAAAATTCCTGCAAATAAACTATCTTTTATTGAAGAACAATTAAAGCATATTTCGGAAGATAAGCTTCAAAAACTTAATTTAGTTAAGTTAAAAAATGCCGAGCTTGGTTTAATCTTAAGCATTACTTTTGGTTCTTGCGGGGTTGATAGATTTTATAAAGGTGATTGGCTTCTTGGTTGTGCTAAATTATCGCTTCTGTTTTTGTATGTTGTATTTAATACCCCTATAGATGTTATTTGTGTATTTGTGGTTTTATTTTGGTATATTGCTGATATTTTTTTGGTGTTTTTTGGTATAAAAAAAGATAATTTTAAAAAGATTATTGGTTTTATGAAAGAGTCATAAAACCAATATTTTTTCCTGCCATAAATGGCACTACATCGCCGTATTTTTGTGCTACTTGCCATTCTTGTTTTTCTAAAGTGATGATTTTGTTTTTTTCAAATTTAAGGTTATGGATTTTACAAGCATTATCTGAAATAAATTTCTGTAAATTTGCTTCATTTGAGTGTTTTTCAAAAAGTTCAGCTAACACAGGTAAAATCACCGGCGCACTAAATACGCCAGCTGCACAACCACAGCATTCTTTAGTATGCAATGGATGAGGCGCGCTATCGCTTCCAAATATAGCCTTTTCATAGCCACTAAAAGCAAGCTCACATAAAGCATCTTTGTCTTCATAGCGTTTTGCAATAGGTTTACAAAATAAATGCGGATCCATCTTGCCACCTACTACATCATCAAGCGTTATCATTAAATGGTGTAAAGTGATAGTTGCGTATAAATTTTCATAATCTTTTAATAAATCACATAAAACCTTAGTGGTAATATGTTCCATTACAATTTTTAATTTTGGAAAGTTTTTAGCTAGTTTTTCATAGATTTTAGCAAAATTTGCTTCTCTATCCATTACAAAATCATTGGTTTCGCCATGCACAAGCAAAGGTATGTTTAATTCACTCATAGCGTTTAGCGTAGGTTTTAACTTTTCTATATCAAAACTTGAAATTCCATTATCTGAGTTGGTAGTTATACCTGCAGGGTAAAGCTTGATAGCAAAAAGCTCATCTTTAGCTTTTTCTAAAAATTTCTCATCATAGTTTTTAAAAAATAAGGTCATCAAGGGTATAAAATCTTCATTATTACATGCTTTTAAAATGCGTTCTTTATAAGCTTTGAGTGCAATTATTTCAGTAAGTGGGGTAATTAAATTTGGCATGATAACCCCTGCCTTAAAGTCTTTTGCGCTAAATGGAGCTACAAGTTCAAGCATACTTTCATCGCGTAAATGTAAATGCATATCCAAAGGGTTTTTAAGTGTCATTTTATCTCCTATTTGAGTTTATATAAGCCGTTTTTAAGTTTTTCAAGTAAAGCTTTTTCTTCTAAAAATTTAAAAGTAGAAATGATGGTTGGTTTGCTGATATTTAAACTTTTAGAAAGTTCTTCTATGTTTGCAAAGACAAAGCCATCATCATCAGCATGAAGGGCTAAAAATTCTAAAATTTCAAAGCGTTTTTTACCAAATATTTTCGTACATAGTGTTTTTACTTTATCATCCATTCTCTAACCAAATCAAAAAGAATAAAACTCCAAGTAATTATAGCTAAAACCACGCTAAAAAACACCCCAGCGCTCGCACAATCTTTTGCTTTTTTAGCCAAGATGTGAAATTCGCTCGTGCAAAGATCCACACAAGCCTCTATAGCAGAATTTAGTGCTTCTACAATCAAAATTAGCACCAAAACAAACATTAGTACAAAGTGTTCTAAAAAACTTACAGGCAAAAATAAGCTTACAAAAATCAAAGGTAAAATAATAGCAAATTCTATCCTAAAAGCCATTTCATCTTTGAGTAAAAATTTAATTCCATTTAATGCATAACTTGCATTTTTAAATAAAGAATACTTTGGTTTCATTGTGGGTTTTCCTTTAAATTTTTACTAAATAAATCATAATTTTCTTCATATTCTTTGCTATTTACGCCAAAATATCCTAGCAAACTTGAAAAAAGATTATCTTGAGAAAGTTTGTAGTCTTTTTTACCTTGTAAGTCTTGACTTAATTTACTATCCTTGCTCCAAAATATCATTGGTATGTGTTTTTGATCTTTTGGTGCTATTAAATAAGGCATACCATGTAAATAAATTCCATTTTCACCTAAGCTTTCTCCATGATCTGATAAATAAAGCAAAGAAGCTTCTTGATTTGGATTTTCTTTGAGTAAATCTATGAGATTTTTTATAATAAAATCTGTATAAAGCAAAGTATTATCATAAGTGTTTATGATTTGTTCATAAGTGCAAGTATTTAGTTCGTTTGTATCGCAAGTTGGTATGAATTTTTTAAACTCACTTGGGTAGCGTTTATAGTAGGTTGGACCATGTGAGCCTTGCAAATGCACTATGATGATTTTATTTGAGTTGGTATTTTCAAGCTCTTGTTTTACAAGCTCAAGTAAGCTCTCATCGTAATCTTTAGAGATTAATTTATGCTCTATGCGGTCACAATTTCCCTTACAACCTCCTGAGTTATTGCCAAACCAAATACTTTGCACTCCAACTTTTTGCAAGATATCTAAAACATTTTCTTCGTATATCTCATTTTCAAAACTTGTTCTTTTGTGTCTTGAAAACATACAAGGTAAGCTTTTTGCTGTAGCAGTTCCACATGAGCTTACATCGCTAAAATACACTAAATTTGGTTCATTTTTAGTATAAAAATTAGTATCATTTGTTTTATAATCACCTAAAGAATAATTGCTTGCTCTAGCGGTTTCGCCTACTACTAAAACCATAAGCTTAGTTGTATTTGTATCTTTTAAGTTTGCATCATTTGATATGATAGTTAGTTCTTTTTTGCCTGCTAGTTTTTTCTTTGTAAATTCTATGCTCGAATATATAGGATAAAAAGGTAGATTATACATTCTAATGATATTATGTGATCTTAGAAAAGGCAATAGTGTTTTGGAAGTAAAGGCAATTAAACCAAAACATATAATTAAAGCACTAAAAAACAATACGCTTTTCTTAAGTATATATCTTTGATAGTCAATCTTAGTAAAGAGTATAAGTGCACTAGGAAAAACTACAAAAGCTAGAATATATAATGCAAAAGAAAAGTTAAAATAAGAAAAAAACTCTCTATTGTCTGTCTCAACGACATTTTGTATCATGCTATCATCGATTAATACTCCATAATTACTTATAAAATAGCTACAAATCGCACAAGTGCTGAGTAAAAATATACTTAAAATTTTAGTGATATATGGAAAATATATTAAAGATAAAACACCTAATACTAAGAAAAAATAAATTCCAAAAAATACACTAAAAAGCATAGAATTTTGATTTATCTTTTCATATACAAATTCAAACAATGGAAAGTTAAATACCATAATAAAAATTGTATTAAGCAAGGTAAATTTAGTCCATGAAAGCTTTAGGTGCATTGATTTCCTTTAGATAAAATTAAAAAGCTTAGTCTATTTGAATATAATTAATAAATTACTTATAAAATAGCAAAAAATAAGATTAAAAAGGTTTTTTATGAGATTACTTTCTTGGAATGTAAATGGCCTAAGGGCAATTTGTGATAAAAATGCTCTTGATTGGATCGAAAAAGAAGAAATCGACTTTATAGGTTTTCAAGAAATCAAAGCACACGAGGATAAATTTCCAAAAAGAATTTACGAATATCCTTTTAAACATATGTATTCAAATAGCGCTAAAAGAGCAGGATATTCAGGTGTAATGAGCTTGTGTAATTTTGATAGCGAAGTAAAAAAATGCGAGTTTTTTGATGATGATGAGGGTAGGGTTTTAGAGCATAGATTTAAAAATATAGTTTTGTTTAATATCTATTTTCCAAATGGTCAAAAAGACGAAGATCGCTTGAGCTTTAAAATGAAGTTTTATAATGATTTTTTAGTGTATTTAGATAAGCTTTTAAAAGAAGGTAAAGAAATCATTATCTGTGGCGATGTCAATACTGCACATCGCGAGATAGATTTAACTCACCCAAAAGCTAATGAAAAAACTTCAGGTTTTTTACCTATTGAGCGTGCTTGGATAGATGATTTGTTAAAACTAGGCTTTGTAGATACTTTTAGATATATAAATGGTGATGTTAAAGAAAAGTATTCGTGGTGGAGCTATAGAATGAAAGCAAGAGAAAGAAATGTGGGCTGGAGAATTGATTATTTTTTCATTTCTAATGGCTTAAAAGATAAGCTTAAAAATGCCTTCATAAGAGATGATATTTTTGGTTCAGATCACGCTCCCGTAGGAATAGAAATAGATATTTAAGATAAATGTTCAAATAAAATTTTAACCGCTAGGAAAATTAAAATAGCACCACCTAGAAATTCGGCTTTACTTTTGAGATAGATGCCGAATTTATTACCTATTTTTAAAGCTAAAATACACATTATGAAAGTGATCATACCTATGCATAGCAATGCTATAAACAAATCCACTTTTAAAAAAGCAAAACTCACTCCAACAGCAAGTGCATCAATGCTAGTTGCAATAGCAAGAGCTATCATGGTTTTAAAATCAAATAAATTTGAATTTTCTTTACAGCTATCATTTTTGAAAGATTCTTGTATCATTTTACCACCTATAGCACCAAGAAGAATGAAAGCAATCCAGTGGTCGATTTTTTCTACAAACGAACCAAAAGAATCACCTAGAGTGTATCCAATAGCAGGCATTAAAGCCTGAAAGCCACCAAAATATAATCCAACTATTAAATAATGCTTTAATTTTAATTCTTTAACACTAAAACCTTTGCATAGTGAAACCGCAAAAGCATCTGCAGCTAAAGCAAAAGATAAAATTATTAGACTTGAAATATCCATTTTTCCTTCTTATTTTTAGTGGTTTAAGTAGAGTGAAATTATATATTTTTATATAAAATAGTAAATTAATGATTTATTAAGTAAAATATAGATATAATCTAAGTTTTAATATTACGCAAAAAAGGCCCATTCGTCTAGCGGTTAGGACATCGCCCTTTCACGGCGGTAACACGAGTTCGAGTCTCGTATGGGTCACCACTTTTATTTATTTCGTTTTTTATGCTATCACCAAATGTTTTCCGTGTATTTTTTATTTGAATTGTTACTATTAATTTTTTTGAAATTATTAAACATTTTAAATTTACATTAACTTCACACTTGTTTTTTAAAATATACAAAAAAAGGAGGGTAAAATGTATAGACCTAAAAACAAAAATGAGTTAATGAGTTTGGTGCAAAATGAAAGAATTTCTTTAAAAGATATTGATGTATCTTTGGTAGATGATTTTTCTTATGTGTTTTATTATTCTAAAAGACTAGATTTTTTAGGTATTGAGCGTTGGGATGTATCAAATGCTAAAGACATGTCATATATGTTTTATTGTTGCGAAAGTTTTAATGCAGATTTGTCGCGTTGGAATGTTTCCAAGGTTGAAAATATGGCAAGCATGTTTTTTAACTGCAAAAATTTCAATCAAGACTTATCAAAATGGAATACACAAAGTCTAAAAGATATGTCTTATATGTTTTTTAATTGTACTAAATTTAACCACTCTTTGTTGTATTGGAAGACTTCAAATGCTACTAGAATGGCACATTGTTTTGAAAATTGTCATGCATATGAGCATAGCGTTGCAAATTGGGATGTACAAAATGTAATTACCATGGCATATCTTTTCCATAATTGTAAAAATTTTCATCATGAACTAGATGAATGGAATATCCAAAAAGATTGCAATACTCAAAAAATGTTTGGAAATCGTGACCTTGATAAAATATACTTGGTAAAGGGTATTGAATTATAATAACAAAATTCACACAAAAAATGTGTGAATTTTCCTTTTATCTTTTTAAGTTTTTCATCAACTTTTTGTACTAAACTTATCTTTTCAAAGTGCTATCTTATAGTGCTTAGAGATTATTTTTTAGGAAAATTTCCATGAAAATAAAATTTATTATAAAAAGAGATAAGAGCCAAGTTGCATTTGATGTTTTTAAAATCAAAAATGCTATTTTCAAAGCCAATATAAACTCCACAGATGAAAAATTAAATAATGATTTTTTAGATAAGCTTTGTGATGAGGTTGTGGCTTTGCTTGATGAAAATCACATGCAAGTAGAACAAATTCAAGATAAAGTTGAAGAGGTTTTAATTAAAAATTCCTTAGTCAATACTGCAAAATCTTATATTTTATACCGTCAAAAAAGAACACAAATTCGCAATAGCAGTTATGATTTACTTAGTTTGTATGATGATTTAACTTTTAAAGACTCTAAAGAAGCTGATTTAAAAAGAGAAAATGCAAATATTAATTCAGATAGTGCTATGGGTATGATGTTAAAATATGGCTCAGAAGGTGCAAAATACTATATAGATGAGTGTATTTTGCCAAAACATATCGCAAATGCACACAAAAACGGCGATATACACATACACGATAAAGATTTTTATATGCTAACACAAACTTGCTGTCAAATAGATTTGTTAAAGCTTTTTGAAAATGGTTTTAGCACTGGACATGGAAGCTTGCGTGAGCCAAATGACATAAGATCTTATGCTTCTTTAGCTTGCATTGCCTTGCAAGCTAATCAAAATGAAATGCATGGAGGCCAATCTATACCAAATTTTGATTTTGCTATGGCAAAAGGTGTGGCAAAGACTTTTCAAAAAGAGTATAAAAAGGCTATAAACGCGTTTTTTGAAATAAAATTAGAGCAAAACTTAGATGAGCGTTGCTTTAATAACACAAAATTTCAAGCTTCAAGCGAAAAAGAATGCTTTAAAGAGCTTTTAAAACTTGGTTTAAATGATGATGAAAAATTCTTAGAAAAAGCCAATATTTATGCTTATAAAAGAGCTTTAGAGCAAACGCAAAATGCTACTTTTCAAGCTATGGAAGCTTTAGTGCATAATCTTAACACTATGAACTCAAGAGCAGGAGCCCAAGTGCCTTTTAGCACGCTAAATTATGGCACCGATACTTCATTTGAAGGGCAAATGGTAATAGAAAATTTACTAAAAGCTACGATGAAAGGCTTAGGAAATGGCGAAACACCAATTTTCCCTGTGCAAATTTTTAAGGTAAAAGAAGGTGTTAATTATAATGAAAAAGACCCAAACTACAAGCTTTTTAAACTCGCCATAGAATGTGCTTCTAAAAGACTTTTTCCAAATTTTAGCTTTTTAGATGCAAGTTTTAATGCAAAATACTATAAAAAGGGCGATTATAATAGCGAAGTGGCTTATATGGGTTGTAGAACTAGAGTTATGGCAAATGTTTATGATGAGAGCAAAGAAATCACAAGTGGCAGAGGAAATTTAAGTTTTACAAGTATAAATCTTGTGCGTTTAGCTATAGAAGCTAAAGGAAATTTAGAGCTTTTTTACTCACTTTTAAAAGAAAAATTAGAACTTGTGTATGAGCAATTACTCCATAGATATAAAATTCAAAGTCTAAAAAAGGTTAAAAATTTCCCATTTTTAATGGGTGAGGGAATTTGGATAGATTCAGATACTTTAAAAGAAAATGATAGCGTAGAGAAAGTTATCGCACATGGTACTTTGGCTATAGGTTATATAGGACTTTGTGAGAGTTTAATAGCTTTGATAGGTTCTCATCATGGACAAAGTCAAGAAGCAAAGGAACTTGGCTTGCAAATCGTGCGTTTTATGCGTGAATTTGTCGATGAAAAAGCCCTCAAAGACAAACTGAATTTTTCACTCATAGCTACCCCAGCTGAAGGCTTAAGTGGAAGATTTTTAAAACTAGATCAAAAAAAATACGGCATTTTAAAAGGCATAACCGATAAAGATTTTTATACTAATTCTTTTCATATTCCTGTAGATTTTCCCATCAGTATCTATGAAAAAATTCAAATAGAAGCTCCATATCATGAGTTAAATAATGGCGGACATATTACTTATGTAGAATTAAACGGCGATGTGAGTAAGAATTTAGAAAGTTTTGAACGCATTATAAAATGTATGAAAGAAAGCAATATAGGCTATGGCTCGATTAATTTCCCACTAGATAGGGATCCAGTGTGTGGTTATAATGGTGTGATAGATGAGTTTTGTCCAAAATGTCATAGAAAAGAAAATGATATTAAATTTGAACGCATAAGAAGAATCACTGGCTATTTAGTCGGAACGCTTGATCGTTTTAATGATGCTAAAAAAGCTGAAGTTTATGCAAGAATTAAGCACGATATTTCTTAGATTAGCAGGTGTCATAAAAGAATCCATAGTCGATGGCTATGGATTGCGTTATGTGATTTTTACTCAAGGTTGCCCTCATCATTGCAAAGGCTGTCATAACCCACAAACACATGATTTTAACAAAGGCTATTTGCAAGATTTGGCAAGTTTGTATGATGAGATTTGTAAAAATCCTTTGCTTCAAGGTGTTACTTTTAGTGGCGGGGAACCTTTTATGCAAGTAAAAAATTTAAGTATTCTAGCAAAACATATTAAAGAATTAGGACTTGATCTTACTATATATACAGGTTTTACTTATGAAGAACTATTGCAAGAAAAATCAAAAAAAGAATTGCTTATCTTGGCTGATATTTTAATAGATGGGAGGTTTGTTTTAGAGCAAAAAGACTTATCTTTAAAATTTAAAGGTAGTAAAAATCAACGCATTATCGATGTAGCAAAAAGTTTAGAGCAGGATAAAATAATACTTTTTGAAAAATAAAGACTCATTTAGTCTTTTTTAATTTAACTATGTTAGAATGTTATAAATTTTAAAAAAGGAGAACAATATGTTTGAATTAAGAAAACTACCTTATGAAGTAGATGCTTTTGGAGATTTTTTAAGTGCAGAAACTTTTGCATTTCATCATGGAAAACACCATCAAACTTATGTAAATAACTTAAATAATCTTATCAAAGATACTGAATTTGCAGGAAAAGATTTAGTTTATATCATACAAAACTCAAATGGTGGGGTTTTTAACAACGCTGCTCAAGTATATAATCATGATTTTTATTTTGATTGTATTAAACCAAAAACATGCTGTGGCTGTGGCTGTTCTTTGAGCGCTGAGTTTAAAGCAGCGGTTGAAAAAGACTTTGGTTCTATGGAAAATTTAAAAGAAGAATTTATAAAAGGTGCTACAGGGGTATTTGGTTCTGGTTGGTTTTGGCTAGTTTATAACACTCAAAATCAAAAATTAGAACTAGTGGCTACAAGCAATGCTGCTACACCTATCACTGAAGGCAAAGTTCCGCTTTTAGTAGTTGATGTATGGGAGCATGCTTACTATGTAGATCATCGTAATGCACGCCCTGCGTATTTAGAAAAATTCTACGCGCACATTAACTGGGAATTTGTAGCAAAAGCTTATGAATGGGCTATCAAAGAAGGTATGAACTCAGTAAGCTTTTACGCAAACGAACTTCATCCTGTAAAATAATCAAGTTTTTTTTAAGAAAAACTTCGTAAAATGAATTAATACAATATTAAGGAGGTTTTATGGAGGTTTTTCTTTCTGTCGTGGCTACTTTATTTTGTGTATTTATAGTAGCCTATTTTATTCTTAAAAAATACAATCCTATCTTCACTTTTTTTCTTTCTGGTATTATTATTTTAATCATTATTTCTTTAGTAACTGGTGAGTCTGTACTAAAACAAAGCTTAGGAAATCCTATTTTTGATGTCTTTGGTTTTGTAACTCAAACTTTTAAGACAAATATGGCTGGTGTTGGACTTATTATAATGTCTGTTGCAGGTTTTGCAGCTTATATGAAACATATCAATGCTTCGGCAAAATTAGCCTTTATAGCAAATAAACCATTGGGTAAAATTAAAAATAAATACCTAGTTTTAAGCGGAACATTTGTGGTGGGTATGGCTTTGAAAATAGTTATTTCAAGCTATACAGGACTTTTGCTTTTATTACTTGCTTCAATTTACCCTGTTTTAATTGCTATTGGAATTCGCCCTATCACTGCTGTATCGGTTTTATCATTAATCGCACTTGATTATGGCCCAAAGGATGGAAATTCTATAAATTTAGCAGATATGGTAGGCATTGAAAATGTTGTTGCTATGTTTTTTGAATACCAAATTTATCCTGTTATAGCTTATGTTGTTGTGATAGCTTTGCTTATTCCGTTTTATTATAGTTATATGGATAAAAAAGACTTAGCAAAAGGCGTTGTGGATAATATCGAACACATGGAAATAAAAAACCCAAATTGTCCTTTATTTTATATTTTCTTACCTTGGCTTCCTATAGTCTTTTTATTTGGTGCTTATTTTGCAAATTTATATGGATATAAAGTGAAGCTAGATGTGGTGAGTGCTAATTTTTTAAGTATAAGTTTGGTTTTTATTTTAGAGTATGCTAGACACAAAGATGCAAAAAAACTTGCAGATGATTTGATGGTGATATTAAAAGCTATGGCAGAAATTTTTGTAAGTGTTGTTTGTATTATTATAGCAGCTTCTATTTTTGCAGAAGGTATTAAAGCATTAAAAGGCATTGAGCATTTAGCTTTAGCTGTTTCTTCTATGGGGGCTTCTGCTGTGTTGCTTACTATTATAGTTTTAAGTTTTATTGTGTATTTTGCAAGTGTGATTATGGGTAGTGGGATTGCTGCTTTTAATGCTTTTGGAAGACTTGCTCCAGATATTGCTCAAAAGTTAGGTATAAACCCTATCTCGTTAGCTTTGCCACTAGAGATTGCTTCTTGTTTAGGGCGCGCTGCTTCGCCAATATCGGGTGGAATTTTAGCCTTAGCAGGCTTTGCAAAGTTAGATCCTATAGCTATTGTTAAAAGATCTACCCCTATGTTGCTTGTAGGAATGGCTTTAAATATCTTAATAGCTTGGTATTTTGCATAAATTTAGAGTGTTGGCTTAAAGCCACTACTCTAAAATGATCTTCTTTTGAGCTTTCTAAAACTTTACTTGCATTGGTAAATGGTGTTAAATTATTCTAAAAGCCATTTAAGATATAGTTAAAATTTTATTTAAAAATATAATTTAAAATTCCTTTAATACAAGCCATGCCAAAAACCCTAAGTGTGTTTATATATGGGGGGGGGAATCATAATTCTAAGATTAAACTCTCTTTAGTATTAGCAAGCTTACTTTTTACCTCAAACCCTTTAACAACAAATGAAATTTTTGCTCAAGATATAACTTTAAGTGGCGGAACTAATGGAAGCCATGCCAGTGGTGGTGGTGCTGTTATCAAGGTCAAAATAATCCAGGCGCTGCAAGCCCTGGTGGCCAAGGTGGCAATGGTGGCACTGGTGGAGTAGGTGGTAATGGCTCTAGTGTAGATTTAAGTGCTAATGTAGATTCTACCTCACTTACTCTAACTTCTACTGGTGGAACTGGTGGTAAAGGTGGCAATGGTGGCAATGGTGGCAATGGTGGCCGTGGAGGCGGTGCTGGATCTGCAGGAGGTGGCGGTAGTGCTGGAGCTCCTGGTAGCGGAGGAAATAGTTCCGGTGGTAGCTGGGGTAGTGGCGGTGCTGGTGGTAGCAATGGTGCTAATGGTAGCAATGGTACTGATGGAAATGCTTATGTAAAATACACTCAAATCAATAACCAATCTAATCTAAACATAGGTATAAAAACAGCTAATATTAGTGCAAATGCTAAAAATAACTGGGCTGATGCGCAGGGCTTGAAATTTAGTGGTGGTGAAAATAACACCCTAAAACTAGATAGCATGACAACCACAGCAACAAACACAAGTAATAATTTAAAAGCTAATGCCCTCACCTTAGAAAATACTAGCTTAAATTTAAAAAGCTATAGTGATAATGGCACTATAACTATAAACTCTTCTATAAATGGTGGAAATACAAGTGCAGAAAGTCAAGCTTATACTCTAAAAGCTACAAATTCTACTATTAATCTTTTAGATAATTTAACTCTTACTTCATCTACAAGTGGAGCTAGTGCTAATTTAGATTCTAAGCAAAAAGGTGCACACTTTAGTAATAGTACTTTAAATATAGCAACAGATAAGAAATTTGCTAGTGATACTTTAACCACACAAGATAATAGTGTTATTATAATAAGCACTGATATTGCAAACAACACAGCAGGTTTTATACAAATAACTAAAAATGCAAATACTACTAAAGATGATCTTACTATAAATATAGAAGATCAGTTTGTAAAAGATATAAAAAGTGGAAAAAAATCTTTAGAAGAAGGCGAAACAAAAGAATTTACATACACAGATAAAAAATTATTAACTGATGGTATAAAAGAATACACATTAGGAATTGCTAGTAAAGGCTTTGACTTAGAAGATACTAGATATATGACAGCTTATAAAACTTCTCAAGAAGCAGATAGTAATAATCTTAGTCTAGATTCTCTAACCATAAAACGCTCTAAAGAAGGTAAAAAAGGAGATGATGGACTTAGCTTTGATGAAGCAAATATTAATATACTAAGCCATGATAATAAGTCTGTAAGAGCTAGTACTATAGGAAGTGATGCTGGTGATGGTAAAGATGGAACTAATGCTTATCTTTATGGTAATGGTGGCGATGGAGGCCATGGTGGTAAAGGAGAAAGTCTTTTCCAAGTAGCATATCGCCTTAGTGGTTCTAGTCTTTTTAGTATCTTTGATAAAAATGCTAACATTGATGCTATAGGTGGTAATGGTGGCAATGGTGCTAATGGAGCTATGGCTGATGGAATTGATCATTTTAATGGAGTAAAAGCTGGAGATGGTGGCAATGGCGGAGCCGGTGGTGATGTATATATAGCTGGAATATATGCTAATGGATTAAATGGCAATCAAGCTTATAATCTTACCTTAAATGGTAAATTAGATTTAAAAGCTACTGGTGGTAAAGGTGGCACAGGTGGTAAAAAAGGCGATCATACCAAAGCAGACACAGAAGATGGTAGTTTTACCTTAATAGATGATAAGTTTGAAGATGGAGTAGCTAATGAGGGTAAAGATGGAGAAGATGCTAAAGATGGTGATGCTGTTATTTATGGAGTATATTTAGATAATGGCTCTAAATTAAATCTTACATCTAAAGATGGCTTTACAATGAATGCTAGTGCAAATTCAGGTACTGGTAAGGCTGAAGTATATGGAGTATATATAAACAATGGCTCTCATCTTACTTTTAAATCCGACAAAGATTTTATCATCAATGCTAGTGCAAGTGGAGCTGATGGATCTAGAGCAAGTGCTTTTTATATTAAAGATTCTTTTTTAACTATAGATGGTAATGTAAATATACAAACTACTACCACTAATAAAGCTAATGATAATACCTCAGGAGCAATTTTTAATAATGCTCATATAGATTTTAATAAAAACTCTAGTGAAACTGATAAATTCCATAAATTCCAAACTAATGATTCTGTAGTATTGGAAAAAGATAATACTATGATTTTTAATATCAATCATAATTCAGGCAAGGCAGATACTTTAAATGCAAATGAGTTTAAATCAGATGGTAAGGGTAAATTATTTGTTTCTATAAGAGATCCTTATATCAATAAAAAATTAGAAGAAGAACAACTACAAAGTGGAATATTTGAGTTTGATAATGGTGGTATTACTTTAATCAAAGGTGAAAATGGCACTCTTAAAGATGTAGAAATTGCTTCAAGTGGTAGTGGTGGATCTTATGATACTGAAAACAGACGCTATGGGGTAGAGTTATTTTTTAATGATTATAAAAACGAAGGTGAATTAAAAGTAACTAAGGTAGAAATCGTTGAAAATCATCATGGCAAAAATGGCAAAGATGGTAAAACTTATAACTATAAAACCCTTATGCATATAGGAGATGCTGGAGTATTTACTAAAACTGGTCAAAATGGCACAAATGGCGAAGCTGGAACTGATGCTTATCTTTATGGAAATGGTGGCGATGGTGGTAATGGTGGCGATGGAGAAGGCTTTAGAGTATTTGGCTTTAATAATGCTAATAATGCTAGTATAAGCAAAGATATGCAAATAAATATCACAGCAGGCGATGGTGGTAATGGTGCTGATGGTGGTTTAGGTGATGGGGCTGATCATAAATACAATCAAGGCTCTACTAATAAAATTACTTCAGGCGATGGTGGTGCTGGTGGAAGAGGTGGTGATGCTATAGCTATAGCCGCTTTTTCTAGTAAAGCAAGTTCAAATATCAATCTAGATGCTAATATAAATATAAAAACTAAATCAGGCAAAGGTGGTCAAGCAGGAACAGTAGGAAATATCCACAATGCTACTGTAATTAACAAAGATAGCAAATACACACAATCAGCTTGGGGAACTCAATACTTAGATGGTTTAGATGGAGCATCTTATGCTTTAGGTTTAGTTGCTATAAATGGAGGAGTTTTAAATATCACTAGCTCTAATGATAGTGTTAAAAATATACATGTTGAATCTAGTACCAATTCAGATGATAAAAGTAACTTAGTAGCTTATAGTCTTTATGCTAGTAATAATTCTTTAATTAGTGTAGGAACTAGTTTAAATTTAAGTGCTAAAGTAGAACAAGGCATTGGAGATAATAATAGCTCTAAGGCTTATGGTGCTTATTTGGAAAATTCTAAATTATACTTTGGTGCTTTAGAAGAAAATAAACTTAAATCTATGCAAGATTATAGAAAAATCAGTACAGATAAATTTACTTTAAAAGGCGATGCTACTTTTGGTTTTTATACGGATTTAAAAAACAATAAAGGAGATAGCATTGAAATTACTAAAGAATTAGATTTTAGTGATATTAAAAACTTTAAAATAGAAATACTAGATGATGCTGGAATTTTCTTCACTTATGAAAACCCTATTTCTCAAACTATTACAGGCGATCATACCTTAGTAGATCTTAGTCAAATCACTGATAAAAATAAATTTAAACTAGAAGGTTATTTACAAGCTTCTAATACAACGGTCACTAAAGATCAAGGTGCTATAAGATACTATATCACCCCTACTATTACCCAAGATGATAAAACAGGTAATATAGACTTAGAAAAAATAGAAGTTGTTAATAAAAACTATGGTGGCGGAGGTGGAGATAATGGTGTTATCCAAGATCCATCAGAAATCATAAGAGCTATAACAGATAGTGGATTTTTAGTTAATAGAATGCACTTATTATCAAGAAATGATTTAAGTGAGAGATTTAGAATACTAAAAGACAATAATCAAAACTATGGTATGTGGGTTCAAGGTGCTAATAATCATCTAAATCTTCACAGCAGTGCTTATGGAGATAGAAAAATATCAAGCATTTATACTTCAAGTAAGTATGGATTTGATGAGAAAAAAAGCTTTAAAAACTTTGATATGATGAATGGGGTTTATGCAGGGTATGCAAGATTAAGTTCTGACTTAAATAGTTTGGGTAGTTCTAAAATTAATAATTTTTCTACAGGATTTTATTCTGCATTTATGTTCCATGATGATAGTTATATAGAAACAGGATTTAATCTAGATCATTACAAAGCAAAAACAAATATTTCTACTGCTTTTATTAATGATCCTAGATACAATGGTGGAGATATAAATTCAAACTATAGTCAATTTGCTTATAGTGCATTTGCAGCTTTAGGTAAAAAACTTCATTTAAATAAAGGAGCTTTTTTAGATAGTTCTATAGGTGCTGATTTTACTTACTATGCTAAGAGTAAATTTAAAACATCTAATAAGATTTCAATCTATAATGAAGATTATAGAAATTTAGGTCTTGTTGCTTCTGTGCTTTTAGGTCAATATTATAATGATGAAAAAACATTAGTATATTTAAAAACAGACTTTGGTAAGTATTTTTCAGATGCTGAATATGGAAAACTTTCAGATCCTTTAATGGGGACTTGGCGTTATAAAAAAGGAGATTATGATTATAGTTTCTTAAATGCTGCTATAGGATTTAAAGTTCAAGCTAAAGATAATTTAGAATTAAGCTTTGAAACCAATCGTTACTTCTTAGATGATACAGATGCTAACTATGGATTTAAAGCAGAAGCTCGTTATAAGTTTTAACACTAACCCTAGCTTTAAGCTAGGGTTTTTTAAAGGTAAGGAATGAAGCAAAGTATAAAAAGATTTTTTATTACTATTATGATTATGGTGGTTTTTTTATCTTTATATGTTACTATAAATTAAAGAAAATGATTTAATTTCCTAGAGTTTGCTTAGATGAAATTATAAAACAACAAAAAAATATTCAGGGTTTAACAAAGACAGCAAAATAACTCCTTTTTAAGCAAACTCGTTAAAGTAAATTCTAGGAAGTTAAATTACTCTAAAATAACCCCTTCGTTTAACACAACTTCGCCTATTACATAAGCGTCTGAGCTCTCTAAAACTTTTCCTACATTAGATGGATCTACCACCATAACTAAGCCCACGCCCATATTAAAGCTTCTATACATTTCAGCCTCTTCTACACTTTGGCCTATTTGGTAAAAAATTTCAGGAGTTTTTAAATGATGTTTTCTAATGATTGCGCCTATTCCCCTTGGGAAAACTCTAGGTAAATTTTCTACTAAACCACCGCCTGTTATATGAGCTAGTGCATTGATGAAAGGCTTTAATTTTAAAAAGTCTTTTACATAAATTCTTGTAGGTTCAAGTAAAATATCGATTAAATTTTTACCATCTATTTTATCATCAAACTTAAGCTTTTGTGCCTCAAATAATACTTTTCTAGCTAAAGAATACCCATTAGAGTGAAGTCCGCTACTAGGTAGAGCTAGCAAAATATCTCCATTTTTTACAAAATTTCTTCTATCTATCTCATCTTTTTCGGCCATACCCACTGAAAAACCTGCCAAGTCAAAATCATTGCTATGATACATTCCAGGCATTTCAGCAGTTTCTCCGCCTATTAAGGCACAATTTGCTTTTTTACAACCATTAGCAATCCCCGCTACTACTTTTTTGGCTACTTCTACATCTAACTTTGCAGTTGCATAATAGTCTAAAAAAAACAAAGGTGTAGCAAAATTGCAAATTAAATCATTCACGCACATTGCTACTAAATCCTCGCCTATGGTGTCAAATTTTTGACTATCAATAGCAAGGCGTAGCTTCGTACCCACCCCATCTGTAGCTGCTAACATAACAGGGTTTTTAAAACCACTTGGCATAGCAAAAGCACCCGAAAAAGAGCCTATACCACCTAAGACATTTTCATTAAAAGTTTCTTTTACTAAAGGCTTGATTGCTTCTACAAAAGCATTGCCATTGTCTATACTCACGCCCGCATCTTCATAGCTTATATTCATTTATCTTCCTTTAAGAATTTAAAAGGTATTTTAACTAAAAATAATTAAGGCTAAATTATGCAAAATGCTTATTTTGTAACTTCAAGTATAGCAGGTGGAAAGTCAAGCTTTATAAAAATAGTTCAAAATTTGGGTTTTGATACTTTAAGCGCAGATGTGATAGCTCATGAGCTTTTAAATGAAAATGCAAATTCCATAGCTAAGCTTTTTAAGAATGATGATTTAATCATAGCAGGAAAAATAGATAGAAAAAAACTCGGTGCTATTGTATTTAATGATTTAAATGCTAAAAAAAAGCTAGAAGATTTTTTGCATCCTAAAATCAAAGAAGTGGTTTTACAAAAAGCACAAATTTTAGAAAAGAAAAATAAGGCTTTTTTTATAGAACTGCCTTTGTTTTTTGAAAATAATCATTATCAGAATTTAGGAAAAAGTATATTGATTTATACTCCAAAAGAACTTTTACTTCAAAGGCTTATGCAAAGAGATAATTTAAATGAAAATGAAGCCTCAAAAAGGATTAATTTACAGCTTGATATAGAAGAAAAACTAAAAAAAGCAGATTTTGTGATAAAAAATAACTCAAGTTATATGAATTTTGAAGAAAATGTGCTAAATTTTTTAAAACACACTTTAAAGGTTGAAAAATGAAATTTTACAAGTATTGTGCTAGTGGGAATGATTTTGTAGTGTTTGAAGATAATGAAAAAAAAGATCGTAGTGAGTTAGCCAAAATTCTTTGTAATCGTTATGAAGGCATAGGTGCTGATGGACTTATAGTAGTTGTGCCTCATGATAGATATGATTTTGAATGGGAGTTTTATAATTGTGATGGGAGCAAAGCAAATATGTGCGGCAATGGCTCGCGTGCAGCAGCTCATTTTGCTCATCATTATTTAAAAAAATCTCAATATTTAAATTTCTTAACCGGAGCAGGACTTATAAAATCTTTTGTTGATGATGATATGGTTGAAATAAAACTTAGCGGGGTAAAAGATATAAAAAAATCTTTTGAATATAAAGGTAGAATTTGGCAAGGCTGTAATACTGGAGTTCCACATATAGTAACCTTTGTTGATGATTTAAATAAGTTTGATATAAATTTATGCAAGGAAGTGCGTAAAAAATATAATGCAAATGTAAATTATGCTAAAGTAGAAGATGATGAATTTATAAGAGTTAGAACTTATGAACGCGGGGTGGAAGATGAGACTTTAGCTTGTGGCACAGGTATGGGAGCTTGTTTTTATCTAGCGTATTTAAATCAAGAGGTAAAAAATGATATCTTGGTAAAGCCAAAGAGTAATGAAAGTTTGTATTTTAGATTAGAAGAGGATCAAATATTTTTTAGAGGAAAGGTAAAGAGCTGTTTTGAAGCTGATTATAATTTTACTTAGTAGTATTTTATTTTTAAAAGCTGAATTTATAGCAGGTTTTGATGAACAATATTATGCTTTAAGTGTAAAAGAAAAGCGTGAAGTTTTTATCAAAAAAATTAGCGCCTTGTTAGATGTTTCTTTTAAAGAAATTGAAAATGAAAAAGAATTTGTAAATATTTTTTTTAGGGAAGCTTTAAAGAGTAATTTTAGAAAGCTAAATTCTAATGCTGTGCAAAAACTATGGTCTTTAAAAGAAAAATACCGTGTTAAAAATTTATACGATCATAAAGAATACCAAATGCGTATCCAAAAGGTACCAAAGTCCTTAGCCATAGCTCAAGCTATTATTGAAAGTGCAACCGGCACTAGTCGTTTTGCTAAAGAGGCAAATAATTTATTTGGAGAATGGACTTGGGGCGAAAAAGGTTTGGTGCCAAAGGAAAGAGGCGAGGGTAAAACTCACAAAATTCGTATATTTGATAACTTGCAAGAAAGTGTGGATTCATATTTGCTTAATTTAAATCGTCATGATGCTTATAAAGAATTTAGAGCTTGGCGGTGGAACACTATAAGTGAAAATAAAAAACTTGATGGCAAAGAAGCAGCAAGTCATTTAGAAAAATATTCAGAGATTAAAAGTAATTATACCAAGCTTATTATTTCTATTATAGAGCAACACAATCTTGATGAGTTGGATTAATTTCCTAAAGCCCACTCATCAAAAGGTAAAATCATCACGCGCACTCCTTCAATGAAAAACTCATCTCTTTGTGAAAGCGTGATGATGTAAATAGTCGAAAGTGCGAGTTGGTTTTTGCTAAGGATTTTTTTGACTTTTAAGCTAAGTAAATCTTTGTCTTTAAAGGGCGAGCATAAAAATGCATTTTTAAGACTTGGTAAGTAAAAATCAAAATGCTTAGTATAAAAAATTTCTTGCTTAAATTTAAATAACTCACTTAAAATCAAATTTTCAAACAATGCGCTAAAGTCTTTTTGTATGCTTAGAGAATTTTTTAGTGAAAAATCCCAAAAATATACTTTTTTTAAATTTTTTTCAAGATTTTTAACAAAATACAAAGTGTAGTTTGATTCTAGTTTTTCTATGCTTTTATATAAGGTATCTTTTGAAATTTTTATGTTATTTTTTAGGGTTTTTAATAGCTCATTAACGCTAAATTCACCCCCAAGCTCTAGGGCAATTTGTTTGAGTATGGTAAGTTCTAATGGGCTATAAAAGCTTTTTAAGTATGATGAGTTTGTGTTAAAGTTGTGATTTAAAATCACATTACGTCCTGTGTGTAAAAAATAACTTACCATGGTTTTGGTATCAGCATATTTTTTATTTAGACTTAAAAATTCTTCAAAATCTAAATAATCTAAATGAAGTTCTTCAAACTGATCTAAGCAAAAATTACTATCACAAACGCTTAATATGATTTGCAAATTAAGGTGTTTTAAACTAGCAAAGTCAAAATCATGAGTAAAGTTGCAAAGTGCTAAAAATTTAATCTGTGGATTATAAGTTAAAAACGAATTTAAATTTATTAAAGCACTTGCTTGAAATTTTAAATCATCACAATCAATAAAAAGTATATTTTCTGCTTTATATAAAGACAAAAAATTTAAAATCAAATTTTTCTTACCACTTGCAAAACCACCTTTTATGATGATATTTTTATGGGTTTGGATTTGAATTTTTCTTTCATCAAATTTTTGAAATTTTGGGTAATTATCGTAAAAAAATTGCAGCGATTTCATAGATTTCTTTAATACTAAATGGTGGAGCATAGCGGGTTCGAACCGCTGACCCCAACGCTGCCAGCGTTGTGCTCTCCCAGCTGAGCTAATGCCCCTTTAGATTTTGAAATCATACTATATTTTTTCTTAGATTTTCTTAATGTATAAAAAATCTTTTAAAATTTATAAAATTTTATTTTTATCCTTTTTAAAAGGAAAATAATTAAAAAAAATGTATAAATTTCTTGACATAGCAAAGTATGTTTTTATATAATCTCAACATCATTTTATATGGTGGTTAGATTCTTATGGGTCTAACGAGTTCTTTACAAAGGAAAAAATATGGAAAGAATCAGGCTTAAGCTAAAAGCTTATGACCACAGAGTTCTAGATCGCACAGTTGCAGCAATTGTAGAAGCTGTTAAAAGAACAGGTGCTGACATCAGAGGTCCAGTGCCAATGCCTACAAAAATCAAAAGATACACAGTTTTGAAATCTCCACACATCAATAAAGATTCACGCGAACAATTTGAGATGAGAATTCATGCTCGTATGCTTGATATTGTAGCAGCTACTCCAGATACAGTAGATTCACTCACTAAGCTTGACTTGGCTCCAGAGGTCAATGTTGAAGTAAGAGCTATGGGTAAATAAGGATAGAATATGGAATACATTGTAGAAAAAATTGGTATGAGTAGAACAATCAGCACACCAAGCATTCCTGTAACCTTACTTAAACTTGTTCAAACTAAAGTATGTGAAGTAGAAAATGGAAAAGCTTTGGTTGCTTATGTAAAAGGCAAAGCAAATAATAAATGCATTGCAGGTCAGCAAAAAAAATACAATCTTTCAGCTGAATATAATAGATTTGCTTCTTTAGAAGTAGCAAACACAGAAGCAGGCGATATTGATCTTAATCCTTTAAAAGAAGCTTCTATTTTAAAAGTAAGCTTTAATTCTAAAGGTAGAGGTTATAGTGGGGTTGTTAAAAGACACGGATTTGCCGGAGGTCCTGCAAGTCACGGTTCAAGATTCCACAGACGTCACGGATCAATCGGTAACCGCGAATGGCCAGGTCGTGTTCAACCAGGTATGAAAATGGCAGGTCATTATGGTAATGTAAAAGTTACTGTTAAAAATGAAGTAGTTTCATTTGATGAAGAAAATGGCATCTTAGTAGTAAAAGGTGCGGTACCAGGATTTAATGGTGCTATGGGTAAAATAAGGATTGCAAAATGAGTAAAGTAACTGTTTTAAATGATAAATTTGAAAAAGCTAGTGAACTCGATCTTCCAGCAAAATATGCAGAAGTTAATCCTCACAACCTTTATTTATATGTAAAATCTTATCTTGCTAGCCTTAGAGCAAACACAGCTCATACTAAAGGTAGAAGCGATGTAAGCGGTGGTGGTAAAAAACCATGGAGACAAAAAGGTCGTGGTGGTGCAAGAGCAGGTTCAACAAGAACGAATGTTTGGGTTGGTGGTGCTGTGGCATTTGGTCCTACAAACAATCGTAACTATTTCCAAAAAGTTAATAAAAAACAAAAACGCTTAGCGCTTGAAAGAGCATTGGCTGATAAAGCACAAAACAATGCATTATTCTCAGTAGATAGTTTAAGCATTGAAAGCGGTAAAACAAAAGATGCAAATGCAGTTATTAAAAAGCTTGGTTTAAAAGATGCTTTAATTGTAAAAGATTTACTAGATGAAAAAACACTTCTTGCTTTTAGAAACTTAGCAAATTGCTATGTAGTTGATATTAGCGAAGTAAATGCTTATTTAGTATCTGTATTTAATGCTGTTATCATTGAAAAAGCAGCGCTTGAATCTATCGTAAAAGAGGGTTAAAATGGCAGATATTACTGATATAAAAACAATACTTTACACTGAAAAAAGCTTAAACCTTCAAGAGCAAGGTGTTGTAGTTATTCAAACTTCTCCAAAAATGACTAAAAATGGTCTAAAAGAAGTTTTAAGAGAATATTTTGGTGTAACTCCAGTAAGAATTAATTCTTTAAAAATGGATGGAAAAGTAAAGCGTTTTAGAGGTCGTGAAGGTCAAAGAAATAGCTTTAAAAAATTCTATGTTAAGCTACCAGAAGGTGTGAGCTTAGAAAGTTCGGAGGCATAAGATGGCAATTAAAACTTATAAACCATATACTCCAAGTAGAAGATACATCACAGGTGTAAGCTCTGATGATATCACAGCAAAAGCTAGTGTGCGTTCATTACTTGTCAAACTTCCAGCTCATGCAGGTCGTAACAATAATGGTAGAATCACAAGCCGTCATAAAGAAGCAGGTGCTAAAAAACTTTACAGAATTATAGATTTTAAAAGAAGAAAATTTGGTATTGAAGGTAAAGTTGAAGCAATCGAGTACGATCCATACAGAAATTGCCGTATTGCATTAATCTCTTATAGAGATGGTGAAAAAAGATACATCTTACAACCAAAAGGTTTAAGTGTTGGTGATGTTATTTGTGCTGCTGAAAGCGGACTTGACATTAAACCAGGTAATGCAATGAAATTAAGAAACATCCCAGTGGGTACTATCGTACACAATATCGAGTTAAAGCCAGGTAAAGGCGGTCAAATGATCCGTTCAGCAGGTGCTTATGCTCAATTAATGGGTAAAGAAGAAAAATACGTTATCTTAAGACTTGCAAGTGGTGAAATGAGACAAGTTTTAGCTGAATGTATGGCAAGTATAGGCGAAGTTGGTAATGAAGAATGGTCAAACGTGACTATTGGTAAAGCTGGTAGAAATCGCCATAGAGGTATTCGTCCTCAAACAAGAGGTTCTGCGATGAACCCAGTTGATCACCCGCACGGTGGGGGTGAAGGTAAGAAAAATTCAGGCCGTCATCCAGTTACTCCATGGGGTAAACCAACTAAAGGTGCTAAAACTCGCCGTAAAAAAGCTAGCGATAAGCTAATAATTTCAAGAAGAAAAGGAAAGTAAGATGGCTAGGTCACTAAAAAAAGGTCCTTTTGTTGATGACCATGTAATGAAAAAAGTCATCGCTGCTAAAAAAGCTAACGATGGTAAGCCAATTAAAACTTGGTCAAGACGCAGCACTATTATACCTGATATGATAGGTTTAACTTTTAATGTTCATAATGGAAAAAGCTTTATCCCAGTATATGTTACTGAAAATCATATCGGTTACAAATTAGGTGAATTTGCACCTACTAGAACATTCAAGGGTCACAAAGGCTCTGTTCAGAAAAAAATAGGTAAGTAAGGGAGATTTATGAGTAGAGCGTTAATTAAATTCATAAGATTATCTCCAACTAAAGCGAGATTGATTGCTAGAGAAGTTCAAGGTATGAATGCAGAGCTTGCATTAGCTAGTTTGAAATTTATGCCAAATAAAGGTGCTAAATTTATAGCAAATGCTATTTCAAGTGCTGTAGCAAATGGCGGATTTGAAGCAAATGAAGTTGTTGTTTCAAGTTGTCGTGTTGATGCTGGTGCGGTTTTAAAAAGATTTAGACCAAGAGCTAGAGGAAGTGCTAGTCGTATTAGAAAGCCAACTTCACACATTTTGGTAGAAGTTAGTAAAGTAGAAGCAAGTGCTGAAAAAACTACAAAAGCTAAAAAAGCATCAGTGAAAAAGGAAAGCTAATATGGGACAAAAAGTAAATCCGATTGGTTTAAGACTAGGAATTAATAGAAATTGGGAATCAAGATGGTTTCCTACAAAAGCTAATTTAGCAGAAAATATTGGTGAAGATTATAAAATCAGAACTTTCTTAAAAAGAAAACTTTATTATGCAGGAATTAGCCAAATTCTTGTAGAAAGAACAGCGAAAAAATTAAGAGTAACTGTTGTAGCTGCAAGACCAGGGATTATTATTGGTAAAAAAGGTAGTGATGTTGATATTTTAAGAAAAGAACTTCAAGATTTAATCAAAAAAGAAGTTAATATCAATATTAAAGAAGAAAGAAAAGCAGGTGCTTCAGCTCAGCTTGCAGCTGAAAGTGTTGCTACTCAACTTGAAAAAAGAATTGCTTTTAGAAGAGCAATGAAAAAAGTAATTCAAGGAGCGCAAAAAGCAGGTGCTAAAGGGATTAAAGTTTCAGTTTCAGGCCGTTTGGGTGGTGCTGAAATGGCAAGAACTGAATGGTACCTAGAAGGTCGTGTTCCACTTCACACTTTAAGAGCAAAAATCGATTATGGTTTTGCAGAAGCACACACTACTTATGGAAACATAGGTATTAAAGTATGGATCTTCAAAGGTGAAGTTTTGCAAAAGGGTGTTCAACCTGAAAAAACCGAAGAAAACGCTCCAGCTAAAAAAACTAGAAGAGCAAGAAGAGGTAAATAATCATGTTAATGCCAAAAAGAACAAAATATCGTAAAATGATGAAAGGGCGTAACAGAGGTTATGCCAACAGAGGGACTGAATTTACTTTTGGTGATTTTGCCCTAAAAGCAACTGAAGCTGGCCGTATCAATTCACGTCAAATCGAAGCAGCTCGTATTGCTTTAACTCGTTTTGTAAAAAGACAAGGTAAAACTTGGATTAGAGTTTTCCCAGATAAACCTCTAACTAAAAAACCTTTAGAAACTCGTATGGGTAAAGGTAAAGGTGCAGTTGAGGAATGGGTAATGAACATTAAACCAGGTCGTATCATTTATGAAATGGCAGGGGTTAATGAAGAAATGGCAAGACAAGCTTTAACTTTAGCGATGCACAAATTGCCATTTAAAACTAAGTTTGTTACAAGAGAGAGCCAAAATGAAATATACTGAGATTAAAGATAAAACAGCAGGTGAGCTTGCAACAATGCTAAAAGAAAAAAAGGTGCTTTTATTTACTTTAAGACAAAAGCTAAAAACAATGCAGCTAACTAATCCTAAAGAGATTAGCGAAGTTAAAAAAGACATCGCTAGAATCAATACTGCAATTAGCGCTTTAAAATAAGGATAGAAAATGGCATTTAAAAGAGAAATTCAAGGCGTTGTTGTTCAAATTGCTGGAGATAAAACAGCAACAATTTTGGTTGAAAGAAAAGTGGTTCACCCAAAATACAGAAAAATCGTAAAACGCTTTAAAAAATATTTAATTCATGATGAAAGAAATGAACTTAAAGTGGGAAATACTGTAGTTGCTATTGAATGTAGACCACTTTCTAAGAGAAAATCATTTCGCTTAAAAACTATAGTATCAGCAGGAGTTGAGTAATGATTCAAAGTTTTACTAGGCTTGCAGTTGCTGATAATAGCGGTGCAAAAGAATTAATGTGTATTAAGGTTTTAGGTGGTAGTAAAAGAAGATACGCTACTGTTGGTGATGTAATCGTTGCATCTGTAAAAAAAGCTCTGCCAAATGGTAAAGTTAAAAAAGGTCAAGTAGTAAAAGCAGTTATCGTTAGAACTAAAAAAGAAATTCATAGAGACAATGGTTCTTTAATTCGTTTTGATGAAAATGCAGCAGTTATTCTTGATGCTAAAAGAGAGCCTATCGGAACGCGTATTTTTGGACCAGTAGGTCGTGAAGTAAGATATGGTGGCTTTATGAAAATTGTTTCACTAGCACCGGAGGTGTTGTAATGAAATTAAAAATTAAAAAGAATGATATGGTAAAGGTTATCGCAGGCGATGACAAAGGCAAAACAGGTAAAGTTTTAGCAGTATTTCCTAAAACAAATAAAGTAATTGTTGAGGGTTGTAAAATCGCTAAAAAAGCTGTTAAGCCAAGTGATAAAAATCCAAACGGCGGTTTTATCAACAAAGAAATGCCAATGGATATTTCAAATGTAGCAAAGGCAGGAGAATAAGATGATGAGATTGAAAGAAAAATATGATCAAAGCATCAAATCTGCTTTAGTTAAAGAATTTGATATCAAAAATCCTATGCTTATTCCTTTTATTGAAAAAGTTGTAATTAGCGTAGGTGCTGGGGAATTAGCAAAAGATCAAAAAGTATTACAAAATGTTGCAGATACTATTTCATTGATCGCTGGACAAAAAGCAGTTATCACAAAAGCTAAAAAATCAGTTGCTGGTTTTAAAGTAAGAGAAGGCTTCCCAGTAGGTGTAATGGTAACATTAAGAAAAGACAATATGTATGCTTTCTTAGATAAGCTTATTACTATAGCTCTTCCTCGCGTTAAAGACTTTAGAGGTCTTCCAAGAGATGGTTTTGATGGAAGAGGAAATTATAATTTTGGTTTAGATGAGCAGTTAATGTTCCCAGAAGTTGAATATGATAAAATCTTAAGAACTCATGGTATGAACATTTCTATCGTTACAACAGCAAAATCAGATAAAGAGGCACAAAAATTATTAGAATTATTTGGCGTGCCATTTGCAAAAGGAAAGTAATATGGCTAAAAAATCAATGATTGCAAAAGCTGCCCGCAAACCTAAATTTAGCGTTAGAGGGTATACTAGATGCCAAATTTGTGGAAGACCACATTCAGTTTATAGAGATTTTGGAATTTGCAGAGTTTGCTTAAGAAAAATGGCAAATGAAGGTTTAATTCCTGGTCTTAAAAAAGCAAGTTGGTAAGAGGAAAGAACCATGATAAATGATTTAATTTCAGATTCACTAACAAGAATTAGAAATGCAGGGATGAGAAGATTAGAAACTACTCAACTTTTGCATTCTAAAGTTATCGAAGCTTTACTTGGAATTTTCCAAGCTAAAGGCTATATTGAAAGCTTTAATGTTATTGAAGAGGATAAAAAGAAATTCATCAATGTAGTTTTAAAATACGATGAAAAAGGCAAAAGCGTAATTAATGAAGTTAAGCGTATTTCTAAGCCTGGTCGTCGTGTTTATAAAGGCAAAGATGAGATTAAAAGATTTAAAAACGGTTATGGTACTATCGTAGTAAGCACTTCAAAAGGTGTTTTAGCTAACGACGAAGCTTACAAAGCAGGTGTTGGCGGCGAAGTTTTATGTACTATTTGGTAAGAGTTTCTACTTTTTATGGTATTCGGTATCCATTCTTATAAAGTAGTCATATCGTAGACAAGTAAAAAGGAAAAATGAATGTCTCGTATAGGTAAACAACCAGTTGCTATTCCAAGTGGAGTAGAAGTAAAATTAGAAGGTAACTTGCTAAAATTCAAAAAAGGAAATTTAGCAAAAGAGCTTGATACAAAAGCAAATGTTAATGTTGAGATTAAAGAAGGGCAAATTCTTTTCTCTCCTAAAGGTGAAGATAGACAAAGTAGAGCTTATTGGGGAACTTATAGAGCTTTAGCTCAAAACATCATCATCGGTTTAACTGATGGTTTTAGTAAAACTTTAGAAATTAACGGTGTTGGTTATAAAGCTGCGCTAAAAGGCAAAGTTCTTGAACTTGCTTTAGGTTTTTCTCATCCTATCAACTATGCTATTCCAGAAGGCATAGAAATTACTGTTGATAAAAACAATGTTATTATCAAAGGTAGTGATAAACAAGTGGTAGGTCAAGTTGCTGCTCAAATTCGTGAATTTAGACCACCTGAGCCTTACAAAGGAAAAGGTGTTAAATATTCAGATGAGCGTATTATCCGCAAAGCTGGTAAGACATCTAAGAAGTAAGGATAGAATATGAGAGCAAACGTATTAAAAAGAAAAATATCTTTAAGAATTAAAAGAAAAAAAAGAATTAGAGCAAAAATTTCAGGAACACAAGCTCTTCCAAGAGTTTCTGTTTTCAAATCAAACAGAACTTTATATATCCAAGCTATCGATGATGTTAAAGCAGTAACTTTAGCAGCAGTAGATGGAAGAAAAATTGGTGTTAAAGCAAATAAAGAAGGTGCTAAAAAAATAGCAGCTGAATTTGCAAAAGTTTTAAAAGCTAAAAACATAGAAGAAGCAGTGTTTGATAGAAATGGTTATTTATACCATGGTGTGATTGCAGCTTTAGCTGAAGCACTAAGAGAAAACGGAATCAAACTATAACCCAAAAGGAAGATCGATGGAAAAATATAATAGAGAAGAATTTGAAGAAGTAATCGTCGATATCGGCAGGGTTACTAAGGTTGTTAAAGGTGGTAGAAGATTTAGATTTACTGCTTTAGTTATCGTTGGAAATAGAAAAGGTTTAGTTGGTGTGGGCTATGGAAAAGCTAAAGAAGTTCCAGATGCTATAAGAAAAGCAGTTGATGATGCTTTTAAAAACATTGTTGAAGTTAAAACAAAAGGTTCAACTATCCCTCATGATGTAGAAGTAAAATACAACGCAAGTAGAATTTTACTTAAACCAGCAAGCGAAGGTACAGGGGTTATTGCAGGTGGTTCAACACGTCCTATCGTGGAACTTGCAGGTATTAAAGACATTTTAACTAAGTCTTTAGGTTCAAATAATTCAGCAAATGTTGTGCGTGCTACTATCAAAGCACTTACAATGCTTAAAGGATAATCAATGAATTTAACAAAAGCACCAGGTTCAACACATAAAACCAAAAGAATAGGCCGTGGTCAAGGTAGTGGTATGGGTAAAACTTCTACTAAAGGTGGAAAAGGCCAAACTGCTAGAAAAGGTTACAATGAAAAAAGAGGTTTTGAAGGAGGTCAACAACCACTTCAAAGACGCTTACCAAAAGTAGGCTTTACTTCTAAATTTGAAAAACCTTATGTGATTAATGTTGAAAAAATCACAGCAATTAAAGAGCTTAGCGAAATTACATTTGAAACAATCAATAGTATTCATAAGCTTTCAAAAAATGTAAATAAAGTTAAGCTTATTGGGGCAAGCGCTAAAGATCTTGCAAGTAAAATTAAAGATGAGAAGATTACTTTTAGCGGACAAAAATAATGAATAAAACATTGACAAATAAAATTCTCATAACATTAGCTTTTTTATTTGCTTATAGAATATTAGCTTATGTTCCAGTTCCGGGGGTTAATGTCAGTGTTATCAAGGAATTTTTTGATTCTAATGCATCTAATGCATTAGGCTTGTTTAATATGTTTAGTGGGGGTGCTGCTGAAAGACTTAGCATCATCTCTCTAGGCATTATGCCTTATATTACTGCTTCTATTATTATGGAGCTTTTAGCGGCAACTTTTCCTAACATAGGAAAAATGAAAAAAGAACGCGATGGTATGCAAAAATATATGCAAATTATCCGTTATGCTACTATAGCTATCACTTTGATACAAAGTATAGGCGTTTCTATAGGATTACAAAGTCTTCATGGAAAAGCAGGTCAGTCAGCTATTATGATTGATATGAATACTTTTATCGCACTTTCTGCGATTTCTATGCTCGCAGGCACCATGCTTTTAATGTGGATAGGTGAGCAAATCACTCAACGTGGTATAGGAAATGGTATTTCTTTAATCATCTTTGGTGGTATTGTTTCTACAATTCCAGGTGCAATTAGCGGAACAGTAAATTTGGTAAATACAGGCGAGATGAATTTCTTGACTATCATTGCCATTTTAGTTGTAATTTTACTTACTATTTGGGCTATTATAGTAGTAGAGCTTGGAGAAAGAAGAATTCCTATTTCTTACTCAAGAAAAGTAATCATGCAAAATCAAAACAAACGCATTATGAATTACATACCTATTAAGATTAACTTAAGCGGTGTTATTCCTCCTATTTTTGCAAGTGCGATTTTGATGTTTCCAAGTACTATTTTGCAAACAAGTACAAATGAATATGTGTTAAAAATTTATGACTTTTTAAATCCAAACGGATTTTTCTTTCATTTTTTAACATTCTTGCTTGTTATTTTCTTTGCGTATTTTTATGCATCAATTGTATTTAATGCTAAAGATATATCTGAAAATCTTAAAAGACAAGGTGGTTTTATACCAGGTATTAGACCAGGTGAAGGAACTGCAAATTATCTTAATGAAGTAGCGTCAAGACTTACTTTATCAGGTTCTATTTATTTAGGACTTGTAGCTACATTACCATGGCTTATTGTGAAGTTGTTTGGTGTGCCTTTTTATTTTGGTGGAACTTCTGTTTTGATTGTAGTTCAAGTAGCGCTTGATACAATGAGAAAAATCGAAGCTCAAATTTATATGAATAAATATCAAACTTTAAGTGCAGTAGGCTTATAAGAAAGTAGATTTTCTACTTTCTTCCTTTTTAAAGGATTTTGATGAGACTAGGCGTTTTTGATAGCGGTGTAGGTGGGCTTAGTGTTTTAAAATCTTTACTTCAAGCAAAACTTTTTAAAGAATATATTTACTATGGGGATACTGCAAGAGTGCCTTATGGAGTTAAAGATAAAGAAACCATTATTAAATTTTCTTTAGAAGCTTTAGAATTTTTCAAAGAAAAAAAAGTCGATATGCTTATTATTGCGTGTAATACAGTTAGCGCACATGCTTTAGAAATTCTAAAAGCAAATGCGCCATTTCCAGTTCTTGGAGTGATAGAAGCAGGAGTTTTAGCGGTTAAAAATTCCTTAGAAGATAAAAACTCTAATATATTAGTCATTGCAACTCAAGCTACTGTGGATTCTCATGCTTATAAAGAAGCTTTAATTAAAGAAGGTTTTCTAAAAGTAGAAGAAAAAGCAACAGGTCTTTTTGTGCCTATGGTTGAAGAAGGAATTTTTAAAGGAGAGTTTTTAGAGGCCGCTTTTAGGTATTATTTTAATAAACTTAAATTTCATCCCAATGCCCTAATCTTAGCATGCACTCATTTTCCCTTAATCGCTCATTCTTTAGCAGAGTATTTTGGTAAAAATACAAGACTCATTCATTCGGGTGAGGCTATAGCTTTGCAATTACAGCAAGAATTTAATTTAATACCAATCCAAAAAGAAATTAGTATTGAATTTTATGCTTCAAGTGATGTAGAAAAATTGAAAAAAATTGCAAAATTATGGCTTTAAATTAACATTTATTTACTAAAGTTATTTATATATTAATAATTTATTTTTATTTAAACATAGTTGCATTATAATCTTTATCATTTCTGATAAAAGGACTAACATGAAAAAAATGTTAATGTGTGCAGCCATGGCACTAAGTTTAGGAGCAGGAATTTTGGAAGCAAAACCAAAAGTTGCGATTTTAGCTACAGGTGGAACTATCGCTGGTTCTATTGATAGTTCAGTAGCTACTACAGGTTATACGGCAGGAGTTTTGGGGGTCGATACTTTAATTAAAGCAGTGCCTCAAATTCAAGATTTAGCGGTAATTAGCGGAGATCAAATTGCTAATATTGATAGTAAAGATATGACAAATGAAATTTGGCTAAAGCTTGCTAAAGAAGTTAATAGGCTTTTAAGATCTGATGTAGATGGAGTTGTTATTACTCATGGTACTGATACTATGGAAGAAACTGCATATTTCCTAAATTTAACTGTAAAAAGCGACAAACCTGTTGTTTTGGTTGGTGCAATGCGTCCATCAACTGCAATTAGTGCAGATGGTCCTAAAAATCTTTATAACGCTGTAGCATTAGCAGCAAATCCACAAGCAAAAAATAAAGGCGTAATGGTAGCTATGAATGATAGAATTCAAAGTGCTAGAGGTGTTATGAAAACTCATAGCTTAAATGTAAATGCATTTAGTTCACCGGATATGGGTGATATGGGTTATATAGTAGATGGAAAAGCATTTTTTTATAATACCAATACAAAATTACACACCAAAAAATCTCCATTTGATGTTAGCAAGCTAAAAGAATTACCAAAAGTAGATATTCTTTATAGTTATGCAAATGATGGTAGCGGTGTTGCAGCAAAAGCTTTGTTTGAAAATGGAACTAAAGGTATAGTTGTAGCTGGAACAGGTGCTGGTAGTATCCATGATTATCAAAAAGATGTGTTAAAAGAATTGCTTAAAAAAGGTCTTAATGTAGCGGTAAGCTCACGTGTAGTAGCTGGTAGAGTTGCAGTAAGTGATGCTGATGCAAAACTTGGTTTCATTGATACAGGTGATATGAGTCCTCAAAAAGCTAGAGTATTATTAATGCTTGCTCTAACTAAAACAAGTGATCCTAAGAAAATTCAAGAATATTTCTTAAAATACTAAAATCTTAAACACCCAAATGCTACAATAACATTTGGGTGGATTTTTCAATCAAAATCTTACCTAATTAATCACAAGGAAATTAAATGAAACAATATGAAAGTTATAAATGCCAAAAATGTGGCAACGAAGTAGAAGTGCAAAATGTAGGTGGTGGAAAGCTTAGCTGTTGTGGTCAAGAAATGGAGTGTATTACTAAAGATTTAACAGCTGTAAATTTAATGAAAGCTTTTGCGGGTGAGTCTATGGCAAGAAACAAATATGATTTATTTGCAGATATTGCCCAAGAAGAAGGTTGGCACGCTATTGCAAAACATTTTAGAGAAGCTGCAGAAAATGAAAAATGGCACGCAAGAGCTGAGTTTAAAGCTTATCATGAATTAGTAGATGGTAAAGCTTTAGAAGAGACTGCTAAAAATTTAATCTGCGCAGCAGAAGGTGAAAACTATGAGCATACTACTATGTATCCAAATTTTGCAAAAATCGCAGAAGATGAGGGTAAAAGAAATATAGCAAGATTATTTACAGCTATAGGCAAAGTAGAAATTGAGCATGAAAGAGAATATCTAGCGCTTAAAAAAATGCTTGAAGAAGAAGATTTCTTTAATTCAGAAGTAGAAGAATTATGGGTTTGTGAAGTTTGTGGGCACATACATCGTGGTAAAAAAGCACCAAACGCCTGTCCTTTATGTAAAGCCCCAAAAGAATACTTTAAACGTGAATTTTTAGGATAATTTTAAAAACCTTGATAAAAATGATAAAATATTTTATTTTTATCAAGGTCTAATATGCAAATTTTAACTCATCCTTTTGAACCTTTTTTTGATAAAAACTCAAAAGTTTTAATACTGGGTTCTTTTCCATCCATTAAATCAAGAGAAGAAAATTTTTATTATCAACATAGTAAAAATCGTTTTTGGCGTATTTTTGAAATATTATTTGAGTGTGAGTTAAAAACAGTGCAAGAGCAAAAAAAATTTCTGGAATCAAATCATATAGCACTTTGGGATGTTATAGCAAGTTGTAAGATAAAAAATTCAGATGATAAAACTATTTCTTATGTTAAAGCAAATGATATAAATATTATTTTAGATAAGGTAAATATAGAAAAAATTTGTGTATTAGGTAAAGTTGCAAGTAAATACTTTGCTAAATTTTATCCTGAGCAAAAATTTTTTGAACTTCCTTCAAGTTCTCCTGCTAATATGAATTATTCTTTAGAAAATTTAGTAGAAAAATATAGCATTATAAAGGAAAATAATGGCTTTAGTTGGAGTAGATGAGGCTGGACGCGGGGCTTTGGCTGGAGATATGCACATAGGAGCTTGCAAGCTTTTAAAAAATATTGATGGTTTGGCTGATTCTAAAAAATTAAGCGCAAAAAAAAGAGAAGAGTTATATGAGCAAATTCTTTATCATTCAAATTTTTTGATTCTTGCTTTTTCACCTTTACAAATTGATACTTTAGGGCTTAGTCAGTGTTTACAACTAGCTTTAAAAATCATTAAAAAACATTTTAATCAAGATGAGATTTTATATGACGGAAATTTAAATTATGGGGTTTTGGGTATTAAAACCATGATTAAAGCTGATATGAAGGTGCAAGAGGTTTCAGCAGCTAGTATTTTAGCCAAGGTAAGTCGTGATCAAAAAATGTATTATTTTTCTAAATTATATAATAATTATGACTTTGATAAACACAAAGGTTATGGCACAAAAGCTCATATAGAAAAGATTAAAGCATTTGGTTATTCGCCCTTGCACCGTAAAAGCTTTATGTTAAAGTGTTTTGAGAAAAATTTATTTGATTAAATTGTGTGCTTTTTACACTTTTTTATTTTGAATTTTACTTTCTTTAAAAATAATAGAATGTTTTAATATTTGAAATATTATTATTAAGATAAAAAAATATATTCAAAAAATATTTTTTTAATAAATATTTATTAAAAATAATAATATTAGTTAAAATTGCTATATGTTTTAAGAAAAATTAATTTTTTTCTATTATAGTAATATAAAAACATTTCAAGAGGTGTTATGTCTTTACTTTTAAGTGAGCTAAAGATTGGAAATTTTTATGTAAAAAATCGTATCGTAATGCCCCCTATGGATATGTATGAAACGCAAGTTTTAGATGGTAAGATTAATCAATTTCACCTGATACATTATGGAGCTAGAGCTTTGGGTGGTGTTGGACTTATCATAGTTCAAGCTTGTGCGATTAATGAAAATGCAAAAATTGCTGATAATGATATAGGTCTTTGGGGAGATTTTCAAATTCAAGGACACAAAGAGCTTGTCGAGCTTTGTCATCATTTTGGTGCTAAAATTGCCATTCAGTTAAATCATAGTGGCCGTAAAAACTCGTGTAAAGAAGCCATGATAAAAGCTCCAAGTAATATAGCTTTTAGTGAAAAATTTTCCAAACTTCATGTTTTAAGTAAAGATGAAATTTTACAAATAGAGCAAGAATTTATTCAAAGCGCCAAAAGAGCCAAAGAAGCAGGTTATGATGCAGTAGAGCTTCATAGTGCTCATGGGTATTTGCTTAGTTCGTTTTTATCGCCTTTGTCAAATCAAAGAGATGATGAATATGGTGGCAGTTTTGAAAATAGAACGCGTCTTTTGTGTGATATCATTAAGCGTATAAAAAAAGAAGTTGATATTGCTTTATTTGTAAGAATTTCTGCTACAGAATGGCAAGAAGGTGGTTGGAATCTAGAAGATAGTAAAAAACTTGCCTTGATTTTAGAAAAATTAGGGATTGATATGCTAGATGTTTCAGCAGGAGGAAATATCAATAAACCTTCTTTAATGCCAAATATAGCACCACTTTATCAAGCTCCTTATGCTAAAGCTTTAAAAGAAGTTGTTAAAATTCCCGTATCTTGTGTGGGGCTTATAAATAGTGCTAGCGAAGGAGAGGCTTTGCTTTTGGGCGGGGTGTGTGATTTGGTTTGTTATGGTAGAAAATTACTAAGAAATCCAAATTTTGCCAATGAAGCCGCAGTTGCTTTAAATGAAAGAGAAAAAATTATGCCAAATTACTCTAGAGCATATATGTAAAATAATACAAAAAGTTTTTTTAGGTAAAAGCTTTTTTTATTATTTTTTACAAGGAGAAAATGTGGATAATCTTAAGTGGAATTCTTTTGATACGCGTTGGATGCTTTCTCTTTTTGGGACTGCAGTTGGTGCGGGGATTTTATTTTTACCTATTAAGGCAGGTGTTGGCGGTTTTTGGCCAGTTGTTGTGATGGCTTTGATTATTTTTCCAATGGTGTATTTAAGCCATAGAGCCTTAAGTCGTTTTGTGTGTCAAGCAAATGGTAATGATAAAGACATTACTCATGCAGCTGAAGAGTATTTTGGTAGAAAAGTAAGTATTTTTATTTCTATCCTTTATTTCTTTGCAATTTTCCCAATTTGTTTAGCATATTGTGTGGGTATAACTAATACTTTTGAAAGTTTTATTTATAATCAATTCTTACCGCTTTTAGATTCAAATGGTTCTTTTGCAAGTGCAATTAGCGCTATGTATCAAACAAGTGTTAATGAGCAAGGAAAAACTGTAGCTAATTTGCTTCCTTTTTATAGAGCGGTTTTTGCTTTTGTTTTGGTAAGTATTTTTATGCTTATTATGCTTTTTAGTGAAGAATTAATCACTAAAGTATGTGAATGGCTTGTGTATCCTTTGTGTGCTATTTTATTTTTATTTTCTTTATATCTTATCCCACAATGGTCATTTGAAAGCTTTAGTGCTATTCCTGGAACAAAAGAATTTATCACTATAGTATGGCTAACTTTACCAGTTTTGGTGTTTTCGTTTAATCACTCACCAGCGATTTCTACTTTTTCTTTAAGTGTAAAAAGACAATATCCTGAAAATTCAGTACAAAAAGCAAATCAAGTGTTATTTAGAACCTCAGTAATGTTGCTTGTTTTTGTTATGTTTTTTGTGGTATCTTGTGTGCTTTCTTTAACTCCTGCAGAACTTGCTGAAGCTAGGGCACAAAATATACCTGTACTTTCTTATTTTGCCAATAAGCTTGATAATCCATTTATTTCTTATGGTGGTCCATTAATTGCATTTTTAGCAATTTCTAGTTCTTTCTTTGGGCATTATTTTGGTGCTAGAGAGGGTGCTTATGGTATAGTTAGAAAATGTTGCAAATTAGCAGGTAATGAAAACCCTGATTTGAAAAAAATCGCAGTTTACTCAACTTTAGTAATGTATATTATTATGTTAATCACTGCTTATGTAAATCCAAGTATTTTAGGCTTTATTGAAAGCTTAGGTGGTCCAATTATTGCTGCAATATTATTCTTAATGCCTATGATTGCAATTTATACTGTTTCTAAAATGAAAAAATTCCAAAACAAAGCTTTGGATGCTTTTGTATTTATCACAGGTGTTTTGACAATTATCACTGTAATTTATACCTTTTAAGGTGCTAGTGAATGAGTAGTAATTTAAGTATATTTAAAGTCGGTGTTGGTCCTTCTTCTTCTCATACCTTAGGACCAATGCTAGCAGGGAATATGTTTTGTGAAAAAATCAAAGATAAAATCACACAAATTGCAAAAATTCAGATCAGACTTTATGGCTCTTTATCACTTACTGGTAAAGGCCATTTAAGTGATAAGGCTATTATATGGGGTTTGAGTGGCTTAAGAGCAAAAGAACTCAATGCTGCTTTACAAGATCGTGTGTTTAATAAAATTTTACAAGATAAAATTTTGGTTTTAAATGCTCAAAAAGAATTAAATTTTGATTATGATAAGGATTTGATTTTTGAAAAAGACTTTTTGCCTTTGCATGAAAATGGATTAAAAGTAAGTGCTTATGATGAAAACGGAGAAATCATTGCTGAAGAAATTTATTATTCAGTGGGTGGTGGTTTTGTTATGAGTGAAGCTGAGCTTCAAAAACACAAAGATGGAGCTTGTGAGCAAAAACATACTAAATTAGAACTTGATATTAACAATGCAAGTGATGCTTTAAAAATTTGTGAAGAAAAATCATGGGATCTAGCAAAACTTTCTTATGAATATGAACTTCAATTTCATACCAAAGAAGAAATTAGAGCTTATTGTTTAGAAATTTGGGAAGTGATGCAAGAAGTTTATTATAATGGCATTCACCCAAGCTCAGATTTTCTTCCAGGAAATTTGCACTTAAAACGTCGTGCTAAAGGACTTAATGAACGTTTGGCCATGACAAGTGATCCTTTGGGGATTATTGATTTTATTTCTTTATATGCTATTGCTATTGCAGAAGAAAATGCAAGTGGAGCTAGAGTGGTAACTGCTCCAACTAATGGAGCATGTGCTGTTGTGCCTGCTGTAATGCTTTATCTTAAAAATCATACGATTGGCTTTAATGATGAAAAGGCTATTAATTTTTTACTTACCGCTATGTTGATAGGCTCTTTTTATAAGAAAAATGCAAGCATAAGTGGTGCTGAAGCTGGCTGTCAAGCTGAAATTGGTAGTGCGAGTTCTATGGCAGCAGGAGCCATGGCTACTGTGATGGGTTTTGATGCAAAGATAGCTTGTAATGCTGCTGAAATTGCAATGGAGCATCATTTGGGGCTAACTTGTGATCCAGTAAGTGGTTTAGTGCAAATTCCTTGTATAGAAAGAAATGCTTTTGGAGCGATCAAAGCTATTTCAGCTGCTAGAATGGCAATGAGTAGAAAATCTACTCCAAAAGTAAGTCTTGATGAGGTTATAAAAACCATGTATGAAACTGGTAAGGATATGAACTCAAAATACAAAGAAACTTCTTTAGGTGGCTTAGCTACTAATCTTACAAGTGTATGTTAAAACCTTAAGTTTTAAAACTTAAGGTTTTTCCTTAAAGCTTTTAAAAGCGCATAAATGCTAAATTTTTAAAAATTTTAAGGAAAATATAAATGATAGAAATCAAAAAACCAGCAGAGATAGAAAAACTACGCAAAGCAAATGAGCTTGTAGCTAGAACACTTGATTATCTAGAGGATATTATAGTCCCAGGTATGAGTTTAAAAGAAATTGATATTAAAGCAGAAGAATTTATACTTGATCATGGTGCCAAACCATCTTTTAAAGGCTTGTATGGTTTTCCAGGCAGTATTTGTATTTCACTTAACCAAGCTTGCATTCATGGTGTGGGTGATGAGCGTATTTTAAAAGAAGGTGATATTTTAGGGCTTGATGTGGGTACTTGCATAGATGGATATTATGGAGATGCAGCAAGGACTATACCTATAGGTAAAATTTCAGCTACTGATGAGGCGTTGATTGCTTGTGCTAAAGATGCTTTGTATTATGCTATAGATATTATTAAAGAAGGTATGCGCTTTAAAGAGCTTTCTTATGAACTTGGTGAATTTATTACCAAAAGAGGTTTTGTACCTTTGAAGGGTTATTGTGGACATGGTATAGGTAAAAAGCCACACGGTGAGCCCGAAATTCCAAATTATTTAGAACCAGGTGCTAGTGCAAAAAGTGGACCTAAAATCAAAAATGGCATGGTATTTTGCATAGAACCTATGGTATGTCAAAAAGATGGTACCCCGGTACATTTAAAAGGTAATTGGGAAGCAGGAAGTAAAGATGGTTTAAATGCAGCTCATTATGAGCACTGTGTTGCTATTATAAATGGTAAGGCAGATATTTTATCTAAGTAAGAAAGTTTAAATCTTTCTTACTCGAATGTTTTTAATTTTTCTGAAAGCTTAGAAGCATTTTCTAAAACATCTTGTGAAATTTGTGTCAAATCAAGAGAGTAATTTTTAACACAATTTGCAAGTTCGGTTACTTTTTCTATATTTTGTTCTAGTTCATTCATTTTAGCTTTTGATTCATCACTTTTTTCTTCCATGATCTTAGTAGAATGAATACTTGTTTTTAATTTTTCTATAGAAGTTCCAACTTCACCTTGTAAGATATTGGCTTTATTAGAAGTATCGTTCATGGATTGATGAATTCCATCCATCAAACTTTTATTATCATTGATTTGTTGCACTATAGTTCTCACAGTAGTTTCTATAGCAACCAAAGATTTTGTGGTTTTATCAGCTAGATTTCTTACTTCATCAGCAACTACTGCAAAACCTCTACCATGTTCACCTGCGCGTGCAGCTTCAATAGCAGCATTTAATGCTAGCAAGTTAGTTTGATCTGCTATATCTTTAATAGTAGTGGTAACTTCCACTATACTATCAGCACTTTGCACTAGTATATCCATAGCACTTAAAACACTTTGTTCTTTTTCGCCGCTTAATAATATAAGCTCTACTAATTCTTTTAATGTAGTTTCAACTTTTCCCATTACTTCTTGCATATCATACATATCTTTTATAGTGTTTTTTGCTAAGTTTTGAGTTAAGTCTATATGGCTTTCTAAAACAGAACTTATTTCATGTACATTAGAAATTTGTTCATGTTGTAAAAGTGAGCTTTGCTGTAAAACTTCAGCGTTTTGAGAAAGTTTTTGTGAGCTTTTGTGACTTGAACTCGCAGTCTGTATAGCTTCTAAAACAGAATTTTGCACTATTTGTATAAAAGAGTTTATATAGCCAGCGCTTGTAGCTAATTCACTTTTTTTATCAATATCTAATCTTGCACTTAAATTCGCATGCTCTCCAGCTAAATTTGCACTTAATTTTTCTAGCAAAGATATAGGTATAATTACTTTTTTTAATGTCAGCAATATAAAAAATACCAATACAGCTAAAATAAATAAGAAAATTCCTATAGCGGTGTAAAGATTATATTTGTTGTTAAGATTAATTTCTTGAGCAATTAAATTTTTATGAGCAATGATTTCTTTTTGTAGTTCTTGATCAAGAAAACTTTGGGAATTATCTTTTAAAATTTTAATTTGATTTAGTATCATTTTGCAATGTGTGCTAAAAAGTTCAAATAAATCTTGTGGTAGTTGTGAGCCTTTTGTGTTTAAATTTGCTACTAAATTTTGGAGACGATTTTGCGCTAAAGGTTCTAGTATGTCCATGGTTCCTATAATACTTAGTATATCTCCGACATATTCTATTTGTTTGGCTTCTTGGATATTAAGTGCTGTTTGGTTTGTTTGCTTAATGATTTCTTGTTGAATTTCATAAAGATAAAGCTTTGAATTTATAGCAATAGAATTAGCTGATTTAAAATGTTGCAATTGAGTGTTTTTTTTCTCAAAAATTGCTTCTATTTGTTTGGTGTCAATTTTATTAGCTTTTAAAATTACCAAAGTATTTTCAAATTCTTGCACTAAAGCAACGCTAGTATCATAATTTTGTAAGTTGAGTTTATTTTTAAAAACCTCATCTATTTTAGTATCTAGAATTTCTAATTTTTGAAATGAACCCATGATGAGTGAATTTCTTTTTGTAGTGTTGTAGGTATTAAAGATAAATAATGTTAGGGTTAAAAGTAATACCAAAACCACTACTGACAATGTAATAAACTGTTTTAAGAAAGAAAAATATTTTTTATTTGAGTGGGTCATGGTATTCTCCTGTTAAAGAATTTAAAAATGCAACTATATCATCAACTACATCTTGTTCTAGAAATTTACCAAGTTGATAATATGCCATAAATTGCACACAAGCATCAAGTGTCGGCATAGATCCATCGTGAAAATAAGGAGCTGTTTTAGCTATATTTCTAAGACTTGGCACTTTTACTACAAATTGATCATGGGGATCTTGAGTAATTTCATAGCGTCCTTTCCAATTTGTTCCATTATCGTAAGGTACAAATACTCCCATTTTTTGATACATGTTGCCACCAATGTTTTGTCCTTGGTGACACGCTATGCAACCATTAGATAAAAAAGCATCATATCCTCTTTTTGCTTGTTTGCTTATGGCATTTTTATCGCCTTTTAGAAAACGATCAAAAGGTGAATTTGGTGTAAGTAGTGTTTTTTGGAATTCAGCTAAAGCATCAGCTATATTATCAAAAGTAACTTCGCCATATAATTTTTTAAATTCTGTTTCGTAGACAGGGTTATTTTTTATTATTTCAACAGCCTCATCTCCATCCTTTAATCCCATCTCTTTAGGGTTAATTATAGGATGTTTAGCTTGTTCTTGCAAATCTTTTGCATTTCCTCTCCAAAATTGCGATAAATTAAAAATAGCATTAAAGGTTGTTGGTGTGTGAAATGGTTCATCTAATATTCCATCAACACCTGTGGAGAAAGTTTTATTATCGACTCCAAATTTTGTAATATCATGACATGTATTACAAGACACTTTCTTGTCTTTTGATAAGCTTGTGTCCATATATAGCATTTTACCTAGCTTAGCTTTTTCTCTATCATAAGGTATGCTGTCAGGAATTGGTGTAATCATTTCCAATGCTATTAACGAGCAAAAAGAATATATTAAAATGATAAAAAATCTCATAATTATTTCCTTTTTATATTTTGTAAATTTTTAATTAATAATTTTTCTCAATTATAACATTAAAATCTTAATTTCCTATAAGTAAATATAGCACTTAATGCTGTTATAAAGGATAAGATTAAAATATAAATAAAAATTCCATATGTAAAAGATTTTTCTGGATTTATAGCTAAAGAATGTAATACAAATACAAGTTGAGGTGTAAAACCACCTGCTATAGCATAGGCTATGTTATAAGAAAAAGAAATTCCGCTAAAGCGAATGTTTGGTTTAAAAATTTTGCACATAAAAATAGGCGCTAAAGCATTTATACCACCAAAAAAACAAGCAATAAAATAAAAATATATACTCAAATGTAAAATTTGTGCATAAAAAAAATAAAAATAGAAAAAGCAAGATATGCTAAATCCTATTGTAAAGATTAAACTTGTGATTAAAAAGCCAAATTTATCAACCCAAATCCCAACGAGCAATGTTCCACAAGATAAAATTACAATGGCAATCATCTGTATTAAAATAGCATCAGTTTTGTCAAGAACTAAAATTTCTGGTATAAAATTTGGCATAAGCAAAATAAGTATAATTACGCAGGCTGTAAGCATCCATGTTAAAAGCATGGAAACAGTGATATCTAAATAGATATTTTTTTCTTTAAAAAGTGTCTTTAATGGAAAATTTTCTAAATTATTTTCCTCGCGCATTTTTTGAAAAACAGGAGTTTCATCTAAAAATTTTCTAAGATATATAGAAATAAGACCAAACACTCCACCTATAGCAAATGGAATACGCCATGCATAATCATAAATTGATTCTTGATTAAAACAATGATTAATTACTAATGCGACAATACACCCTAAAAGAATTCCAAAAGCCATAGAAGCATTAATAGCACTGATATAAAAGCTATCCTTCCCATCAGGTGCGTGTTCTTTTACAAATACCCAAGCACCTGGCAACTCTCCGCCTATAGCAACGCCTTAGGCTATTCTAACAAGAAGCAAAAAAATAGGAGCAAAATATCCTATAGTTTCAAAAGTGGGCACAAAAGCTAAAGAAAAAGTTGGAAGAACCATGAGTAGTATGCTTAGCATAAACATTTTTTTACGACCTAATTTATCTCCAAAATGTGCCATAACTATACCGCCAAGTGGTCTAGCCAAATAACCTGCTGCAAAAGCTCCATAGGTGTTTAAAAGTTTCCAAAAATCGCTTAAATCACTTGGAAAAAAATTTCTTGAAATATAATTAGCAAAAAATACAAAAATCACAAAATCATAAAATTCTAAAGCCCCACCTAAAGAAGACAAGGAAAGTGTTTTGTAATCACTCTTTTTTAAGGTTTTTGACATATAAATACTTTCTTTTTTGTAGTAATTTTATAATTATAGTAAAAAATATTAAAAATTTAAAAAGAAAAATTTTGTTAAAATAATAGCTTTGTATTTTATAGAAAGGAGAAAGCATTGTCAAAAGATGATATTATCGAAATCGATGGTAATGTAATTGAAGCTTTACCTAACGCAACTTTTAAAGTTGAATTAGACAATAAGCATGTGATACTTTGTCATATCGCGGGTAAAATGCGTATGCATTATATTAGAATTATGCCTGGCGATAGAGTTAAAGTAGAGCTGACGCCTTATAGTCTTGATAAGGGTCGTATTACATTTAGATACAAATAAGTCTAAGTTGTTTAAAAGCAAAAGTAAAGTATAATTAGGACTTTTGCAGAAATTGCAATAAAACTGTATGAAGAAGTATTTTCAAAATCACCACTTATTTTGAAAATAGTTGGTTGCTCTAAAAACCTGGTGCAGTTGTAAAAAAGTGGAATTTACAATAACAGGAGTAAAGCATGAAAGTTAGACCATCTGTTAAAAAGATGTGTGACAAGTGCAAAGTAGTTCGTCGTAAAGGCGTAGTTCGCATTATTTGCGAAAATCCAAAACACAAACAAAGACAAGGATAATTTATGGCTCGTATCGCAGGTGTGGATTTACCAAAGAAAAAAAGAATTGAATATGGTTTGACTTATATTTATGGTATAGGTTTGCATACTTCAAGAAAAATCTTAGATAAAACAGGAATTTCTTACGATAAAAGAGTTCATGAGCTAAGTGAAGATGAAGCAGCAGCTATCCGTAAAGAAATTCAAGAAAACTACATGGTTGAGGGTGATCTTAGAAAACAAGTTGCTATGGATATCAAAGCATTGATGGATCTAGGAAGCTTTAGAGGCTTAAGACATAGAAAAGGCTTGCCAGTTCGTGGTCAAAAAACAAAAACAAATGCCAGAACTAGAAAAGGTAAGAGAAAAACCGTTGGTGCAAAATCATAAGGATAGAAAATGGCAAAAAGAAAAGTAGTTAAGAAAAAAGTAGTTAAAAAAAATATAGCTAAAGGTATAGTTTATATCAGTGCAACATTTAATAATACTATGGTTACTGTAACTGATGAAATGGGAAATGCTATTGCTTGGAGCAGTGCAGGTGGTTTAGGATTTAAAGGTTCTAAAAAATCAACTCCTTATGCGGCGCAACAAGCAGTAGAAGATGCTTTAAATAAAGCAAAAGAACATGGTATTAAAGAAGTAGGTATTAAAGTGCAAGGACCAGGAAGTGGTCGTGAGACAGCGGTTAAGAGTGTAGGTGCTATGGAAGGTATTAAAGTAACTTTCTTAAAAGATATTACCCCATTAGCTCATAATGGTTGTAGACCACCAAAACGTCGTCGTGTCTAAGAATAAGATATAAGATTTAGGAGAATTATAATGGCAAGATATAGAGGACCAGTAGAGAAATTAGAAAGACGACTTGGCGTAAGCTTGGCAATGAAAGGCGAAAGAAGATTAGCAGGTAAAAGTGCTTTAGATAAACGCCCTTACGCACCAGGTCAGCATGGACAAAGAAAAGCTAAAATTAGCGAATATGGACTCCAGTTAAGAGAAAAACAAAAAGCTAAATTTATGTATGGAGTTAGCGAAAAACAATTTAGAAGATTATTTAGTGAAGCTGCTAGAAAAGATGGCAATACCGGCGCACTTTTAATTCAGCTTTTAGAGCAAAGACTAGATAATGTTGTTTATAGAATGGGTTTTGCTACAACACGCCGTTTTGCTAGACAGCTCGTAACTCATGGACATATTTTAGTAAATGGCAAAAGAGTGGATATTCCTAGTTATAGAGTAGAAGCAGGTCAAAAAATTGAAGTGATTGAAAAAAGCAAAAACAATCCTCAAATTTCAAGAGCGATCGAACTTACTGCTCAAACTGGTATAGTTGCTTGGGTTGATGTAGAAAAAGATAAAAGATTTGGAATTTTTACAAGAAAACCTGAAAGAGAAGAAGTTATCATTCCAGTTGAGGAAAGATATATCGTTGAGTTGTACTCTAAATAATAAAGGTTTTTGATATGAGACATATTACAACTTCTGCTTATACACCAACAGAGTTTAGTATTGAAAATATCAGTGATACAGTGGCAAAAGTAAGTGCATGGCCTTTTGAAATCGGCTATGCTATTACTTTGGCGCATCCTTTGCGTCGTTTACTTTATTCAAGCACAGTAGGTTTTGCTCCAACAGGAGTTAAAATCAAAGGCGTAGCGCATGAATTTGATAGTATGCGTGGTATGCTTGAAGATGTAGCATTGTTTATTATCAATCTAAAAAAATTAAGATTTAAACTAAAAACAGATTCTGAAAAAGAAATCGTAACTTTTAGTTTTAAAGGACCAAAAGAAATTTGCGGAAAAGACTTAGACAATGAAATTGTTGAAGTTGTGAATGCAGATAGCTATCTTGCAACGATTAATGAAGATGCAGATTTAGAATTTACCTTAATTATTGAAAAAGGTATAGGTTATGTGCCTTCTGAAGAAATTCAAAATTTCTTAGATTCTGAGTTTATAGCACTTGATGCATTCTTTACTCCTGTAAAACATGCAGTTTATGATATAGAAAAAGTGCTTTTTGAGGATAATCCAGATTATGAGAAAGTTGTTTTTACAATCACAACTGATGGTCAAATCTCACCAAGTGATGCTTTTAAAAATGCTTTAGAAGCAATGTATAAACAATTGTCAGTGTTTGATAAAATTACTAATGCACAAAATGCTGTAAGAAATCAAGCATTAAACAATGAAGTAGAACATGTAAAATTACTTCAAAATATAACCGAGTTAAATTTAAGTGCTAGAAGCTTTAATTGCTTAGAAAAAGCAAATGTGGTTTACATTGGTGAGCTTGCCTTGATGAGTGTCAGTGAACTCGCAGACTTAAAAAATTTGGGAAAAAAATCTTTAGATGAGATTAAAAGTGTAATGGAGTCTATAGATTTCCCTATAGGAAATTCAAAACTTAGTGATAGTGCAAAAGAAACGCTAAAAAGAAAAATTACAGAATTAAAAGCACAAAATGAAGGATAATCAATGAGACATAGACATGGATATAGAAAGTTAGGTCGCACTTCTACTCACCGTGCAGCCTTATTAAAAAACCTTACCATTGCTATTATTAAGGCAGGTAAAATAGAAACAACATTACCTAAAGCAAAAGAATTAAGGGGTTATGTTGAAAGATTGATCACTCGTGCAAGAAAAGGTGATTTTAATGCTCACAGAGCAGTTTTTGCTAGCTTACAAGATAAAGAGGCTACAAACAAACTTGTAACAGAAATCGCACCTAAATTTGCAGATAGAAACGGTGGTTATACAAGAATTATTAAAACAAGAATTCGCCGTGGTGATGCTGCAGAAATGGCTTTCATTGAATTCGTAGCTTAATTTTTAGCCTTTTTAAAGGCTAAAACTTCTTATTTTTATTTATTTACTTACTATTTTTTGTATTTTTATCCATTTTTTGCTACTATTAATCTTTTAACTACAAAAAAGGAAAAAAATGCAAGAAAATTCAAGATTACGCATAGCTATACAAAAATCAGGTCGTTTAAGCAAAGATTCTATCGCCTTGCTTGAGTCTATAGGCGTAAAACTTCGCATACACGATCAAAGTTTAATTGCTTTTTCTACAAATTTACCTATTGATCTACTTAGAGTAAGAGATGATGATATACCAGGATTAATTTTTGATGGAGTAGTAGATCTTGGCATAGTTGGAGAAAATGTTTTAGAAGAAAATGAGTTAGAAAGAAAATCAAAAAACGAAAATGCAGATTTTATCATGCTTAAAAAGCTTGATTTTGGTGGGTGTCGCTTGTCTTTAGCATTGCCAGAAACTAGCGAGTATAAAGGTATAGAAAGTTTTAAAAATTTACGCATAGCAACTTCTTATCCACAGCTTTTAAAGCGTTTTATGGAGGAAAATAACATCCCTTATAAAACTTGTATGCTAACAGGCTCAGTTGAAGTAGCACCAAGTGCAAATTTAGCTGATGGAATTTGTGATTTAGTTTCAAGTGGTGCTACTTTAAAAGCAAATGGGCTTAAAGAAGTTATGGTGATTTATAAATCAAAAGCTTGCATAGTCCAAAGAAAAGAAAGCTTAGCTTCGCACAAACAAGAATTAATCGATAAATTACTCATTAGGATTAATGGAGTTATGCAAGCAAGAGAGTCAAAATACATCATGCTTCACGCTCCTATTGAAAAGCTAGAAAAAATTACAGCTTTATTACCAGGTGTTGAAAAACCTACGATTTTACCTTTAGAAAATGATAAAGCCAAAGTTGCACTACACATGGTAAGTCAAGAAAATTTATTTTGGGAAACTATGGAAGCTTTAAAAAAAGAAGGTGCAAGTGCGATTTTAGTTTTACCTATTGAAAAAATGCTCTCTTAAAGGATAAAAATGCAAATACTTGATTTTGAAAAATTAAACCAAAGCGAACAAGAATTAGCACTCAAGCGTCCTGCTATGAGTGCTAATGCACAGGTTAAAACCATAGTAGAACAAATCATTGAAGATGTCAAAACAAATGGCGATGAAGCTTTAAAACAAATGGCTGTAAAATTTGATAAAGTAGAGTTAAATTCCATCAAACTAAGCGATGAAGAGCTTAGTAATTTAGCAGAGCAAATTGATGATGAGTTAAAACAAGCTATCAAAATAGCTTATGAAAATATCTATAAATTCCACAAAGCCCAAGAAAGCCAAACCATAGAGGTTCAAACCTTTGAAGGGGTAACTTGTAAGGTGCTAACAAGAGCCATTGAAAAAGTAGGGCTTTATATACCAGGGGGCTTAGCACCGCTTTTTTCAACTGCACTTATGCTAGCCATCCCTGCTAAAATTGCAAAATGCAAATTCATAGCCTTAGCTTCCCCAGCACCACTACACCCTGCCATTGCTTTTGTAGCAAAACTTTGCAAAGTTGATGCAGTGTATCAAATAGGTGGAGCAGGAGCTATAGCAGCACTTGCTTATGGAACGCAAAGTGTGCAAAAAGTAGATAAAATTTTTGGCCCAGGAAATGCCTTTGTAACTGAAGCCAAAAAGCAAGTTAATAATCATGGGGTAGCTATTGATATGCAAGCAGGGCCTTCTGAAGTGTTAGTTTTAGCAGATGAGTTTGCTAATGCTAAATTTATAGCTTCAGATTTACTCTCACAAGCTGAACATGGAGCAGATTCTCAAGCGATTTTAGTTTGCACAAGTGAAAAACTAGCCAAAGAAGTAGATAGTGAAGTTGCTTTACAGCTTGAAAAACTCTCGCGTAAAGAAATTGCTTCAAAATCTTTAGCACACTCTAAAATCATTCTTGCAAAAGATATAAAACATGCCATAAGTATTTCAAATGACTATGCACCTGAGCATTTGATCATTCATACACAAAATCCATCTAGCTTGCTTGATGATATTATGCATGCAGGTTCGGTATTTTTAGGTGAGTATTCTCCAGAATCTATGGGAGATTATGCAAGTGGGACAAATCATGTATTACCAACTTATGGTTTTACTAAGTCTTATTCTTCATTAGGACTTGCTGATTTTATGAAAAGAATGACTGTACAAGAACTTAGCAAAGAAGGCTTTAAAAAACTTGGGTCTGTGGTGGAAATTTTAGCAGCAGCTGAAGGGCTTGATGGGCATAAAAATGCCGTGAGTTTAAGATTAGAAAGTCTAAAATGAGTGCAAAAATTTTATTTATTGATAGAGATGGCACGCTCATTGATGAGCCAAAAGATGATTTTCAAATCGATTCTTTAGAAAAACTTGAGTTTGAAAAAGGTGCTATCAATGCGCTTTTAAAGTTAAAAAATTTTGGTTTTAAATTTGTTATGGTGAGTAATCAAGATGGTCTAGGCACAAATTCTTTTCCTAAGGAAAATTTTGACAAAGCTCATGAAAAAATGCTAAGTGTTTTTCAAAGTTGTGGTATAGAATTTGAAGATATTTTTATATGCCCACATTTTGAGCATGAAAATTGCGCCTGTAGGAAGCCAAAAACTGCCATGCTTGAAAACTATATCAAAAATAAACTTTATGACAAAAATAAAAGCTTTGTCATAGGCGATAGGTCTAGTGATATGCTTTTGGCACAAAATCTTGGAATTCAAGGTTTAAAATATGACAAAAACGATTTTAATTGGGAACAAATCGCTGATTTTATCTTGCAAAATTACCGCAGTGCCTGCATAGAGCGTAATACCAAAGAAACCCAAATTCAAGTTAAAATAGCTTTTAATGAGAAAGCAAAAGCTGATATAAAAACAAATATCGCATTTTTTGATCATATGTTAGAGCAAATTGCTACGCATGCAAATATATCTTTAGAGATAAAATGCAAAGGGGATTTAGAAGTTGATGAACATCACAGCGTAGAAGATGTCGCACTTGCTTTGGGTGAGGCTATTAAAAGCGCACTTGATCAAAAAATAGGCATTGCAAGATATGGTTTTGTTTTGCCTATGGATGAATGCTTAGCAAGTTGTGCGATTGACTTTTGCAATAGACCGCATTTAGTTTATAAGGCTAAGTTTAAAAAAGAAAAGCTTGGAGAATTAAGCACAGAAATGATAGAGCATTTTTTCTACTCACTAAGCTATGCTATGGGTGCGAGTTTGCATTTAAAAGTTAAAGGCAAAAACGATCATCACAAAGCCGAAGGACTTTTTAAAGCCTTTGCAAGAGCTTTAAAAATGGCTATAAAAATAGAAAATGAAAACCTAGCAAGCTCTAAAGGAGTGATATGAAACTAGCTATTATAGATACAGGTTGTGCGAATTTAGCTTCACTTGCTTTTGCACTTGAGCGTTTAGGGCAAAAAAGTATCATCACACATGATTTAAAAGAACTCTCACAAGCAGATAAGCTTTTGCTTCCTGGGGTTGGCACAGCAGCTAAAGCAATGGCTAATCTAAAAGCACTTAATTTAGAAAATTTTATCCAAACTACCACAAAACCACTTTTAGGCATTTGTCTTGGTATGCAAATTTTGGGTAAATTTTCAGAAGAATTACACCAAAAAACACTTGGCATTATGCCTTTTGATACGCAAAAATTCCAAGAAAAAGCAAATTTTACTTTCCCGCATATGGGGTGGAATCAAGTCTTTAGCTCGCACGAGCTTTTTAAAGGCTTGGATGGAGCTTATTTTTATTTTGTGCATAGTTATTGTGTGAGCTTAAATGAATACACCATCGCAGAGTGTGAGTACTCTACTAAATTTAGTGCAAGTTTAAACAAAGACAATTTTTATGGTGTGCAGTTTCATCCTGAAAGAAGTGGCGAAGCGGGCGAAATATTATTAAAAAATTTCATAAATATGTAGGTAAAAATGCAAACTCAAATCATCCCAGCATTAGACTTAATAGATGGCAAAGTAGTAAGGCTTTATAAAGGAGATTATACTAAAAAGCAAGAATACAGTTTTGATCCTTTAGCTAAATTTCAAGAGTATGAGGCTCAAGGCATTGCTTGGCTTCATTTGGTGGATTTAAGCGGTGCAAAAGATCCTAGCAAAAGACAACTAAAACTTATAGAAAATCTAGCTTCTAAAATCAAAGTAAATCTTCAAGTAGGTGGAGGAATTCGCACTAAAGATGAGGTAAAAGCTTTGTTTGATAGTGGTGTTAAACGCGTAGTTATAGGCTCTTTAGCGGTTAAAAATAAAGCCTTTACACAAGATCTTTTAAATGAATTTGGTGTAGAAAATATAGTCTTAGCACTTGATAGTATTTGTGTTAAAGATGAGTTTTTTGTGGCTGTTGATGCGTGGAGTAAAACAAGCGATGAAAAATTATTTGAGCTTTTAAATTTTTACAAAAATGTAAAGCATATTTTATGCACAGATATTTCCAAAGATGGCACGATGAGTGGGGCAAATATCACTTTATATAAAACTTTGCACGAGAAATTCCCACATTTACAAACCCAAGCAAGTGGAGGTGTGGCAAGCTTAGAAGATTTTAAAAAGTTAAATGGCATAGTAAGTGGTATCATCGTAGGTAAAGCCTTGCTTGATAAAGAATTTAGCATAAAGGAGGCTAAAGAATGCTTGCAAAACGCATAATTGCATGTTTAGATGTAAAAGATGGTAGAGTGGTTAAAGGTGTGCAGTTTAAAAACCATGAAGATATGGGCGATATCATCGAGCTTGCTAAATTTTACTCACAAAATGGCATTGATGAGCTAGTATTTTATGATATTACAGCTTCAGCTAAAAATGAGCGTATTGATAGAACTTGGGTAAGCAAAGTAGCACAAAATATCTCTATACCATTTTGCGTTGCAGGGGGTATAAAAAGCGAAGATGATGCAAAAGAACTTCTAGCAAATGGTGCTGATAAAATTTCTATTAATTCCCCTGCTTTAAATGATCCTGATTTAATCTCACGTCTTGCAAAAAGCTTTGGAGTGCAATGTGTAGTCGTAGGTATAGATACTTTTAAAGATGAAAATAATGAGCTTTTAGTCTATAAATACACCGGAGATGAGAGCAAATCTCATCATAGTGGTAAAAAAACACTAGAGTGGGTAAAGCAAGTATGCGAGCTAGGAGCAGGTGAAATCGTGCTAAATATGATGAATCAAGATGGCATGAGAAAGGGTTATGATCTTGATCAACTTGCTAAAGTTAGACAAATTTGTCCTGTGCCTTTAGTAGCAAGTGGGGGTGCAGGAGCTAAAGAGCATTTTTTAGACGCTTTTAAACTTGGTGTTGATGGAGCTTTGGCAGCTTCTGTGTTTCATAAAAAACTTATAGATATTAAAGAGTTAAAACTATTTTTAAAAGATCAAGGTATACAAATTCGCATTTAATTAAGGAAACATTATGAAGATAAATGAAGAAGAATTTATAAAAAGTATTAGTTGGCAAAAGGTTAATAACCTTGTTCCTGTGATCATACAAGATTATCAAACTTGCGAAGTTTTAATGCAAGGTTTTATGAATGAAGAGGCATTAAGAGAAAGCTTTAAACACCAAAAGGTTGTGTTTTACTCACGCACTAAAGAGCGTTTGTGGATGAAAGGTGAGCAAAGTGGGAATTTTTTACATATTATAGATATGGGGCTTGATTGCGATAGAGATTGTATTTTGATTTTAGTTAAACCAAGCGGACCTACTTGTCATACTGGCGACATATCTTGTTTTGAACAAACTTCCAAAAAAGCTGATTTTGTATTTTTGTCACGTCTTGAAAAGCTGATTAATTCTCGTAAAAGTACTTGTGCAAGTTCTTCTTACACAGCTGAACTTTTTTCAAAAGGCACTAAACGCATAGCACAAAAAGTAGGTGAGGAAGGTGTTGAAACTGCTTTAGCTGCTACTGTTAAAGACAAAGAAGAGCTTATAAATGAAGCGGCTGATTTGCTTTATCATTTAGATGTTTTATTAGCTGATGCGGATTTGAGTTTAAATGATGTGATTGCTAAATTAAAAGAAAGAAATAAAAGTTAAGCGTGATTTCTCACGCTTAATTAAGCAATATTTTTGAAAAGATTCACTGACTATATCGAGTAATTTTAAAAAAACTTTACACATTAAAACCTAATTTTTAATTTATTTTCTACTTTTTAATTTCATTTTATTTGTATTTTTGGAACACTTATTGCTTTACTTTTGCTAAGCAATAGAAGATTGTGAGATATTCACAAAGCAATATTTTTTAAAGGATTTAATTATGATGAGATCTCTTTGGGCTGGGGTTTCAGGACTCCAAGCACATCAATACGCAATGGATGTAGAAGGTAACAACATAGCCAATGTTAATACATTTGGTTTTAAGTATTCTCGTGCAGATTTCTCAACGCTTATGAGCCAAACTTCTAAGATAGCTACAGCTCCAGATGGCAACCTAGGTGGTAAAAACCCTATGCAAGTTGGGCTTGGTTCAGGTGTAAATTCTACTACTAGAATCCACTCTCAGGGTAATATCCAAACTACAGATAAAAATACCGATATGGCGATTAATGGAGATGGATTTTTCATTGTTTCAAATGATGGCGGTACTACTCAGTATTATACCCGCGCAGGTGATTTTAAAACAGATGCAGTAGGAAATTTCGTAGATAATAACGGCTATACCGTTCAAGGTTGGAATTATAATCAAGAAACAGGCCAAATTGACTCTTCAACTTCAGTAGGTGATATCGTAATCCCACCTGGCATGAGTATGCCTGCTAGACCAAGCTCTTCGGTAAAACTTACAGCGAATTTAGATAGTGGCAACACTTTAGGTGCTAATGCTTCTGCAAAAAGACCTATTTATGCGTTAGATTCTACTCATGGTAGAAGAGATGATATAGGTAAGCCTATAGATGAAAATGATACTGGACACACTGAGTTTTATACTACCTCAAAAAGTGGAGCACAAGTAACTGAGAAAGGTATTGATATGGGCGTGGTATTTAACGCTCAAGGTGAGGGTTTAAATTTAAGAGATGGACAAGGTATATGGGTAAGTTATGCTGATGCTAAGTGGCAATCCAACCAAGCATTGCAGCCTGATTTGCCAACTGAAGCAGGAAAGGCAGTAGATGGAACACAGTATTCTTTTTGGGGTTTTACTGATGTAAATGGAACTCAACAACCTGCCAAATTAGATATAACTATAAATGGTGTTCGTATAGAAGCTACAGGTGTTGGTAAAGATACTTTTATTAATGCTATCAATGCTAAGACGGCAGAAACTGGTGTAGTGGCTTCTATAGTAGATGGTAAAATGACATTTACAAATGATAATAGCACAGGAACAACAGCAAAATCTAAAAATCTAAATATACAAATGGGACCAACAAATACAGCTGGTGAAACTATTACTTGGACAAACAATGGAGTTCCAGGGGAATGGCCTGTAAATCCGGGAAACGATTTGCTGGGTGGAAATGCAGGACCTATTAGTGTAATAACTGCTCATGAATATATTTATAGTTCAAATAATGTTGATATAGGTACAAATCCAGTTCCAGGTCAAGAAGGAACATGGCCGTCAATGAATGGCCAGAGAGTTTTTCATACTACTGAAGATTTAAGAGAGCTTTTGCAAAGAGATGCTAGATATGCGGTAGATTATGATGGTAGTGGTAATAGAACAGCAGATGATGCAAATGTTGGTGTAGAAGTGGTAGTGGAAAGTGATGGTAGGTTTAAAATTACTAATCCAGCTCAAGATGGTGCAAAAGATATGACCTTTAAAGTAACAGGTTATTCTAATGAAACTAATAAAATCGCCACTAATGATAAATTCACAGCGATGTTTAGTGCGCTAGATGGAAATTTCAATGCAGGAAATAATGAAAAATACTCTCAAGACATGTATTTATCAGCGCATACTGCGAGTATAGAAATCTTTGATTCATTAGGAACTAGACATGAGCTAACTGTGCAATTTACCAAACAAGCTAAAACAGCAGATGGTGGGGCTGAATGGTCTATCATCATCTCAGTGCCTGAGCCTGCAGAGATTAATTTTAGTGGTGATGGTGCTCCAGGAAACATAGTAGTAGGAAATTTAAGATTTGGTAATGATGGCTCGCTTCAAAGCTATACGCCAAATGTGTTAAATTTCACTGGAAATAACGGCTCAAAACCTGATCAAGTTATAAAACTTGACTTTGGTACAACAGGTGGTTTTGATGGTTTAACAAGCTATGATAAAGACTCAGCTACCACTAAACAAGAAACTGATGGTTACACAGGGGGTAACTTAAAGCCAGATGCATTAAGAACTGATGAGAATGGTTATATCTATGGAGAATTTACAAATGGTAAAACTCTAGCTCTAGCTAAGGTTGCTCTAGCTACTTTCCCAAATAATATGGGTCTTGAAGAAATGGGTAATAACCTTTTCAAAGCGACTGCTAACTCAGGTAGTCCTACTATAGGCCATGCTGGCGAAGGTGGTAGAGGGGGCTTAAAAGGCTCAGCTATAGAAATGTCAAATGTGGATTTAAGTCGTGCATTAACTGAGCTTATCGTAATCCAAAGAGGTTATCAAGCAAACTCAAAAACGATTACCACAAGTGATCAGCTTTTAAATACTTTGCTTCAATTAAAACAATAATTCTAACCCAAGGTTTTAAAACCTTGGGATCAAGCTTTACAAGGTTATCGAGGTAGCCTTGTAATACTTGATAGCCTTGAAGCCTTCAATCTATTGCTAACTCACTTCTTTCTTGCCTTAAGGAGTGAGTAGCATGATTTGCATATCGACAAGTTAAAATAAAAATTTATAAACTTGGATTTTTAAAATTTATCATTAATGGTTCTAGCCATTTGGTAGTTTCAAATACTTCTAGCTTGTTGTTTTTAAATTCTAAGAGTTTTTTATAATTTTGAGTATTGTCAAAAATAGTAATGTGATTACAAAATTTAGCAACAGTGTTAAAATTTTGTAAAGACTCATAGTATCTTTTTTCTATAAGTTCTTCTTTTATATCATGTCCGCCTTTAGCTACACGAATTTTAACTCTTTGTTTTGCTGTGTTTGGAGAGTCTAGTCCGATGTAGTAAAGATTGATAGTATAAGAATTTTTTGTAGCTTTTTGAATAAAGATAAAATGCTAGTGCCACAAAGTGTGGTTTCTTGGTTAAAATCATAAGCTTTTTTGATATAGTTTTCATGCATTTTAATGGCTATCCTTGAAGCTCTAAATTGATCTTCTTGATTTTTCCAGTCACCAAAGCTACTTACAATTTCATCGATGTTGATTCTAAGTCCAAAATCTTTGTTTTTTCAAGTTCATTATAATACAAGGTAGTTTTTCCAGATCCATTAACACCTGCAAAGATAGTAGCTATTTTTTTTATTAATAAAGCCTTTATTGATTGATGAGAAATTTTAACATAAATTGTTTATAAGTGTTTTGAAAATAAATATAAAGTTTTTTGAAAAAGGTTCGATGTAGTCAGTGAATCTTTTCAAAAATATTGCTTAATTAAGCGTGAGAAATCACGCTTAACTTCTTTTTGATTTTATTTAATTTTCTTTTATTGATTAAACTTAGATAGAAAATAGTTCCTAAAAAAGTACAAACACCTAAAATACTTGCTAAAAGTATAGGGGTATTTGCGTTTAAAAGGCTAACTAAGAATGCCATAAAGCCGGCCATTGCAAATTGAGCTGCTCCTAAAAGTGCTGAAGCGCTACCTGCGTTTTGTCTTGATCTTGCCATAGCTAAAGTAGTGGTATTTGGTAAGATAAAACCTAAACTTGCTATGATTAAACACAAAGGAATTTCAAAAGCCCAAAAACCTAGATCAAAAGTTGCTCCAAGAATGAGTAAAAATGCCAAAAAAGCCACGCTGATAAAAGCTCTAGGTAAAATATAATAAGGCGAATACCTAAGAGCTAATCTTGCATTGATATTTGCAAAAACTACAAAACCTAAAGCATTAATACCAAAAAGCATGGCGTATTGTTGTTCGCTTAGTTCAAAAACACGCGTAAAAACAAAAGATGAACCTGTTAAATAAGCAAAAAATCCTGCAAATATTAAATTTCCACAAAATAAATACACTACAAAACGACGATCTTTTAAGATTTTTTTGTAACTTTTTACAACTTCTTTGTGATTAAATTTTTTGTCCTGAGTGTTGAGGTTGCTTTCTTTTAGGGCAAAAATAACAAGCATAAATAAAATAAAACCTAAGATAAATAATGTCAAAAATATACTACGCCATGAAAAAAATTCAAGTAAAATACCACCAAAAGTAGGAGAGAGCATAGGAGCTAAAGAGGTAAAAACCATCATTAATGCATAAATTCCCGCTGCTTCTTTGAGTTCAAAAACATCATTTACTATAGCTCTTGCTACAACTACACCCACACAACCTCCTAAGGCTTCAAAAAAACGCAAAGCTATAAAAACATGAATAGAATCAACTAAAACACAAGCTATACTTGAAGAAACAAAAATAAAAATCCCAATATATAAAGGTTTTTTTCTACCATATACATCACTTAGTGGTCCATAAAAAAGCTGTCCTAAAGAAAAAGCTATGAAAAAACTTGCAAGAGAAAGTTGGGTGTAGAAAGAATTTGTTTGAAAACTTTTTTCTACTTCATTTAAAGCAGGTAAATACATATCAGTTGAAAGTGGTGCTATAGATGATAAAAATGCTAGTATGACAATGAGTTTTAATTTTTCAAAACCTTTAATTTGTGTGCGTTTTTGCATGAAATTTCCTAAAGTATTTTTGCTATTGTATAGCAAAATGTCTAAAATAAATAATAATTTACATTTTTTAAAGGCAAATAAGATAAAATTAAAATAAAAATAGTCAAGGAAAAGTTATGAATATGCCTTTTAGTGATGAGGAATTAATAGAGCCTGTAAAAGCAAGTCTAGCTAAAACTATGCATATTTTAGAAAACGATGGTGGTGGGCTTGATTTTTTAGGGGTTAAAAATGGTGTGGTGTATGTGAAGCTAACCGGAGCTTGTCATGGTTGTCCAGCTAGTGGGACGACTTTAAAATATGGCTTAGAAAAACAGCTTAAAATCGACATACATCCAGATATCACTATAGTAAATTTAGCAGGCGGGGAAAGCGAATTTGCAAAATTATAAAAAAATAGCCATAGAGTGCTTTTATAAAAAAGATTTTAAAAATGCTAAGATGTATTTTTCTCTTGCTTATGAAAAACGTAAAAATAAAAGACTTTTAACTTTTATTAATATTTGTGATTTGGCGTTAAAAAGTCCAGAAGAAGCCTTTGTATTTTTTGAGTTTTTTATGCAAAATTATAAAAATACTAAAGTAGATAAAGACATTGAAAAGCTCATCAATCTTAGTCAAAGTGTGCAGTTTGAAGAAGATAGTGAGGATTTTGAGGGTTTGAGTTATCAAGATTTTTTACTTAGCGAAGCAAAAGTTGGGTTTAAACAGGCTTTGGAAAATGTTATAATATCAAATAAACTTATCATTAATGATAAAGAAGATTTCGTGGATTTTTTAGAAAAACTTTTAGAGCATGGTTATAAAGATATGCTTGTAGCTTATATGGAAGATGTTTCGGTACATTTTTATTCTAATTATAGATTTATCAAGCTTAGCGAGAAAATCAAGGAATTAAATTATGATAGTAAAAATTGAAAATACTTTCATTTGTGATAATTCTAATGAATGCGAAAAAGATTGTTTTTTCTTAAAAACTGCTCAAAATGAAAAATTTATTCATCAAGCTTTAGAAAAACAAGCAAAAGTTATAAGTATAGCTGAGTGTAAGAAACTTTTAAATATAGATGAAAATATAAAAATCATAGGCATTACAGGCACAAATGGCAAGACAACCACTGCGGGTGCAATTTATTCTATCTTGCTTGATTTGGGTTATAAATGTGCCTTGATGGGAACTAGAGGTAGTTTTATAAATGATAAAAATATCACTCCAAAAGGCTTAACTACCGCTCCTATTTTACAAACTTTAGAGCTTTTATCTTTAGCAAGCAAGGAAAAATGTGAATTTTTAATTATGGAAGTAAGTTCACATGCTTTGGTGCAAAACCGCATTGAAGGGCTTGAATTTAAAGCTAAAATTTTTACTAATATCACTCAAGATCATTTAGATTTTCATGGAAACTTTCAAAACTACCAAGCGGCAAAAGAAAGTTTTTTTACCGATGAGTGCATGAAATTTATCAACAAAGATGCAAAAGCTATAAATTTTAATGTTAAAGGTACTTTTACTTATGGAGTAGAAAATCCAAGTTATTATCACATCAAAGCTTATGCTTTAAAAAATGGCATTGAAGCTGTGGTAAATTTTGGCAAAGAAACTTTTATGATTGATTCTTCTTTGGTAGGGCTTTTTAACCTTTATAATCTTTTAGCTGCAAGTGCTTGTGTGAATGAACTTGTAAAGCCAAATTTAAAAGAGCTTGAAAAGGCCATTAGTAATTTTGGTGGCATTGAGGGTAGAATGCAAGTGGTTGCTAAAGATGTGATTGTAGATTTTGCTCATACGCCTGATGGCATAGAAAAAGTTTTAGATGCTTTAAAATATCGTGATTTGATTGTGGTTTTTGGAGCAGGGGGAGATAGAGATAAAACTAAGCGTCCATTGATGGCTAAAATCGCCAAACACTATGCCAAAAAACTCATCATCACAAGCGATAATCCGCGTTCAGAAGAGCCTATGGGTATCATTAATGATATTTTAAGTGGTATAGAAAAAGATGAGAGTGTCTTTATAGAATGCGATAGAAAAGAGGCGATAAAAAAAGCATTAGAGCTTAAAACGAAAAATGAATTTGTAGTGATTTTGGGCAAAGGCGATGAGACTTATCAAGAGATTAAGGGTGTAAAATATCCTTTTAATGATAAAGAAGTAGTATTAGAGATATTAAAAGAAGGAAAATAAATGTTTGAAAATATGGATTTTTCTAAAATGGGTGAGCTTTTAACTAAGGCTCAAGAAAAAGCAAATGAATTAGAGCAAGAAGCTTTAAAAAAAGAATTTAGTGCAAAAAGTGGCGGCGGTTTAGTAAAAGTTAGTGCTAATGGAAAAGGTGAAATCATCGATATAAATATTGATGATTCTTTGCTTGAAGATAAAGAATCTATGCAAATTTTATTAATAGCAGCGATGAATGATGTAATGAAAATGGTAGAACAAAATAAAAAATCAATGGCTAGTAATCTATTTAGCGGAATGGGAATGTTATGAGAATTTTACTTTGTATTTTGAGTGTAGCTTGTGTGCTTTTTGCTGTACCAAGACCGACTTTTAATGATTTTTTAGGTTGTTATGAAAAAAACAAAGCTAGTATGTTGATTTATGAGGGATTGCCTGCTTTTGCTTTAAATGAAAACACCCTAGCAGTAGTTAAAACTAAAAATGCAAAATTAAACAGTTATACTAAATACGATCCTTTTTTAAATTTATATTTAGTAAAAACAGATTTTAGTTTAATCCCTGCGCCTATGGGAGATGAAGAAGAATTAACGCGTAATAGCTGGGTAGGAATTTTAGATAATAATAAAAGCTATATAGGACATTTGAAGTATTTTGGACAAAGTTTAACAGAACGTGATCAGCTTGATTTTACTTCTAAAATTGGAGAACTTAACTCACCATGTTGTAAAATGCTAGGTATAACTTTAGAAGATGGTAAGCTCATTGGTAATCGTTATCTAAAACACTTTGCAAAATATCCTGATGTTTATTGGGGTGATATAGGTGTGGATTTTGATATACGCGATGGTAAAATTTATGTAAAAAATGTACGCAAAAATGGACAATTTTTGCTTAATGATGAACTTGTGAGTGTAGATGGACAAGTTTATAATGATATAAGAAAATTGAATGAGAAAATTTTATTTGCCGATCGTGGTGCAACTTTGTATTTTAATATGCTAAGAGACAATAAAGATGTCAATATTTCTACGACGGTTTTTGATAAAGATTTGGGTATATTTGCTAAGCCTAAAAAAGTAGTTCAAGCTAAACCGACTTCTTTTTATAGTAATCTAGGGTTGCGCGTAGATACGAAAATGAATGTTACAGAAGTAACTCCAAATTCTAAAGCACAAATGGCTGGATTTTTAAAAGGTGATAAGATTTTAAGAATTAACAATCAAAAAATCAACAATTTCAATGAACTTCAAGCTGTATTAGCTCAAGCTAATACTTTTGATATTTTAGTTTCAAGACAAGCAAGCAATATCCCTTCAGCTAAAAATAATGATTTTGAGCATTTTAATAAAGGGTATTTTGACTTTTTTATAAGGCTTGTTAAGTGATTTTGGAACTTTTTAACGAGCATTTAGAAAAAAATTTGCCTAAGGTAAAAAGTTTTCATCCTTTTTTTAATGAAGCTTTAGCGCTAATGTTAAAAGCAGGAGGGAAACATTTTCGTGCTCAACTTTTACTAGGTATTGTTAAAGCAAAAATGCCAAGCCTTATACCAAATGCTTTAAGTGCCGCTTTAGCTTTAGAATTTATCCACACTTACTCACTTATACATGATGATTTACCTGCTATGGATAATGCAGATTTTAGGCGTGGAACTCCGACTTTACACAAAACTTATGATGAAACCACAGCTATTTTAGTAGGCGATGCTTTAAATACTGAAGCTTTTTTGTTGCTTTCTAAGCTTGATTTAAAAGAAAATGTTAAATTAAAACTCATACAAACTCTAGCTTTTAATGCAGGGCTTGGTGGTATGATTATCGGTCAAGCTATTGATTGTTATTTTGAAGATATGCCTTTAAATTTAGAACAAGTTGAGTTTTTGCATATTCATAAAACTGCAAGATTAATCGCAGCTAGTTTAAAAATGGGTTGTGAAATTTGCGAGTTAGATGAAAAAGAATGTGAGCAAATTTATGAAATAGGGCTTTTGATAGGATTAGTTTTTCAAATCAAAGATGATATTATTGATGCAACTTTAGATACCCAAGAAGCAGGAAAGCCAACTCATAATGATTTGCATAAAAATTCTTTTGTAAAACTTTTGGGTTTAGAAGGTGCTAAAAAGGCAAAAGATGATAAAATTGCTCTATGTGAAGAAAAAATGAAAAATTTAGATTCTAAGCTTTCTAACGAGCTTCAAATTTTGATTGACAAATATTTAAAAGGTTAAACGATGTTACAAAAACAAGCCAACACTATAAGATTTTTATGTGCTGATATGATACAAAAGGCAAATTCAGGCCATCCGGGTGCACCTATGGGTTTAGCGGATATTATGAGTGTTTTAAGTGCTCATTTAGTACATAATCCAAAAGATCCTACATGGTTAAACCGCGATAGATTAGTCTTTTCAGGCGGTCATGCTAGTGCTTTGCTTTATAGCTTTTTGCATTTGAGCGGTTATGATGTAAGTCTAGAAGATTTAAAAAATTTCCGCCAATTACACTCTAAAACACCAGGTCATCCTGAAATTTTTACCCCAGGTGTTGAAATTGCTACAGGACCTTTAGGACAAGGCATTGCAAATGCAGTTGGCTTTGCTATGGCAGCCAAAAAAGCAAGCTTACTTTTGGGTGAAGATATTATTAATCACAAAGTATATTGTTTATGTGGTGATGGGGATTTACAAGAAGGAATTTCTTATGAAGCTTGTTCTTTAGCAGGACTTCATAAGCTTGATAATTTAATTATCATTTATGATAGTAATAATATTTCAATTGAAGGCGATGTAGCTATTGCTTTTAATGAAAATGTAAAAGATCGTTTTAGAGCGCAAAATTTTGAAGTACTTGAGATAGATGGGCATGATTTTGAGCAAATTGATTTAGCGTTAAAAACTGCTAAAGAAAGTAAAAAACCTTGTTTAATCATCGCTCATACTACGATAGCTAAAGGAGCTTTAGAGCTTGAAGGAAGTCATCACTCTCACGGAGCACCTTTGGGTGAAGAACTTATTAAAAAGGCAAAAGAAGCTTTAGGTTTTGATCCGCAAAAAACTTTTGAAATTCCAGAAGAAGTTAAAATTCGCTTTAATGCTGCAATAGAACTTGGGGATTTAGCACAAGCTAAATGGCAAGATAAGGTTAATAAGCTAGATTTGGAAAAACAAGCTTTATTAAAAGAGCTTTTAGAACCTGATTTTTCAAAAATACAATTTCCTGATTTTAGAGGAAAAGATCTAGCCACTAGAGATAGCAATGGTATGATTTTAAATGCTATCGCTAAAACTTTACCGGGATTTTTAGGCGGTAGTGCAGATTTAGGTCCATCAAATAAAACTGAGCTCAAAGATATGGGTGATTTTCCAAATGGAAAAAATATCCACTATGGTATAAGAGAGCATGCAATGGCTGCAATATCAAATGCTTTTGCAAGATATGGTTTGTTTTTGCCTTATTGTGCTACTTTTTTTATATTTAGTGAGTATTTAAAACCTGCTGCAAGAATAGCAGCTTTGATGAAAATCAAACATTTTTTCATCTTTACCCATGATAGCATAGGTGTAGGTGAAGATGGTCCAACACACCAGCCTATAGAGCAGCTTAGCACTTTTAGAGCTATGCCAAATTCATTAACATTTAGGCCCGCTGATGGGGTTGAAAATGTAAAAGCATGGCAGATCGCACTTAAAACTAATATGCCAAGTGTTTTTGTTTTATCACGCCAAAAATTAAGTGCTTTAAGTGAGCCTGTTTTTGGAGATGTGGAAAATGGGGCTTATTTGTTAGAAGAAAATGCAAATGCGCAATTTACACTTTTAACAAGTGGTAGTGAAGTGTCATTGTGTTTAAAAGTAGCTAAGACTTTAAAAGAAAAAGGCGTTATTGCTAATGTAGTTTCTATGCCATGTTATGAATTATTCATCGCTCAAGAAAAATCTTATAAAGAAAGAATTTTGCAAGGTAAGGTTATAGGTGTGGAAGCTGCAAATTCAAATGAGCTTTATAAAATTTGTGATGAACTTTATGGTATAGAAAGCTTTGGTGAGAGTGGTAAAGATAAAGATGTATTTGAGCATTTTGGATTTAGCGAGGAAAAATTAAGCTCATATATTTTAAGTTTATGTAATGAAAAATAAAATAATCAAAGATGTTAAAAATCAAGAATGCATTTTTAGCGTCTTTGGTATATGGGATAAAACTAGCGTAGGAAAATTAGAAAAATTAGATTTTCCTACTCAAAAAAATATTATTTTTGATTTTGCAAATTTAGATTTTATAGACACTGCTGGGATTAGGTATTTTCTAGCTTTAGAAAATGAACTTAAGCAAAAAGGTTTTGAGTTTAGTAGGATAAATCTTAAAAGTGAGCATACTAAGCTTTTTGAACTTTGTCAAAAACATTACAAAAGTTTTTATGATTCTTATGAAAATAAAAAAACAATCAAAGATTTTTTTGAAAATTTAGGAAAAAAGGTTGTTGAATCTTTTACGCTTTTGGTGCAGTTTTTAAATTTCATAGGGCTTATCATTTATACTTGTTTTAAAACATTTTTAAATCTTAAAAAACTTCGCTTTAAGGCATTTTTATATCATGTAGAAAATAGTGCTATTAATGCTTTGCCTATTATTATGCTAACCTCATTGCTTGTGGGTGTGGTACTTGCTTATCAAGCTGCGTATCAACTTGCACAATTTGGAGCTAATATTTATATAGTAGATTTGATGGGAATTTCTGCTACTAGAGAGCTTGCACCATTAATTAGTGCTATTGTTATAGCTGGTAGGAGTGCAAGTTCTTATACAGCTCAAATTGGAGTAATGAAACTTACTGATGAAATTGATGCGATGAAAACTATGGGTTTTAAAGAAAGTGAGTTTATCATTTTACCTAGAGTTTTAGCCTTAGCTCTTGCCATGCCTTTAGTGGTAATAGTGGCTGATATTTTAAGTGTTATAGGTGGAATTGTAGTTGCTTGGTTTAGTTTAGAAATTAGTGCGAGTGAGTTTATGAGTCGATTTAAAGAGGCAGTAGAGTTAAAGCACATCATCATAGGGCTTATAAAGGCACCTATTTTTGGATTTTTGATTGCTTCTATTGCTTGTTTTAGAGGGTTTTTTGTGCAAAAAACTACCGAAAGCATAGGTGTTTATACGACAAAAAGTGTGGTAAATGCTATTTTTTGGGTGATAGCTTTTGATGCAATTTTTTCTGTATTTTTGACAAAGGCTGGATTTTGATTATAAAGGCAAAAAACATTAGCACTTATTTTGGAAGTAAATGTGTGCATGAAGATATTAGCTTTGAAGTGCAAGATAATGAAATTTTTGGTATTTTAGGCGGTAGCGGTAGTGGCAAATCTGTGCTTTTAAGACAAATGTTAATGCTTGAGCATTTTGATAATGGCGAGTATGAAATTTTAGGCAAGAAATTAAAAAATATAAACGATGAAGATGCTTTGTTTTTGCAAAAACAATGGGGTGTTGTTTTTCAATATGGAGCATTGTTTAGCTTTTTTAATATACTTGAAAACATTAGCATACCTTTGGTTGAATACACAAAGCTTAATAAAAATGATATTAAAGAAATAGCTATGATGAAGCTTAAGATGGTAGGGCTTGATGAGAGTGTGGCAAAACTCTATCCAAGTGAATTAAGCGGAGGTATGAAAAAAAGAGTTGCTATAGCTAGAGCTTTGGCACTTGATTCGAAATTGCTTTTTTTGGATGAGCCAACTTCAGGGCTTGACCCTTATAGTTCGAGAGAATTTGATGAGTTGCTTTTAAGTTTAAAACAAAGCTTTAAATTATGTGTAGTTTTAATTACTCATGATAAAGAAAGTATGAAAAATGTGTTAAATCGCTTTTTGATTATAGAGAATAAAAAAGTTGGTTTTTTGGGAAATGTTGAGGCTTTGCAAGAGCAAAATCCAAGACTTTATGAGAGGTTTATGCAATAATGGAAAACAAAGCAAATTATATTTTGATTGGAATTTTTGTTTGTGTGTTATTTTTTATTAGCTTGTTTTTTATAGTGTGGTATGGGAATTTAAAAGATGAGAAATCTTTTAAATATTATGAAATTTATATAGAAGAATCTGTAGCAGGTCTTAGTGTAAAAGCACCAGTTAAATTTTTAGGGGTTGATGTTGGCAGTGTTGAAAATATCAGTATAGATAGCTCAAGTAAGCAACTAAGAGTAAAAATTTTAGTCAAACTTGATTCTAATTTGGCGGTTAAAACAGACACTTATGCAAGCTTACAAATTCAAGGTATAACAGGGTTTAAATTCATTCAGCTTGCAGGAGGTAGTGAGGAAGCTAGTGTTTTAAAAGCAGATGGTGGTATGTATCCTATCATAAAATCAAAGGAAAGTTTTTTTACGAGTATAGATAAGCAAGCAAATAATCTTTTAGAGCTTATTAATGTTTCAAAAGTAAAACTAGAAAGTCTTTTAAGTGATAAAAATTTAAAAAATATAGAGTATATTTTACAAAATACATCCGAGTTTTCTGCGTATTTAAATACTAAGGCGCCAGCATTTTTGGAAAATTTAAATCAGACAAGTTCTAAACTTGGTAAAAGTGTGGATGAATTTTCAAATTTTTTAAATAACGCTAATGGCCAACTTAATGAGCTTAATAAAAGCAGAATGCTTTTAAATGAAAATTTAGATATTTTAAGAGTTTTATTTTTAGATTTTACGCAATTATTAAAAAATTTAAAACAAAATCCTTCAGATGTAATTTATAAAGATAAAGCCATTCAATATGCTCCAGGAGAATAAAATGAAATTTTTATATATTAGTTTAGTAGCTATTTTTTTTAGTGCTTGTTCTTTGATTAGTCCAAGTCAAACTTTGCCTGCAAATAAATATTTTAGTATTAATTTAGAAAAGCTAGAGCAAAGTCAAAATAAAAAGAAAAATGCAACTATTATAGTTTCTTTGCCTAAAGGCTTAGCTTATACTAATGAAATTTTTTATAAAAAAGATCATGTTGTTAGTGCTTATGCTTATCACTTTTGGAAAGAAAATCCTGCTTTGATGATAAAATCTTTTTTGGAATTTCATTTACAAGATTTAGGAGCATTTAAAGCAGTTTTAAATCAAGATAGTCTTGCTAGTGCTGATTATGTTTTAGAAAGTAAAGTAGATATATTAGAGCAAGATTTTAGCGATGAAGTACATTCTAAAATAAAATTAGGCATTAATTTAAATTTGGTGCAAATAAACACTAAAAAACTTATAGCAAGTAAGTATTTTTACTATGAAAAAAAATTAAGTGATAATAATCCTCAAATTTTAATCCAAAGCTACGATGAGGTTTTTTTGCTTTTTGCTAAAGATTTTAGGGTTTGGATAGATCAAAATTTGGAATAAAAAATGCTTTTCTTGTTATAGCAATAACAAGGAAGGTGTATTATGAGAGATGAATTAGAAATCTTACAAAAACATTTAGGACAAGTAGGTTCAAGTATAGATGGTGCAAATTTAAAACATCAAACACAAAAATTTGGTGAAGATATTACCGATGCAAATGATTTTGTCGGTGCTTTGCAAATTTTAGATTCTTCGTTGAAAAAAATTTCAAAACTTTTAGAAGATAAAAACTATGAAGATGTGCAAGATAAAGTATTAATTGCAAGTGAAAGCTTGAAAATAATAGATAATTGCTCATTTTTAGGCAATGCTTTGTTTGATAATAATTATAATGTAAATGTAGGTTCAAAGGCTTTTGCTTTTGAAATTTGCAACCCTTTAAAAATTTTAGAAACTAGTGATTATGAGGGTATGAAAGCTTATATAATAGATAAAAGAGAAGAAATAGCTTCTATGCTTAGTGAGCTTGCGGTGGCTATTGCTACTTATAGTCCGAGTCAAAGTTTTGGCGGATCAAGCCACGATTTTACAAATGATTTTGATTTTACTAAGCTTTTTAGATAATACTAAAGGCTTTTTGGCCTTTAGTATGATTACTGAATAACTCCACAAGCCATTCTAGCACCACCGCCACCAAGCGCAGCCGGGTGATCACTATGGTTATCTCCTCCAAAATGTATCATTAAAGAATGATTTTTAAGTTCATCAAGAGTTTTGATTTTTGGTGCTAATACAGGATTAGTTGCTTTGCCATCTTTTTCTACATAAAGTGGCGGTAAATCACCTCTGTGGCCTTTATCATCCCATGGACTTGAATGTGCATCGGTTTTTTCAGGATCCCAGTGTCCACCCGCTTTCATACCTAAACCTTTATCAGTTGCTCCACAATCAGCGTTTGCATGAACATGAAAACCATGAATTCCACTTTCTAAACCTTGAAGATTTGGGTAAAATGCTACTCCATAAGGAGTTTGTACCGCTACTACTTCACCTGCATTTTTGTTGGTATTTTTATCAAGAATTTCCATTTTGATAATTAAATGATCTTTTTGTGCTTTTGGATCAAAATTTTCTAAATTTGCTCCAATTAAAAAACTTGATGCTAATAAAGAACCTAGTATAATTTTTTTCATTCTCTCTCCTTTTGTTAAAAATTATTTTATTGTAGCATATATTATTAATAAAAAATTGTCTTTTGTTATTTTTTATAAAATACAATAATCAAAAAACTTATAAAAAGGTAAAAATGTTAGTTTTTCCAAAAGACTTTAATAAAATTAGTTCAAATGTTTTAAAAAATTCTTTATTCTCTTTGTGTTTTTATCAAAAAAATTCCTTAAATGATAAAAAACAAGAAGTTGTATTTAAAGATTATACTTTGGTTTTTATATTAGATGGTTCTAAAAGTGTTTATACTATGGATAATCATTTTAAAGCAAACAAGGATGAAATTATTTTTTTTACAAAAAATTCTTTTTCTATTAGAGATTATTTAAATAGTGAAAATACTTATAAGTCTATTATTTTATGTTTCAAAGAGAGTATTTTAATAGAACTTGTTTTTAAATATCAAGATCTAATTTCCAAATTAAACTCTTTAGAGTATTCTAAAAGTTTGTTTAGCTTAAAATCAGATTTGGTAACTAAAAGTATTTTTGAATCTTTTTTACCTTGTATGAATACTTCTAAAAATAACGAGTATTTGTTAAGATTAAAATTTGAAGAATTATTTTTATCTTTATTATATAGTGAAGATAATGCAGAATTTCTAGCTTTTTTAAAAGCCATTATAAGCGGTTTTAAATTAGAACTTTATCAGATGTTTGCATATTGTCAAAATGATTTTGAAAATGTAGCTTCTATGGCTCAATTTAGTAAAATGGATATAGCAAGTTTTAGCCGTAATTTCAAGCAAAGTTTTGGGATAAGTCCCAAAGAATGGCTTGACAATAAACGTTTTGAGAAGGCTAAATTTTTATTAGAATTTTCAACTAAAAATATTACTCAAATTTGCTATGAGCTTGGATTTAATTCCCCTGCTTGGTTTATAGCAAGATATAAAAAAAGATATGGTATTACTCCAAAACAAGAGCAAAAATCAAAAAACTTATATTTTTTATCTTAAAAGTGATAGATTTTATTTTTAAATTATATTAAAATTTGTAAATAAAAATTAAGAAAGGTAACAATATGAAAAAAAGTATTTTAGCTTTAGCTTTATTTGCGTTTTGTGGTGCAAATGCTTTAGAGGTGCAAGAATTTAAAGGTTTTGCACATCCTGAAAGTGTGTATGTAGACAAAAGTGTGGTTTATGTGTCTAACGTAGGAAAAGAGTTGGCTCCATTAAATAAAGATAACGATGGTTTTATCTCAAAATTGGATAAAAATGGAAAAATCATAGAATTAGAATTTATCAAAAATCTTAATGCTCCAAAAGGTATGTCTAAAATAGGTGATATTTTGTATGTTGTAGATATTGATGTCTTATATGGTTTTGATGTAAAAAGCAAAAAAGAAATTTTTAAACTTCCTATAAAAAATGCAGTATTTTTAAATGATATAGCGGTTTTAGATAATAATACATTACTAGTGAGTGATACTGGTACAGGATATATCCACAAAGTGTTTTTAAAAGACAAAAAATATGAAAACTTTATCCATTTAGATTCAAAATATGGTGGGCCAAATGGATTATTGATAAATAAAAATACTTTATTGGTAGCAGGCTATGATCCAAGTGATAAAATAGGTGGAAAAATTATCAGTATTGATTTAAATACAAAGAAAATTCAAGAATTAAACCAGAAAATAGAGCAGTTTGATGGTATAGTATTTGATCAAAATAAAAATCTTTTAGTATCAAGCTGGGGTAAAAATCTTCAAGGGTATATTTATACTTTAAAAGATAATAAAGAGGTAAAACTAGATCTAAATCCTATAAAAGGTCCTGCGGATATGTTTTTTGATGGTGAGTATTTATGGGTGCCAAAAATGGCAGAGAATGCCTTAATCAAAATAAAATTATAAAACTTTTAAGCCTTTTGGCTTAAAAGTCAAATAATTCTCCAAGCCAACTCTCTTTCTTTTTGTACTTATAACCATTGTTATGATGATAGTTTGCTTGTTGGTTGTAATTTTGGTGACTATAGCTTTGTTGAGTATTTTGGGGGTTTTGAGTAGCATTTCTTTCTATAATCTTATCAAGTTCGCCACGATCAAGCCAAACCCCACGACATTTTGGACAATAATCAATTTCAACACCATTTCTTTCACTCATCATTAAAGCTGTATTTTCACAAACTGGGCAATTCATTTCTTTCCTTTTATTTAAAAATTCTATAAAGTATATAGTTTTAAAGTAAATTACGAGTTTAAATTCCAATCAATAGATGTTTTGCCAAGTTTTAGCAAAATTTTATTACTTTTTGAAAAATGCTTGCAGCCCAAAAAAGCATTTCTAGCTAAAGGAGAAGGGTGTGCTGCCTCTAAAATGTAATGTTTTTGAGTGTCGATCAATTTTTTTTTATTTTTAGCATAAGCTCCCCAAAGTAAAAATATTAAACCTTCTTTTTCTTGACTTAGTTTTGTAATAACCGCATCTGTGAAATTTTGCCATCCAAAATTTGCATGAGATGCAGGTTTATTAGCTTCTACGCTCAAAATAGAATTTAAGAGTAAAATTCCTTGTCTAGCCCATTTACTAAGATCTCCATGTTTTGCTATAGGGATATTTAAATCATCTTGTATTTCTTTGTAGATATTAAGTAAAGATGGGGGGATTTTAGTTCCTATTGGTACGCTAAAGCTTAGCCCCATAGCTTGATTTGGATTGTGATAGGGATCTTGACCCAAAATTATAATTTTTAAATCTTTTAAAGGAGTGAGATTGAAAGCATTAAATATTAGATTTGCTGGTGGATATATAGTTTTACCTTCATGTAGAGTTTTAATATATTTGACTTTTATGTCTAAAAAATACGATTTTAAAAATTCATCTTTTAAAAATTCTTTCCAATCTTCATTCATTTTTATTTTTTCTAAATTAATTTCCATTTTTATCCTTGCCAAGAAAGTATAAATTCGCTCCCTTTGTTTTTCTCGCTCAATATTTTGATGTTGATATTGTTTTTGTCTGCTATTTGTTTGACTAAATTTAAACCTATACCAAAACCACCATGATCTTGATTAAATCGCTTGTAGCGAGTAAAAATTTGCGCCATTTCTTTTTGGCTCATGCCTTGCCCCTCGTCTTTAACGATTAGTGCATTTTTGTTTAGTGAAATATATATTTTTTTAAAAGAATTGGTGTATTTTATGGCATTACTTAAAAGATTATCAAATAAAATTTGTATTTCTTCTTTATTTGCATAAAAAAATTGTTCTGAAAGATTTGTTTCTAGAATAAGATTTTTTTGCGTGGTTAAAATTTCAAAATATTCTATTCTTTGTTCGATTAACTCTTTTAAATTGATGTTTTCTTTTATATTATCTTTTTGGATAAAAAAATTTAAAGCTATAAGATTTTGATAGATGTGGTTTAAATTTTTGCTAGCTAATTTAATGTGGTTTAGTTTTTTTATATTGTTTTGATTTAAATTTGTATCATCAAATTTTTTCACACTCGCTAAAATTACACTTAATGGTGTATTGATTTCATGAGTGGTATCTTTGATAAAATCATTTAAAGCATTAAATTGTTCTTTTATATTTTTAAATACAAGCAATATTAACATATAAGCAATAATTGCAAGCAATGTAATACAAATAAGTGTATAAAAAATAGTTTTTAATTTTAATTTCCATAATTCTTTAGAGAAGTCGTTGATGTTGATATTGTTATAATTGTCTTTACTATATTGTTCTTTTTGAAAACCAAGATCGTTTGTTTCTATTATGATGTGAATATTTTTATGTCTTAAAAATTTAAAATAATGTCTAGGTTTTTTTATATTGTCACTATCTATGTAGGCGTCAAGATTTCGAACTCTTAAAAAATCTATAAATAATTTTTGATTTTTAGTGTAAATAAAATCATTTTTTTTAAGTTGGTTTAAAATTCCAAAAGCATTAAAAGAAAGGTTGCTAAATATAACCTGATTATCAATAATAATGGCAAATGAAGTATTAAGTTTATTAGAAATATCAGTAAAATTAATTTTTTCTAGTGGAATTTGGTTGTGTCTTGATTCTATGATATTTTGTAGAATATAATTATGGTGAGTATATATATGCGTGAGTTGATTTAGACGAATATAACTTGCTTCTTTTTGATAAAAAGTAATGAAAAATATAGTAAGAAAAAATCCGCTAGTAATAATATAAAGTGCTAGAATTTTAAAGATAGTATTATTGAAATTTTCACTTTTCATTTTCTAGCCTAATAGCATAACCTATATTTCTTTGATTGATGATAATATCTTTTCCTAAAATTTTTCTTAGATTTTTTATATAAACTCTAAGACTCATGATGGTTGGTTCCTCATCAAAAGTCCAAATTTCATTAAAAATTTTTTCAATACTTACAAAATGTGGACGCTTTTTTAAAAGTAAGGTCAAAAGTTCTTTTTCTTTGTTTGTTAAATTGATAATTTCTTTATTTTGATAAAGAGTTTTATTGATAGGGTCAAAAGAAATGTTTTTTGAAGAATTTAGTGAAATTAAATCCTCTTTTTGATGATTAAAATTTCTTTTGATAATGTTTTTTATGCGAATAACTAGCTCGTCTATATCAAATGGCTTTTTAATATAATCATCACAGCCTGCTAAAAATCCTTGTTTTACATTATCAAGCATTGAAAGAGAGGTTAAAAATATGGCTGGAGTATTTTTAGAGCTTTCTCTAAGCTCTTTTAAAATTTCAAATCCATTGCCATTTGGAACTTTTACATCAAAAATCCAAAGATCATAATTTTTTTCATATGCTTTTTCTAGGGCTTCTTGTGCATCATATACACAAGAAACTTTAAAACCCTCATCTTCTAAAACATCGGCAATGATTTCATTTAAGCTTAAATCATCTTCTAAGAGCAAAATTTTAGCAGACATCTTATCTCATTGGGCAATCATATGGCTGTGTTTGGAAATGATAATTTCTGTGATGCATGCCTTTAGAATAACCCCTATGATGCAGATTAAGTTCCCTTATTTCTTTACCATTCATCTTGTCGGTTATATCTTGCATGTTTTGTTGCACAATAGCTCTTCTTTGAATTCTTTCTTCTGGACTTAGTTTAGAAATATTTTGTCTTAAATTATTTCTAAATTGGTAGTGATATTCTTGTGCATCATTATATTTCATTTCATTCATTCTTTTTCGCATTTCTATCATTAAACCTGCTTGATCTTGTGCTGTAACACTTTTTGCAAGATTTAAGATTTCATCATTGCTTTTTTTTGAAAAATCAGCACTTAAAGCTAGAGTAGCGACTAAAGAACTCACAATAAATAAACTTACAGTTTTTTTCATTTTTTCTCCTTTAAATAAATGATAAGGAATTATAAAACCTCAAAATAAAGTCAAAATGAAATTTATTGACATTCGAAAACTGCAACAGCGCTGAGAGTTTGTTTTTCATTTTTAATAATAGGTAAAACTATACTATCAGCAGTTTTGGCTAAGCTTGAGTTAAAATTTCTTATGTTATTTCCATCAAAATAAATATTTTTTATTTTACAAGATTTTGCTAAAGTTTTAGAATAATACTGAGTCTTTTCAAATACTTTTGTTAATGCAAGATCGTATAATTTTTCTTTATTTGCTTCTAAAATTGTTTCATCAAAACTAGCTTGTAAGGCTTTGGTGTTAAAAGAAATAAAGGTGTTAGTAGCGCTAATATTTTCTATGTCTTTAACAAGTTGTTCGTATTCTTTATTTTTGTCTTGTGGAATTTGACAGATAAAATCAGAATTTAATTTATATCCACTAAATGTCTTTTGTCCTTGATAGTAGTTATAACTTGGTTCTAGTGTGTAACTACCACCTTTGCAAAAATTTTCTTTTGTTATACGCTCTGAAAGTCCTTTGAAAGTTTTAGCTATGTGATTTTTTTCTTCTTGTGAGATTGTGGTTTTATTGCCAAGTTCCTCACTAGCACTAAAATTTAGCACAGTATTGTAGATATTTGGTGTAATTTCGCTAGATACTTCTATATTTCTTGAAAATTCTAATCCTTGTTTTTGGTTTTTTAAACCTAGAAATTCGGTATTAAAAATAACACCTAAGATAAATAACAGCAAACATAACAATCCTAAACCTAATCCTTTAAAAAAACTTTTCATTAAGCACTTCCTTTATAAAATATTTTTTTAATTTTAGCACAAAGCTTTTAAGAATTGATTGTATAATTTTTTATAAAAACAAAGAAAGTTTTATGGAAAAAATTCATCAAAGTATTTTAAATTGGTACCATCAAAATGGTAGGAAGAATTTACCTTGGCGTATTTTGCATGATAAATATAAAAAATATGCCAATAAAAATGATTTAGAAAAGTTGCAAAATATTGATATTGCTTATGCAGTTTATGTTAGTGAGATTATGTTGCAACAAACTCAGGTTAAGAGTGTTTTGCAAAATTATTATTTTCAATTTCTAGTTAAATTCCCTTCTTTAAAAATTCTGGCAAAAGCAAGTGAAGATGAGGTTTTAAAAGCTTGGCAAGGGCTTGGGTATTATACTAGAGCTAGAAATTTACACAAAAGTGCAAAAATTTGTGTGCAAAAATTTAATGCAAAATTACCATTTGATATCAAAGAGCTTCAAAAACTTCCTGGCATTGGAGAATATACAGCTGGAGCTATAGCATGTTTTGGTTTTTTACAATCTGTGGCTTTTGTTGATGCAAATATTAAAAGGGTTTTGAGTAGGTTTTATAGCTTGCAAAATCCTAGTATGAAACTTTTAACACAAAAGGCAGAAGAATTTTTAAACCATGATAGTGCATTTGATCATAATCAAGCTTTACTAGATATAGGGGCTTTGGTTTGCTTACCTAAAAATGCAAAATGTGAAGTTTGCCCTTTAGCAAGCTTTTGTAGTGGAAAAAATGAATATGAAAAATTCAACCCAACTAAAAAAAATCAATACGAAAATACCATTTTAAATATACTTATAGTACAAAAAAATGAGCAATTTTTGCTTGTTAAAAGTGAAGAAAAATTGTATTTTAATATGTATAATTTTTTAGAATATAAAAACCAAAAAAATGCAAAATTTATAGGAGAATTTAAACATTCTTACACTAAATACAAAATCAATGCCAAGGTGTATTTTTTAAAAGATGATAATTTTGAAGATATCAAAACGAAAGCTTTTGCTTATGAAGATTTGGAGCATATTGCAATTTCAAAACTTGCTGTAAAGGCATATGATATTTTTAAAAAGAGTATTTATGCGATTTAAAAAAATTTATATAGAATTAAGTGATATTTGTGGTTTAAAATGCGACTTTTGTCCTACTCAAAAAGCACAAAGAAGGCAAATGAATCTTGTGAATTTTGAAAAAATTTGTAAAAGCGTGCATAATCACGCTAAGCTTTTTACATTTCATGTGCTTGGAGATCCTTTAAAAATTATAAATTTGAAAGATTATTTAGATATTGCTTTAAAATATAATATGCCAATTGAGCTTACAACAAGTGGATTTTATTTTGATGATGAGAAAATAAATATTATTTTAAATTTTAAAAACATACGACAAATTAATATTTCACTAGGTGCTTTTTTAGCCCAAAGTAAGATAAATTTGAACGAGTATTTTGATCCTATTCTAAAGTTAATTTTTTTACATATGCAAAGAGAAAAAGAATCTTTTATCAATCTAAGACTTTGGAATTTAGATAAAAATTTCAACCCACCTTTGGAAAATGAAAAAATCTATGATTTTTTAGAGCAAATTTTTAAAGTAAAAATCCAAAAGCAAAAAGCTAAAAATCGCTTAGAAAGGCATATTATTTTACATCAAGCTAGACTTTTTAAATGGCCTTCTTTAGAAGATGAGGTTATTAGAGAGAAAGGATATTGTTATGCTTTAAATGGACAAATTGCTATTTTAAGTGATGGAACTTTAGTGCCTTGTTGTTTAGATGTTAAAGCGGATATAAAACTTGGAAATTGTTTTGAGAAAGATTTTAGTGAGCTTTTAAATTCCTCTTTATATATAGAATTAAGAAAATGTTTTAAACAAGGAATTTTAAAAGCTGAACTTTGTAAAAGGTGCGAGTTTTTAGAGGCTAAAAACCTAAATTAACTCCACCTTCATTATTGATTTGGTAATTTGCATCTAAACCTTGCTCTATTTCTTCTTCTTGATCATCTTTAGAATGTTTAAAAATATCTTCGGTAATTTTTGTAGCAATACCTCTAAGGGCTTTTTGTCTACTTGAGTTGCTTGTAGAACTCATTTTAAACTCTAAGGTATTAGAGGCTTTGATTTGAGTTGTAGCAAATTCTATCAAACGATAATCAATGTTAATATTATAAGTTTGAGTGCTAATTTCATTTTGTATTTGTTCTATTTTAGGATTTAAAATGAGTAAAAAATCAGCCCCTAAAACATTATAAAGTTTAATAAGTTCATCATCGCTTGCATTTTTAATAAGCAAGGATTTTTCTTGACTATAAAGATTAAGATTGACTCTGTCTAAAATTCTAAATTTTTTACTTTGAAGCAATACACTTAAAAGTTCTTGTTCAAATTTAGCTGAAAGTTCATCTTTAACTTTGTTGATGATGATTAAAGAGCTTTTATCTTCAAGATTTTTTTCACTATAAATTTTTTTGTAAATTACAACTTTTGCATGAAATTCATTTTGATTTGTTTGAGTTAAAGATTTAATATCGTAACTATTAAAAACTCCATTGCTGACTAAATCAATTTCTTCATCATAGCCTATATTGAAGTTTCCATTAAAATTAAACTCAAATTTTTTAAGCTTGACTTGTTTTAAGCCTTCCATTTTTCCCAGAGCTTCATTAATGGCGTTTTTTATTGCTTCATTCCTTGTGTTTCCAAAACCCTCGCCATAGCTTTCTTTATTTAAAGCACTTTGTGCTTGACAAAGACAAATAAGAGTGAAAAAAAGTATTAGTAGTTTTTTTACCATGTTACGCTTTTACCTTCACCTGTTTTATTAATAGTTTTTTCATCTTCCCAAAAAGCTAAGCCACTATTTAAATCAGTGAGAATTAAATGAAAAAAATACTCAGTTTGAATTTTACCATTGTATAGTTTTACTGTATCTTGTCTGATTTTACCAGAAAGTGAGAAATTTGGGGCTAAAAGTGTGCCTTTTTTAGCTATGGAGTTTTGATTAAATTCTTCATTGTCTCTTAAATCTCTTACATCATGAGATAAGCTATCTTTTGCTCCACCTGCTGCCACAGCAGTTGTTAGTATAAATTTACCAGATTTTCTTAATGCTATGGTAATTTTTGAAGTGAGTTTGTCTGTGTCTATTCTTTGTGGGGTGTCATTGATGATTTTTCCTATAGCAATAACTTTTCTATTAGAGCTATTTAAATTTACAAAAGCAGGATCACTAAGCAAACTTTGTATCATATCTTCGGCAGTTTTTTCAAAATCTTCTCTATCAAGTCCCAAAGTAAGTGCATCGCCTTGAACTTTTTGAGAAGCTTTACCGTCGGTATATTTTGGTTGTGAAGAGCAAGCACTGAAAACTAAAAGTACAAAAATCATAAAAAATAAACTTTTTTTCATTTTATCTCCTTATTGTTCTTTAATTTTATAAATAATATTTGAATTTGGCACAAAAGATCTTATAAGTACAATATAATTTTTATCTTTTTCCAACTCATCTTCAAAGATTGTTTTTTCTTTGTTGTCATAAATTTTAACCAGACCTTCATTTTTTAACATTAAAATACTAGCACTTTTTGGTAAAGCTTGCCACATTCTAAGATCTGCTTTGTTGATTAATATAGTGCTAACAGTGCTAATAAATGATAAAAAACCACTTGAATCATTATTAGCTATGGCTAAATTAATTGAAGTTTTAAGTGCGCTTGAGGCTAGGGTTTTCATCACCATAGAAGGTAAAAGAGTTTTAAACTCGCTTGCTATAATATCATCAAAATAAATTAAATTTTGAGTTTTTTCATCTTGACTTTGCAAGAATTTATAAGAAGCATTTCTTGACTTTAAATAAGCAAAAGCTACGCTAATATTTGCAAGATTATCATTAAAAACAAATGGCAAAGTAAGATTAAATTCTTCTTTTGTAGTGCTAAAACCATCTTCATATATAATAAAAATATATTTTTGCTTAGGGAAGGATGTTTTTAAATGAGTGAATTTTTCAAATACTTGAAATTGTTTTTGAAGTTGTTTGTTTTTCACATCGCTTAAGGCTACTTCTTTTAAAAGATCATAGGCTTTAATATAATCTTTATCGAAAAAGAAAAATAAAGCACTAAGATAAGTAGCATAGATATTAGTATAGTTTTTATTTGCGTTAAATGCACTAAGAAGATTATCATATTGTTTATAGATAGGGTTTAAATTTTGTTGAAAACTTGTATATATTTTTTTATCTTTTTGAAGTTCTTTTTGGTATTCTTCTTGAGCTTTTTGTATATAATCGTAAAAATATTCTTTCATTCTATCTTGTCTGTATAAAGCTCGGTTAAATTCCACTCTTGCGTTTTTAAAATCACCTAAACTCATATAATTTAAACCTTTGTAAGTATTTAGCATAATCCTTTCATAAAAATAACCTTGATAGTCATTGATGGCATCATTAAGTAAAATTTCACTAAAATTTTTAGTGGCTTTTTGAAACTCATTTTGCAAATCTACATCGTATTTATAAGCCTCTTCTGCTTTATCAAAAAATGCATTGCTTTTTTTATAATCTTTACAAACTCTTGCTAAAGAGGCTAAATTTAACCCTGTGTATATGGTGTCTTTGTCTGCATTTTTTAAAGCTAGGGTGCTTTCATCGCATTGTTTGTTTATAAAGGCTTTTTCGTAAGATAAATTAACATTGGCATGATTTGAACAAGCGCTTAAAAAAAGTAAAACAAAAAGATAAAAACAAGAGTAAAAAAGCTTCATAAATTCCCTTTTTTAGTGTAAATTTAAAAAAATAAGTTATAATTTTCGTTTTTAGAGAGGTGTCCGAGCGGTCGAAGGAGCACGCCTGGAACGCGTGTGTGGGGCAACTCACCGAGGGTTCGAATCCCTTCCTCTCTGCCACTATGCACTTTTGTTATATTGACTTCCTATGTAATCTTGTGATGTATTTTGTGTGTATGATTTTATAGCTTTGGAATTTGGATTTTCTTTTTCTTCATTCTCGTTTTCACTTTTTTCATTTTGTGCTTTTAGCTCTTCTGCTTTTATTTTAGCTTGTTCCATGCGTGCGTCATTTTGCATTTGCATGGCATTAGCCGCTACTTTGTAATCTTGCGGACTAGGATCAGCTGGTGCCATAGCTGCAGCAATTACTTGCATAGCATTTGCTATAGTTTCTTCAGGGGTGTTGCCTTTTTGCATTCTTATAGGAACCTCCCCTTCAACCGCATACATTTTATTATCAGGACCTCTTGTATAGCCAAAACTTGCAGCACCTGCTAAAGCTCCACCTGCTGCTTGATGGGCTGCCTCGTGAGCTCTTACTTCTCTATCGATTTTTTCAAGTTCTCGTACTTGTTTTACTTCCTCATTGCTTAGGTCTTTACCATTGACTTTTTGAGTTTTTTCATCTTTTTCTTGATTGTTATTGTTTTCTTTTGTTTGTAGTGTATTTTCGTTTTCGGAAATGTTTTCTTCGGTTTGATTTTTTTCTTTGTTTTGATAAGGATTTTGTATGTAAAAGGCATTGCTATAACTTGAGTTAATTTGCATTAAAATCCTTTTTTAATATAGTTTTATATTTGTAGCACAAAAAAGTTGAAAAATATATAAAAAATTACAAAATAAGCATTTTATGAAATGTTAAGCAAAATAAAGTATAATTTTAACTTCTTTTAATTTATGTCAGGGTAGCTCAGCTGGCTAGAGCGCTGGTCTCATAAGCCGGAGGTCGGGAGTTCAAGTCTCCCCCTTGACACCATCAGTATTCATATCGGTTTAACTCTTCTTGAGTGCCAAGTAGCATTAATATATCATTTAAGTAAGCAGTGTTATCTAAATTCGGCATAATACTCCAAACATCATTTTGTTTATGTGCAATGACTTTTAAATTTTGTCTAATGGATTGCAAAGTTTTTCCTGCTAAATTTTCATCTATTAAAAGTTTTGCCACTTTAATAGTGTTAGCTGAAAGATCAATGATTTCAAAATTTGGATTAGTAATAAGAATTTTAGCTAAACGCTTTGCAGATTCTTTTTCGGGATAGATAACCTTATTAACCCCAAGTTTTGAAAGAATTTGTCCATGTGTAGAAGAATTTGCTTTAGCGATAATATTTTTTACCCCTATTTCTTTTAAAGCCATAAAAGTAAGAATACTTGATTCTAAATTTTCACCTATACTGAGTATTACAACATCAGCATTTGCATAGCCTGCTTCTTTTAAGGCTATAGTGTGAGTAGAATCTAAAATATAGGCAAAATCTGCATGATCTTGTAATTCCTTAACAGCTTCTTCATCAATATCTGAAACAATAACCCTCTTGCCTTGATCAATAAGTTCTTTTGCTAAAACAGAGCCAAACCTTCCAAGTCCTATAATACCATAAGTTTCTTTTTTCATAATATGATTTTTCCTTTTGGATAATTTAAATATTTTTCTTTTTCCTTAAAAAATATACTAAATAAAAATGCAAGCACACCCACTCTACCACTAAGCATAAGCAAAATAATGATTAACTTACTTTCAGGGTTAAAAAGTGCGCTAAGTGATAAAGTTCCACCATCTCCTACTGAAACTCCTACGGTGGCAAATGCTGAACTTGTTTCAAAAAGCAAAGGCAAAAAGCTTTTATTGTCTTCAATTAAAGATAAAAGTAATACACAAGTGATAATATATACAATAGAACTTACCGCTATAATGAAAGCTTTATTAATGGTTTCTGTGGGAATTTCAAAGTTGAAAATTCTTGCATTGCTATCTTTGATACTCCAATAAGCATAGATTAACAATACAGCAATAGTGGTTACCTTAATACCACCAGCTGTTCCACCTGGTGCGCCACCTATAATCATAAACAAAGATCCAAAAAACAAACTTGCATCTTTAAAGGCGCTAAGATCAAGAGTGTTAAATCCTGCAGTTCTGTAATTTACAGCTGCAAAATAAGCACTCATTATTTTATCAAAAAGTGAAAATTCTCCTATGCTTTTTGGATTATGGTATTCAAATAAAAAAACCACTAAGCTTGCAAAAACAATCAATATAATAGTAGAAGTTAAAACAAGTTTTGTATGTAAGCTTAAGCTTGCAAAACGCTTTTTAGAAAAAAAGTATAATTCTAATAATACAAAATACCCCAAACCCCCAATGATAATCAAAGAGGTGATAATAAAATTAATCCAAAAATCATCCCTATAAGGCATTAAACCACTTTCAAATATACTAAATCCTGCATTATTAAAAGCAGAAATAGAATGAAAAATACTAGCCCATAGAGCCTCGCTTAAATTCATATCAAGCTTAAACCTTAGAAATAATAATACCGCACCTATAAGTTCAATAGCAAATACAAAAAATAAAACCTTTTTTAAAAATCCTACAAGCCCATCAGCGCCAGGATAAATCAAGGATTCTCTTAAAAGATTTTTTTCTCCAAAACTCATTTTTTTACGAACTAAAATATATAAAGCCATAGCTATACTCATATAGCCTAAACCGCCTATTTGAATAAGCAATAAGATAACAAGTTGTCCATAGAAGCTAAAATCTAATGAGGTGTTTAATACTATAAGTCCTGTCATACTTACAGCTGAAGCGCTAGTGAAAAATGCGTCTAAAAAAGATATGGGCTTAGTATGCATAATGGGAAGCATAAGGATAAAAGTGCCAAAAAGCGCTACTAGAATATAACCTATAAATAATATTCTTATATTTTTTCTATCTAAGGATAATTTTGTCATATTAATTCTTTGAAATTAAAAAATATTCTACTTAAAATTGGTTAATATAGACAAAGAATAAAGCTTTCCACTTTTATAGTGGAAAGTTAGGCTATTAAAGCATTCCTACTGCTAAGAAACCTAGAGCAACAGCTATAGCTATAGCTAAAACACCAGGTATAAAGAATGCGTGGTTGAATATGAATTTTCCAATTCTTGTTGTACCTGTATCATCCATTTGAACCGCACCTAATAAAGTAGGATAAGTTGGAAGAACGAAAAGTGCTGAAACGGCAGCAAAACAAGCAACTAACATATAAGAATCGGCTGGATTTGTAGCTGAAATTCCTAATGCAGCAATGATAACTGGAACGATAGCTTTTGCAGTGGCTGCTTGAGAATATAAAAGCATACTAGCAAAGAAGAAGGCAACTGCAAGCATAGCTGGAGTTTGTTTAACCCATTCGCCTGCTACTTCTTTAATACCAGCTTCGTGACCTGCAACGAAAGTATTTCCAAGCCAAGCAACACCAAATACACATACACAAGCTGTCATACCTGATTTAAATACACTTGTATCTAAAATTTTTGCAGGTTCAACTTTACATAAGAATGTAATTAAAGTCGCAGCAGTTAATAAGAAACTCATAATCGCAGCATCTCTTGGGATAACTACTGGATCAATCCATTTGATATTATTAGAAATTGCTGTAGCATAAAGAACAACTGCTAATACTGTGAATAAGAAAATAGCAACTGAAAGTTTTGCACCTGGTTTATCTTCACTTTGTAAAACATCAGAAGCACTTTTTACAAGACCAGCTTTTAAGCGTTCTTGATATACAGGGTCTTTACTAAGATCCATAGGAGTGATTAAGCTTACAATGAAAGCTGTGATCATACAAGCAGCAAAAGTAGTTACAATCCAAATGCCAATTAATGCAGGATAGTTCCAACCAAGTGGTTCTAATACACCAGTCATATAAACAACAGCGGCACTAACTGGAGAAGCTGTAATACCAATTTGTGAAGCAACAACCATTAATGAAAGTGGAACTGATGGTTTGATGTTTTGTGATTTTGCAACATCAATAACAACAGGCATTAGTGAAAATACTGCATTACCAGTACCTGCTAAAATAGTAAGTAACCAACCGCAAGCTGGTGCAAGGTAGTTGATAAATCTTGGATGTTTACGTAAAACTCTTTCAGTAACTTTTACCATATAATCCAAACCACCTGCTTGTTGCATTGCTGAAATTGCAGCGATAGCCGCAGCGATGATTAAGATAACATCCCAAGGAATATTACCTGGCTTCATACCTAAAACAAGACCTAAAATAACAACACCCAAACCTCCGGCATAGCCTATTGCTATGCCACCAAGGCGGATACCTATGAATATTGCCCCAAGGAAGACAACAAGTTGTAAAATAATCATAATATCCATGATTAAACTCCTAAGTTATTAAGCTTTTCTTTTTTCTGTCATATGAGGATTTAACATATTTTCTGGTGTTAAAATCTCATCAATTTTTTCTTTTGGTAAGTAACCTCTTTCAAGACAAATATCACCCACTGCTTTACCAGTTTCTAAAGCTTCTTTAGCAATACTTGCAGATTTTTCATAACCTAAAACAGGGTTGAATGCAGTTACTATACCGATTGAATTTAGTACTAATTTTTTGCAATTTTCAGGATTTGCCTTTAATCCTTTAACGGCTTTTTCAGCTAAAGTTTTCATAGCATTTTCTAGCAATACTATAGAGTTGAACAATCCATAAGCAATGCCCGGTTCAAATGCGTTAAGTTCAAATTCTCCTCTTTCAGAGCAAAGCATGATGGTAACATCATTGCCTATAACTTCATAGCAAGCCTCACCTACAGCTTCGCAAATTACAGGATTTACTTTACCTGGCATAATAGAACTACCTGGTTGCATAGCAGGTAAGCTGATTTCAGCCAAACCACATCTTGGACCTGAATTCATTAATCTTAGGTCGTTTGCAATTTTAGAAAGTCTAACTGCTGCGGTTTTTAAAGCACCACTTACATGAACGAAATCAGCTGTGTCTTGAGTAGCTGCAATAAAATCTTCAGCCGGTTTAAATTCAACACCAGTAATTTCTTTTAATTTTTTCTCAACCACAAATTTATAATCAGGGTGACAGTTAATTCCTGTACCAATAGCTGTTGCACCAAGATTCAAATAAGTCATAGAATCACGAGCTGCTGTAATTTTTTCAATATCACTTTTAATATAGCTAGCAAAAGCATTGAAGGTATTTCCTAAAGTTGTAGGAACTGCATCTTCAAGTTCTGTTCTACCCATTTTAATAATATCTTTATATTCCTTAGCTTTAACTTCTAATTCAGCTTTTAAATTTTCCATAGCTTTTAAAAGATCGCTAAGTTTTGCATAAGTTGCTACTTTGATTGAGCTTGGGTAAGTGTCGTTTGTAGATTGGCCTAAATTTGTGTGGTCGTTTGGATGAAGGTATTGATATTCGCCTTTTTTATGTCCCATGCTTTCAAGAGCAATGTTAGTGATAACTTCATTAGTATTCATATTTGTACTAGTACCAGCACCACCTTGGATCATATCTACTACAAATTGATCTAAAAATTCACCAGCGATTAATCTATCACAAGCTTTAGCAATAGCATCAGCTTTATCTGCATCAAGAACTCCAACTTCTTTGTTAGCAAGAGCAGCTGCCTTTTTAACTTGAGCAAAAGCTTTTACAAAATAAGGGTAATCTTGTAATTTTCTACCACTCATATGAAAATTTTCTAGTGCTCTAAAAGTTTGAACTCCATAATAAACTTCATCAGAAATCTCTAATTCACCAATAAAGTCGTGTTCTTTTCTTGTTCCCATGATGTACTCCTTGTGGGTTTTATTTAAGTTTTGTTTATAAACTTAACAACATTATATAACAATTTTTTATAAAAGTTTCATAAATTTTGCTAATTTTAATAAAAATGTATAAAATTATGTTAGATATTGATATTCATTTTCTTAATATTAATTATTGAATACATATTTTTATATTTTATGGTATTTATTATAGTAATTTTTATTTACTTAATTATGTAGAAAATAGTTTTTTGTAATATAAATTATATTGGTTAGAGTTTATGGGAAATTATTTTCAAAATTAAATAGAATTCTATACAAAATTTTTAAAAATAGCAAGCTTTAGTTTAATGATTAATCATTAAAACCTCACATCAGACAAAGTTAAACCCATTAAGGGTTCAACTTCTCTTAAAACTTCTTCTTCCTAGCATCTTCTAAGATATCATTAGCTATTTTATTTACATTATCAGATATAGTAGCACTATCTTTTGCTATTTTTAAGTTCTCTTGGGTTACATGATCAATTTGAGCTACAGCATCATTAATTTGAGTAATACCTGTAGTTTGTTCTTTAATACTCTCACCCATTTCATTAATAGATTGAACCAAGATATTAGTATTTGCTTCAATCTCACCTAAAGACTTTTGAGTTCTTTCTGCTAGATTTCTAACTTCATCAGCAACAACAGCAAAACCTCTACCATGTTCACCTGCACGCGCAGCTTCAATAGCAGCATTTAATGCAAGTAGATTAATTTGATCAGCAATATCTCCTATAATAGAAGTAACATTTTTAATCTCTTCACTTTGAGCAATTACTTCACTAGTTTTATGAGATACATTTTGCATAGAAGAAGTAATCTCTTCTAATGCTGCTGCTGTTTCTTCTAAAGAAGAAGCTTGGCTAGATGATGAATCTGTTAAGTCTTTAACAGCGCTTTGTAATTTTCCACTCTCATCTGCTAATAAGGAAGCAAATTCAGATGATTGTCTTAGCATAGCTACTATTTCTTGACCTAATACATTAGTTGTTACTTCAACTCCACCTTTAGCGTTTTTAACTTCAGTAGTAAAGTCTAATGCTTTATAGCTATCAAATACACGATTAATTTCATTCATATTAGAACCTACTTTTTGTTCTAAAACACTAAGCATTTCATTGAGATAATTTTTAAGTTCAAGGAGTTGAGGATTAGCAGGAATTGCTGTTATTCTTGCTGTTAGATTACCACTTTCAACTTCTCTTACTGTCTCAACTGATTGTTCTACCGCTTTAGCATCTTGTTCTAATGCATTTTTAGTTTTAGTGATGTTTTCATTGATGGCTTTAGCCATAGCACCAAACTCATCATTAGTTTTAACATTAATCATAGCTGAGTCTTTTGTTTTATGATTGATAAAATCAAAGAAAGAGTTAAGACCAGTTTGAATGGCTTGAAGTGGGGAGAGATAGTGTGATACTAGGAAATATAACAAAATAACACTAATGATGCTTGTAAAGATAACAATAATTGCTTGAATATAAGCAATTTTTTCGCTAGATTGATCGATAGTGTCAATATAGGTCATATTACATATAGTATAACCATTTACTCTATCGCACATTGCAAGTCTTTCACTACCTTCTTTACTAGTATAGTAGAATGGTTCCCCATCTTTTGTCTTACTAAAAGCTTCTGCTACTATGCTAACATTTGGATCATTTGCAATATAGTTTTTACTAGTTGATGCAAAAGCAAAATTATTTTTATCAAATACAAACGATGCTCCTGGCATTTGTTTTAATCCATCTTCTAGATCTTTAACTAATACATCAATAGCTAGTACTCCGATAAATTTTCCATCTTTACTTAAAGACATAGCATAAGTAAAACATGGAAGGTTGGTTGTCGTATCTATATAGGCAGGAGTTACAAAAATTCCTTTGGCTTTTGCTTCTTGATACCATTCTCTTGTTCGTGCATCAAAATTTTGTTTTTTCCCGAAAATTATAATATCTTGATTTAGTTTATCCGATTCTGCGTTTGTTAAAATAACTTCACCATCAGGTTGTGCTAGATAAACAGTCAAAAAACCACCAGCATCTCTAAATGCTCTCAGCTGTGAAGAAACATTCTGAATTAAAGATTCTTGAGTGTTAAGTTCTGAATAAGGATGTCTTAAAATTGTCTCGGAAAGTTTTTTTAGAGTTGTTGTTGTATTTTCTCTAAATTCTTCCATCAAGCTTTTAGTAGAAACCAGTCGGTTTTGCTCTGATTTTACAATTTCATCAAAAAGGGCTTGTTTAACAAAAATAAATGTTGTAACCCCTAAAATAATCAAGCAAAATATAGCAATTGTATTTGCTATTAGTGAAACTTTTAATTTTATACTTTTCATTGATAAATTCATCTCCTTTGATAATTTAAACGCGTATTATTAAATAATAAGATAAATATTGTTTTAATTAATTTTTATGGAAATGAAAACAAATATTAACATAAAGTAAAAATATTAGAGGGAGATATAGATAAATCCAAACCATGTTGGCTTGGATTTATCTCTTAAAACTTCTTCTTCCTAGCATCTTCTAAGATATCATTAGCTATTTTATTTACATTATCAGATATAGTAGCACTATCTTTTGCTATTTTTAAGTTCTCTTGGGTTACATGATCAATTTGAGCTACAGCATCATTAATTTGAGTAATACCTGTAGTTTGTTCTTTAATACTCTCACCCATTTCATTAATAGATTGAACCAAGATATTAGTATTTGCTTCAATCTCACCTAAAGACTTTTGAGTTCTTTCTGCTAGATTTCTAACTTCATCAGCAACAACAGCAAAACCTCTACCATGTTCACCTGCACGCGCAGCTTCAATAGCAGCATTTAATGCAAGTAGATTAATTTGATCAGCAATATCTCCTATAATAGAAGTAACATTTTTAATCTCTTCACTTTGAGCAATTACTTCACTAGTTTTATGAGATACATTTTGCATAGAAGAAGTAATCTCTTCTAATGCTGCTGCTGTTTCTTCTAAAGAAGAAGCTTGGCTAGATGATGAATCTGTTAAGTCTTTAACAGCGCTTTGTAATTTTCCACTCTCATCTGCTAATAAGGAAGCAAATTCAGATGATTGTCTTAGCATAGCTACTATTTCTTGACCTAATACATTAGTTGTTACTTCAACTCCACCTTTAGCGTTTTTAACTTCAGTAGTAAAGTCTAATGCTTTATAGCTATCAAATACACGATTAATTTCATTCATATTAGAACCTACTTTTTGTTCTAAAACACTAAGCATATCGTTTAATACATTTTTTAATTCTATCAATTGAGGATTAGCAGGAATTGCTGTTATTCTTGCTGTTAAATTACCATTTTCTATTTCTTTAGCTGTATCAACTGATTGTTCTACTGCTTTAGCATCTTGTTCTAATGCGTTTTTAGTTTTAGTGATGTTTTCATTGATGGCTTTAGCCATGGTATTTAATTCATCGTTATTTTTGATGTCTTTGCTTAGAATAGTATCTTTGACTTCGTGATTAAGAAATTTGAAAAAGTACAATAAATTGTTTTGTAAATTTACTATTCTTGAGCTTACAGCTTTGTTGATATAAAAAAATACTATTAATGCGATAGCAAAAATAACAAAAAGAGATACCATGGCTATGGTTGCTGCTAGTTTTGTTATAGGCATTTGTATTGATTCTACTGGAGCCATGGTAACTATGGACCAATAATCATTAGCACCATCCCAAAGATTAAAATTTGCAATAGCTGCTCTGTTGTTATTTCCTGTAGATGCAGGGGTAAAATCAAATAGAGTGTTTATTTGGTTTTTTTGTAATTCAATTAATGTTTTAGCGCTTGCATGTGGATTAATTTCGGTAATGTTTTTACCTATAAAATCAGTAGCAGGGCTAACTGCTATAAGACCATTAGCGCCAAGTAATAATCTCTGATCGTTTTTAAAAACACTTCTTTCTGGGTTTGTAAGCTCTTCTTGTAGGGTATTTAATCCACCCAAGGCACCTATCACTCCAAGTAACTTTCCATTTCTTGTAATTGGAATAGCAATATTGTATGCTAGTATTTCTTCATTGTTAATGACAAAATTTTGAGGTCTACCAACCCCTTCTTCTTGTTTTTCCAAAGCCGCTTTAACGCTTCTTTGATTTAAAATTCTGTCATCTGCTTGAATAAGTTTTATCCCTCCTTTGTTTTTAAGATCCGTGTCATTAATTAACATTAAAAATTGTCCTGAATCAGTTAAAAGTGTAGGGTCGATATTGTTGAATTTTGATATATCTATAATGTGAATATAAATATAATTAATCCAAGAATTTGAATCCACAGCCCCTTCGAGAATATCCTGAATTCTATTTTGCTCTAATGATGTTTGTGTATCTAAAATTTGATCAATTGAGCTTTCTGTGCTTAAAAGTGTAGAATGAACACTTTCTGTTGCGCCTCGGATAATATTTGAGTATCTAAAAGCACTAGTTTGAAGTAGTTTGTCTGCCTCTGTATGTAAAATATTTGAAGATTGCATAGTAATTATACTTGCTAAAATTCCAATACCTAAAACAATAATTGTAATTACGACTGTAACAATTTTAGTTCCTATTTTTAAGTTTGAAAACAAAATAAACTCCTTTTATAAATTAAATCAAAATTAAATAAGTTTTTATTTTATCTTAATAAAGTTTATTTTTTAATTAATTTTTTAGCTTTCTCCCAAAGTCGATTTCCTAATTCTTTTGCATTGTTTTTATCTAAACTTTTATATTTATAACTAGCAAGTTTTTCAAGTTCGCTTAATTCTTTGGTTAACATATTAAGTTTGCTTTGCGCTAGCTTGCTAAAATCATCGATTTTTGGATTTTGTTTGATTTCATTGATTTTGATAAGGATTTGCTCTCTATTTTCTTGAATCAAGCGTTTAAATTTGGCAAATAAAGTGTCAAATTTATTTTCTAATAAATCTTTGAGTATATCTTTTACAGGATTATTTAATTCTACTGATAATTGTTTGAGTAATTGTATGAATTCTTGTTCTATATCTATGAGCTCTTTCTCTTTATTTTTTAAATCATATTCTAAAACACTATATGCAAAATTCGATTTGAATTTTTCAATCGCTAAAGAAATCCCATCTTGTACTCCATGAATACTTCCTATACATAAATCATAAGCAAAAGCTTTTGACTCATTGGCAAGTTCAAAAGCGGAAGTTAAAACCATTTGAGAAATTTTTAAAATCCTTTCTTTTTCAAAACTTCCTTCGCAAATTGCATTAAACACAAGATTTTTAGCAATTTCACAAGAGGTAAGTTCTATATTTTCACCTTTTTCTAGGGTTGTTATAAAAGCACTTTCAGCAGTTTCTTTTAAAAGTCCTAATATTTCTATATCATAAAGCATGGCATCATTGATACTTATATTAAATTCATTTAAATTTAAATCTTTTAATGTTTTTTCTAAATTAAAGAAATTTTCACAAATTTTGTGCTTAATAGTATTTTTTTGTTCTTCTATTTTTGTTTTTAATTTGCCATATTCATTAATATAAGCAAAAAACATTTTTTTATCTTCTTCTACCCTAGCTTTAACAATACCTTGGATTATTTTAGAAATATTTTCTTCATTTATAAGTTCAAGTTTTTCTAATACCTTGGAAAATATAGAAAAAAGCTCTTCGTTGCTAGTGTTTTCAAAGCTAATTTTTTTATAACTTAGATTAAAAACAAGCTCGCTAATGAAGCTAGGAATTTCCTTTTTTTCACAAGCTAAGAGAGAATTTTCAAAAATAATGGCTAAATTTTTCATGGTTTTTCCTTTTTATAGTACAAATTTGGCTTTGTTTTTTAATTGATTAAAGATATTTAAACGATCACTTTTGCTATCAACATAAACACTTAAAAGATAGCTTTTATATGTACCTTGTTTGCTAGTATTTGAGATTTTGTATTTAAATTCTCTTTCATTGAGTATTTGTGTAAAAACTTCTAAAGCATCAACTCCAGCTTCAAAAACGACTTTATAATCCCAAAAAGTAGGGTAGTTTATAATAGGTTCTTTTTTAAGATCGCAGATATTTACCACTTTTTCCTCCTTCTTTACTTTCTAAAACTATATCAGTAATTTGCATGCTTTTATCAATGGCTTTAACCATATCATAAATAGTTAAAAGTCCAACACTAACAGCAGTCAAGCTTTCCATTTCTACCCCGGTTTTTCCTTCACATTTTACGGTTACGAAAAGTTTAAAAGAGCATTCTTCTTTGTTTTCTTCTATTTGAGTTTGCACTTTTGAAATCATCAAAGGATGACACATTGGAATGAGATTTGAAGCTTGTTTAGCTCCCATAATAGCTGCTATGATAGCAGTTTGTAAAACAGGCCCTTTTTTTGCCTTATTTTCAATGATGGTTTCAAAAGCTTCTTTGCTCATATATATTTTGCCACTAGCACAAGCTTCTCTTTGAGTGATGTCTTTTTGACTTACATCTACCATTTTGGGGTGATTTTTTTCATCTAAATGCGTTAAATTCATATTTTTCCTTGAGTAAAGTTTAAAAAATTATACCAAAATGTATATTTTTATATTAAAATACTACTAAAAAATTTTAAAGGATATATAATGGCTTATGATGATGAAGAATTTGAAAATTACGATGATGAAATGTATAATGAGGCAGATGATGATACTTATGCAAATAATCAAAGATCATATAATTATGATGATGATGATTATGAATACGATGATGATTATAGTGATGATGATACTTACGAGATGGATTAAGAGTGAGTAAAAATCTTAGTAAAAAAGATATAAAAGTTTTAGGTCTTTCTTCTTTGGGAGGGACCTTGGAATTTTATGATTTTATCATTTTTGTATTTTTTGCAAGTTATATTTCTAAAAATTTCTTTCCCGAAAATTTAAGCCCATTTTGGCAAATGTTTAATACTTATGGGATTTTTGCTGCAGGGTATTTAGCTAGACCACTTGGTGGGATAGTGATGGCGCATTTTGGTGATAAATTTGGTCGTAAGAAAATGTTTATGCTTAGTATTTTATTGATGGTTGTGCCAACTTTTTTACTTGCTTTTATACCTACTTATGAAAGCATAGGGTATTTATGTATAATATTTTTAGTGCTTGTAAGGATTTGTCAAGGTATAGCTATAGGCGGGGAGTTACCTGGTGCCTGGGTTTTTGTATTTGAGCATGCTCCAAAGGGTCAAAAACGTACTTATCTTGGAATTTTAACAGCTTCTGTTGTGGGTGGAATTTTACTTGGTAGTTTTGTATTTTTGATGATGAATAAATTTTTTACGCAAGAAGAGCTTTATGAATGGGCATGGAGAATTCCGTTTTTCTTGGGTGGAATTTTTGGGATTATTTCTGCTTATTTGCGTAAATTTTTAAGAGAAACTCCTGTGTTTGAGCAAATGAAAAAAGATAAAGCTTTAGAAAAATTTCCTTTAAAGGAAGTATTTAAAAAAGCCAAACTAGGTATAATACTTTCTATGTTAATAACCTGGGTTTTAACTGCTTGTATTGTTGTAATGATTTTGATCATACCATCTTTTATGGCAAAAATGTTAAATATTAATGCAAGTGTGCAAACTTACATACAAATGCTTGGTATAGTTGCGCTTGTAATTGGCTGCATATTAAGTGGAATTTTGGCTGATAAAATAGGTATAGTAAAAGCTTGTGCGATTTTTTCACTAGGATTTTTCCTAACTTGTTTGTTTTATTTTAATACTCTTTATACTAAAGTACCCAATTTTAGTATGGTAAGTATGTATTATTTGAGTGCTTGTTTTTTTGCTGGAGTGATGAATTTTTGTCCTTTAATGATGAGTGAAGTATTTGATGCTAAGATTAAATTTTCAGGACTTAGTTTTTCATATAATATAGCTTATGCATTAGCTGGTGGCTTTACCCCGCAACTTGCTTTATTTTTACATACTATCGCTTTAGAAAATTTAGGAAATATTGTACGTTTTTCTTTGGGGTATTATATGCTTGCTATGGCTATAATCTCACTTTTTTCTGCTTTGATGTTTAAATATCTTAGTAATACCCAACGCACATACTCTCAGTGATTTTAATACGCTTTTCCAAAGGAGTAGGACTAAAAAAATGGCATTTTTCGATATAAATATTATAATTATAATCTAGTTTTAAAAGATCATAAAATGCCTTTAAATTTACAAATTTAACCCCGCATACTTCTTTTATATCCAAGATTTTATAAATTTGAGAATTATTTTTTTCTACTAAATGAGATGGAGCTAAAGTAGTAAATGAGCAAAAGGCACTTGCTAACACATAGCCGCTTAAATTTTCACATTTTTGTATAAGATGTTGGTGTTTTTTTAAAATACTTTTTTTGTGTAAAAATACCACCCTTGTACCTTGATAACGTGCTACTTGAGCGTCTTTCCAAAATTTATAAGCGTTTTTAGAGATATTTGCTAATTGATGCAATTGCACATTTAAGACATAATCATCTAAGAACTGATTAGGCGGTAAAATGGTATAAGTCATAGTTTTTCTTTAGCTTTATTTTTAAAATTATACTAAAAATTGACTTTTGTTTATATTTTTAATCCATAAATTTAATACAATAAGTAAAAAATATTTTAAGGAAAAATATGAAATTTGAAACTATTAATCATGATGGTATTAAAAAACTTATGGATGTTTTTTATGCAAAAGTTAGGGTGGATAAAGATTTAGGACCTATTTTTAATGAGAAAATTGGTATAGATGATGAGAGTTGGAAAAAACATAAAGAAAAAATAGCAAGCTTTTGGGCAGGGATGTTTTTAGGTGACCCAAGCTATAGCGGCTCGCCTTTAAGGGCTCATCATGAATTACCTCCATTTCCAAGAGAATTTTTTGATGTTTGGCTTAACTTATTTGATAAAAGTTTGCAAGAAGTTTTCGAAGATGAACCAAGGAGTATTATCATAGAAAGAGCTAGAATGATAGCCCAAAGATTTCAAATGATTATTTATGATCATAGATTTGCTTAAGAGTTTTTAAACTCTTAGCGGTAGTTAAAAATGTGTAAATTTTCACTATGTGAATATTTATAGCTGTATTTTCCATCAAGATATATCACTAAACGATAATACCCTTTATGTGATCCAAAAACAACTTTTCTAACTTTTGCTGTATTTACTTGTAATGTTTTAGTATTGAAATTTTGCTTTTTAGCAAAATCTATAATAATTTTAGTTGGATCTCCTATAGATAAATGTCTTAACATTCTATCTTCAGTTTTAATATTGATTTTGTTATTGTAAAAACCTATAGAAATAAAATTGTAGATATTTCCACTAAAAAGCGGTGTTTCTATATTTAAGGTTGTATTATTTTCTTCTAATTTTGTATTTTTAGTTGTTTGATTTTGTGGTACTGTTACAGATACATCAAATATAGGTGTAGCATTTGGGCTTTTGGTTTTTATAAATGAATAAGTATCATGCCAATTGATGCTTTTATATATATCTAGAGTCGTTTGTTCTTCAGAGCCATCAAGGTTGATATAAGTAATGGTAATATTTTTTAAAATTCTCGCGTTAGAATTAAAGTTAAAATCTTGTCTTTGAAAAGGACTAAGTTTAGCAAATTCGGTACTTTGTTGTTCTATATTATTATCAAAGGGATTATCTTTTGCATTTAAAAGTACATAAGATAATAAAAGTAGTATAAAAAAATTAATTCTCATGCGAATTTTCTCCTTTAAGTCGCAAAAGTTGCAAGTATTCTTTTTGAGCTTGGGCATTTTTAGCTTTTAAGGTTATAATATTTTTTTCTAAAATTTTTTGCTCTTCTTTAAGTGTTAATAGCACATCTAGTGAAGATTTACCAAAAAACATATTACCAAAATACATAGCAACGATAATGGCTACAAATGATAAAACAATAGTTTTTATTAGATGATAATGAGCTTCCTTTTTTTTGGAATGCTCATCATACTCTTTTAATAAGTCACTCAGAGTTTATCTCCTAAATACTCATCATTATCAAGTTCAATTTCTAATAAGCGATTGTATTTAGCAGTTCTTTCACCTCTTGCTAAAGCTCCTGTTTTAATTTGTCCTGTATTAAGTGCTACCGCAAAATCAGCTATAAAAGCATCTTCGCTTTCGCCACTTCTATGGCTCATAATACATCTATAATTGTTTCTATGAGCTAATCTAACTGTTCTCATGGTTTGAGTGATGGTGCCAATTTGATTAGGTTTAATTAATACAGCATTTGCCATATTTTTTATAATACCTTCTCTTAAAATATCTTCATTAGTCACAAATAAATCATCACCTACAAGTTGAATTTTATTGCCAAGTTTTTGGGTGAGTTTAATCCAACCTTCATAATCATCTTCAGCTAAACCATCTTCGATGCTAAAAATTGGATATTTAGCACATAATTCTTCATAACGAGCAATTAAGTCTTCACTTGAGAAAACTTTACCTTCTAAGTGATATTTACCATCTTTGTAAAGCTCGCTACTTGCTACATCTAACGCTAGCTTGATTTTATTTTCATAGCCTGCTTTTTTAATACAAGTCATTAAAAGATCAAGTGGCTCGGTATTATTTGCTAAATTTGGAGCAAAACCACCCTCATCACCTAAAGCAGTAGAGTGACCTAGATTAGCTAATTCTTTTTTCAATACTGCATAAATTTCACAAACTGATCTTAACCCTTCTTTAAAGCTTGAAAAACCAAAAGGCATAATCATAAATTCTTGAAAATCTACGCTATTGTTTGCATGCGCACCACCATTGATGATATTACACATTGGCACAGGTAATACACTTGCATTTGCTCCGCCTAGATAGCGATACAAAGGAACGCCTAGTGCATTAGAAGCAGCACGTGCTGTTGCCATAGAAATTCCTAAGGTTGCATTTGCTCCTAGGTTGGAGTAGTTTTTTGTTCCATCAAGTTCTAAAAGAGTGTTATCTAGCTGGGTTTGATTAAATGCATCAAGCCCTATGATATTTTCAGCTATAATACCATTGATATTTTCAATGGCTTTTAAAACACCTTTTCCGCCAAATCTTTCATCATTGTCTCTTAATTCTAAAGCTTCTTTTTTTCCTGTACTTGCACCACTTGGAACGATAGCACTACCTACGCTACCATCACTTAGCATGATTTCAGCTTTAATGGTAGGATTGCCTCTGCTGTCTAAAACTTCAAAAGCTCTTAAATCTTCAATAATCAACATTATTCCTCTCCTTCTTCGTCATCTTCTTTTGCACCCAAAATCATACTATCTATACCGATTGAATTTTGTATAGCTTGAGTAATTTCATCTGCAATAGCTGGGTTTTCTTTTAAAAAGGCTTTGGCATTTTCTCTACCTTGACCAAGTTTAGAAGCCTTGTAAGAAAACCACGCACCGCTTTTATCAATAATATCAAGTTTTACACCATAGTCTATTAGTTCACCTTCACGACTTACACCCTCACCAAACATCACATCAAATTCAGCCTGTTTAAAAGGAGGGGCTACTTTATTTTTAGCCACTTTTACCTTAACACGGTTTCCAATAGGCTCATCATTTTGTTTTAAAGTAGCTGTTTTTCTTACATCTAAACGCACTGAAGCATAAAATTTTAAAGCATTTCCACCAGTAGTAGTTTCAGGTGTTCCATAACCCATCATGCCTATTTTCATGCGAATTTGGTTGATGAAAATTACAGTAGTGTTCATTTTATGGACAATACCAGTTAATTTTCTTAAAGCCTGACTCATTAATCTTGCTTGAAGGCCTACATGCTGATCTCCCATATCACCTTCAATTTCTGCTTTTGGAGTAAGCGCAGCAACACTATCTACTACTATTAGATCAATGGCTCCACTTCTTGCTATGGTTTCAACGATTTCTAAAGCTTGTTCGCCAAAGTCTGGTTGAGAGATGTAAAGATTTTCTGTATCAACACCTAAATTTTTTGCATATCTTACATCAAGAGCGTGCTCAGCATCAATAAACGCACAAACCCCGCCTTTTTTTTGACATTCTGCTATGATATGTAAGGTAAGTGTGGTTTTACCTGAACTTTCAGGTCCATAAATTTCTATAATTCTTCCTTTTGGAACCCCACCAATCCCTAAAGCTAAATCAAGTCCAACAGAACCCGTAGGAATAGAATCAATTTTTTCAACTTCTTTATCGCCAAGTCTTAAAATAGTGCCTTTTCCAAAGGTTTTATCAAGACTTTTTAAAGCCGCATCAAGTGATTTTCTTTTATTATCATCCATGCTTGTTAATCCTTTTATAATATGTTTAAAATTGTATCAAAAAGAAATTTAATATAAGTTTTTATTTTGAATTTTGCTAAAATACTTTTTTAAATTTTTCAAGGAAAAAAATGAATAAAAAAATTAGCGTAGCACACTCTCCTGATGCTGATGATATTTTTATGTATATGGCAATTAAATTCGGATGGATTGGAAAAGCTTATAAGTATGAAAATACAGCTTTGGATATACAAACTTTAAACGAGCTTGCATTGCAAAATATATACGATGTTAGCGCAATATCTTTTGCGCTTTATCCTTTGATAGCTAGTGAATATGCTTTGCTAAAAACTGCTGTGAGTTTTGGCGAGGGTTATGGGCCAAAGCTTATTAAGAAAAAGAATAAAAAATTAAAGCCAAATTTTAAAGTTGCTTTAAGTGGAGCGCACACTACTAATGCTTTAATCTTTCGTATAAAATACCCACAAGCTAGGATAGTTTATAAGAATTTTTTAGAGATTGAGAAAGCTGTTTTAGAAGATGAAGTTGATGCAGGAGTGCTTATACATGAGAGCATTTTAGAATTTGATTCAAGTTTATGTGTTGAGGCTGAACTTTGGGATATTTGGCAAGAATTAGCCAAAGATGATTTACCTTTGCCTTTAGGTGGTATGGCACTTAGAAGATCTTTACCGCTTAATGATGCAATAGCGGTTGAAAAAGATTTGATTAAAGCAGTAGAAGTAGCTGATCATAATAGAAAAATCTTAGCTTCCATGCTTTTAGAGCGTGATTTAATACGCGTAGATGCGCAAAAACTTGATGTGTATTTAAATTTATATGCGAATAAAAACTCTATTAATATGAATGATAAACAATACAATGCCATAGATAAGCTTTTTGAGCTTGGATTTAATCATGGATTTTATGAGAAATTAATAAAAAGCAAAGATTATCTTATACCTAGCGAGTATGAAGAATTTAGAAATTCTTGATAAAATTTAAATTTTTTAAGGAGAAAATATGGAAAGTACTTTAGTAGCCTTGGGTGTACAAACTTTTAAAATCACACTTATGCTTTCTTTACCTATGCTTTTAGCAGGGCTTATCGCAGGGCTTATTATAAGTATTTTTCAAGCTGTAACGCAAATTAATGAAGCTACGCTTTCTTTTGTGCCAAAAATTTTACTTGTTGTTGTGGTGATAGTGTTTTTAATGCCTTGGATGATAAGTTCTATGATAGATTTTACAACGAATATTTTAAATCAAATTCCAAGCTTTATTCGATGATTATTGATTTTTCTAAGTATTCTTCTGTACGTATAGGCGCGAGCTTTGAAGTGCAGGTGCTTGAAGAACCTTGTAAATTTGATGGTTTTTTAGTAGGCGGGGCAAATAATCTTTTAATCTCTCCAAAACCCAAAAAACTTGGAATTTTAGGGAAAAGTTTTGATTATATTAAAATTTTAGAGCAAAATGAAAAAGGTATGTTTTTAGAGATAGGCTCTAGCGTGAAATCTTTTAAAATGTATCATTTTGCTAAAGAAAACAACTTAAAAGGCTTTGAGTTTTTAAGAAATATCCCAGGAACTTTGGGCGGTATTTTAAAAATGAATGCAGGATTAAAAGATGAGGATATTAGTAAAAACTTAATCAGCATTTGCACTTTTAATCAAGAAATTTTAAAACAAAACATCGCTTTTACTTATAGGTTTAACCCTGTTAAAGAAGTGATGTATAGTGCGAAGTTTTTTTTAGAATATGGATTTGACCCAGTTAAAGATGAACTTTTAAAAAATGCAAGAAAAAATCAACCCAAAGGCGCTAGCTTTGGCTCTATTTTTAAAAATCCAAAAAACGATCATGCAGGAAGATTGATAGAAGCAGTTAATCTTAAAGGTTTTAGTAAAAATGATGCGATGTTTAGTAATGAACATGCAAATTTCTTAATCAATAAAAAACATGCTAGTTTTGATGATGCTTTATTTTTGATAGAACTTGCCAAAAAAAGAGTTTTTGAAGAATTTGGGATTGTTTTAGAAGAAGAAGTGGTGATTATATAGTATTTTTAATATCTTCATAAACAATTGCAGCTATCTCTTGAACTAATTCTTGGTAAGATTTATTTTTATCATTTGTGCTAAATTGAGTATTGATAGTAAGGATTTTATGATCTTTTAGTTTTTTTGTTTTGGCATTAAAAAGTTTGTATTCTATATCAGCTTTGACTTCAAAATTGGAAAAAAGCAAGAAATTTTGTTGGCTTGCTTGAATGCTTTTTAAATCTAGCAAAATAATAAAATCAGCCTTTTTAAAACGATTAAATTCTAAAAACTCACTTGCATTGATGAAATTTTTATTTGTTTGCAATATATTTTGGCTATTGATATAAGTTTGATTTTCTTTTTGACTAAGCAAGGCAAAATTATTTTGCTCATTTAAAATAGCACTTAATGCTTTTAGCGTGTCTTTTGCCATGGTTTTAGCATCAATTTTTAAATTTGAAAAATAAAAATTATATTCTTTTTCATAGCTTGGTACTAAAGCTAAAGTACTAATGTGTGAGAGTTTATCATAATTTATATTTTGTTCAAGATTGATGATATTAAAATCATCGTTATTTTGTAATTTGATGATTTTTTTATTCGCAAAAGAGTTAGCATAAATAGTACTTAAAAAACAAAAAAATATTAAAAAAAATCTCACTAAAAACCTTTTAATTTAAATTCATTCTTGGCAAAAGCTATAAAACTTGGAAGTTTAAAATCAGGACTATTATAATCTAAAGCCTTTTTGTTAAAATCATATAAAATTCCACCATTTTGTTTGATTAAAAAATCCCCAGCAGCTATATCCCAAGCTTTTGGGCCACCAAAACGCGGGTAAATTCCAGCTTTTGCTTCAAGTAAATATACAAATTTTAAAGCAGATGAAACCTTAATGCCTTCAAGATGATTTTGAATGAAAAAATTTTCATTATTATCATGGTTTTTAGAGTATAAAGCAATATTTCTAACTTTTTCATATTGCTCTGAACTAAGATTTAAAATTTCATTATTTTTATAAACCTTAGTATGAGCATGTGCATAATAAAATGCATTATTTTCTACATCGCCTATAAGTGAAAGCACAGGAGTGTTTTTGTGGATTAATGCGATTAAAACGCAATATTCTTTATCTTTTTTAGCATAAGATTTAGTGCCATCAAGAGGGTCTATTAACCAAAAATATTCTAATTTTTTTCTTTCTTCATAAGAAAGTATATTTTCTTCAGAGCATATAGCTATATCGCTTGAAGCTAAAATCTCACTAATAGCTTCATTAGATTTTATATCAGCTAAACCTACTGGGGAATCATCGTCTTTAAACCACAAGGTATTTTTGTCTTTATATTCAAGCAATGCTTTGGAGGCTTCCTTACTTGCTTTTAATGCTAATTCTAAAAGTGTGTCTAAATTTTTCATAAAAAAAGTATAACAATTTTATATAAATACTTAGTAGAATTATTTTCTACTAAGATTATTGATAAATTTAATCAAGCTAATAGCTAAAATTGCTTCAAGTAAAGCTGTAAGCACTAATCCTGAGTATATATCTTGAGTGATAATATTAGTTTGATAAGAAAGTGTAGCTACTGCGATGAGTAAGGTTAGTGGCATAGAATGGCTTAGGCCAAATAAAAAAGTATTTTTTAAACCAAGTATTTTTACAAAAGTCATAGCACAAAGTATTCTTAACCCTATCATAAAGGCGGTTAGTGAAAAAGCTATGATTAAAACTTGAGGGTTTAAAAGCATTTGAAGTTTAAAGCTTGAGCCTATATAGATGAAAAATATAGGGATTAAAAAGCCATAACCAAAACTAGAAAGTTTATGCTCTAAATCTTTTTTATGATCAAAAAAAGTAGCTATGAATGAACCTGCTATAAAAGCTCCAAGTGCAACTTCAAGTTTAAAATAAATCATAATTGCAACTATGGCTATGAAAATGGCCATGCAAAATCTTATATCTTTTTCGTTTTGATCTTGCCAAGGCATGAGTATGGTTTTTAGTTGTGGATACCACCAAAACAGCACTTCTAAAAATTTAAATCCAAAAATACAAAGCGCTAAAAATCCTACTAAATATAATAAATTTTGAGTGAGTGAGAAAATATCAGCGCCTTTGCCTAAAAATGCTGCAGTTATGGTAAGCAAAACTATGCTTACAACTTCAGCTAAAGTAGCTACCACCATGGATATATTAAGCCACTCGCAATTTTTACCAAAATCTCTATAAAGCGTTGAGAGTAAGCCTACACTCATTACAGGTATGATGATGACAAAAATATAAGAAATATCTATACTTTCAACCGCTAAAACACTAAAAGTATATAAAAGTATGATGTAGATAAAAGCTTTATTAAGCAAGCTTCTTTCCGTGTTTAAAAAGGTTTTGAGATTAACCTCCATACCTGCAATAAACATAAGATAATAAAATCCCGCATTAGCTAAAAGCTTAAAATTCTCACTCTCTCCTATAAAACCTAAAAATCCTATAAAAGAACCAAGCATGATTTCAGTGGCTGAAAGTGGGAGTTTTAAAAATTTAGCAATATAAGGTGAAGTGAGTAAGCACCCTGCCACGACCAATAAAATTTTTAAATCCGTAGCAGCTTGAGTATCAATGGCATGAGCTAGCAAAGCTAAATCCCATTTGTTTTAGTTTTTGTATGTCTTTGCTAGGTTCTTCGCCTTTAGTTGTAAGATAATCACCCACTACTATAGCACTAGCTCCTGCATTAAAAATTTCATATTGCCTTTCTTTTAACACTACCTCTCTACCACCTGCTACCATGATATGTGCATTTGGTAAGTCTTTTTTAGTATCTTTGATGATATTTAATGCCTCATCAGGATCAAGTAAAGCTTGCTTGAGTTTTAAATTTTCATTTGGTATGAAAAAATTAATAGGCGAAGAAAAAGGATCAAGCTCTTTTAAGCTTGCTCTAAAACTTTTTCTATCAGCTTCGCTTTCTCCAAGACCATAAATTCCACCACAACAAAGCATTAAACCTGCTTCTTTAGCATAAAGATTAGTTTGAAATCTTTGCTCCCAAGTATGCGTAGAGCAAATATTTGGGAAAAATTCTTTAGAAGTTTCTAGGTTATGGTTATAAGAAAAAATCCCCGCTTTTTTTAATTCTTTGAGTTGTTCTAAATTTGCTATGCCATTGCAAGCTATGAGTAAAAGTCCTTCTACTTCTTTTTGTACCGCATGAGCTACTTTGCACACATACTCAAGTTTTTCATCATCAAGTCCAGCACCTGCTGTAACTAAACAAAAACCTAAAGCCTCATTTTTCTTAGCCATTTTAGCTTCTAAAACAATTTGTTCTATATCTTTTCTTTTGTATTTGTTGATATTAGTTTTCACATGAGCACTTTGAGTGCAGTATTTGCAGTCCTCACCACACCCTCCACTTGCTATATTAGATATAGCACAAAGCATGATTTGCATTAAATTTCCTTTTTGATTTTGCATTTTAAGCACTCTAAAAATGTGCCTTTTTTAAGCTCTTTTATGATTAAAGTTTCGCCACATTTGCTACATTTTTCTTCACTTGGTTTGTATTTGCTTATATAGTTGCATTTTGGATAAGCACTACAGCCATAAAATTTACCACGCTTAGAAAAACGCTCCACAATCTCGCCTTCTTGACAGCTTGGGCATTTTACGCCTATGGTATTGAGCTTTTTCTCACTTTTTTCTTCATTTTGTGTTTCTTGTTTTAAATTTCTTGAGTATTTACATTTTGGAAAATTTAAACAAGCTATAAATTCTCCATATCTTCCTTTTCTTATAGCAAGCTCTCCACCACAATCAGGGCAGGTTTCATCTAATTTTGTAAAAGTTTTTTGACTTTTTATATTTTTTTTACCCTCATCAATTTTTCTCATAAAAGGAAAATAAAACTCTCTTAAAACTTCTTGCCAGTCCATTTTACCTTCTGCAATGATGTCAAGTTTATCTTCCATTTTAGAAGTAAAATCACTATCTACTATATCACTAAAGTTTTGCTCTAAAACTTCTGTTACAACAAAGGCTATTTCATTAGGTATGATTTGTTTTTTATCTATATGCACATATTCTCTTGCACTAAGTAAAGAGATGGTTGGAGCATAAGTTGAAGGGCGTCCTATGCCAAGATTTTCTAGCTTTTTAACAAGCCCAGCTTCAGAGTATCTTGAAGGTGGCTCGGTAAAATGTGAGCTTAATTCTATATTTTGAATATTTAATGTATCTTCTAGTTTTAAATTAGGTAAAATTTTATCTTTGTCCATATCTCCATATACTTTATAATGCCCATCAAATAAAATTTTTCTACCACTTATTTTAAAACTTGCTTCATTTGATTTTACATAGACATTTTGAGTTTGAGATATAGCAGGATTCATTTGTGAAGCTAGGAAACGATTGTATATTAAAGTATATAATCTTGCTTCATCTTTTTCTAAAAACTCACTTGCAAGTTTTGGAGTAAAACTAAGATTAGTCGGTCTTATAGCTTCATGTGCTTCTTGGGCGCCTTTGCTTTTAGTGGTGTAAATATTTGTTTTGCTTGGTAAGTATTCTTTGCCAAAATCACTTTTAATGAGTTTTCTTACTTCTTCTAAAGCTTCTTTTGCGATATTTAAGCTATCAGTTCTCATGTAAGTGATCACACCCATAATGCCTTGATGAGTTTTTACGCCCTCATAAAGTTTTTGGGCAATCATCATGGTTTTTTTAGGGTTAAAACCTAGGCGATTACTCGCACTTTGTTGCAGGGTTGAGGTCATAAAAGGTGCTTGTGGAGCTATTTTTCTATCTTTGCTTTCTATATCTTTTATTTTAAAGTTAGCATTTTTGCAAGCTTCAAAGATAAGCTTAGCTCTATCTTCATTAGTTAGACTTAATTTTTCTATCTTTTGATTTTGAAACTCAACTAATTCAGCTTGCAAGTCTTTTTCAAAAATCACATCTATACTAAAGTATTTTAAAGGAATAAAAGCTTTTATTTCTCTTTCTCTATCGACGATGATTTTTAAAGCCGCACTTTGCACACGCCCTGCGCTTAGGCCTTTTTGAATTTTTTGATTGAGTAAAGGACTTAGTTTATAACCTACTATGCGATCAAGTAAGCGTCTGGTTTGTTGGGCATTGACACTATTTACATTTAAAGATCTCGGATTTTTTAAAGCATTTTCTATAGCACTTTTAGTAATCTCATGAAAAACTATGCGTGGCAGGGAATTTTCATCTTTATTAATAGCCTTAGCTATATGATAAGCTATGGCTTCACCCTCGCGATCCTCATCGGTTGCAAGATAGATAGTTTTAGCTTTTTTAGCCTTTTCTTTGAGTTCTTTTACTAAGCTTGAATGATCATTTGATATTCTATATTCGGGTTTAAAATTTTCATCTTCTATTTTTATGCCAAAGCTAGTTTTAGGCAAGTCTCTAATGTGTCCTTTAGAGGCTATTACTTCATAGTCTTTGCCTAGAAAATTACCTATGGTTTTAGCTTTAGCAGGTGATTCTACTATGATTAAATTTTTCATTATTTTCCTTGTGAGGATTAAAATTAGTAAAAGTGTATAAAAAAAAGTTAAATTTTTTGCTTAGAAAAGAAGAAAAGCCCACCAAAAGGTGAGCTTAGGAAATCGTAAGTTGACTACTGAAGTAATCTTAATACATTTTGAGAAGCTGCATTTGCTTGAGCCATAGCATAAGATCCACTTTGAGCTAGAATGTTAGCTTTAGAGTAGTTTGCGCTTTCGCTTGCAAAGTCAACATCTCTAATTTGTGATTCAGCAGCTTTAACATTAACTTGAGTTACGCTAATGTTGTTAATAGTTGCCGTTAATTGATTTTGTGTAGCACCAATGTTTGCTCTAATGGTGTCAAGGTTTGCTATAGCAGTATCAGCTATATCCATAACAGCCATTGCACCTTGTAAGGTAGTCACACCTGCTGATTGTTTTTTACCTACTAAGTCAGCTGTACTCATAGCATTAAATCCCATAGCACAAGCTATACTTGCAGCAATTTGCCCTTTAACTGATTCTAAATTTACAGTAGCTTCGGCTGTAGCTGTGCCAAGACCAACTGCGGATCCACCTGAAATGATAATATCGCTACCATCATTTTTAACCAAGGATAATCTTCCATAATTTACAGAAGCTATATTTCCACTAAGTGCAGTACCCAAACCACTTAGTTCTATACCTCTACCATCAGCTGAGTTTAGAACTAACTGACCATTTACTACAGATGCTTCAACCCCTGTTGTGTCTTTTTTAGCATTAATTGCAGCTACTAAAGAACCATCTTTATCTCCAGCTTGTACTGCAACTTTACCAATAACAACTCCATTGATTGTAAACGTATCTCCGGTATTTCCAGCTTGAATAGTACCACTTGATATAGTTTGAACTGTAGCAGTAGCTCTAACACCTGTTTTATCAGAAGATTTGTTAATCTCAGCTGCTAAAGCACCAAGTCCCGTTCCTGCGCTTGTAGAAAGAATTACAGATTGAATTTTAAAATCGTTAACACCATCATAGTTTTTAATGGTAAAACCAGCATTTCCGCTCCCTGTTATTCTAGAGCCTGTTTCAAAACGAGTTTGACCAATTTTAGCTGATTGAGTTGCGCCTATGGTTGCATTTATAGTTTGGTTTGCTTTATCGCCAATTTGAAATTGCTGATTAGAAAAAGCACCGCTTAAAAGTTGTTTGCCATTGTAAGTGGTGGTATTTGCTATATTATCAAGCTCTTCCATAAGTTTATTGATCTCACCTTGAATCATTGCTCTAGTTTTTGCACTTTGACCATCTTGAGCTGCTTGAGTAGCTTTAACCTTAATGGTATCTAGTATTTTTAATTGCTCATCCATAGCTTTATCAGCAATTTGAAGCATGCTATTTGCATCATTTGCATTATTAATAGCTTGACCCAAAGAATTAGCTTGAGTTTTCAAACTATCTGCAATAGCTAGACCAGAAGCATCATCTGCAGCTGAATTTATTCTCAAACCTGAACTAAGTCTTGCTAAAGAGCTATCTAATGCTCTTGAATTCATTCCTGCATTTACTTGAGCATTTAAAGATGCTACATTTGTGTTAATACGAAATCCCATTTTAAATCCTTTTAAATATATTCGACACCGTCATGCTGTCGTTAAAAACCATATCGGAAGCAATATAAAAAGTTTTATATTTTTATACAAAAATTTTTTTACATTTTTGGAACACTTATTGCTTTAACAACGCTAAGCAATATTTTGAAAGGATTTAAAATGGGTTTTAGAATAAACACCAACATAGGTGCAATGAATGCACACGCAAATTCGGTAATTACCGCTAGAGAATTAGATAAATCTCTAGGAAGACTTAGTTCAGGTTTGAGAATAAATTCAGCTGCAGATGATGCTTCTGGCATGGCTATAGCGGATTCTTTGAGAAATCAAGCTGCATCTTTAGGTCAAGCTATTAATAATGGTAATGATGCTATAGGTATTTTACAAACTGCTGATAAAGCTATGGATGAGCAGTTAAAAATACTAGATACCATTAAGGTTAAAGCTACTCAAGCAGCTCAAGATGGTCAAACGGCAAAAACTAGAACAATGATTCAAAATGAAATCAATCGTTTAATGGAAGAACTTGATAACATTGCAAATACTACTTCATTTAATGGTAAGCAGCTTTTAAGTGGAAATTTTGTTAATCAAGAATTCCAAATAGGTGCACAATCAAATCAAACAGTACATGCAACCATAGGACCAACTCAATCAGGAAAGATTGGCCATACTCGTTTTGAAACAGGTATTAGGGTTACAGGAAGCGGGACGTCTAATCTAGTTTTAAAATCATATGATGGTGTAAATGATTATAAGTTTCAATCAGTGGTTATTTCTACTTCTGTTGGAACAGGACTTGGTGCTTTAGCTGATGAGATCAATAAAGTAGCTGATAAAACAGGTGTTAGAGCAACAGCTGTGGTTCAAACTATATCAAGTGGAGCTTTACCTGCTGGAACAACAGGTCTTGATTTTGCTATTAATGGTGTGGTTATAGGTCAAGTTGATGTAAAACCTGGTGATAAAGATGGCGCCTTAGCAGCAGCTATTAATGCTAAGAAAGACACAACAGGTGTTGAAGCTTCTGTAGTAGATGGAAAACTCATTTTAAATTCAGCCGATGGTAGAGGTATAGAGTTAAGTGGTTCTCTTGGGACAGCTTTAAGCGGTGTTGTAGCTTCTGTAAATTATGGAAGATTATCCTTAGTTAAAAATGATGGTAGAGATATCATAGTTTCTGGAGGATCTACAATAGGATTTGGTCAAAGTGGTTCCTCTGCTGCCCAAGCAACAGTAAATTTAGAAGCTGTAAAGGGTCAAATTTCAGCTGATATAGCTTGTGCGATGGGATTTAATGCCATGAGTACGGCAGATAATATCACCACTCCAAAAAGTGCAGGTGTTACTACCTTGCAAGGTGCAATGGCTGTTATGGATTTAGCTGATAGTGCTATTACTACGTTAGATAATATCAGAGCAGATATTGGTGCGGTGCAAAATCAAATCACATCGACCATTAACAACATTAGTGTAACTCAAGTAAATATTAAATCAGCAGAATCAACCATAAGAGATGTTGACTTTGCTGCTGAGAGTGCAAACTTTTCTAAATACAACATCTTAGCTCAAAGCGGTTCTTATGCTATGAGTCAAGCAAATGCTGTTCAGCAAAATGTATTAAAGCTTTTACAATAATTTTATTCAAACCCCTTGATATAAAGGGGTTTGTTTTAATAAATCATTTTGTATTTTCAATATATTTATATAATCATTCAGCCATAGTTTTTCTATATTTAAATATTCAACACTTTTTTTCATTTTATCTGCTTTGTCGTTATAGTTTTTTATAAAAATCTCACTTATTTTGCATTCATAATGATAAAATAGAGGTTTAGAGATCTCTGTATAAAAGTAGGGATTTTTGTTGTTATAAATTGAAACTTTAAAGTTGTCTATTTTTTTTATAAGGATTTGGAATTTATCAATATCTTGCGTTAGATCTTGAAAAGAAGTATTGGTAATAGTTTGTTCAATATACTCTAGTAATTTTTCGGCTTTATGGATAATTTTTTCTGCTTTAATAATATGAGATGAAAGAATTTTTTTTAGAGAATTTTTTTTCGAAGATTTTTTTATATATGTTATAGTCTTATCTTCCTTCAACAATTCTTCACATAATTCTTTAAAAGGTTTTTCTATACTTCCTTCTATTCTAGCTCCACCTTCAGTGGCGTTGTAGGTTTTTATATCTAGTGGATTCATTAAGGCTATATCTTTTTCAAATGTTTCTTTAAATATTTTCCACCATCTATTAGTTTCTACTTCTTTATTACCACCATAAGCGGTAACAAATAGACCTTGTTTTCTGCTTCCTTCAAAGTCTTCTTTAAAATAATGATAATCTTTAGGATGAGAATTCCCATCTTCACCATAAGCTAAATCTTGTCCTATTAAGATAATATTTTTATGACCTAATTTTACAGCTAATTCATAAGCCATATTAGCCACACTCATACCTGAACCTAAATAACCATAATCATTCATATTTAGACTTTGTGCAAAAGGTAGTGGTCTATGTACTAGCATAAAATTTCTATTGTTTTTCTTTAAGTATTCTATAGTTTTTGGAAAAACCATACTAACTAAAACAAACAATATATCTTTATCAAAATCTTTAAAATCATTATTAAAAAATTCAGAAGTTCTTTCTATTCTTTCTAAAGACAACACATAATCAGGCTTAATGTTATGTTTTGCTAATATAGGATAAGCACTATCAGCACATATAATACTAGCTTTACTAGCATATTCTTTTAATAAAGGTAGCTGTTTAATCAAAGATGGACCAGTAGAAACTATAATAGCATTTTCTATTTTACCTTTTCTTTGTTTGAGTAAGTCCTTTAAACTAGGGTTGGCTAATTGATAAGGTAGATTGTGTAAAAGTTGGGTGATGCCTTGGAGGGAGTCTTTAGGGTCATTGCCCATGGTGGTAGATATGTATCGGATGGATTTTAAATTAATAGAGTTTATTGTCTGGATAGATTTTAAATAATAGTTGCTGTAAAATTCGTTTAGTGGATGAAAATCGTAAATTTTTACCAAAGTATTGATGTTTTTTTGTGCAAAAAAATTACTGATTTTATGAAAAGAAAAATCTTGAAACAAAACCACTTTTTCATTTCTTATCTCTTCACTTAAATCTAAATAATGAAAAACTAAATAAATAATCTCTAATTCTTCTTCAAAAATAACCAAATGATTTCTAATAGGATTAGAAAGCAAAGCTTTGTATAAAATTCCATTACCTAAACCATAAAAAAATAAAACAGGATATCTTAAAAATTCTTCATTAAATAGCTTTAAACTTTCATTTAATTCTTTTAAAGGATCTTTATATATAAATTCTTTTCTTTTTTTATCTAATATATTAATATCTAAATTATCACTACTTCCTTGAAAAAGTTCAAATTGCTTACATTCTTTTAATTCCCTTAGTTTTAAAGCTAGAGGTTGATCTTTTTCAAATAAAGCTTGAGTATTTTTTAAAAAGAGTTCATTCATATGTTTTACCTTGTGAGTTGAAAAAGTTCTATAGAATTGTCTTTTATTGTAGTGTCAAATACGTATAAAAGATGTAAAAGAGTTTTAAAAGTTTCCTCGTATTCTTTCAAAAGTTCTAAAATCATAGTATTTTGTTCTTGTAAATTGTTTGGATTTTTACATAAAATAGCATTTACTTTTAGCTCGTGATGATATAAAATATGCGGATAAAGCTCATATGCACCATTAGATCTTTTATGAAGTTGTGTTTTAAAAGTGTCAATTTGTGAAAAAAGTTTTTTTACTTTTAAAGTTTTTTTACTTTTTGAAATTTGCTCTAAAATATTTTGTATTTTTTTAATATTATTTTGGTTTATGATAATCATTTTTTCTATATTTCTTGTTGCTTTTTTTAGATTTTTACTTAATTTTGCTTGGGTTATTTTAAAGTGTCTTAGATAAGCTTTATCTTCCTTCAACAATTCTTCGCATAACTCTTTAAAAGGTTTTTCTATACTTCCTTCTATCCTAGCCCCACCTTCTGTGGCATTGTAGGTTGTAATGTTTGATTTGTTTTTATGAACAATAATATCTTTTTCAAAAATATCTTTAAAAACTTTCCACCATTTATTAGTTTCAACCTTACCATTGCCGCCATAAGCAGTAATAAACAAACCTTGTTTTCTATCATTTTCACTTTCTTCTCCATGAACATAATCTTTAGGATGAGAATTCCCATCTTCACCATAAGCTAAATCTTGTCCTATTAAGATAATATTTTTATGACCTAATTTTACAGCTAATTCATAAGCCATATTAGCCACACTCATACCTGAACCTAAATAACCATAATCATTCATATTTAGACTTTGTGCAAAAGGTAGTGGTCTATGTACTAGCATAAAATTTCTATTGTTTTTCTTTAAGTATTCTATGGTTTTTTGATGCACTAAACTTGCAACAATAAACAATATATCTTTATCAAAATCTTTAAAATCATTGTCAAAACATTTGCTAACTGTTTCTGTTCTTTCAAGCATTAAAACATAATCAGGCTTAATATTATGCTTTGCTAATATAGGATAAGCACTATCAGCACATATAATACTAGCTTTACTAGCATATTCTTTTAATAAAGGTAGCTGTTTAATCAAAGATGGACCAGTAGAAACTATAATAGCATTTTCTATTTTACCTTTTCTTTGTTTGAGTAAGTCCTTTAAACTAGGGTTGGAGATAAGAAAAATTAAATTTTTAACAAATTGAGTGATGCCTTGTAATGAATCACTTGGTGCATTACCGACTTTTGTATGGTTAAGTTTTATTGCTTGTATAAGATAATCATTGATTTTTTTAATATTATAAGTATTGTAAAAAGCACTATGTGTAAAAAGATTATAAATTTTATAATAATTTCTTATAGTGGGATAGTTCATTAAAACATCAAGTTGAGCAAAGGTTGTTAAGGGTGTATAAAACAAAACCACTTTTTCATTTCTTATCTCTTCACTTAAATCTAAATAATGAAAAACTAAATAAATAATCTCTAATTCTTCTTCAAAAATAACCAAATGATTTCTAATAGGATTAGAAAGCAAAGCTTTGTATAAAATTCCATTACCTAAACCATAAAAAAATAAAACAGGATATCTTAAAAATTCTTCATTAAATAGCTTTAAACTTTCATTTAATTCTTTTAAAGGATCTTTATATATAAATTCTTTTCTTTTTTTATCTAATATATTAATATCTAAATTATCACTACTTCCTTGAAAAAGTTCAAATTGCTTACATTCTTTTAATTCCCTTAGTTTTAAAGCTAGAGGTTGATCTTTTTCAAATAAAGCTTGAGTATTTTTTAAAAAGAGTTCATTCATGAAAAATCCTTAGAAATTAAAATTTGTATATCGGCTATGGTTTGATTTATTATAGAATATTGTGTTTGGATAAGATTTGCTATTTCTTTGATATGTCTTTCATGGTTAATTATATAACTGAGTTGATTTATTTTTTCTTTTGTTGTATTGTTTGCATCGATACATTCTAATTTTATGAAATTACACTCATTAGTATACATATAGCTTAGTAAAATTGTAGAAAAATATTTACTAGATAAAATATTTTCTTTATATGATTTTAATTCTTGTTTTAAGCTTGCGATTTGATTAAAATTGATCACATTTAAACTTTCTTCTAAGCTTAAATGAGTTGGTAGCTTGTTGAGCATTGAAGAGATGTTTTGAACTTTTACTAAAAGATTTTGAGCTTGATTTAAAAAATCTACAGCTTTTTGATTGATTGTATTAAAATGTTTTAAAGCTTTTGTAAGATTTTTACGAATATCTTTTTTATCTGGTAATGAAAGTTTTTGAAAATTTTTAACACTTTCTTTGCTAATAAGATTTTCACAAAGTTCTTTAAAAGGTTTTTCTATACTTCCTTCTATTCTAGCTCCACCTTCGGTGGCATTATAGGTTTTTATAAAATTTTTATTTTGAGCTATATCGTATTCGTACTTTTCTTTATATAGCATCCATGCTGCATGAGTATAAACTTCATTTTCTCCGCCATAAGCTGTCGTTTTAATGTGATCATAGCGAGTGGAATCTAAATTTGTTCCATGTAAAAATTCATTAGGATGAGAATTGCCTTTTTCATCAAAAGCTAAATCTTGTCCTATTAATATGATGTTTTCATATCCTAAAGATACTGCAAAATTATAAGCTAAATTTGCAACAGAATTAAAACTTAAATCACAATATCCATAATCATCAAAACCAAAACTAACGCAAAATGAATTTGTTGAAAGATTGATTATGTAGTTTCTATTGTTTCTATTCATCATTTCTATGGTTTTTGGAAAAACACTATCACTAAATATAAACAATATATCCTTATCAAAATTTTTAAAATTGTTATCAAAAAATTTCCAAGAAGCTTCTATTTCCTCTATCTCTTCATTCGCTATGCTTCTTTCTATGCAAAATACATAGTCAGGTTTTATTCCGTATCTATGTAAAATAGGATAAGAGCCATCTGCGCAAAATATGCTTACTTTTTGTTGGACTTCTTTTAGCAGAGGAAGTTGTTTGATTAAGCTTGGACCGCTTGCAACGATAATAGCGGTTTTGTTTGTGGCTTTATGTTTTTCTAAAAATTCTTTTGTACTTGCATGGGTTAGTGCTTTTGGGAGATTTTTACAAAAATATTTGATAATTATTTTACAATCATCACTTGATTGCAAAGCATTTAATATACTTAAAATGGCTTTTTGAATAAACTCTTGTATATTTTGGATAAAACAAGACTCTTTAAAAGGTATAATCGTTGATATATCTTTATAAAACATAAAATTTTGTTGCAAAAACAATTCTTTTGCCTTATTAAAATTAAAATCTTTTGTATAAAATATAAATAATTGTTGATTATTTAAAAACGAGGATATATCATTGCTTTTTAAAAAATCATAAAGATGATTTAAATCATCTTCAAAAATCACTAAATGTTTTAAATTTTGATTTTTAAAAGCTTCATATATATATATACCTATACCATAAACAAATAAAACAGGATGATTTTTATAGCAAGTTTTTAGGGAATTGATGAAATTTTTATCTTGTATTTGAAAAGATTTTGTAGGGTTTAATTGCAAAAGTTTAATTTTTAAATTTTCATCTAAGGCGTTTAAATTTTTTATAAAAATATTCATTTTTGTTCTTTTTGTAGAATTTCAAGTAAAATATCAAGATATTTAATGAGCTGCTCTATCCATAATTCGTGTTTTAAAAGCCAAGTTATCATACGAACTTTTTTATCTTCTTGAGTATGAGCGCTCATAAGTGAAATTTTAGCTAGTTCTAATTCTATATTTTTTAAAGCAGGATTTAGCACTTCTCCTAATTCTAACATTTTCTCTATGTCGGCTTTGAGTAAATGTAAGCTATCGTTGGTGTTTAAAATTTTTTTAAAATCCAATTCATGGATATTATTAGAATGACTAGTATAGTTTAGGGTATCCTTTAGTACTTCTTTGAGATTTTTACTGCTAATAAGAATTTGAGAGATTTTTTGTATTTTATAATTTAATTTTTTGCTAACCTCATCTTTTTTATCTTGAATTTCTTTTTTACTTAAAGTTTGCAATTTTCCAAATAAAGGCTTATTTTCTTTTAATAAATTTTCACATAATTCTTTAAAAGGTTTTTCTATACTTCCTTCTATTCTAGCTCCACCTTCAGTGGCGTTGTAGGTTTTTATATCTAGTGGATTCATTAAGGCTATATCTTTTTCAAATGTTTCTTTAAATATTTTCCACCATCTATTAGTTTCTACTTCTTTATTACCACCATAAGCGGTAACAAATAGACCTTGTTTTCTGCTTCCTTCAAAGTCTTCTTTAAAATAATGATAATCTTTAGGATGAGAATTCCCATCTTCACCATAAGCTAAATCTTGTCCTATTAAGATAATATTTTTATGACCTAATTTTACAGCTAATTCATAAGCCATATTAGCCACACTCATACCTGAACCTAAATAACCATAATCATTCATATTTAGACTTTGTGCAAAAGGTAGTGGTCTATGTACTAGCATAAAATTTCTATTGTTTTTCTTTAAGTATTCTATAGTTTTTGGAAAAACCATACTAACTAAAACAAACAATATATCTTTATCAAAATCTTTAAAATCATTATTAAAAAATTCAGAAGTTCTTTCTATTCTTTCTAAAGACAACACATAATCAGGCTTAATGTTATGTTTTGCTAATATAGGATAAGCACTATCAGCACATATAATACTAGCTTTACTAGCATATTCTTTTAATAAAGGTAGCTGTTTAATCAAAGATGGACCAGTAGAAACTATAATAGCATTTTCTATTTTACCTTTTCTTTGTTTGAGTAAGTCCTTTAAACTAGGGTTGGCTAATTGATAAGGTAGATTGTGTAAAAGTTGGGTGATGCCTTGGAGGGAGTCTTTAGGGTCATTGCCAAGTTCTGTGATAAGATTTAAACAAAGTTCTTGAGTATTTTTTTCAAAAACACAAACATCTTTATAGTTATTATAATAAGGAGAATGTGTAAATAATTTGATATTTTGCAAGTAATTTCTCACGTGTAGTTCTTTCCCTAAGAATATATTCAAATGCGTTTTATCAAAATTTTCCACCACATACAATCTTTTATCTTTTAATTCTTGACTAAAATCTATTAAATGAAAAACTATATAAAGTATTTCAATATTAGGTTCAAAAACAACTATACTTTTATGATTTTCATTTTTTAATAAAGCTTTATATAATAAACCATTACCTAGACCATAAAAAAATAAAACAGGATATCTTTCATATTTGGTATAAATTTCATTATATTTTTCATCAAAGAATTTTTCAGGATTATCATATAAATTTTGTTTTAATTCATGATCATATATATTGACATCAAAAGCACTCTTTCCTGCAAATACCTCAAAACGCTCATTTGTTTTTACATCTTCTATTTTATCAGCTAGAGTAGCATTATAACTTTCCAATGCTCCTAGGTTTTTATTAAAATTAGCTTCATAGGTGTTCATTGTTTTCCTCTATAAAGTCTTTTAAACTTTGTATTGATTTTTCCATGATTTTTGTTTGGGATTCTAAGGTTTCTATGACTAATTTAAGCCATTCTTCGTGCTTTATAAGCCAAATAATCATACGAATTTTTTTATCTTCTTGAGTATGAGCACTCATAAGCGAAATTTTAGCTAGTTCAAGTTCTGTTAAAGTTAAGGCAGCGGCTAGTTGGTCGGAAAATACAGCCATTTTTTCATCTTCTAAAAATTCTTTAACTTTGTGAATTTCATCATTAGTTTTTAAAATTTTAACAAAATCAATAGTATTTAAATCAATATGATATCTAGTTTGTTCAATGACCTTTAAAATAGGTTTTAAAAGCTTTTGACATTGATAAATTTTACTTTTTGCAAATTTAATAAGTTCTAAAAAATAATCATAGTTTTGTTTTGCTAATAAAATTTGTTCTTTCTTTGGCAAACTTTGTAAAAAAGGAAAAATAATTTTATCTTCTTTTAATAACTCATCACAAAGTTCTTTAAAAGGTTTTTCTATAGTGCCTTCTATCCTAGCTCCACCTTCAGTGGCATTGTAGGTTGTAATGTTGTTTTTAGCAGTTTCTTTTATGTAAAGTTCATAACTTTGTATGTAATATTTCCATCCTTGATGGGTAATCACTTCACCCTTGCCACCATAAGCTGTAGTTTTTATACGCTTTTCTAAACTAGGAACATTGTTGTCAAAGCTATTTCCATATAAAAATTCCATAGGATGAGAATTACCTTTTTCATCAAAAGCTAAATCTTGCCCTATAAGTATAATGTTTTTATGTCCCAATTTTACAGCCAACTCATATCCCATATAGGCTACATTTAAACCACCTAAAGTCCCAAAATCATTTATTAGTATTTTGTGAGTAAATTTTGATGATGGTCTTAAAACTAACAAATAATTTCTATGATTTTTTTCTAAATACTTTATGGTATCTGGATGCGTTGGTGTTGTGATAATAAAGTTGATATCTTTATCAAATTCTTTAAAATCATTATCAAAGAATTTGCTAGTAAGTTCACTTGGGTCTAAAGACATCACAATATCTGGTTTTATATTATATTTTGCAAGCATAGAATAGCTTCCATCAGCACTTATAATGGTAGCTTTATTTTGAATTTCTTTTAGCAAAGGGAGTTGCTTGATTAAGCTTGGACCACTTGCGACAATAATGGCAGTTTTATTTTTCCCTTTTCTTTGATTGATAAAATCTTTAAATAAAGCTTTTGTAAGCATTTTTGGTGTATTTTCTATAGAAAATCTTAAATCTTGCGACAAGGTTCTTATTCTATTGCTTCCTTGGGCGTTAAAAACATACATAATTTTTTCATTTAGTTTTTTTTCTAATTCCTCTATATGTGTTTTGTGTTGATTGTAATAGGAATTTAAAGATAAAATTTTACTATCATAAAGATAGTTTCGAACAAAAAGCTCTCCCATTAAAAAATTTATAATATCATCCATGTCAAAATCATTTGTATCCACCACATACAATCTTTTATCTTTTAATTCTTGACTAAAATCTATTAAATGAAAAACTATATAAAGTATTTCAATATTAGGTTCAAAAACAACTATACTTTTATGATTTTCATTTTTTAATAAAGCTTTATATAATAAACCATTACCTAGACCATAAAAAAATAAAACAGGATATCTTTCATATTTGGTATAAATTTCATTATATTTTTCATCAAAGAATTTTTCAGGATTATCATATAAATTTTGTTTTAATTCATGATCATATATATTGACATCAAAAGCACTCTTTCCTGCAAATACCTCAAAACGCTCATTTGTTTTTACATCTTCTATTTTATCAGCTAGAGTAGCATTATAACTTTCCAATGCTCCTAGGTTTTTATTAAAATTAGCTTCATAGGTGTTCATGAAAGACCTTCTTCTATGCTTTGAATTTGTAATTTTATATGAGGTATAATAAAATCAATCCAATTTAAATGTATTTCTAAGTATTCTTTCCTCTTTGAATATTCTTCTTCTATGTTTGTAGGATTTTTTATATAATTTTGTGCAATTTTATATTCAAAATGAAAAAATATTGAACGAATAAGATCTAAGAAATAATTTTTAAATTCTTCATTCTCAAATCTAGCTTTCATTTGATAAATTCTTTGGCTCAGAGGGTTAAAATATTCACTTTCAAAATTTAAATTTTCTAAGCATCGAGTAAGATCTGATTTTAAAATTTCACACTCGTTGATGTAACTTCTTCCTAAAATAACAATCCCTCTCAAACACTCATCAATCTTATCTTTTTTATCTTGAATTTCTTTTTTACTTAAAGTTTGCAATTTTCCAAATAAAGGCTTATTTTCTTTTAATAAATTTTCACATAATTCTTTAAAAGATTTTTCTATACTTCCTTCTATCCTAGCTCCACCTTCAGTGGCATTATAGGTTGTAATGCTATTAGTATCTATAGAATACTCTAAGCTTTCTTTAAATAAAATCCACCATTGGTTCGTTTCAACCTTGCCATTGCCACCATAAGCAGTGATAAATAAACCTTCTTTTCTATCATTTTCACTTTCTTGGGTATGTAGATATTCTTTAGGATGTGAATTACCATTCTCATCATAAGCTAAATCTTGCCCTATTAAGATAATATTCTTATGTCCTAGCTTTATGGCTAAATCATAAGCCATATTTGCCACACTCATACCCGTACCTAAATAACCATAATCATCCATATGTAATGCTTTAGAAAAAGGTAGTGGTCTATGTACTAATATATACGGTTTTTTTGTTTTTTCTAAAGTATCTATAACACTTTTATGTGCTACACTAGCTATAATAAATAATATATCTTTATCAAATTCTTGATTATCTTGTTCAAAACATTGATAAACAAGATCATGTCTTTCTAAAGCTAATACATAATCAGGTTTTATATTGTGCTTTGCTAATATAGGATAAGCTGTATCAGCACAAAAGATACTAGCTTTGTTAGCATATTCTTTTAATAAAGGTAGCTGTTTAATCAAAGATGGACCAGTAGAAACTATAATAGCATTTTCTATTTTACCTTTTCTTTGTTTGAGTAAGTCCTTTAAACTAGGTTTGGCTAATTGATAAGGTAGATTGTGTAAAAGTTGGGTGATACCTTCGAAGGAGTCTTCTGATGAGTTTCCTTGTCTAACAACTAAAGATTTTATATTTTCTATACACAAAGAATTGGTCATAGCTATGGCATTTTCGTAAATTTCATAGAAATTTGACATTAAAAGCAAATCATAAGTTTTTACAAAAAAATGAATTTTTTCTTGTTCAAAAAAACGATAAAAAGTTAAAAAGTTAATATTCTCATATAGATAAATATGAAGTCTTTTATCTTGTAAATCTTGGCTAAAATCATTTAAATGTAAAGCAATATATAAAAGTTCAATTTCAGGCTCTATAACGCAAATATAATCTTTGAGTGGATTTTTTAATAATTCAAAAATTAACATACCATTGCCAATTCCAAAAAAGATCAAAAAAGGATGTCTTTTGTAGTTTTGCTCATAAAAAGATAAATTATCTAAAGCATTTTGTATGCAAAATTGTTTTGTTTTGTGATCATAAATATCATAGTTTTTTTCAAAAAGTTCAAATCTTTCGTTGGATTTTATTTGTAAGATTTTATCAGCTAAGCTCGCATTGATTTCTTTTAAAACTTGTAAATTTTTAGAAAAATTAAGTTCAAGTAGCATTATAGTTCCTTGTTTATATTTTTTTAAGCAAAAGCACAAATTATTCCAAAAAATGATCTTTTTTTAACGCTTGCCCAAATTCTATATCACAACTTGCTTTTTTACCAAGTATGATAGGCAAAAATTTAGGATGTAAGCCAATGCTCGGTCTTACACTTTTTACATTTTCTAGTGTAAAAATTTCTCCTTTTTTGATGTCTTTACTAGCATATAAGCTTCTTGCAAAATGGCGATTTTTTAAAGTTTTTTCATCTATTGTTAAGCTAGATTTGCCTAGTGCTTGCTCGCTTAAACGCACCATAGAACACATTTGTTTAAACTCGTCAAAATCAAGACTAAATTTAGCATCAGCACTATTTAAAGTTTTATCTAATATAAAATGTTTTTCTATTACTCTTGCTCCAAGAGCAACAGCTAAGGTCGGCGCTAAAAATCCCTCGCTATGATCGCTTAAACCTACCATGGTTTTAAATTTTTCTTGTAAGGTTTTAATAGTGTTTAAATTTAAATCGCAAATTTGTGAAGGATAGGCTGAAGTACATTTAAGTAAAATCAGATTTGGGTTGTTTTCTTCTTGGAAAATTTTAACAATCATTTCAAGTTCTTCTTCATAGGCTATGCCTGTAGAAACTAAGGTAGGTTTGTTTTCTTTTGCCACATAACGCACAAAATCGTAATCATTTGCTTCAAAAGAAGCGATTTTATAAGCTGGGGGATTAAATTGTCTTAAAAAATTCACATCTTCTTTAGAAAAGGGACTAGAAAAGCAGATTAGCCCTTCATTTTTGGCGCATTCAAAAAGTTTTTCATGCCATTCATAAGGTGTTTTAGCTTCTTCATATAATTCATATAGTTTGCGTCCATGCCACAAACCACCTTCGATAATAAAATCTTTTTTATTAGAATTTAGTGTTAAGCTATCTGGGGTGTAGGTTTGAATTTTTATGGCATCAGCTCCTGCTTTTTTAGCCGCTTGTATAGTTTTTAAAGCTACTTCAAGGCTGTTTGCATGGTTGGCTGAAAGCTCGGCAATGATAAAAACTTTTTCATTTAAATTGAAATTTTCTATAAACATTAAAAACCTTTTTTTAATTTAAATAAAAATTTACTATATTTTATATTTTAATTATTAATTATGATTAAAGGTTTATTTAGTAAAATAAATTTAATTAAGTTATCTAAGGAAAAACTATGACTAAAACACTTGAGTATTCGATTTATCATTTTTTTGAGCATATTTTAAAATTAAAAATTTCACAAAAAAGTGTGATTAGAGGTGAGCTTTATGGGGCTTCTATACCTTTGTATTTTAAAGATGAGGAATATAGTTTTTATTTATTTTTTCAAAAACAAGCTTTAAATGAAATTGCGTTATTTTTATTACATGAAGAGTTAAAAGAAGATGGTTTAGCAGATTTGGTAAAAGAAGTAGCTAATCAAATCATAGGTTATGCTAAAAAATTACTTAATGATACCAATGGTAAAGATGAATATCGCTTAGGAGTTCCTGAATATTTAGGACGTATTGATGGATTCTCAAAAATCAAACTCAAAGAAAAATTTACTTATGAAGTCAAAAATGCTTCTTTTAGAATAGGTTATAAAAAAATATGATAGAAGATCATTTAGGATTATTGCAATCTTATGAAGATATTTTAGATATTAGTGTTGATTTTGTTAGTGAGCTTGGCACAACTAATATGAGTGTAAGAGATCTTTTAAAGCTAGAAGTTGGTTCTGTGATAGATCTTGAAAAGCCAGCAGGTGAGAGTGTGGAGCTTTACTTAAATAAAAGAATTTTTGGCAAGGGCGAGGTGATGGTGTATGAAAAAAACCTTGCTATAAGGATTAACGAGATTTTAGATTCAAAATCAGTATTGCAGTATTTTAAAAAAGAATTGCAATGAAATTTGTTTGGATTTTATTGTTTGCTCTGCCTCTTTTTGGAGCAAAAATTCTTGATTATAATATCTATCCAAGAGAAGATAGGGTAGATATTACTTTTTCATTTGATGTTCCTTACAAAGAAGGTGTTAGTCAAAAGAGAAAAGATAACATTATTATTTTTACTTTAAATGCTCAAAGTGCTAAAGAAGAAGATAAGATAATAAATTCTAATATTGTTAAAAAAATAAAAATCTTTTCAGAGGGTAAGAAAACTTTTATAGCTTTAAGTATTGGCGATAAGATACAAATTAATGCAGATGCAATTGGCGAATATGGTTTAAGACTACGTGCGCAAAAAGAGGGCACAAATTTAACTACCAAAAAAAACTTAAATAAAAAAGATGAGGAAATAAAAATGCAAGAGTATGATTTTACAAATTATATTTTAGTTGTAAGTGTTTTAATACTTTTGCTTGTCGGACTTTGGTTTTTAAAAATGTATTTAAGACAAAAACATCCCTTAGATAGAAATTTTAATTTGATTTTTCAAAGACCACTTGATAGACATAATCAACTTGTAGTTTTTGAATATGGTTTGAAGCGTTACACCATGATTATAGGAAACTCTAATGTGGTATTAGAGACAAGCGAAGCTTTGGCAAAAAATGAAGAGCAAAACAAAGCGTCTCAAAAGCCAAAAGAAAAAGATTTTGACTCTTATTTTGAAGAAAATAAACAAAGATTGCAAAATTTACTTTTAAAACAAAATAATTAATTTTTTTGATTAAAAGCTAAAATGATAAGTTTTGGCTTTGAAATCTTTTTAATCTCTTCTTTTGAAAAATAAATTTGCTTTTTATCTGAGTAAATATACAAAGTGTGATTTTTTAGCATAAAATCAAGATTTATATCAGTGTCTTTTGCTAACTTTTTTGCTAATGCAAGAATGAAATTAAGCCAAGTTAATATATGATTGTTTGGTAATAACTCTTTAACATGTTCAATAGCAAATGGATTGATTTTTTTACCATTGGCCTTTAAAAGAGTTGCAATAAGTAAAATTTCCTTATGTGAAAAGCCAAAATTTAAGCCACTCATTGCCATGTAGGCACTATGCTCATTAGCAAAATAAAAATTAATTCTTTCGCCTATGTGGGCTAATTTGGCAGCATTTAAAAGATCTTTTTTAAAAGCAATATCAACTTTATGAATAGGTAAAAGTACATCAAATAGTTTATTTGCAAAATATGCACTTTTATCGCCATAGTCTATATTAAAACGATCTTGTAAAGATTTTAAGCTCGGATTAAAATTAGGTGGAAATTTAGCATTAAATTTTGAAAAATCAGTAGTGTCATTTTTTATCTTGGCGTATTTTTGAAAAAGATTAGATAAAAACACACCTTCTCTTACACCTACTGCTGAGGTGATGATATTTTTGGCTTTTAAGTTTTTTGCTAAGGCTAAAAAGATTACGCAACCTTCTTTTATAGTATCAAAACGATCCTTTTTGATATTAAAATCAACTAAATTTTTAGCATTTTGAATTTTCTCTATGTGATTTTTTTCTTTCTCAAAACTATAGCTAAAATTGTGAATCATTTTTAATGGATAAGAGTTTTTTTTCATTATAGAATTTGACAATGCTCTTAAACTGCCACCTATGGCAATAATATTGTCATTTTGAAAGCGTTTTGGAACTTGCATTAGCGCTTCTTGTATAAACTGATCTAGGGCATTAAATCTTTTAGTATCATAAAAAATTTCTTTTAATCTTACAGTTCCTAGATCAAGTGAAATACAATCTATAATTTTACCTTCTTTAATCAAGCAAAGCTCGGTTGATCCTCCACCTATGTCTATGGTGGTGGCATTTTGAATATTTGATAACAAATTTAGCGCAGCAAGACCACCTAAAAATGATTCTGTTTTTCCATTAATACATTTTATATTTAAACCTACATTTTTTGCTATTCTAGCAATAAAGTCTTTTGCATTCGGTGCATCTCTTAATGCAGAAGTTCCAACAGCAATAATTTTTCTACACTTTTCTTTTAAAGCTTTTTCTTTAAAGTAAGCCAAAGCTTTCTCGGCTTTAAGCATAGCTTCTTCTTGGAGGATTTTATTATTATTATAGGCATTTTCTCCAAGTCTTACTTTCTTCTTATGTTCGCTACAAATAAAAAAACCATATCTTGAGGTTTTTTCAAAAACTACCATGCGAACAGAATTAGAACCAAGGTCAATTACTGCTGTTTTTTTAGCCATTAAATATCTTTATTTTTATGTTTCAAGCGAAGCTCGTCAATGCTTTCTACATTGTCAGGATCGGGTATGATGCAATCTACCGGACAGGCCACTATACAAGCTGGTTCTGAAAATTCATTTACACATTCAGTGCATAGATCAGGATCTATAACATAGATTGGATCATTATCATAAATTGCCTCATCTGGACATTCTTCCCTGCATGCATCACAGGATATACATTCTCTAGTGATTAAAAGCGACATACTTTTCCTTTTATGAGTAATAAAGCAAACTTATACTATATAAAAACTTATAGCTAATTTAAACGAAAGAAAAATTAAATTCGATTTTTAGAATGATTTAATCATTCTAAAAATTTTTTAGTTAGTTTTTTTAGGAAAACAAAAGCGATATCCTCTGCGACGTACAGTTTCTATGGTAGAGATATTAAGTGGTTTGTCCATTTTTTGTCTTATTTGATTGATTGCAACTTCTATAACATTTGGAGTTACAAGTTCAGGTTCTTCCCAAATAGCATCTAAAAGCTGTTCTTTTGATACAATTTGATCAGAATGTCTAGCAAGGTGAGTTAAAACTTCAAAAGGTTTTCCTTTTAATTCTATATCCTTTCCTTGGTAAGTGATTTTTTCTTCATCAGGATCAATCACTAAATCATCGATTTTAATCACATTAGTTCCACCAAATCTAAGTCTAGCTTCAATTCTTGCCATTAAAATTTCAAAATCTAAAGGTTTTTTTATATAATCATCTGCCCCGGCTTTTAAAGCTTTGATTTCATTTTCTTTGTCTGCTTTTGAGCATATTGTAACTATAGCAGTTCTTGGAGATTTTTGTTTGATAGCATTGATCAAATCGCTTGCATCATTATTACCTATAGTCCAATTTGATAATACTAAATCATAGTGTCTAATACCTATAAAATACTCAGCGTCTTTAAAATTTTCCGAAGTATCACTTTGGTAACCAAACTCGTTTAAAGTGTTTGATAAGGTTTTATTAAGCGATGCTTCATCTTCTACAACTAAAATACGCATTTTATTCCTTTGAAGATAGTTTTAGTGCAAAAGTATAACACAAATTAAGCAAATATTCAAAATTCTTTAAAAAATTTTTAATATTTTTTGCTTAAACTAGCTCCAACACATGCATTTTTAATAATATCAGGTTTATAGCAGGTAATATGTATAAACTGAAGTTTTTTATGATGTTTTTTGATATCTTTGCATATGTATTTTAAAGATTCTTCTATGGTTTTAAATTTTTTATTTTTATAGATTTTTTCTATTCTAGTGCATAATTTTGCATAATCTAAAAATTTTTTACTTTTAGCTTCTAATTCTATTAAGACTTTTTGCTCTTGAATTCTTTCAAAGTCCAAAAGCCCTATAATACATTTAAATTCTAAGCTAACTTTTATATGACTTTGCATTCTTGTTTTCCTATTAGTCTTAAGATATTTGGTATATGCTTATAAATAACTATAAAAGCGATAATAAATATCGGTGCATGGGTATTAATCACAGGCATATCATAATGAAATATAAAAGAAGTTGTGATTAAAACAACCAAAGCTCCAAGTGAAGCCAAGCTTGAAATTTTAAACACCTTTCCTATAATAAGCCAAGCTAAAACCGCAGATATAATTTCAAAAGGTAAAAATACTGCTAAAACTCCAGCTCCAGTAGCTACCCCCTTACCCCCTTCAAATTTTAAATAAGGAGAAAAACAGTGGCCAAATACTGCTAAAACCGCCATAGTCCATAAGATATTTTCATCATAGCCTAAAAATTTTGCTACTAATATAGGCACAATCCCCTTAAGTGCATCTAAAACAATAGTTGCAATAGCAAGTGTTTTAGCAAGCTTAGGATCACTTTCTTTTACTACTCTTAAAACATTAGTAGCACCTATGCTTTTACTACCTGCATTTTTGATATTTGTTTTGGCAAAAATTTGAGCTAGTAAAAGTCCAAATGGTACAGCACCTACAAGATAAGCTAAAAGATAAATTATTAAATTTTCCATTTACTTTTTGTCCTGATTTATGAAACTTTAATAAAATGATAGCAAAAAACCCTGAAATAAATATTTAAGAGATAATTTATCCTATAATAATTTTTATTGTTAAATAGAAATTTTTTATTTTGTTTAAAGAAAATTATAGATATATTTCTAATAAGTTTATTTTAAATAGACTTTATTTTATCTTATTTAGGAGTAGATAATGAAAAAAATTTCATTATTAGTTGCATCATCATTATTAGTTGCATCAACTGCTTTTGCTAATGATAGAGCTTTATTAGATGAAGCAAAGGCTGCGGGTTTAGCACCTTTGCCAAAGGATCAAGCGGGCGTTGAAAAACTATTAAAAGAAATGGGCATTGAAGCTAGTAAATTTTCTAAAGAAAAAGCTAATTTAGGTAAAAAGCTGTATTTTGAACCAAGACTTTCTAAAAGCGGTTTGATTTCTTGTAACACCTGTCATAACTTAGGTATGGGTGGTGCTGATGGTATCGCAGCTGCTGTAGGACACAAATGGACAGCTAATCCTCATCATTTAAATTCGCCAACAGTGTATAATTCGGTTTTAAATTCAACTCAATTTTGGGATGGTAGAGCAGGTACTTTGGCAGATCAAGCAAAAGGACCAATCGAAGCAGAGCCTGAAATGGCAACCCCAGCTAAATTAGCAGTAGAAAAAATTTCTTCTATGCCAGAATATGTAAAAGAATTTAAAAAAGTTTATGGTAGTAGTGGAGTGACTTTTGACAATATTGCAGATGCTATTGCTACATTTGAAAGAACGCTTTTAACTCCATCTAAATTTGACAAATTCTTAGAAGGTGATACAAAAGCATTAAGCAAAAAAGAAAAAGAAGGTTTGAAAACTTTCATTGATAAAGGCTGTACGGCTTGCCATACAGGAGTAAATTTAGGTGGTAGTATGCAGGCTTTCCAAGTAGCAGCTAAATATAAATTTGCAAATGTAGGAGATTTTAAAGGCGATGCAAATGGTTTGGTTAAAACTCCAACCTTAAGAAATATTGCTGAAACTGCTCCGTATTTCCACAATGGTGCTATTTGGTCTTTACAAGAAGCAATCAAAGAAATGGGTAGTGTGCAACTTGGTATAGAAATTTCTGACAAAGAAGCAGCTTCTATAGAAACTTTCTTACATGCTTTAACAGGTAAAAAACCAAGCATTACTTATCCTCAACTTCCAAAAGCAACTGAAAAAACTCCAAAACCAGAGCTTTAATTTAAATCTTAAGACGCTTTTTGCGTCTTAAGCTTACTTTATATAAAATCAAGATATAATTACCGCTTTTAACCACTAAAGCTTTCTAAATTTATGTTTATACATAATGCTTTATGGTGCTACCAAAATATTTTAAGAAAGGATAGCTGTATGTATGCTATTATAAAACACAGTGGAAAACAATACAGAGTAAGCCAAGGTGATGAGCTTAAACTAGATCGTTTTGAAGCTGAAGCAAAATCAAGCGTAGAAGTAAGTGAAGTTCTTGCTGTATGCGATAAAGAATTAAAGGTAGGTGTGCCGTTTGTTGCGGGTGCAAAAGTTGTTTTAGAAGTGATTGCTCATGGAAAAGACAAAAAAGTTGTAATTTATAAAAAAAGACGTAGAAAAGACTCAAAATTAAAACGCGGTTTTAGAAGACAATTTACTCGCGTTAGAGTAGTAGATATTAAAGCTTAAGGAGTAAAGAATGGCACACAAGAAAGGTCAAGGTTCAACTCAGAATAATCGTGATTCTATAGGTCGTCGTCTAGGTGTTAAAAAATTTGGTGGAGAATTTGTTCGCGCTGGCAACATCATCATTCGCCAAAGAGGAACAGCAACTCATGCAGGCAATAACGTAGGTATAGGAAAAGATCATACAATTTTTGCTTTAATTGATGGTTTTGTAAAATTTGAAAGAAAAGATAAAAATAGAAAAAAAGTTTCTGTTTATCCTGCATAATTTTTAAGGCTACTTTGTAGCCTTTTTCTTCTTTTTAATCTTAATATATTAAAAAAAATATAATATCATTTTAAAAATTTATACTTTGGTGATTGTATGTTTATAGATAATGTAAAATTAGTTTTAAGTTCAGGTAATGGTGGCAAAGGTGCTGTGAGTTTTCGCCGTGAAAAACATGTTCCACTTGGTGGACCTGATGGTGGCGATGGTGGAAATGGTGGCGATGTGTATTTTATATGTGATAATAATACTCATACCCTAGCACACTTTAAAGGTAAAAAAGAACTTAAAGCACAAAATGGCCAACCGGGTTTGGGCCGTAATAAAAATGGTAAAAGAGGGGAAAGTTTAGAGTTGATTGTCCCTCAAGGCACCCAAGTAATTGATGCACAAAGTGGGGAAGTTTTACTTGATATGTTAGCAGAAGGTCAAAAAGAACTCTTTTTAAAAGGTGGTAAAGGTGGTCTTGGTAATACTCACTTTAAAAACTCTACCAATCAGCGTCCAGATTATGCTCAACCAGGCGTAGTAGGAAAAACCTTAAGTGTGCGCTTAGAGTTAAAACTCATAGCAGATGTTGGGCTTGTAGGCTTTCCAAATGTAGGAAAATCCACTCTTATAAGCGTAGTGTCTAATGCAAGACCTGAAATAGCTAATTATGAATTTACTACTTTAACTCCAAAACTTGGTATGGTTGAAGTAGATGATTATAATTCTTTTGTAATGGCAGATATCCCAGGTATTATAGAAGGTGCAAGCGATGGTAGGGGTTTGGGACTTGAGTTTTTAAGACACATAGAAAGAACTTCTTTTTTACTTTTTGTACTTGATCCATTAAGAGATATGAGTTTAAAAGAGCAATTTTGCATTTTAAGAAAAGAATTAGAAAAATTTTCAAGCAAACTTTATGCAAGAAATTTTGGCTTAATGCTTTCAAAAAGTGATAGTGTAAATTTAGGTGAGGAATTTGCACAAAAAATGGAAGATGATTATAATGAGTTAAAAGCTTATTTACAAAGTCAAAATAATCCACAAAGCTTTTTTGTTAAAGTATCAAGCCTTGAAAAAACAGGTTTAAAAGAGCTTAAATTTATGCTTTTAAAAGAAGTTAAAAAAATTAGAAGTCAAAATAATCTTTGATGAGTGAAAATTTAACTATAGATTTTATCCAAGAATATATCAAGTCCAATTTTAAAGGTTTGGTATATAAATTTACCTATAAAGAACATAGCTTTTTTTATAATCCCGATAAGGTTTTAAAAAACGGAGTTTATTTTTGTACTATTAAAGAAAATGATGGCATAAATGATAAAGCTTCGAATTTAAATAGAGAAGGTGTGTTTCGTCTAAGTTGCTCTCTTTGTGATCAAGATTACCAAAATCTTTTTGGTCAAAAACCTAAAAAAGCTTTAAAGGGTGAGATTGTTAGTTTAAATTATGATTTTTCTATGCTTGATCTTATCATGCCTCATCCAATTTATGCTTATATGGGATATATTTGTATTAACAGTCCTTCAAGAAAAAATTTTGAAATTTTCAAAGATTATCTTGAGCTTTCATATCAAAAAGCTATAAAAACTTATCAAAAAAGGATAGCGGCACTATGAAAAATATCATTTTTATGGGAACTCCCTCTTATGCAACATGTATTTTAAAAGAGCTTGTTGATAAAGGGTTTAATGTCCAAGCTTTATTTACCCAGCCTGATAAACCTGTGGGAAGAAAACAAATTTTAACTCCAAGTGATACTAAAAAATTTGTTTTAGAAAATAATTTAAATATAGAAATTTTCACTCCAAAAAGCTTAAAAGATGAAAATATAATCAATGGAATAAAAAGCTTAAAACCTGACTTTATAGTTGTTGCTGCTTATGGGAAGATTTTACCAAAAGAAATTTTAGATATTGCTCCTTGTATCAATTTACATGCTTCCTTGCTTCCTAAATATCGTGGCGCTTCGCCTATACAAAGTGCTATTTTAAATGGGGATAAAATAAGCGGGGTTTGCACTATGCTTATGGAAGAAGGGCTTGATAGTGGTGCTATTTTAGAAAACATAGAATGTGATATAGAAGGTAAAAATTCAGCTGAGGTTTTTACCATGCTTTCAAATTTAGCAGCTAAGCTTGCTATTTCTACGCTTTTGAATTTTGAAAAAATTGTCCCAAAAAAGCAAGATGAAAGTTTGGTTACACATTGTAAAAAAATCAAAAAAGAAGATGGGTTGATTGCTTTGGATAATGCAAATGAAATTTATCAAAAATTTTTAGCTTTTACACCTTGGCCTGGAATTTTTTTAGAAAATGGTATGAAATTTTTAGATATAGAATTAGTTGATAGTGAAAAAACTCAAAAATCAGGTGTGATTTTACAAATAGAAAAGGAAAGCTTTTTGCTTTCATGCAAAAAGGGTGTTTTAAGGATTAAAGCTTTGCAAGAAAGTGGAAAAAAAGCTTTAGATGCTAAGACTTATTTAAATGGAAAAAGGTTAAAACTTGGAGATAGTTTATTTTGATGAGCTTGAATCAACTCAAGTTTATTTAAGTGATAAAATTCGCAGTGGAGAAATTATAGAAAATACCGCTATTTGTGCTTTTATTCAAAGTGCTGGTATAGGTAGTAGGGATAATACTTGGCAAAGTAAGCAAGGAAATTTACATGTATCTTTTTGTATAAAAACACAAGAATTAGCACAAGATCTTCCTTTGGCTTCTGCTAGCATATACTTTGCATTTTTAATGAAAGAAGTATTGCAAAGACAAAATTCAAAAGTATGGATTAAATGGCCTAATGATTTTTATATAGAAGATAAAAAAATAGGCGGCCTGATGAGTTCTAAAATCAATGATTTTTTAATTGTAGGAATGGGGATTAATCTTAAATATGCTCCATTTAATGCTGAAATTTTAGACATAGAAGTAGATATAGCAAAACTTTTAAATGAGTATTTTTCTTATATAGGTGAGAAAATTTTATGGAAGAATATTTTTAGCAAGTATATGCTAGAATTTGAAAAATCAAGAAATTTTTTTATACATAATGAAGGTAAGATTTTATCTTTAAAAGATGCTTTGTTGTATAAAGATGGTTCTATATTGTTAGATAATAAAAGGATATATAGTTTAAGATGAGTGAGATAATAACTATTGCAAATCAAAAAGGTGGAGTGGGTAAAACTACTACTGCTATTAATCTAGCTGCTTCTTTGGCGGTAGCTGAAAAAAAAGTTCTTTTGATAGATATTGATCCGCAAGCTAATGCTACAACAGGACTTGGTTTTAATAGAAGTAATTATGAATATAATATTTATCATGTTTTTATAGGTAGGAAAAAACTTTCTGAAATTATTTTAAAAACTGAACTTCCACAATTATACTTAGCTCCATCAAATATTTCTTTGGTTGGAATTGAACAAGAAGTAGTAAAAGAAAGTGGGGAATATAGAACGATTTTAAGAGAAAAAATCAAAGAAATTGCTAAAGATTATGATTTTATTATCATTGACTCACCTCCTGCGCTTGGAAGCATTACGGTAAATGCTTTTGCGGCAAGCGATAGTGTTATTATCCCTATACAATGTGAGTTTTATGCGCTTGAGGGTGTCGCGATGGTTTTAAACACTATTAAATTTGTAAAAAAAACTATCAATCCAAAGTTAAAAATAAAAGGCTTTTTGCCAACTATGTATAGCTCACAAAATAATCTTTCAAAAGATACTGTGGAGGATTTAAAGCAAAATTTCAAACAAAAGCTATTTAGAACAGGTGATAATGAAGATGATTTCATCATCATACCAAGAAATGTAAAACTTGCTGAAAGTCCAAGCTATGGAAAGCCTATTATACTTTATGATATAAAATCTCCAGGTTCAGTGGCATATCAAAATTTAGCACATTCTATATTAGGATAAAAAATGGCAAAAAAAAGTGCATTAGGAAGAGGCTTAAGCAGTATCTTGGCTGATATTGATGAAGTTTATGAAAAAGAATTAGGCTCTAATGAAGGTAGAATAGAAGAAATTGATATAGATTTAATTAGTCCAAACCCTTATCAGCCAAGAAAGAATTTTGATACCCAAGCCCTAGAAGAACTTGCAGGTTCTATTAAAGAATATGGTTTGATTCAGCCTGTTGTTGTTTTAAAAAAAGATGAATTTGATTATATTTTGATAGCAGGTGAGAGAAGATTTAGAGCATGTAAGCTTTTAGAAAAAGAACAGATTAAAGCTGTAGTTTTAAATGTAGATGATATAAAATTACGTGAGCTTGCTTTAATAGAAAATATTCAAAGAGAAAATCTAAATCCTATAGAATTAGCACATTCTTATAAAGAATTACTAGAAATTCATGATATCACTCAAGAAAAATTAGCAGATCTTATCCATAAATCAAGACCTCAAATTGCTAATACCTTAAGACTTTTAAATTTAAACGAGCAAACGCAAAATTTCATTATAGAAGGTAAAATTTCACAAGGTCATGCAAAGGTTTTAGTGGGGCTTGAAAAAGAAGAAGAAAAAATGATAGTTGATACCATCATAGGACAAAAGCTCAATGTAAGAGATACAGAAAAATTAATTAAAAATTTTAAAAATACAAATCAATTAGAAAAAAACACAACTTTAAACAAACAATATCAATCTATAATAAATTTAAAAGAAAAAATTGAATCTTTAGGCTTAAAAGTAAATGCAAAAGATTTAAAAATTACTATAAATTTTGAAAATGAAGATGAGGTTAGGGAATTTCTAAAGACATTAAATTAAATATGTTTTTAGGTATATTTTGCTATAATTTCGCGTTTTATTTAGATTTATTTAGGAGTATTAATGTTTAATGATGTACATTTTTCCATCATGATAGCCACCGGTGTCATTTTTTTGCTTATGATAGCGATTTTAAATTCTATGCTCTATAAACCTTTGATTAAATTTATGGATTCTAGGGATTTAACTATAAAAAATGATGAAGAAAAAATGAAAAAAAATTCTGATGATGTTTCAAATGTAGAAAGTGAATTAGAAAAAATTCATATTCAAACAAGAGATGAAATCAATCAAATCAAAGCAAAAGCAATAGAAGAAGCTAAATTAAAACAAGAAAAAGAATTATCAACAAGAAAAAGAGAATTAGAAGATCAAATGCTTGTTTTTCTTAAAAGTCTAAGAGAAAAAGAAAAAGAATTAAAAGAAGAAATGCGCTTAAAAATGCCAGAATTTAAACAAAGCTTTAAAGATAGCTTGAGTAAAATTTAAGGAAGATAAATGTTGAAAAAAATTGCATTGTTATCAGTACTTCCTTTTTATGCTTTTGCAGCAGGTAATGGAAGTGGTGAATATGATATAATTCCAAGAGCGGTTAATTTTGTTTTATTTGCTGCTATTTTGTATTATTTTATTGCAGCTCCTTTGAAAAATTTTTATAATGGTAGAATTGCAAAAATTGCTTCTAGAATGAACGAAATTCAAGAAAAGCTTATCGCGAGTAAAAATCATAAGTTAGAAATGATGAAAAAACTAGACTTAGCTAAACAAGAAGCAATCAATGCGGTGGCTCTTGCAAAAAAAGAGGCAGAGATTATCACAGATAAGATAGAAGCTGAAACAAAAATGGAAATTAAGGCTTTAGAAAAAACTTATGAAGAACATAAAGAATATGAAATAAGAAGAATGGAAAAAGAAGTTGTACAAGCGGTTCTAGAAGAAATTTTTGAAGATCAAAATTTACAACTTCAGCAAAAAGAAATTCTAAATATCATGATGAAAAAGGTGTCTTGATGGAAAGTGTGATTGCAAAAACCTATGCAAAGGCGATATTAGAAAGAAACGATTTTGAAGATTTTTATTCTAATTTATTAGAGTTAAGTTTAGCTTTTGCATCTAATAAATTTATAGATATTTTAAATTCTTATGAGATAAAACAAGGAAAAAAACTAGAATTTATACTTTCTTTATTAGATAATCCAAGTGATGCTTTTAAAAATTTTATAAATTTAATTGTAGATAACAAAAGAGAAATGTTAATTCCAGAAATCACTAAAGAGTTGAGTGAGCAAAAAGCATTAAAGGAAAATACATTCTTAGGACAAGTTTATTCAAAAGAACAATTAAGCGCAGAAGAAATTAAAAATTTAGAAGAAAAACTTAGTGCTAAGTTTAATGCAAAAATTAGATTAGATAGTAAAATAAGTGATAGTGACAGTGTGAAGATTAGCTTAGATGGTCTTGGTTATGAAATTTCATTTTCAATGCAAAGCTTAAAAGCTAAAATGAATGAATATATATTAAAAGCAATTTAAGGAGATTTGATGAAATTTAAAGCAGATGAAATTAGTTCTATTATAAAAGAAAGAATTGAAAAATTTGACTTTAATCTTGAAATAGAAGAAACTGGTAAAATTATTTCAGTTGCTGATGGTGTTGCTAAGGTTTATGGTCTTAAGAATGCTATGGCTGGAGAGATGGTTGAATTTGAAAATGGTGAAAAAGGAATGGTACTTAACCTTGAAGAATCAAGTGTTGGTATTGTTATCTTAGGAAAAGGTCTTGGTCTTAAAGAAGGAAGTTCCGTAAAAAGACTAAAAAAACTTCTAAAAGTTCCGGTAGGCGATGCGTTGATAGGACGTGTTGTAAATGCTTTGGGTGAGCCAATTGATGCTAAAGGTGTGATTGAAGCAAGCGAATATCGTTTTGTGGAAGAAAAAGCAAAAGGTATTATGGCTAGAAAAAGCGTTCATGAGCCACTACACACAGGTATTAAAGCAATTGATGCTTTAGTTCCAATTGGTAGAGGACAAAGAGAGCTAATTATCGGTGATAGACAAACAGGTAAAACAACTGTAGCAATCGATACTATCATTAGCCAAAAAGGTAAAGATGTTATTTGTATTTATGTTGCAATTGGTCAAAAACAAAGTACAGTAGCTCAAGTAGTTAAAAAGCTTGAAGAATATGGTGCAATGGATTATAGTATAGTAGTAAATGCAGGTGCTTCTGATCCTGCTGCATTGCAATATCTTGCTCCATATACAGGCGTAACTATGGGTGAATATTTTAGAGATAACTCAAGACATGCATTGATTGTTTATGATGATTTAAGTAAGCATGCTGTTGCATATCGTGAGATGTCTTTGATTTTACGTCGTCCTCCAGGTCGTGAAGCTTATCCAGGGGATGTATTTTATTTACATTCAAGATTGCTTGAAAGAGCAAGTAAATTAAGTGATGAGCTTGGCGCGGGAAGCTTAACAGCATTACCTATTATTGAAACTCAAGCGGGTGATGTTTCAGCTTATATTCCAACCAATGTTATTTCAATCACAGATGGGCAAATTTTCTTGGAAACAGATTTATTCAACTCAGGTATTCGTCCTGCGATTAATGTTGGTTTATCTGTATCTCGTGTTGGTGGTGCTGCGCAAATTAAAGCAACAAAACAAGTTTCAGGTACATTAAGACTTGATTTAGCTCAGTATAGAGAATTGCAAGCTTTTGCACAATTTGCAAGTGATTTGGATGAAGCAAGTAGAAAACAACTTGAACGCGGACAAAGAATGGTTGAGGTTTTAAAGCAACCTCCATATTCTCCGCTTTCAGCTGAAAATCAAGTAGTGATGATTTATGCAGGAACTAAAGGATATTTAGATGATATAGCAGTTTCTAAAATTGGAGAATTTGAAGCAGCTTTATATCCATTTATTGAAGCTAAATATCCAGAAATTTTTGAGCAAATTAGAACCAAAAAGGCTTTAGATAAAGATTTAGAAGAAAAATTAGCTAAAGCATTGAGTGAGTTTAAAGCAAACCACATATAAGGTTTTTAAATGTCTAATTTAAAAGAAATTAAAAGAAAAATAAAAAGTGTTCATAATACACAAAAGACAACTAATGCTATGAAGCTTGTCTCTACTGCCAAATTAAGAAAGGCGGAAGAGGCGGCTAAAAAGTCAAAAGTTTTTGCTCAAAAAATTGATGAAGTTTTATCTGAAATTGCATTCAAGATTAATCAATATGAAGGACTTGATGATAAACTTCCGTTTTTTAGAAAAAAAGACAATATTGAGAAAATGGATATTATTTTCATTACTGCTGATAAAGGTTTATGCGGTGGTTTTAACATTAAAACCATTAAAACAGTAAATGAAATGCTTGAAGATTGTAAAGCAAAAAAAATCAAAGTAAGATTAAGAGCTATTGGTAAAACAGGTATAGAGTATTTTAATTTTCAAAATATTGAAATTTTAGAAAAATATCTAGATACAAGCTCTAGCCCTGACTATGAAAAAGCATGTGCTATTATACAAAGTGCAGTAGATGATTTTGTAAATGAAGTAACCGATAAAGTTGTAATTGTACATAATGGCTATAAAAATATGATTTCTCAAGAAATTCGTATTAATGAACTATTGCCTGTAGAAGCTATTGCAAGTAAGGAAGAACAAGAATCTCAGTCTTTAATGGACTTGGAGCCAGAAGATGAAGAAATCTTAAGTGATTTGTTAAAAACTTATTTTGAATATAATATGTATTTTTCTTTGGTTGATTCTTTGGCGGCTGAACATAGTGCAAGAATGCAGGCTATGGATAATGCAACCAATAATGCAAAAGCAAGAGTTAAACAACTTAACTTAGCTTATAATAAAGCAAGACAAGAATCTATTACCACCGAATTGATAGAGATTATCAGCGGTGTTGAGTCAATGAAATAAATTTAGGAGTGATGATGCAAGGTTTTATTTCTCAAGTTTTAGGACCAGTGGTTGATGTTGAATTTAAAGAATATCTTCCGCAAATTAATGAAGCTATTATTGTTAATTATGAATTAGAAGGAAAAGAATGTAAGCTAGTTCTTGAAGTAGCTGCGCATTTAGGCGATAATAAAGTAAGAACTATTGCTATGGATATGACTGATGGTCTTGTTAGAGGTTTAGCGGTAGAAGCAACTGGCAACCCAATCAGTGTTCCAGTGGGTGAAAAAGTTCTTGGAAGAATTTTTAATGTGACGGGTGATTTAATTGATGAGGGTGAAGAGATTAATTTTGATAAACATTGGTCAATTCACAGAGATCCTCCTCCATTTGAAGAGCAAAGTACGAAAAGTGAAATTTTTGAAACAGGTATTAAGGTAGTTGATTTGTTGGCTCCTTATGCTAAAGGCGGTAAAGTTGGTCTTTTTGGTGGTGCAGGTGTTGGTAAAACCGTTATTATTATGGAATTAATTCACAATGTTGCGTTTAAACATAGTGGATATTCAGTTTTTGCAGGTGTTGGTGAAAGGACACGTGAGGGTAATGACCTTTATAATGAAATGAAAGAAAGTAATGTTTTAGATAAAGTTGCACTATGCTATGGTCAAATGAATGAACCACCAGGGGCAAGAAATCGTATTGCTCTAACAGGTCTTACTATGGCTGAGTATTTTAGAGATGAAATGGGGCTTGATGTATTGATGTTTATTGATAATATCTTTAGATTTTCTCAATCGGGTTCAGAAATGTCAGCGCTTTTAGGAAGAATTCCTTCAGCTGTTGGTTATCAACCAACTCTAGCTAGTGAAATGGGTAAATTTCAAGAAAGAATTACATCAACTAAAAAAGGTTCTATTACTTCAGTTCAAGCAGTTTATGTGCCAGCAGATGATTTAACAGACCCTGCTCCTGCAACTGTTTTTGCACACTTAGATGCAACTACAGTTTTAAACAGATCGATTGCTGAAAAAGGTATTTATCCAGCTGTTGATCCGCTTGATTCTACTTCAAGAATGCTTGATCCACAAATTATAGGTGAAGAGCATTATAAAGTAGCGCGTGGAGTACAATCAGTGCTTCAAAAATATAAAGATTTGCAAGATATTATTGCTATTTTAGGTATGGATGAATTAAGTGAAGAAGATAAATTAATTGTTGAAAGAGCGAGAAAAATTGAAAAATTCCTGTCTCAACCATTCTTCGTTGCAGAAGTATTTACAGGAAGTCCTGGTAAATACATTAGTTTAGAAGATACAATAGCAGGTTTTAAAGGTATTTTAGAAGGAAAATACGACCATTTACCAGAAAATGCTTTCTATATGGTAGGTGGAATTGATGAAGTTATTGAAAAAGCAGAAAAACTTAAGGCTTAATAATGGATAATTTAATACATATAGAGGTGGTAACACCTCTTGGTATGATTTATAATGATAATGTAAAATCTATTGTTCTTCCTGGAAGTGAAGGTGAGTTTGGTGTTTTAAAAGGACACGCATCTTTAATCTCTTCTTTAAAGGCAGGAATTATAGATATAGAAAAATCAGATTCAACTCATGAATTAGTTGCTATTGATTCAGGCCATGCAAAGGTATCTGAAACTAAAGTAAGTGTTTTAGCAAAAGGTGCTGTATGGGTTGGTGGAAATAGTGATAGTGAAATAGCAAAAAGATTAGAAGAAGCAAAAGATTTGATTAAATCTATGAGTAGTGATAGCGTTGCTTTGGCTTCTACTTTTGCTAAGATGGATAATAATGTAAGGCAAAAATAGTGGATTTTCAAGCAATTTTTCATTTCTTTGAAAATACAAGCTTAATCACTTATATTGTATTAGCTTGGCTTTCAGTGTATTTTATACTTAGTTTTAGTATTTTATTTTCAAGATTAATGCTTATTAATAAATGGACTCAAAATGAAAGTCAAGCTTTAGAAGCTTTAATGAGAGGGGAAAAAGATTTAAGTCAAAGTGCGTCAATTTTAAAAAAATGTGTGGAAATTGATGAAACTAAAATGAACATTTATAAAAATTCTGTAGAAAAAAAAGCTACGATAGGATTAACTTGGCTTAGTATCATAGCTTCAACCTCTCCTTTTATAGGGCTTTTTGGTACAGTGATTTCCATACTTGAAACCTTTGGTGGTTTAGAAATGCAAAATTCTTTAAGCATTATTGCTCCTAAAATTAGTGAAGCTTTGGTGGCTACAGGTTGTGGGATTTTAGTAGCAATCCCTGCATATAGCTTTCATTTGATTATCAAACGCAAGGCTTATGAGTTGATTAATATCTTAGATAGTGAAATTAAGGTGCTGGTAAGTTCTATAAAGGCTTAATTTATGTTTTTAGAAGAAAAACCCGAATTAAATATTACACCTTTAGTTGATATTATGCTTGTGTTGCTTGCTATTTTGATGGTAACTGCGCCAAGTATTACATATGAGGAAAAAGTGCAACTTCCTCAAGGTTCACAAAAAACTTCAAGTGCTCCAAATATTAAAAGTTTGATTATAACAATTAATGCAAAAAAAGAAATTTTTATAGGAAAAGATAAATTTGATTTTATAAGTTTTGCAGATAATATGAACGCCTTAAAACTTCAGTATAACACTCAAGAGACAGTTTTTATAAGAGCAGATAAGAATCTAAAATATGATGATGTGATGAATGTTTTAAGAACAATGAAACATTTAGGTTTCCAAAAAGTTGCTTTGCAAACTGAGTAGAAAATGGAAGAAAATTCTATACACAATTTTAAATCCTTTATTTATGCAACTTTAGTTTATTTTTTTGTCGTTTTCTTAGTTTTTTTTAAATTAATTGAATATAAACCAAAAGCTATTGAATATACTGATGATCCTAATAGTTTTATTAATATAGAACTTGGCGATAGTGTAAATCAAAATCAAATTAATACGATACAAGAATTGCAAAAAGAAAATTTGCAAAGTTTATTTGAAGAAAATCTTCTGCAAAAATACACCACAAATAAAAGTGTCAATACGCAAAATATAGAACAGCAAGCAAGTGTTTTTAATGAGTTGTTTGGTAAAATAGAAGATTATCAAGAGGAAAAAACAACAAAAGTACAATCTTCTATGCCCTCAAAAAAACCTACCTTTGCCCAAAGAGAAAAAATCAATGATTTTTCTAAACAACTCAATGAAAATTTAAAAATAAACCAAGAACTAGGACAATCTGTTATAGAGCAAAAAATAGGTGTTTACGATCAATTTTTAGGTACTGTGAGAAAATACCTTGAGGATAGATGGAGAATTTACAATCCTAGTGGTAATTTAAGTATAGATGTAGAATTTGTAATTGATAATAATGGTTATTTTTATTTGCTAAGCGCTACTAGTGCACATAGCGATAGTTTTGATAAAAAAGCAAAAGAATTTTTACAAAATTTAGAAGGAAGATACATAACTTTACCTCCAAATGGTAAAATAAGAAAAATCAAAATGCAACTTAGTGATATAATTGAGTTTAAAACGGAGAAACAATGAAAAAAATATTAGTATTTTTATTTTTTTGTTCAGTATTATTTGGACAAGATGCGACAATATCTGTTGTTAATAAAGGTATGCAATTACCTAAAATTTATATTAAAGACCAATCTAAATTAAATGATTTAGATCTTAAAAAAAGTTTTTATAACATGCTTGTTAATGATATAAAAGTGAGTTCAAATTTTGAGATAACTCAAGATGAAAAACAAGGTGATTATATTTTTTCTTATATATTAAATAAAAATGGCAAGCTTTTAGATATTGATGTTGAAATTTTAGCTGCAAATGAAACTAAAACAAGATTTTATGAGCAAATTCTTTCTATTGAAGAGTATCCATTTTTGGCACATAGAAGTGTTGCTCAGATGAATAGAAAATTAGGCTTTGCACCGGTTGATTGGATGGATCATAAAATTTTAATAGCTAGAACCCAAGGTAGTAAGCAAAGTGATATTTTATTAGCAGATTATACTTTAACTTATCAAAAAGTATTGATTTCAAAAGGTTTAAATTTGTTTCCTAAATGGGCAAATAAAGAGCAAAACGCATTTTATTTTACTGCCTATGAAGATGAAATTCCAACTCTTTATAAATATAACATGAAAAATAAAAATATCACAAAAATCATTGCTAGTAAAGGCATGATGGTTGCTTCTGATGTGAGTGATGATGGTAAAAAAATTTTACTTACCATGGCTCCAAAAGACCAACCTGATGTATACTTGTATGATGTAGATTCAAAAAATTTGACACAAATTACAAACTATATGGGTATTGATGTAAATGGTAATTTTGTTGATGATGATAAGAAAATTGTGTTTGTATCTGATCGTTTGGGTTATCCAAATATTTTTATGCAAAATTTAGAGTCAAATTTAACAGAACAAGTTGTTTTTCATGGTAAAAATAATTCTTCGGTTTCTACTTATAAACACTATATGGTTTATTCTAGTAGAGAAGTAAATCAAAGCGGAGTTTTTAATCTTTATTTAATGTCAACTCAAAGTGATTATATAAGACAACTTACTGCAAATGGTAAAAATCTTTTTCCAAGATTTTCTAGTGATGGAGAAAGTGTTGTATTTATTAAATATTTAGGTTCACAAAGTGCATTAGGGGTTATTAGAATTAATGCAAACAAAGCCTTTCATTATGGTTTAAAAGTAGGTAAAATTCAATCAATTGATTGGTAAAATATCAAAATAGCATTTTTTTTGTTATAATTAAGTATGATTTTTAAATAAAAAGGGGAAAGTAATGAAAAAAATCATTTTTGCTTCAATTACTGCATTTGCTGTTATTGTAAGTGGATGTGCTACAAAAAATACTAGTGTAAGTAGCTCAAGTAGTGTAGATGGTTCAAAAGGTAGTGGTGGTTCAGACAGATTTGAAAATCTTGAATCTTTAAATTCTGTTGCAAATGTATATTTTGATTTTGATAAATTTAATGTTAGAAAAGATATGCAAAAAGTTATTGCAAATAATGCTGAAATTTTTAACAAAGAAGCTACTAATGCTGCAATCGTAGTTGAAGGAAACTGTGATGAGTGGGGAACTGATGAGTATAATCAAGCTTTAGGTCTAAAAAGAGCTAAAGCAGTAAAAGAATCTTTAGTAGCTCAAGGTGTTAATGCTGATAGAATTAGCGTAAAAAGCTATGGAGAGACTAATCCTGTATGTACTGAAAGAACAAAAGCATGCGATGCTCAAAATCGTCGTGCAGAATTTAAAATTGCAAAATAAAGTTTTAAATAAATGAAATTAAACTTATTATCAGTAGCTCTTTTAGGGGCTACTTTTTTATATGCTGAAATTTCAGCATTTGACGCAGGAAAAGTAGATACAAAAACACCTTATGGTTTAACTCAAAATGAAAAATTGCAATATGAAAATCAAGAACGCTTAAAAGCTTTAAATGAATATTATACAAATTTGACAAGCAAAATAAATACAGCAGTGGAAAACATAGAGGGTTTGCAAAGTGTCACTGAGGGATTAAATGCTCAGTATTCAAAAGCTAATACAAAATTGCTTTCATTAGAAGAAAACTATCAAAATTTTGATGCAAATATTACTCAAGAAATTCAAAATTTAAGAGCTTATATTGAAGAAAATAGACAAATTCAGGAAAAAAATTACCAAGAAATTCAAAAAGTTTTAGGTGAAATTACAACTTTAATCAATAAGATTAATGATGATTATATTTCCAAAGAAGATATGAATCAAACTATAACTTTTTTTCAATCTGAAATAGCTAGGGTGCAAAATCAAACAAAAATTACTCCAGTTGCTCCTGTTGTAAGTGATGATAATAAAACCCAAGAAATCATTCAAGATGCAAATAAAACTCAAGATGAAGTGATTGAAGTAAAAGATGATAGTTGGAAAAAATTACAATCTAGTGAAATTTTGAAAAAAGCGATAGATGAAACTAATAAAAATCAATTTGAGGATGCAAGAGAAAAATTTGAACATCTAATAAGTATTCACTATAAACCTGCTAGGTCTACTTTTTGGCTTGGAGAGATAAGATATAAACAGCAAGATTATGCAGGTGCTTTGGGATTTTATAAAAAAAGTTCTGCTATAAGCACTAAGGGTGATTATGTGCCAAAATTGCTTTATCACACGGCTATTAGCTTGGATAAAGTTGGAGATCCAAAAAGTGCTAATAAATTTTATAAGGCTTTAAAGACAGCTTATCCTGATAGTCCTGAAGCAAAAGTTTCACCAGATAGAAAATAAAAAAAGGAGATAAAATGGCTATAGAAAAAAATAGTGTAGTTTCAATGTTTTATGAGTTGAAAGATGCAAATACTAATGAAGTTTTAGAATCAAATATTTATGCTGAACCTATTTCTTTTATTTTAGGCAAGGGTCAAATTTTAGAAGGATTAGAAGAAGAAATTCAAAAGCTTAATGCTCCGTGTAATGCTGATATTGTGATAAAAAAAGAAAATGCTTTAGGTGAATATGATGCAAATGCTTTGCAAACTTTACCAAAAGAGCAGTTTGCAGGGATTGATTTGCAAGTTGGCATGGAGCTTTTTGGCGAAGGTGAAGATGGTAATACAGTAAGAGTAATCGTTAGAGAAATTACTGAAAATGAAGTTACTATTGATTACAACCATGCTTATGCAGGAAAAGATTTGTTGTTTTCAATCAATATTGTAGATGTTAGAGCTGCAAGTGAAGATGAAATTTTAACAGGAATTATTGCAGGTAGTAGAAGTTGTGGATGTGGCGGTGGAGGACATCACCATGATCATCATCACGGCCATGGCGGTGGTTGTTGTGGAGGCCATGGACATGGTGGCGGTGGTTGTTGCGGTGGTCATTAATGAATAGCGCATTTATTTTCCCAGGCCAAGGCTCTCAAAGTGCTGGCATGGGTTCGAGTTTTTATGATAATTCTAAGAAAGCAAAAGAATTATTAGATAATGCTAGTGATTTTTGTAAAATTGATTTTAAAAATTTGCTTTTTAAGGAAAATGAAAATTTAAATAAAAGTGAATTTACGCAAATGGCCATAGTACTAAACTCGCTAATGGCTTATGAAGCTTTAAAAGAGCAAGTTGATATAGAAGCTAAGTATAGCTTGGGGCATTCATTGGGAGAATTCAGTGCTTTAGCAGCTCAAGATGCATTTGGCTTTTTAGATGTTATAGCGCTTGTTAATAAACGTGGTCAATTCATGCAAGAAGATTGTTCTAAAATAGAAGCTGGTATGATGGTGATTTTAGGGCTTGAAGATAAAGTAGTAGAAGAACTTTGTCAAAAAGCATTAAGTGAGAAAAAAAATATTTTTGCTGCTAATTATAATTGTGATGGGCAAATTGTAGTGGCAGGTTTAAAACCTGATTTAGCTTCTTACGAGAGTGAGTTTAAAAATGCAGGGGCTAAAAGAGCTATGCTTTTGAACATGAGTGTTGCAAGCCATTGCCCATTATTAAAAAATGCATCTTTGAAACTTACAAAAGAATTAGAACTTGTTTTAAAAGAGAGCTTTAAAAGCGTGGTATCAAATGTCAATGCAAAAACATATAATGATAAAAATCAAGCCCTAATGCTTTTAAGCGAGCAACTCATCAAACCTGTTCTTTATAAACAAAGTATTAAGGCTGTAGATAGTGAAGTAGATTTTTATATAGAATTTGGTGCAAGTGTGCTAAAGGGCTTAAATAAAAAAATCACTCAAAAAGAAACTTATACTTTAAGTAAAATAGAAGATATTGATGAAATTTTAAAGGTAATTAAATGAAAATAGCTATTTTAGGAGCTATGCCAGAAGAGGTTACTCCTTTACTAGAAACATTAAAAGAATACCAAACAATAGAATATGCAAATAACACTTATTATCTTGCAAAATATAAAAATCATGAATTAATCATCGCTTATTCTAAGATAGGGAAAGTAAATTCCACTCTTAGTGCAGCTATTATGATAGAAAAATTTAAAGCCGAGCTTTTACTCTTTACAGGTGTAGCTGGTGCTTTTAACCCTAGTTTGGAAATAGGGGATTTAATTTATGCAACAAAATTAGCTCAATATGATTTAGATATCACAGCTTTTGGACATCCACTTGGCTATGTTCCAGGCAATGAAATTTTTATAAAAACAGATGATAAGCTAAATAATCTTGCCATGGAAGTTGCTAAAGAACTTGGTGTTAAATTACAATCAGGTATTATAGCTACGGGTGATGAGTTTATTTGTGATGAGAATAAAAAAGCAAAAATTAGAGAAATTTTCAGTGCAGATGCTTGTGAAATGGAAGGGGCTAGTGTAGCTTTGGTGTGTGATGCTTTAAAAATTCCATGTTTAATTTTAAGATCAATGAGTGATAAAGCAGGTGAAAAGGCTGAATTTGACTTTGATGAGTTTGTAGAAAAATCCGCTAAAATTTCAGCTAATTTTGTTTTAAAAATTTGTGAGAAACTATGATAAATCTTAGCAAAAGACTAATTAGAGAAGTTGCAAAAGCAAATGCTAAATTTTCCTTAATAGGAGATAATGATAAGGTTTTATTAGGACTTAGTGGCGGGAAAGACTCTCTGGCTTTAGCACATCTTTTAAAGCGTATGCAAGCACATGCACCTTTTAAATTTGAACTTAAGGCAGTAACTTTAAGCTATGGTATGGGCGAAGATTATACTAAGCTTCATAATCACTGCAAAGAGCATGGTATTGATCATGAAGTGATTGATTCTAATATTTATGAAATTTCAGGCGATACTATTAGAAAAAATTCAAGTTTTTGTAGCTATTTTTCAAGAATGAGGCGTGGTGCTTTATATACCTATGCTTTGGAAAATGGTTTTAATAAGCTAGCTATAGCTCATCATTTTGATGATGCTGTGGAAAGTTTTTTTATGAATTTTATTTATAATGGTGCTCTTAGAAGTTTAGCTCCAAAATATAAAAGTAAAAGAGGTGTAGAGGTTATTCGCCCTTTGATTTTTGTAAGAGAAAGACAATTAAGAGAAAATGCTATTAATAATGAATTAGAAGTAATTGGTAATGAATTTTGTCCTGGTATGAAGTTAAGTGAAAAAAATGTAAAATTTCCTCATGCAAGAGAAGAAGCTAAGCAGCTTTTAGCAAATTTAGAAAAAGAAAATCCAAAATTATTTACAAGTTTAAAAACTGCATTTGAAAATATCCACACGGATAGTTTTTTTATGGTTAAGGATAATGGCTAATCTTTTAGTTGTTGTTGATTATCAAAATGATTTTATCGATGGTAGCTTAGGTTTTGAAAAAGCTACCAAGATAAAAGATAATATTCTTACTCTTTTAAAAAATCATCAAGGTGATATTGTTTTTACTTTTGATACGCATGATGAGAATTATTTAAAAACCAAAGAAGGAAAAAATTTACCTATTTATCATTGTATTAGAGATACTTTGGGTTGGCAAATGCCAAGTGATTTTGATGTGTATTTAAAAAATGCAAAAAAAATCTTTTATAAGAATGCTTTTGGTAGTTTAGAATTGGCTAATTTTTTAAAACAAAATTATTATGAAAGTATAGAATTTTGTGGTTTGGTTTCACATATTTGTGTATTTAGTAATATTATTTTAGCTCAAAGTGCTAGTATCAACTCAAAAATCATATTGCATAAAAATGCAACAGCAAGTTTTAATAAATCTTTAGAAAATAGTGCTTATGAAATTTTGCAAGCTTATGGCGTAGAGCTTTTATAAAATGCAAGGTTTTATCTTACACACTCAGAGTGTAAAAGATGAGGATTTGATTGTCTATCTTTTAAGTTCTAAAAGAATTATTAAAAGCTATAGATTTTACGGAATGAGACATTCTAATATTTTAAGTGGATATAAGATTGATTTTGAGCTTGAGGAAAGTTCGAGGTTTTTACCACGTTTAAAAGATGTTTTACATATTGGTTTTTCTTGGATTTTAGACAGAGAAAAAATGTTTTTTTGGCAAGAATTTATCAGACTTTTTTATTGGCATTTAAAAGATGTTGAAGAAATTGATAGTTTTTATTTTGAGCTTTTAGAAGATTGTGCTAAGCGTTTTGAAAAACAAGATTGCAAGCGTGTGATTGTGGATGCTTACTTAAAAATTTTAAATTTTGAAGGACGTTTGCATAAAAGTTTTGTGTGTTTTTATTGTGATGAGTATATACAAAAAAACGTTGTATTGGTAAGAGCTTTTTTACCAGCACATAAAAAATGTGCTTTTGGCTATGAGTTTAAAACTAAAGATCTTGCAAAGCTTTATGAAAAATTTAATTCATCGCATTTTAGCGATGAATATATTGATAATTTATATAAAATTATTAAAGAGGGTTTTTAAGAGTAATATCATACATCATAATAGCCTCTTGTCTTAATTTTGCGATGATATTTGCACTGTCAATATGTGTATTTTTTATAATAGCTTCCTTGCTATTTTTAATATCTTCAAGCAAATTTCCAAGTTGTTTTTGAGAGCTTTGTAAGCATGTGTTTATACATTTTGGTTGAGTTTGTTGTAAAACTTGCTCGAAATTTAAACTTTGATTGTTGAGCTTTGAAGCATGTGCTGCTAAATTATTCGCACTTGTTCTAATGCCACCTAATGCTTTGTAAATCCCTTTTGAATTGATATGAGCTGCCATGAACCTTCCTTGTTTTATGGTATCTCTTCATTCATATTGCTTGGTAATTTACAAGCAAAAATCATTCCTTATTGAAAAATTCTTGAATATATTTTCGCATAATATCTGCATCATTAATACGATTAACACAATCTCTAAAATTAGAAGCATCTTCATGACCTTTAGAATATTCATGCAAGTGTTTTCTAAAGATGCTTATGCCTTGTTCTTTATAATGCTTTAACATTTCCTCAAAATGTGCGAATATAATTTTATTTTTCATAGCTTTTTCTATTTTTTTGCCAGTTTTTATCTCATGAAATATCCAAGGTTTTCCTATGCTTGCACGTCCTATCATCAAAGCATCACAATTTGTAATTTCAAATACTTCTTTAGCATTTTCTGTGCTAATATCACCATTTGCCACTAAAGGGATTTTGATATTTTCTTTGGCTAAAGCTATGGCTTCATAATCAGCATTTCCACTATACATTTGTTTTCTAGTGCGACCATGCATACTGATAAAATCTACTCCAGCATTTTCACACGCTTTAGCAATAGCAATGGGCTCTTTTTTATCAAATCCTAATCTTACTTTGACACTAGTTATTTTTTTATTGCTTGTTTTTTTGATAAGTTCTAAAGTTCTTTGCAGTTTATCAAGATCTTGCAAAAGAGCGCTACCTGCGCATTGTTTTATAACTTTATTTACAGGACAACCACAATTAAAATCAATCCCATCTATAAAATCAAAACGATTTAAAATTTCTACGGCTTTTTGAATTACGCTTTCATCTGAACCTGCAATTTGAACTATATAAGGGCTTTCAAGTTCAGCTTTTTCTAACATTTTAAGAGTTTTTGAGCTCTCATATACTAAGGCATTAGAACTTATCATTTCACTAATGGTTACATCAGCTCCAAATTGCTTAACTAAATTTCTTAAAGGCAAGTCTGAAAAACCTGCCATAGGAGCTAAAAATAAAGGTTTTTTGTTAAAATCTATCATTGTATTAATTTTTCAAGCTCTATTTTTTTATTATGTTCTCTTAAAAAGAGCAAGAGCCTAAAGTCTTTATGCTCATTTTGATCATTTCCTAATTCATTAAGCAATTCATCATACATGCCAAATTCTGCTAAAGTATAAAGATAAGCTCTTAAAGCTTGAGAATGATTATCTTTTAACTTTTTAAATAAAGCAATTAATACTTGAGGTTCTATTTTTTTGCAAAGTATTTTAGCACATTGTAAATATGACTTATCATCTAAGGTATTCATACTAAGTAAAACTTCGATTTCAGCATGATTTAGTTCTAAGTTTTCTTTTTCAAATCTATTTAAAAGTAATAAAATATCATCTTGATTTTTTTGTATTTTTAGTGTTTTAATTTGACTATAGGGCGCATTTTCTAATACCATTTTATAAGCAAAAAATTCTAGCTCACTTGCTAAGGTATCTTTGTTTTTGATAAAAGAAAAAGCATAATTGTTATCATTTTGAAAGTGATTTTTTTCATTTAAAATAAAAATTTCATTATTTGGATCTAGCTTGTATTTTTTTAATTCTACAAATTCCTTTTTGTCTAAGTTCTCACAAATATCAATAATTTCATCTATTTTAGGATTTTGAATTTTTTCTTTAAAACAAAGAGCCTGAGTATTTTTTGCTATGTTTTGAAATTCTTGAGTTTTAAATTTAACCTTGCTTGCTTTTTTTAAAAAAATATCAATAATAAAATTTTCATAATTTTTACTATCTTTAATTAGATTTTTATATTGTAAATGTTTTAAAAAGCCATAAAAACTCATATGTGCTAAAGCTAATATCATTAAAAACAAAGCAGGTAAAACAACCCACAGACTAATAGGCAAATTTAATTCAAAAGTAGAAATTGCAAAAGTATAATTTCCTAAATTTAGATTATAAACTAAGGCTGCAATGATTAGAAGATAAACTAAACTTGCAAAGAAAAATAATCTAATTTTCATAGCTCTTTCCTTTTTTCTAAATTTTCACGACAATTTATGCAATATTTTGCATGAGGTTTAACCTTAAGTCTTTCAGGATGAATATCATCTTCACAATACTCACAAATACCATAAGTATTGTTATCTATTTTGCTTAATGAATGTTTAATTTCTTCTAGTTCAGCTTTTAAATTTTCATTAATTTTAAAATCAATATGAGAGCTATTGTCAATTTGTTGTAAATCAACTTCATCTCTAGGTTCACTATCTTGTAGGTTATGGATATTGTCTATATTACCTTGCAGTTCTTGTAAAATTTCTTTTTGTCTTTGAAGTAATATATTTTTAAATTCTTCAAGATTTAATTCTTGCATAAACGCTCCTATTTGTGATATGGGTGATTTGTATTAATGCAAAGTGCACGATAAATTTGCTCTAAAAGCATAGTTTTAGCAAATTTATGTACCAAGGTCATTTTACTAAGAGCTATACTTGTATGCATTTGCGCAATAAATTCTTGCTCAAATCCATAAGCACCACCTATAAAAAATGAAATTTCATTTTTATCTTGTAATAATTTTGCAAATTCTATACTTGTAAATTCTTTACCTTTTTCGTCTAATGCTATGCAAAAACCTTTTTTATAAGGACTTAGTGCGTTTGTATAAGATTTTTTTGCTTCTATGGCATTAGTGTTTTGTGCTTGATTAATTTTGTTATTAAAAATACATATATCATTAAAACTGCAAAATTTTTTGATGAGTTTGGTATAATGCTCATCTATCTTGCTAAATTCATCATTATTATTTTTTTGAATGCTTAAAAGATTGATTTGCATTTTTTAGTTTTTAGAAAAAAACCTTAAAAAATCTGCTATAAATTTTTTATGTTCACTTCTTTCTACAATCGCATCAATCAATCCATGTTCGAGTAAAAATTCAGCCTTCTGAAAGCCTTCTGGTAAATCAGCTCCTATGGTTTGTTTAATTACCCTAGCTCCTGCAAATCCTACTAAAGCACCAGGTTCAGCCATGATGATATCTCCAAGCCAAGCAAAAGACGCGCTCACTCCACCCATGGTTGGATCGGTTAATACTGAAATATAAGGAAGTTTTTCTTCTGCTAATAATTTTAATGCTGCACTAGTTTTGCTCATTTGCATTAAAGAATAAGTACTTTCTTGCATTCTAGCTCCGCCACTTGCACTCACTATGACAACAGGGGTTTTTTTCTCAATAGCTCTTTCAATAGCTCTAAGAATTTTTTCACCTTCTACTGAGCCTAAGCTTCCACCCATAAAAGAAAAATCAAAAACAACTAATTGAGTTTTTATCCCATCTATGGTGCATTCCCCGCTTATTACAGCACTTTTTCTACCTGTTTTTTCTTCATTTTCTGCTAATCTTTTTTTGTATGATTTGCTATCTACAAATTTAAGTGGATCGATTGCATGTAAATCTTTGTCCATTTCTACAAAAGAGCCTTCATCGCTAAGTAATTCAATACGTTTTAGAGGGTTTAATCTCATATGAAAATTACATTTAGGACAAACATTATAACAAGTTTCTATTTCTTTATAATACATTAACGCATGGCAAGAATTGCATTTTACCCAGTGATTTGGAGCTTCGCTTGGAGTGGCTTGCTTGCGTCTTATACTAGAAAAAATATCTAAAAAATTCATTATCTCTACCTAAAATAAAATTTCAAAATTATAGCAAGATTTTATTGCTTTTAAAATCTTGCACCCAACATAAACTCAAATTTGCTCAAATCATCTTTTGAACTAGTATTAAATGGTTTAGCAAAAACTAAATTTAAAGCACCTAGTGGGGTTAACCACTCAAAGCCAATACCTGTGCTCCATCTTTGAATTTGACTTAAAGAACTCTCACCTATAGCGCCATAGTCGAAAAATACACTACCTCTAAGTTTGATTCTATCAAAGATTGGAAAACTAAGTTCTACAGAATTTGCAAAAGCCACTGTACCACCTGTTTCATCACCCCATTCGTTTTTAGGACTCACGCTTCTTCTATCAAAACCTCTAATGGTTCCTATACCACCAAGATATAATTTTTCATTGATAGGTAAATAGCCTTGATCCCATACCTTATAAAAACTTGCTTTATAACGATAAATCAAATCCCAACCTATAAATTCTTCCAAGCCTTGATAATAATTAAACTTAGTGGTAGAGCTTATAAATTCTTGATCCCCGCCTAAACCTGCATATTCAAGTGAAGTTGAGGCGATAAAACCTGATCTTGGTAAATAATAATCATCTGTATTGTTAAATACTATTGAAGGAGTAATAGAGCTTTTGTAGGTTTTTCCAAGTTTATATCCTTGAGCAATTAAGCGATCGCTTAAATGATAAATATCACTTTGCTCAAGATTATAAGTTAAATCAACGCTTGTATATCTTCCTAAAGTTTTACCAATGCTTATATCAAAACCATAATTTCTCTCATCATAGCTATCCCATTCTAAACGATCTGAGTATAATGATCCTCCAAGAGAATAATCACTATCATTTACTCTAGGATTTCTTAAAGATACTCTACCTGAAAGTGTATCATCGCCTTTGTCTATACTTATACTTCCTTTCATACCAGAGCCTAAGATATTTGCATCAGATAATGAAGCACTAAGTAAAATTCCATCGCTAGTCCCATAACCAATACCACCTGAGATAGCCCCAGTTGAAGCTTCTTTGACTTCTACTATCAAATCAATGTGCGTATCATCTACTCTTTGTTCTTTAATGTCTACATTTTCAAAATATGCAGTTCTTCTTAGAGCGTTTCTTGAATCTATTAAATCAGTTCTATTATAAAGATTACCTTCAGTTAGGTAAAGCTCTCTACGAATAACCCTATCAACTGTTTTGGTATTGCCTGAAATTTCAACATTTCTAACATATACTTTTTCATTAGGTATGACTTTAAAAATAATCATAGCTTCATGATTTTCTTTATCTTTTTGTATATCAGGTATAACTTGTACAAAAGCATAGCCTAAATCTGCTGTTTTAGTTTCTATGGTTTTTATATCTTCTCTTAGTTTTTCTATGTTAACTATTTTTCCAACACTTAATTTTAAATCATTTACTAAAGCTTCATTTTCTTCATCACTAAAAATTGGATTAAAAATTTTAATTCCTTTAACTTTATAAACCTCACCCTCGTTGATAAAATAAGTCAAATCAGCTTGATAAGTATCTGTGTAAGTATTTAAAAAAGCAGGAGATACGCTTACGTCAAGATAACCTTCTTTTAAATATACATCTGAAATTCTTGAGCTATCATTTGCTAAATCAAAAATTTTAAGCTTACCATCATTAAAACCCCACATCCAACCCAAAGCTTCTCTTTGTTTATTTGCTATTGCAGGTTCAACATCTGAATAACTTAAATTTTTTGCACCGCTTAAATGCACTTTTTCTATGATGATATTTTCCCCACGATTTACAACAAAAGTAAGTTTTAATGAGCTTGAATTGCTTAATTTTTCATCTTTGATTTCTACAACAGTATCATAAAAACCTTTAGCCTGATAAAAAAGTTTGATTTTTTCAGCTGCATCTTTGGCTGAATTTTCATCATATAAAATTCCAGGTTTTAAACCAACAAGGCTTTCTATTTGCTTTCTATCGTTGCTTGCTATACCTTGAATATCTATTTTTCCAATGGAAGGTTTTTCTATTACTTTAAAAGTTAGCACTCCATTTTTTTCTTCTACTACTATATCTTTAAAATAATTTCTATCAAAAAGATTTTTAATCGCTGTATCTATGCTAGCAGGATCGATTTTTTGTCCTATTTTTAATTTAGAAATCGCAATAGCACTTTCTTTAGAAAGTTGCGATAAGCCTTCAAATTTTATATCTTTAACTGTATCTGCACATAAAGAACTTGAGAGTGCAAAGAAAACAAACCATTTTTTCATTATTCTACCTAAATTTTTATATACAAAATTGTTATAATACCAAAATATTTTTAACTAATGCTTTTTAAGGAAAATTTATGAAAGTAGGTATAATTGGACTCGGCTTAATAGGTGGATCTTTAGGTCTTAGCTTAAGAGAGAATAAATTAATAGATTTAGTTTGTGGATATGATATAAATAAAGAATTTGAGCAAATTGCATTAGAGCGAAAATTAATAGATAAAATTGTTTCTTTTGAAGAGTTAAAAAAATGTGATGTGATTTTTTTGGCTATTCCTGTAAGAGCTATTGTAAAAATCTTAAAAGAATTTCAAGGCATTTCTAAAGATTGCACTATCATTGAGCTTGGAAGCACCAAAGAAGAAATTATTAAAAATTTACCTTCTTATTTGCAAAGCCAATTTATCGCAGCTCATCCTATGGCAGGAACTGAAAATAGTGGTCCAAATGCAGCTATAAAAGATTTATATAAAAATGCAGTTTGTGTTTTGTGTGATGTGCAAAATGCCGATCATATTCATCAAAAAAGGGCTATAGAAATTTTTTCAGATTTAGGAATGAAGCTTGTATTTATGGATAGCATCTCGCATGATCATCATGCTTCTATCATTTCACACTTACCGCATGTGATTAGTTTTTCTTTGGCAAATTTTGTGATGAAAGAAGAAAATAAAAAAAATATAGCTCATCTAGGAGGTCCTTCTTTTAAAGATATGTGTAGGATTGCCAAATCAAACCCTCAAATGTGGAGTGGTATTTTTGAGCAAAACAAACAAAATTTATTAAATTCTATTGATCTATTTCAAAAAGAACTACAAGAATGTAAAAAAATGATAGAAAAATGTGATATAAATGAACTTGAAGCTTGGATTATAAGTGCAAATAAATTGAGAGAAATTTTGTAAATTTTTTTATAATTTACTCTTAATTTGCTAAAGAATAATATATTTTTAAAAAAATAGATTGAAAGTGAAAATATGGTTTTTGCACGTAAAAGATCAAATAAAAAATGGATTTTTGTAGTTTTTTTAATACTTTTAGCCTTTGTGGTGTTTGTTTTAAATACAAAATTATTTGAAAAAAATCCCCCGTTAATCCAAATAAAATCAGATGTAATTTATAGTAATTTAACTGATCCTATATCCATAGAAGTAAACGATGAAAGTACTTTAAAAGATATAAAAGTTACTTTATTTAAGGCAAATGAATTAAATGGTGAAACACTTGTTAATGAGCATGTTAAAGGCAATAAAAAAAGTATTCATTTTGATTTAAAATTACCAAAACCAGCTTATAAAGAAAAAGTCGATTCATATAAACTTGCAATAGAAGCAAGCGATGGTAGTTTTTGGAATTTCTTTTTAGGAAATAAAGCACTTAAAGAAGTAAAAGTTATTATTGACACCAAAAAACCATTTGTGGAAATTTTAGATAATTCTTATCAAATCGAACAAGGTGGAGTAGGTAGTGTGGTGTTTAAAGCAAGTGATGAGAATTTACAAGAAGTTTATATCACAACCGATAAAGATAAAATTTTTAAAGCAACTCCTTATGTGAAAGAAGAATATTATGCTGCTTTGATTCCTTGGGAGGCAACTGATGAGCACTTTAGAGCTTATGTAGTGGCAGTAGATAAAGCAGGTAATGTAAACAAACAAAGGATTAGATATTATTTTACTAATAAAAAATACCGTGTATCAAATATAAAAGTAAGTGATAGATTTTTAGATGGTAAGATTGAATTTTTAGCACAAAAATATGCCCCAAAAGATAGAGAATTAAGCAGACTTGAAAAATTTAAATTCGTGAATGAAGATTTAAGAGCTTCTAATGAAGTTATCATTCATGATATTACAAGCAAAGTTCCTGATACTATGATTAATAATTTTAAAGTTAATCTTTTCAAGCCTTTAAAAAATGGCCAAAAAGTAGCTGATTATGCTGATCATAGATTTTATTCTTATAATAATCAAGCATTTAGTAGTTCTTATCATATGGGGCTTGATTTAGCAAGCATAAAAGAAGCACCTATTGTTAGTAATAATGATGGTGAAGTGGTATTTGTACAAGAAAATGGAATTTATGGATTAAATATTATTATTTATCACGGTTTTGGGATTTATACTCTTTATGGACACTGCACTAATGTAGATGTAAATGTAGGAGATAGAGTTAGAGCAGGTGATGTTGTAGGAACTACAGGCACTACAGGTTTAGCGCTCGGAGATCATGTGCATTTTGGTGTTTTAGTTCAAGGGGTTGAAGTACGTCCTGAGCAATGGCAAGATGCAAAATGGATAAAAGAAAATATCTATAATGTATTAGAATCAAGCAAAAAAAGAATTTTGAGTGAATAAAGATGAATCAAACAACAATAGCAAAAGAAGTTAAAGGTGTTGGTATAGGTTTACACAAGGGTGAGCCTATTAGTATAAAATTAGAGCCATTAGAAGCTGGCAGTGGTATAGTGTTTTATAGAAGTGATTTGGGAATTTCTTATGAGGCAAAGCCTGAAAATGTTATCGATACACAAATGGCCACTGTAATAGGCGATCATAGGGGTTATGTTTCTACTATAGAACATTTAATGAGTGCGATTAATGCTTATGGTATTGACAATGTACGTATAGTTTTAGATGCTAATGAAGCCCCTGTAATGGATGGTAGTAGTATAGGTTTTTGTATGATGCTTGAGGAAGCAGGTATAAAAGAGCTTGACGTGGCTAAAAAAATTTTAGTGATTAAAAAAAGTGTAGAAGTAAAAGAGGGCAATAAATTTGTACGTTTAAGTCCTACGGATATGCCTATTATAAACTATACAATTGAATTTGATAATCCTATTATAGGTAAGCAAAATTATTGTTTTGAATTTAGCAAACAAAACTACATAGAGCAAATAGCAAGAGCAAGAACCTTTGGGTTTTTAAAGGATGTTCAAGCTTTAAGAGCTATGAATTTAGGTCTTGGTGGAAGCTTAGAAAATGCTGTTGTAATTGATGATAATCGTATTTTAAACCCTGAAGGTTTGCGTTTTAAAGATGAATTTGTGCGTCATAAAATTTTAGATGCTATTGGGGATTTAACCTTACTTGGATGTAGGGTTTTTGGAGATTATACTTCTTATGCGGGTTCGCACAAGCTTAATCATCTTTTAACCAAAGAACTTTTAAAAGATCCTAGTTCTTATGAAGTGGTAAGTTTAGAAAAAAATACATATAAAATATATGAAAAGGTTTTTGCATAAAAAAGGTTACTTTGCTTTTAAATGCCATAGCAAAACCTTTGATGTTTGGTATTTATGAAAATGATGTATTAATAAAAACCATTGAGAATGATTTAAAAGTTAGTGAAGTTTTGCCAAAAATATTGCAAGATTTACTTTCACAATATGAGTTTGAAAAGCTTATTTATGTGCATGGTCCAGGCTCTTACATGGGCATAAAGATTTCTTATGTTTCTTTTAAAACACTAGCTATAGTTAAAAACATTCCTTTAAAAGCTATTAGTGCTTTTGAGCTAAATAATAACGCTCCTATAGCCGCTAATAAGCATTTGTGTTTTGTAAAAAAAGATGATGAAATTATTTTAGAAAAGACACAAGCGGGAAGTTTTTTTATGCCCCAAAGTCTAAAAGGTTTAAATTTCAGCAAAGAAAATACACCTTTTTATGTTTTAGATGCGATTAATTAAGGTAAAAAATGAAGATTTTAGTTCCTGCTACAAGTGCAAATTTAGGTCCTGGTTTTGATTGTTTGGGTTTGAGTTTAAAATATTTTAATCAAACTATAGTTGAAAAATCTAAATTTTTTAGCATTAGCATACACGGAGAAGGTGAAAATAATATCTATCTTAAAAAAAACAATACCTTTGTTAATATTTTTTATGAAATTTATCAAAGACTTAGCGGTAAAAAAGACAATTTCCGTTTTGTTTTTCAAAATAATATCCCTTTAGCTAGAGGCATGGGAAGTTCTTCTGCTGTAATAGTTGGGGCTATTGCTTGTGCTTATGAATTAAGTGGGTTTAAAGCGGATAAAAATATTATTTTAAATGAAGCTTTAAAATATGAAAACCATCCAGATAACATAGCTCCAGCAGCACTTGGCGGTTTTGTATGCGCATTAACTCATAATGAAAAAGTTCTAGCTATAAAAAAAGAAGTGGATAAAGACTTACAAGCTGTTATAACCATACCAAATGTGGCGATGAATACTCAAAAATCAAGAGCAGTTTTAGCTAAAAAAATCAACCTAGAAGATAGTGTTTTTAATCTTTGTCATGCTTCATTTTTAACCGCTTGTTTTTTAGAGAAAAAATATGATTTATTAAAATATGCAAGTTTGGATAAACTTCATCAAAACCAAAGAATGAAGCTTTTGCCTGGGCTTTTTGAGGTGCAAAAACTAGCTTTAGATAATAATGCTCTCATGAGCACACTTTCAGGCTCAGGCTCAAGTTTTTTCACTCTAGCTTATAAAGATGATGCTAAAAAAATCAAAGAAAAAATCAAAAATAAATTTGCTAAATTTAGAGTTGAACTTTTAGAATTTGATGATGAGGGCTTTAAAATTTGCTAAAAATTCCAAAAAAAAGATATAATTTTGAAAAATCATATACCCATTAGAATGTGCATTGTTTGCAAAGGCCGTTATGAAAAGCAAGGTTTGCATCAATTCCAAATAAAAAATTCTCAAATTATCACTAAAGTGGAATTTGGCAGGAGTTTATATATTTGTAATTCATGTTTTGATAAAGATGAAAAAACATTGCAAAGGGCTTTTATGAGAGCTTGCAAAGGCAATTTTCATGGTAATATAAATCAGCAGGATTTAAAGGAGATATTTTTTAATGGCAGATGTAAAGATTAGCGAGATCGCTCAAGAGTTAGGATATACAAGTAAAGAAATTATAGAAAAAGCCAATGAAATGGGCTTAGAAGATATCAAATCCCCTAACAAAAAAGTATCTTCTGAAATCGCAGAAGCGATTTATCAATATGTTCAATCAGGTGAAATATTAGATGTAGTAAAAAAAGTGGCCAAACCTAAAAAAGAAAGTACAGCAAAAAAAACTACTAAAAAAGAAGAAAATAAAAAAGAAGAGAAAAAAACTACTACTAAAAAAGAAAGTAAAAGCCCTGCTAAAGCAGCAAGTGAAAAAAAAGATGAAATAAAAAAAGAAGAAAAACAACCTGAAAATCCTATAAAAAATGAAGTATTAGAAGAAAAAAAAGAAGAAATTAAACTCGATGAAAAGCTAGGTTCTAATTTAAATTTAGCCAAAAGAAGAGGCTTGGTCATCGTTAAAAAGAAAAAAGAAGAAAGCAAAGAAACTCAAATAAATAAAGAAGAAAAAGCTAGTACACAAACTACTCAAGGTCTAAGCCTTAGTATGATTTTTTCAAATTCAGATGAGAATTTAAAAAGAAAGAAAAAAGAAAAGAAAAATCATCCTGTAGCAAGCAAAAAAGAAAGCACTACTAAAATGGATCTTTTAGGAGATAAAGACTTTGCTGATATTTCTTTAGAAGATGATGATATGGTAGTTTTACCTGATTTTAGTGTAAAAGAAAACAAACCAGCACAACCAGCAAATAAAAAACAACCAAATATCTTAAAGCAATCTCTAAATAATTCTATCAATCCATTTGGCGAGGGTGGTATACAAAGAAGAAGTCGTAAAAAGCCACCTAAAAAGGTAGAAAAAAAAGAAAGTGAAGCGATCACAAGTGTAAGCATACCTAAAGAAATTCGTGTGTATGAATTTGCTGAAAAACTTGGTAAAAACACTGGAGAAGTTATCTCTAAGCTTTTTATGCTTGGTATGATGACGACTAAAAATGACTTTTTGGATGAAGATGCTATAGAAATTCTTGCAGCTGAATTTGGCGTGGAGATTAATATCATCGATGAGGCTGATGAATTTGATTATGTAAAAGATTATGATGAAAATCAAACAGAAGAAAATTTAAGCCAAAGAGCTCCGGTTATCACGATCATGGGGCATGTGGATCATGGTAAGACTTCTTTGCTTGATTATATAAGAAAATCACGCATTGCAAGTGGCGAAGCAGGCGGGATCACTCAGCATGTGGGCGCTTATATGGTGGAAAAAAATGGTAGAAAAATCACTTTTATCGATACTCCAGGCCATGAGGCATTTACTGCTATGCGTGCAAGGGGAGCTAGTATAACGGATATTGTTATTATCGTAGTAGCTGCAGATGATGGGGTAAAACCGCAAACTAAAGAAGCGATCAATCATGCAAAAGCAGCTAATGTGCCTATCATCATCGCTATTAATAAAATGGATAAAGAAAACGCAAATCCTGACATGGTAAAAACCCAGCTAGCAGAAATGGATATCATGCCAGTAGAATGGGGTGGAAGTCATGAGTTTGTGCCAGTTTCAGCTAAAAAGGGTGATGGTATAGAGGATTTACTTGAAATTGTATTATTACAAGCTGATATTTTAGAGCTTAAAGCAAATCCAAAAGCCCATGCTAAAGCAAGTATTATAGAATCTTCAGTGCAAAAAGGTAGAGGTCCTGTGGCTACTATCATTGTGCAAAATGGTACTTTAAGAGTGGGAAATACAGTTGTAGCAGGGGAAGCTTATGGTAAAGTGCGTGCTATGAGTGATGATCAGGGCAAAGCTTTAAAAGAAATAGGCCCAGGTGAGTGTGGGGTAATCATAGGTCTTAGTGAAGTAGCTGATGCAGGAGAAACGCTAATAGCTGTAGATAGTGATAAGCAAGCAAGAGAATATGCTAATAAGCGCCATGAATACAACCGCCAAAAAGAACTAAGCAAATCCACTAAAGTAAGTATAGATGAGCTTGGTGCAAAAATCAAAGAAGGTAATTTAAAAGCCCTTCCTGTGATCTTAAAAGCAGATGTACAAGGTTCACTTGAAGCGATTAAGGCTAGTTTAGAAAAACTTAAAAACGATGAGATTAAGGTTAATATCATCCATAGTGGGGTAGGTGGGATTACTCAAAGTGATATAGAGCTTGCAAGTGCTAGTGAAAACTCTATCGTTTTAGGCTTTAATATACGCCCAACTGGTGAGATCAAAGAACGCGCTAAAGATAAAGGCGTAGAGATAAAAACTTATAATGTTATTTATAACTTGCTTGATGATGTAAAAGCCTTGCTAGGTGGTATGATGAGTCCTATCATCTCTGAAGAACAACTTGGTCAAGCTGAAATTCGCCAAGTGATCAATGTACCAAAACTAGGCCAAATCGCAGGTTGTATGGTAACAGAAGGCACGATCAATCGTGGTGCGAAAATCAGGCTCATTAGAGATGGGGTTGTGGTATTTGAAGGTAATGTAAGCTCACTCAAACGTTTTAAAGATGATGTAAGAGAAGTTGCAAAAGGCTATGAGTGTGGTGTAGGCATAGAAGGTTGTAATGATATGAGAGTGGGTGATTATATAGAAAGTTACAAAGAAGTTGAGGAACAAGTAAGCCTATGAACCCAGCTGAAATCAAAAAGCTACGCACAGAAAGCATTTTAAAAGAACTTATACCAGAAGCTTTAGCAAATTTAGACAACGAAGCTTTAAAAAATTTGTGCGTAGTGGATGTAGAGTGTAAAAAAGGCAGATATGATGCTTTTGTGTATTTAGATAAAATGTTTTTTAATATCCAAGAGCAAGAAATCATACTCAATCAGCTTAAAAAAGCTGCCCGTGCTTTGCAAAATTACTGCATGAGTGAGCAAGGGTGGTATAGATGTCCGAATTTTCACTTTAAGTTTGATGATAGATTAGAGTATCAAAACCACATGGATGCTTTATTTGAAAAAATCAAAAAGGAACAAAATGAATCTTGAAGCACTTTGTAAAGAAGCAGGGCTTAGCTTTTATGATGATGAGCTAACAAGTGAAAATGGTAGAAAGATTTATAGAATTTATGTGCAAAAAGAAGGTGGGGTAAATCTTGATGATTGTGCTAGGCTTAGTGAGATTTTATCGCCTATTTTTGATGTAGAACCACCTGTGAGTGGGGAGTATTTTTTAGAAGTATCAAGCTGTGGGCTTGAGAGAAAACTTAGCAAAATCGAGCATTTTGCAAAAAGCATTAACGAACTTGTAAAAATCACAACTAGTGAAAAAGAAAAAATCGAAGCAAAAATCATCGCCGTAGATGATGAAAATATCACTTTAGAAAATTTAGAAACTCAAGAAAAAACTACTATAAATTTTAGCGACATAAGAAAAGCTAAAACTTTCATACAATGGTAAAAATTTAGAATTCTAAATTTTTACCAAATTAATATATTATAATCTATTGTATAAACTACATTTTTTCAATTGTCTATAAATAGACATGATGTTTAGTTTTTAATTAAGGAGTGATAATGACCACGGAAGAACTAGGCTTAAAATTAAAGGATATGTATGAAAATGCACCCAAAGGAAATAAAGTTACTTATATTCATTATTTTGGCATTATATTTGCAGAAGAAATTAGAAAAAATAGTTCTAGTGAAATTGTTAAATATGCAAATATATCTAAAAGCTATGTAGCTGAAATAGCAAAGGCTATTTCTTTGGCAGATGTGTTAAATCAAAATAATATAATTCAATATAATCACAATAGTTATAAAAATAAAGAAAATCAAAATCCACCTTTAAATCAAATTCTTTATGGGCCTCCAGGGACAGGAAAAACTTATCAAACGATAGATAAGGCTTTAGAGATTATATCAAAAGAAGAAAAAATACAAATTCCAAGCAAAAACGATAGGATAAATAGAAAAAAGTTATTTGATGAGTATGTAAAAAAAGGGCGAATAGTTTTTACTACTTTTCATCAAAGCTATGGATATGAAGAATTTATAGAAGGTATAAAGCCTGATATCGATAACGCAGCGGAAAATTCTCAAGAAGTAAATTATAAAATAGAAAAGGGAGTTTTTAAAGAACTTTGTCAAAAAGCTTTGGATAATTACAAAGCATCTTTATTAACACAAGAAGAATTTGTAAAGAGTGAAGATTTAGAAAATAAAATAGAAATTTTTTTAGATGAATTAGTAGATCAACAAAAATTTATAGAAAAAACTCAAAGTGGTGGATTTAAATTAGAAGAATATAATGAAAAATATAGAATTATCACAGATGATACTAATGCAAATTTATATTTAAATTTAGAAATTTTTAAAACGCTTTTGGAAAATAAAGATAAGATTATAAACGGAAGAAGCATTAAGCAAATTTTAAATCATAAACATAGAAGACAAATTGATAGTTATTATTTTCAGCTAGTTAAATTATTTAAAGAACGAGAGCAAGATTATAAAGTAGATAATAATTCTAGTAAAAAGCCGGATTTAAAACCTTACATAATCATCATAGATGAAATTAATCGTGGTAATGTAAGTAAGATTTTTGGTGAACTTATAACCTTGATAGAACCTAGCAAAAGGATAGGTGAAGAAGAGGAAATAAAAGTAAAATTACCTTATAGTGGTAAAGATTTTGGAGTGCCTAAAAATGTTTATATCATAGGCACTATGAATACAGCCGATAGAAGTATCACTTCTCTTGATACGGCTTTAAGAAGGCGTTTTGAATTTGTTGAGATGATGCCTGATATTAGTAAATTAGGAAATATAGAAATTAAAAGTGAAAATACAGAAAAAAGTATCATAGATTTACAAAAGTTATTAACAGCTATCAACACTCGTATAGAATACTTACTTGATAGAGAAAAAACCATAGGTCATGCATTTTTTATAGATGTTAAAAATTTAGAAGATTTAAAACAAGTATTTCAAAATAAGATTATCCCTCTTTTACAAGAGTATTTTTATAATGATTATGCTTTAATTGATGCGGTTTTAAATTATAATGGTATGATTTTTGAAGATAAAAAAGATGACGATTATCTTCAAAAAATAAAAAATTTAGACAATGTAGATAGCGAGAGAAATATTTATAGTATTGCTCCATTTAATAATGGAATTTGGGATAAAATAGAAATATATCAAGCAATTTATGATGATAAAATAACAAATAAAACAAAAAACGAAAATGAATAACACCTTTTCTATCATCGAATACCAAGCTTTTTCTAAAGAAGATTTAAAAGAAATTTTCAAAGAAAAAGCTGAAATATTTTATAAAGAGCTAGAAGACTTCGCAAAAAACAATGAAAGTCTTCTAGGCTTTAAAAGTAAAAACGCCTTAAAAGCTAAAAATTATGTCGGCATTATACAGACTAAAAGCGGTGTTTTGGAGATCTTACCAAAATGTACAAATTTAAAAAAATATACAGCTAACAATAAGAGCAAATCAAAACTATTTTTAAAAGAAAATTTTAAAAAGACTTATACAATAGACAATAATAATGAATTATCTACAAAATTTAGTTATTTTCAAGATTGTAAAATTTTTACGAATACTAAAATCAAAGATTTTAAAAATCTTAAAATAAAAAAATTTTATAGTCTAGCAAAAACAAATTTTTGCCCCAAAAATCTTTTAATCAATATGCTAAAAACCTTAAAAAATTCTCCCTTTAAAAAGTCTCAAATTTCATCTTTACAAATTGCCAAAATGCCTTTGTTTGAAGTATTTATCACGATGTTTTTAGATGAATTTGATAGTGTGTATAAAAAAGGTTTGATGAGATCTTATGTAAGTAGCGAAGAAAACAGAACTTTTTTAAAAGGAAAATTACTTTTTAATGAGCATATAAAATCAAATTTAATACACAAAGAAAGATTTTTCACAAGTAGCGATGAGTTTGTTTTAGACATAGCTCCAAATCGCTTGATAAAATCAACGCTAAATTTTTTAAAATCCAAAACAAGCTTGAGTAAATTTAAAATCATCAAAGCTATGCAAATGCTTGATGAGGTAGAGTTTTCTAAAAATTACGAAAAAGATTTTAGTTTTAAAATTTCAAGACATTTTGATTATTATGAAAATATACTTTCTTGGTGTAAGATATTTTTACAAAATAAAACCTTTACTCTATATAAAGGCAAAAACGAAGCCTTTGCCTTGCTTTTTCCTATGGAAAAGCTTTTTGAAAACTATGTGGCTTATATGTTTAAACTTGCTAATCCTAATGAAAATATAAAAACCCAAAGTCGTGGAAAGTATCTAATTTCAAAAAATGATGAAAAATGTTTTATGTTAAAGCCTGATTTATATATAGAAAATAAAATGATCTTAGATACCAAATGGAAAATTCCAGATGATAACGAAGATGAGAAAAAACATGGTATATCGCAAAGCGATTTATACCAAATGTTTGCTTATGCAAACAAATACGAGATAAAGGAAATTTATCTTATTTATCCTCTATGTGAGAGAACTTTTGACTTAAGAGAGAAGTTAAAAACTAAAGATATTAAGTTTTTAGCACAAGGTTTTTTAAAAGCTTGCGATGAACATGTAAAGCTTAAGGTATTTTTTGCACCTTTACCTTTTTAGGAAGTAATATGAATCACGAATTTTATATGAATTTAGCCATAGATGAAGCTTGGAAATATCAGCTTTTAACCTACCCAAATCCAGCCGTAGGTTGTGTGATCTTAGATAAAAATGGCAAAATTTTAAGCATAGAAGCACACAAAGAAGCGGGCAAGGCTCATGCAGAGCTTGAAGCAGTGAGTAAAGCCTTAAAAGAGCTTAATCCAAATTTAGATTTACCCCAAAATGCAAACGATTTACATGAGTTTATTTGTCAAAATCATCAAGGTTTGCTAAAAGGCGCTAGTGCTTATGTGAGTTTAGAACCTTGCAATCATCAGGGTAAAACCCCACCTTGTGCGAAACTTTTTAGCGCGCTTGGTTTTAGTGAAGTTTTTATCGCTACTAAAGATGATCACAAGCTCGCAAGTGGTGGAGCAGAGTTTTTAAAAAATCAAGATATAAAAGTTCACATGGGAATTTGCGAGCAAAGAGCCAAAGAGCTTTTAAAGCCTTTTTTAAAATGGCAAAAATCAAGTTTTAAATTTTTTAAACTAGCTCTTTCTTTAAATGGCTCTGCTTATGGTAAAATCGTAAGTTCTAAAGCAAGTAGAACTTACGCTCATGCATTACGCTCAAAGCTTGATTTGCTTGTAGTGGGTGGAGAAACTATAAGGCATGATAGGCCTATTTTAGATGCAAGGCTAGCTCAAACTAAAGCGCCAAATTTATGCATACTAAGCCATCAAAATTTAGAAAGTTTTGATCCAAACATTCCTTTATTTAGCGTAGCTGAAAGAGAAATTTTTACAAGTATTCCTAGTGAAGCAAAGCTCATCATGTATGAGGGTGGGGAGAATTTTTTAAAAGCCTTTAAAGATGAGCTAGATATGCTTTTGATTTTTTCAAGCTCAAATTTAAATACTCTTGAAAATGTTAAGTTAGATTTAAAACTAAAGCCTTTATACAAAGGCTTTTTAGAAAATGATACTTATGGATTTTATGAGATTATTAAATCTTAGTAGATTTTTTGTGAGCTTACCTGTGTGAAAAATTGTGTCAAAGTGTTAGCAAAAAAGCTAGCACTTTGCTCTTCTAATCGTTTTAAAAACTTATCTATAGCATCTTCTTTTTGCCAGATAGGGTTTTGCACTTTGGCTAGTTTTTCTACTTCTTTTTTGGCTTGCTCGTAATTACCTATTTTATCAATGAGTTTTAATTTTAAAGCCTCGTTTGCTAAAAACACTTTTGCATCAGCCCATGAGTTTGTTTGGTTTAAGTCTAGCTTGCGATTTTTAGCTACAAATTGCGTGAAAAGCTCATAGCTTTGATTGGCTAAATTTTGTAAAAAGTCTTTTTCATCTTCACTCCATTTACGCATAAAAGTTCCTGCTTCTTTATAACTTCCTGCTTTGATAGTTTGCTCATTTATACCAAGTTTTTGTGCAAGCTCACTTACTTCAAAGCCTTGCATGATTACCCCAATAGATCCTACAAAGCTAGCAGGATTAGCGATGATCATATCAGCTCCCACTGCACTTAGGTAGCTTCCACTTGCTATAGTTCCACCTGCATAGACTACCACAGGCTTTTTAGCTTTAAGATCTTGTATAGCTAAGGCTATTTCCATACTTGGCGCAAAAGCTCCACCAGGGCTATCTATAAAAAGCAAAACCCCTTTTATAGCTTTATCATCTTTGACTTTGTAAATTTGTTCTAAAAGATTACTCGCATCGCTAATTTCGCCTTTAAGATTAATTTGAGCTAAGTTTGCATTAGAAAGCTTGGCATTATCCCCGCTTGGAGCAAGGATTAAAAACACGATAAACAAAAACACAAAGGTTTTAAAATAAGTGTTGATATAAGAGATGATTTTTCCAATTCCTTTAAAAAATGATTTTATAATCTGCATTCTTTCCCTTCTATAAAAAGTTTTAACACTTCTTTGCTTTGTAAGATAAACTGCAAAGGAAGTTGTTTTAAATTTACACTATTTGGTAAAGCAAAAAGACTAAAATCTGCTATTTTGCCTTTTTGAATTTGACCTAGGTTTAAATTTAAAGCTTTTGCGGCTTTGTTAGTCGCCATTAAAAGCAATATTTTAGCAAAATTTTCTAACTCTAAATCATCATGTATAAGTAAATTTGCTCTCATTTCATCAAGCATACTTAAAGAGGTATTTGAACTTAAACCATCAGTTCCTAGGTGGATATTAACACCATTTTTTAAAGCAGATTTTAATTTAAAAGTATTTTTACTCAAAAGTCTGTTTGAAAAAACACAATGCGTGATGGAGTGTAAATTTTTATCTAGCAAATCCCATTCTTTAAAATGCACACAATGTGTAAATAAAGTCCTTTGATCTTTAAAAAGTTCTAAAAAACTTTGTGGAGTGTAAAATGGCATAGGATTTTTGCTAAATTTAGCCAAGCTTTTTTTAAAACCACCTTTTTTAAACCTTAGCCAGTTGTTTTCATGATTGCTTTCAAGAAAATGTGTGCTTAGCAAATGATCATTTTCTCTAGCAAGTTTTATAGCAAATTTGGCAAGCTCTGGGTGAGTTGAGTAGGGTGCATGTACTGAAATAGCAGGGATAAATTTAGAAGTTTTAAAACGCATGCTTTTTTCATAGCGAGTTAAAAATTCCTCTTTTTTAGCTTGGATAAAATTTTCATTTGAACCTAAAATTTCATTAAAAAATACCACTCTAGCTTGTGAATTGATACAAGGGCTTAAATCACTCCCAAAGCTTGAAATTTCTCCTATGGTAGCAGTGCCACTTTTTAGCATTTTATGGATATTTTGTGAGATTAATTTTTCTTTGGCTTTTTCATTTAATTGCTCGCGGTTATTAAAAACACTATCAAGCCATTTTAAAAAATCTCCAAAGACTAAATTTCCATTATTTGCACTAAATTCTAAATGCGTGTGTGGATTGATAAAAGCAGGTAAAAGTAAGGTATCTTTTGGAGTTGGTATAAGCTTAGCTTGTGGGTAGGATTTTTGTAAATTTTCTAAGCTATTAATTTCTAAAATATTATCATCAAAAAGAACTGCTTTGTTTTCTAAAATATTAAAATCATCATCGCAAGTTAAGATGATTTTAGGTGCTATTATAAACATTTTACCTCCTTTAAAAAGGGAAATTGTAGCTAAAATTTAGCTTTAAAATGCTATAATATAGTAAATTTTACTAAATAAAGGTTAGATTATGAAAGTTATGGTAATACAAGGACCAAACATCAATATGCTTGGTGTGAGAGAAACTCATATTTATGGCAATATGAAAATGGAAGATATCCATGAGCAAATGAAACAAGCTGCAAAACAAGCTAATGTAGAGATCGAGTTTTTTCAAAGCAATTTTGAAGGTGAGCTAGTTGATAAAATTCAAGAATGCTTAGGTAGTGTAGATGGAGTGATTATTAATGCAGCTGCTTATGCACATACTTCTATAGCAATCCGTGATGCGATTGCAGCGATTAATATGCCTGTGATTGAAGTGCATATTAGCAATACTTATAGAAGAGAAGAATTCAGACAAAAAAGCATGATAGCACCAGTTTGCGCAGGTAGTGTGGTAGGTTTTGGTCCTTTTGGTTATCATATGGCTTTAATGGGACTTTTCCAAATTTTTGATCAAATCAATGCATATAAAGCAGCTCAAGCAAAAGCACAACAAGCAAATCAATGAATTTTATCTTAAAAAACGAAAATGCACTTTTTTATGAGTGTGGCTATTCTTGCGATAATGCTTTGTTTTTAAAACTTGAAGATGAAGCATTTTTCATCACTGATGCAAGATATAGCTTTGAAGCTAGCGAAATGATAAAAAATGCTAAGGTGGTTTTAGCACAAGATCTTTTTGCTAGTGCTAGAGAGCTTTTAGAAAAAGCAGGAGTTGGTAGGGTGTGTTTTGACCCAAAAGACTTTAGTTATTTTGAATTTAAAGAACTTAGTAAAAGTGCAAATATCGTTTTTGAAGAAAAATTAGACTTGAGTAAAAACAAACGCATTATAAAAAATGCTAAGGAATTACAACTTTTGCAAAAGGCTGTAAATTTTGGTAAAGAATGCTTTGAAGAATTTGCTAATTTTATCAGCCAAGAAGGTTATGGAAAAAGTGAAAAAGAATTACATTTTAAAGCATGTGAAATTTTTCAAAAAAAAGGTGCTTTAGGACTTTCTTTTTCACCTATTGTTGCTATTAATGAAAATGCAGCTAAGGCACACGCTTTACCTAGTGATAAATGTTTAGAATATGGAGATTTGTTATTAGTTGATGCGGGTGTGGCTTATCAAAGGTATTGTTCTGATCGTACAAGAACGGCTTGTTTTGATGAAAATGGCATAGTATTTGATAAAAATAAGCCAAATTTTAAAGATAAAGAAATTATGCAAATTTATGAAGTGGTCAAGCAAGCCCAGCTTCAAGCTATTGAAAAAGCACGCGTTGGTATGATGGCAAGGGAGCTTGATTTTATCGCAAGAGAAGTGATTAAAAATGCAGGTTTTGAAAAAGAATTTATTCATAGTTTAGGACATGGAGTGGGGCTTGATATACATGAGTTGCCAAACATTAGTCCAAGAAGTGATTATGAGTTAAAAGAGGGTATGGTATTTACTATTGAACCTGGAATTTATATCAAAGATAAACTTGGTATTAGGATAGAAGATATGGTCTATCTTGATAAAGAAAAGGCAGTGGTGTTATAATTTGCTGATTAAAGGAGCTAGAAGGTTAGAAAAAATTCGTTTTTTTCCTTTTTATTCAAAGGTAGATAAAAAAGGAAAATACATAGCTATTATAGGACTTGGAAGCAATATAGAAGATGAAAAAAAACGCTTTCGGAGTTTATTTAGGCTTTTAATGCAAGATAAACGTTTGCAAGTATTGCAAACATCGCCATTTTTGATTAATAAAGCTTTTGGCTTTGAAGAGCAAAAAGACTTTACTAATGCAGTGATGGTTGTAAGCACAAGTTTGCACGCAAGAGCACTTTTAAAAGTTTTGTTTTTTTATGAGTTTAAATTCAAAAGAAAAAGAACTTTTAAAAATGCTCCTAGAACGCTTGATTTGGATTTGTTGTATTTTTCAAAAAAAGCGCGTAAAGATGAGTATTGCACAGTGCCTCATGTGGGGGTAAATGATAGAATTAGCGTAACTTTGCCTTTGGGCTTGTTAAGATAAGGAAAAATATGGGACAATTGATTCATACTTTTACAGTTGAAAGCACAGATGAGATTATACCTAAGGTTAAGCAAGATTATGGCGATAAGGCTTTGATAGTAACTAATAAGCAAATTCGTCCAAAAACTATCAATCAAAAACCTTTATATGAGGTTATAGTAGCGATTGAAGAAGCTGATTATGAAGAGCATTTAAAGCAAAACAATTTACCTATGCCACCAAAGAAAAAACCAAACACAGCAAGTTTTCCTGAGGCTAAAATTCAAGCTCCAAAATTTGAAGATGAAAAAAAAGAAGAAGATGTAGTACTTGATTTTTCTTCAAAAGCTAAGCAAAAACCTATTAATCCTTATTTAAATACAAGCAAAAAAGATGATAATTTTTTAAATTTAAAAAATAAACTTTCTCAGGTTAGTTCAGAAATTAGCAAGGTTTCAAACTATCAAGATTTTTCTATGCCAAATCCAAATTATGATAAAAAAATTGAAGCCTTTGAAAAGCAAATGAATAAGCTTAATGATAAAATGAATTTGCTTGTGGATATGATGTGGGATGATAAGGCAGATTTGCGCAAAGAACTAGCTATACCACCTGAGTTTGCAAGTATTTATAAGCAAGCTAAGGCAAGTGGCATGCAAGAAGTGCATTTAGAAGCGATTATGAAAGCGACTATTGAAAATATGCCAAGTACTATGAAAGCAAATCAAGAAGCAGTGCAAAGGTATTTTTACTCACTTTTGCGTAATATGCTTCCATGTCGTTTAGAAAGTGAAATTAAAAAGCAAAAAATCATGATGTTGGTAGGCCCAACAGGAGTGGGCAAAACTACCACTTTAGCTAAACTTGCTTTTCGCTATGCTTATGGAGACAGACGCTATAAAACCGGTATTATAACTCTTGATACTTATAGAATAGGTGCAGTAGAGCAACTTTTTCAATATGCTAAGATGATGAAACTTCCTATTATTGATAGTATAGAGCCAAATGATTTAGATGATGCGATTAGAAGTTTAAATACTTGTGAGGTTATTTTAGTAGATACAACTGGAAATTCACAGTATGATAAAGCAAAACTTGAAAAAACAAAAGAATTTTTATCGCATTCTAATGCGCAAATTGATGTAAATTTAGTGCTTTCAGCAAATACAAAATATGAAGATTTATTAGAAACTTATAATAATTTTTCATTTTTAAATATAGACACTTTAATCATTACCAAATTTGATGAAACAAAAGTATTTGGAAATGTGTTTTCTTTACTTTATGAAACTAGCACTCCGATGAGCTTTTTTTCTATAGGTCAAGAAGTACCTGATGATATAGAAGTAGCAAATAGTGACTTTTTAGTGCGTTGTGTGTTAGAAGGTTTTAGAAGGGATGAAAATGAGTAATCAAGCAGAAAAATTAAAAGATCTAGTAAAAAATGAAAACTCAAATGTAAAACATACTCATTTTATCGCAGTTACTAGCGGTAAAGGTGGGGTTGGAAAAAGTACTTTTAGTGCAAATTTGGGCAACATCCTAGCTAAAAATGGTTATAAAGTAGGGCTTTTTGATGCAGATATAGGACTTGCAAATTTAGATGTGATTTTAAATGTGCGTGTGGAAAAAAACCTTTTACATGTTTTAAAGGGTGAGTGCTCATTAGAAGATATTTTAATAGAAGTAAAGCCAAATTTATGGCTTATCCCAGGTGAAAGTGGCGATGAAATTTTAAAATACAATGATAAAAACATTTATGAGAGATTTTTAAACCAAACAAGTATTTTAGATGATCTAGATTTTTTAATCATTGATACAGGAGCAGGTATAGGTGGGAATATAGGAAATTTCTTAGAAATGTCTGATGAGGTTATTGTTATCACTGTGCCTGATCCTGCGGCGATTACTGATGCTTATGCTACTATAAAAACCACTTCAAAAACTAAAGAGAATTTATTAATGGTGTTTAATGTTGTTAAAAATGAAAATGAAGCTTTGAGAATTTTTGATAATATTAAAAAAGTAGCAGATATTAACATTAAGCATAATTTAAATTTAGAATTTTTAGGATTTTTAGGTCAAAGTAAAGATATTAGTTCTAGTATTAAAAAAAGAACTTTATTTAGTGATGATGATACAAATGCAAGTGATGAGCTAAAAACCATAGCTTCTAAGCTTTTGTATAGGTTGGAACAAAAAGTGCTTAATAATGTGGGAGATAAAAGCATTATGAGTTTTTTCAAAAAGCTTTTGGATCGTTTTTAGATTGAGGGAAAAAAGATGAGACCAGAGAATTTTGTTGCTTTTTTTACTGTTTGTGGTTTTTTTATAGGATTAATGTTTACCATAGTTAATATAGAAGATGCAGTAGAGATAGTTGTATATACTTGTTTGATTACTTTTGTATTTTATGTGTTAATTCATATAGTAATTATGATCTTTGTAGATGTTAATAAAATTAGCGGTAGAAGCTTTAATAAAGAAAAATATGAAAATGAAAATAATAGTTTTATAGCAGAATTAGCCGCAAGAGAAAAGAAAATGGATTACTTACTTGAAAAACTTCAAGAAGAGCGTGAAGACCTTAAAAAGCTTGAAAGCTCTTCAAAAAGAAAAGTAAAACATGCAGCCGCATAACGCTTATGCTTCTACGCTAAAAAAAGAACAAGATGACTTAGTCATCTCTTATATGCCAGCATTAAGAGCTATGGCTTTTAGACTTAAAGAGCGTTTGCCTGCTAGTATTGATGTAAATGATTTAATTAGTATCGGCGTAGAAGAGATGATCAAACTCTCACGCCGTTATGATAAAGAACAAAATGATAATTTTTGGGGTTTTGCAAGAAAAAGAGTTAATGGAGCTATGCTTGATTATCTAAGAAGCCTTGATGTAATGAGTAGAAGTAATAGAAAAATCATCAAAGATATTGATGCTATTATAGATGAGTTTTATCAAGAAAACGAAAAAGAGCCTGATGATGAGTATTTAGCACAAAGACTAAATTTAGAAGTAGAAAAGGTAAAAGAAGCAAGAGCAGCTCATGCTATATCGCTTGTTATGCCTTTGGATGAACAGCTAAATTGCTTTAATGATAGCAATATCATAGAACAAATAGAAAAAGAAGAATTAATAGAAAAAATCAACGCAGTTTTGGAAGAATTTAAAGAAAGAGAAAAGCTTGTAATACAGCTTTATTATTATGAAGAATTAAATTTAAAAGAAATCGCAGAGATTTTAGAGATTAGCGAGTCAAGAATTTCACAAATTCATAAGCGTTTGCTTAAGAAGATTAGAGAAAGGCTAGTTTAATGGCTGAGATACTTTCCCAAGAAGAAATTGATGCTCTTTTAGAAGTTGTCGATGATGATAGTGATGACAGTACTGCTTCTTCAAAATTAGAAGAAATAGAAGATAAAAGAGATATAGTAGTATATGATTTTAAGCGTCCAAATAGGGTTTCTAAAGAACAGCTTCGTTCTATTAAAGGGATTCATGATAAATTAGCAAGAAATCTTGCCTCTCAAATTTCATCTATGATGAGAAGTATAGTTGAGATTAAATTACATTCAGTGGATCAAATGACTTATGGTGAGTTTTTGATGTCTTTACCTTCGCCAACAAGCTTTAACGTTTTTTCGATTAAACCTTTAGATGGAAACTGTGTTTTAGAGATTAATCCAAGTATCGCTTTCCCTATGATAGATAGACTTTTGGGTGGTCAAGGGGAAAGTTTTGACACCTTAAGAGAGCTTACAGAAATCGAGCTTAATTTGCTTGATTCTATTTTGCGTATTATTATGCAAAGACTTAAAGAAAGCTGGATGAATGTTACAGAAATTTATCCAAGTGTAGAGGCAAAAGAATCAAGCCCAAATGTTGTGCAAATTGTTTCACAAAATGAGATTGTTATCATGGTGGTAATGGAGATTATCATCGGAAATTCAAGCGGTATGGTAAATATTTGCTACCCGGTTGTGCATTTGGAAAGTATTTTGAGCCGTTTGGCAAATCGTGATATTATGATGGGTGAAACTTCGGCTAAAAAGTCAAGAAATAAAGAACTTAAAACCTTAATTGGTCGTGCTGAGGTAATTTATGAAGCTATGCTTGGTAAAACTTTTATCAATGTGAATGAATTTTTGGATTTAAAACAAGGGGATATTTTAAAGCTTGATAGAAGTGCAGATGATAAAGCTATAGTGGCTATTGATAAAAAAGAAGTATTTTTAGCTCAAGTGGGACTTCATAGATTTAGAAAGTCAATTAAAATCTTAGAACTTATCAAAACTGATAAAGATGAGATTAAAGAAATGCTTGAAAAATATGAAGATGAAAGAAGAGCAAAAGCAAATTCGTATGATGATAATGAAGAACTAGAAGAGGAAGACGATGATCAATGATTTTTTAGGCATATTCGTCAATGAATGTGTAAGTACAATAGAAGGTTTAACAGGAAAAAGTGCTGAATTTAGCGAGTATTATGAGTATGATGTAAATTCTCAAGATTCTATGACGCCACCATTAGTTAGTGCTACTTTTAGCGTTAATAATGAAATGAAAATCAAAATCCTAGCCAGTGCGGTTTTAATGAGTGCAATTGGTGAGTGGATGATGGGGGAAGAAGAAATCTCCAAAAACAGTGAGCTAAATGAAGATGAAATGGATGCAGCTAAAGAAGCTATACAAAATATCATCTCAGCATTTTCTACAACCTTAGGCGCACAAAAAGAAATTCCAAAAATGGAGTTTAGTCTAGAAAATTGTGAATTTGTTGCAGATAGCTTAGAACTTGGTGGTTTTCATAAGCTATATTTATACAATGTAAAAATAGCTGATTTAGAAGAAAAAATTTCTTTAGTTTTTGATGAAAAAATTTATAAGATTTTAACCAAAACTGACTTAGAAGAAATCGTAGCAACAAATGAAGATCATACGCAAGATCATAAGGCCTTGGCTAATGTAGAAGAGCTAAGAAATATCGGTTTGATCATGGATGTGCGTTTGCCTATAAGAGTGCGTATAGGCAGTAAAAAAATGCTTTTAAAAGATGTGTTAACCATGGATATAGGTTCGGTTATCGAGCTTGATCAATTAGCAAACGATCCTTTAGAAATTTTAATAGGCGATAAAAAAATTGCTTATGGGGAAGTGGTTATCGTAGATGGAAACTTTGGAGTACAAATTACTGAGATTGGCTCTAAAAAAGAAAGATTAGAACAACTAAGATGAAAGAATATATCATTGAGGATGTTGCCTATCTTAAAGAATTAGAAAAAATTCAAAAAGGCATAACTTTTTTTGGTTCTGCACGCTTAAAAGCAGATAATGAGTATTGTATTTTGGCTTCAAAATTAGCTCAAAAGTTAGCAGATCTTGGTTATAGTATCATCAGTGGTGGTGGCGGTGGCATTATGCAAGCTGCTAATTATGGGGCTATGCAAAGTCAAACTTCACACTTAAAATCTTTTGGATTTAATATACATTTACCATTTGAGCAAAAAGCAAATGACTTTTTAGAGTATAATATCACTTTTAAGAGCTTAGCCATTCGCAAAATGGCTCTTATTCAAAAGAGTCTAGCTTTTGTGATTTTCCCAGGCGGCTTTGGAACATTAGATGAATTTTTTGAAATTCTTACTCTTAAACAACTTAGTTTTAAAAAAGATGTTCCTATTATTTTAGTTGGGCAAAAATTTTGGCAACCTCTTGATGAATTTATCAAAACTTCTTTACTAGAACTTGGAACTATATCTAAAAATGATGAGTTAAAGTATAGTATAAGTGATGATTTAGATGAAATTATAAGAATGATAAAGGAAAAAGATGAAAATTCTTGTTGCAATGAGTGGGGGTGTGGATAGTACTGTAACTGCTTATAAATTAAAGCAAGCAGGACATGAGATTATAGGTTGTTATATGAAGCTTCATGGAAAAGCTAATTATCATGAAGAAAATATACAAAAAGTTGAAAAAGTTGCTAAATTTTTAGACATTAAATATCATATTTTAGACTTACAAGAAGACTTTAAAAATCAAGTTTATATGCCTTTTGTTAATACCTACAAAGAAGGAAAGACGCCAAATCCTTGTGCTTTGTGTAATCGCTTTATCAAGCTTGGCAAGCTTTTAGAATTTGCTAAGAGTTTGGGTTGTGAAAAATTAGCCACAGGTCATTATGCAAGGATAGAAAATGGTTTGATTAAAACTGCAGTTGATGAGAGTAAGGATCAAAGTTATTTTTTAGCAAATGCAGATAAAGAGGCTTTGGAGTATTTGATTTTCCCTCTTGGAGAGATGAAAAAAGAAGATGTGAAAAAATTTGCTTCTACAATCGATGTTTTAAAATCTTTTGCAACACAAAAGGAAAGTTCTGAGATTTGTTTTGTGGAAGATACTTATGTGCAAGTTTTAGATCAGTTTATGGATACTAAAATTCCAGGTATTGTAAGAGATAGTAGCGGTAAAGAAGTAGGAAAGCACGAAGGTTATATGCACTATACCATAGGTAAAAGAAGAGGTTTTGAGGTGCGTGGGGCTCATGAGCCACATTTTGTATTAAAAATTGATCCTAAAAAAAATGAAATCATAGTAGGTAAAAAAGAAGAGCTTAGGATAAGTGAATTTAAGCTTGATAATATTAATTTATTTATCGATGCTAAAGAGTTAGATTGTGAAGTAAAAATACGCTATAGATCAAGATCAACCCCGTGTAAAGTTTTGATTAATGAAGATAAGAGTGCAAAAATCATCTTACAAGAGCCTGTTTATGGACTTGCTAGCGGACAAATGGCAGTATTTTATGATAAAGATTTGGTTCTTGCTAGTGGATTTATAAATTAACGCTAAAGAGATTACTCTAAATCTCTGTCAAAAGAAGAGAGTTTTTTAATATTAATATAAGCCTATTTTATTGTATTTGTTTAATAAAAAAAAAGAAAATAAGTAGTTTTAGCTACTTATTTTCTGAAGCAACTATTATTTGATTTATTTTTTCCAAAACTTCTGGTATTTTTAAAAGCTCTTCAATGAAATAATTGAAATTTTCTTCCATGTCATTTTTTCGAATATTTATAATTTCTTGATAATCAATATTTAGCAATTGACAGAGCTCTCTGCCGGTCATAATATGTTCTAAATCAAATTCATTTTTCATTCCTTCTCGAATAATTTCTTTGTTGTTTTGATTAAAACAACAAACATAATAATCTGTAGAAAATGGTATTTTTGCTCCAAATTTTTCAGAAAATGTTACAAGATTAGTTTTTTCACCTTTCACTTTTTTTGTATCAAATGTATCCCCATCTTTTAATTCTATTATCTTGCACAATCTATAATCACTAACGATAAAAATTATCATATCTGGCTCAATACCTTTTATCACATGTTTATAATCTTGTGTTTTTTTTAAAATTTTTTTAGTACAAAGAAAGGTTCCTTGATTTATCTCGCTTCTTGTAACTTTTTCAATAAATATGTCTATATTATCAATTGTAGAACATCTATTAATCAATAATTTTTCTAACTCATTACCATTAGAGATTACACAAGCTTGAACTCTTGAAAGAAGTTGTCCTAGCGCATCATTTCCGACAGCTCTTGTGTATCCAGATACTCCACTTTTTTGAACATTTCGTCCTTGTTGATTTGATATTTTACTCATATAAGTCTCCAAATTTTAAATCACATCCTAGAAATTTTCGATTGGTTTCTTCGCAAGCTCTTAAAACAGAGTAGCCTCCGCTAGCAGGATCAACAACAATATCTTCTTCTTGTGTCGTTGCTAAGATTAGTTGTTTTTGAAGCTCTACCGGCTTTGAGTGTGTATGAATTTTGTTATTTATCTTTTCACCCCAAACATCTGGAATATTATGAATATTCCAAGTGGTTTTAGCTTTTCTTGGACTTTTTTGAATTATAATTAGATATTCACATCTTCTTCTAGAGCGGTATCCCATACCAATTTTTTGTTTATCCCAAGTTATCATATCTACTATTTCAATAGATTTAAAATTGCCTATCCAATCTTTACATTCGAATAAATGAAATTTATCTACCCATAGAAATAAATATCCATTAGGTTTTAAAATTTGTTCTATTTGGTTAATAAAAGTTAATATAATTTCTTTTGTCATTTGAGGTAATTCGGAACGTTCCCTACCTCTACTTTTTCCTTCATTGCCATAAGAAAGTTTGTCTAAAACACCTCTATATTGTGGATCAAAAAAAACCACTTTTATACTTTCTTTGTCAATTAATTTTAATAATTTTAAGCCATTCATTTTATTTTTTTTATTCATAATAGCTTTGTATGACATTAATGATTTTCCTTTAATTTTTTTCAAATAAATACAATAACATTTGTGGAGTTATAATATCTCCATAATGCTTATATCAAACCATAAAAGATCAAATTTAAGTAAAATTCCATAAATCACAGCACTAAATAAACCTGCGAAAATTCCTGCTAAAACATCATCTAGCATTACACCTAAACCGCCTTTGGTTTTTTTGTCGATTTTACCTATGATAGATGGTTTTGTGATATCAAAAAATCTAAACAAAACAAAAGAAAGTAAAAAAGTAAAAACACTTTGTCCGCAAATTGCCAAGGCTAAAAACACCCCTACAACTTCATCTATAACGATGTGTTTATCATCGTGTATGCCTGTTTGTTTTTCATACTGATCGATGATTTTTATAGAGATTAAAAAAAGTAAAATAGCAAGTAAGATTAAAGTTTCTATGCCTAAATACCTTAAAATAAAAAAAGCAGGGATTAGCGCTGCTATCGTGCCAAAAGTTCCTGGAGCTTTATTAACACTACCTGAATAAAAAAAAGTTAAAAATAGTTTTTGCATGATTACACCATATATGACATTTGATGAAGTTTTATAAGTTGCTCATAAAATTCTTTATCGCTTCGATATTCTAAAATACCATGCGTAGGGAAAAGATTGCTATAGATATTTTGTTTATTATGAAAGCGATTTGGAAAAAGCTCAGATAAAATCAAAGCTGAAATTTCTCTTCTTATAAAAACTGCTGGTGGAATGATACCAAGTCTGAGTAAATTTTTTAAAGAATCGCCATGATATTTCATATGATGATGAGCTCCATGCGGGCATGATTTGGTGCTTACTATCATTTTGCACTCATCGCAAAATACAAATTCAGGAAGTATGGTTACTTCTATATTATAATCTTTTGCAAAATCATCAAGCACGGTAAAGGCTCTGTTTTGATTAAAATACATTCCAAGTCCTGCATGATTTTGTCCTACAAAAAGCTTATTGCAGTCAAAACTTTTAGCCAAAGCACATTCAAGAACTGGATTTAAATGTGAGGCAAAAATTTTGATATTATGTAAAGGTATGAGTAAAACCCTAGAAGATGGTAAGTAATTTTGTGCAAAAACATCAAAACAACGCTTTTTAAGTTTTAAGCTCAAACCGTTATTTTCATAAGATTCTATAAGGAAAATAATCACTAGATCAGATTGCTCTATAGCCCATCTTAAAATTCTCTCATGAGCTCTGTGAAAAGGATCGAAACTTGAAACAATGGCAGTGATATTGGAAGGGTTTAATCTTTTTTTGATTTTTTCAAAATCTTCTTTAATAGCTTTGATATGGTTATGATAAATTTCAAATTCCCCACTAATGCAAGTTTTTCCAAAATCTTGGATTAAACAAGCATTAGGTCTAAAAATATCATTGCTGTTTTTATCATTTTCAAATTTACTTTCTAAAATGATATGTCCTATGATTTTATCATTGCAGATAAAGTCTATTTTATCGCCAACTTTTGCATTTTTTAAAACTGTATTATTCTCTTCAGTGCTAGCGGGTGCAAAGGTCAGAGTATAAGGAATTTTTTGATTATGAATCATTCCAGTAGCTAGGACTTCATCTCTTTCTTTTTGGTTCATTAATTTAGTAAAAGAGCCAAAAATTCCTTCTTTGATAAAGCATAAAACCTCGTATTCTTCTTCTGAGATTATAATGCTATTTTTTCTTTGTAATGCCATATTTTTTCCTTTTTTCCCATAAAGACTTTCTTGAAATTCCTAACTTTTTAGATAAATCCGTATCAGGAAAGACGTTTTGATAACTAATGATAATGTGTTTAACATAATCATCAATGGTTAAAATTCCATTGCTTTCAAAGCTTTTTTCATCTTCGCCTAGCTCTAAAATTTGGAAATCACTATGTTCAATATTCGCACTTGTATGTATAATAACAGCTTTTTTTAAAGCAAGATTTAACACCTTTTCTTTTTCCAAAGGTTTTAAGGTTTGAAAATTAACTAAATAATATAAAGAATTATCCTTAAAAATCTTATCTAAATTTTGTTGGTGCGAAAGATCTATGTATATATTTGCGATATTGTGCTCATTAGTATAATTAAATACAAAATGATCTGCAAAAATTTGATTGTTGGTTTTTAAAATCAAAGGCAGTTTGAATTTTTTATAATCAAAAGTTGGCAATTTGGCTGTTTCAAATTTATGTTTTAAATAAGATTGATAAGTATGATTTAATATGCTTATTTTTTTAAATTCTTGAAAATGCTTTATTTTACGCATTAATTCTTCTATCATGAAAGGCTTTTGTATATAATCACTCGCACCAGCTTTTAATGGCGCTAAAACAGTATCTGAGCTTATGTAAGATATAAGTAAAATAATGATTTTATGCTTAAAAATTTCTATAATATGCTCAAAATTAGCCATACTAGTAGAAAGTAAAATGATTTCATAATCATGATGAGCAAGTTCATTAACATTTGCGATAATATCACAATCATAACCTATAGAATTAAGCTTTGAACCTATACTTTGAGCTAAATAAAATTCATTTTCTACTATTAAAACTTTCATAATTTCATCCAATCAAAATATTTTAAATTTACACTTGCTAAAACAGCAATGCCTTCTTTTCTTCCTATAAATCCTAGATGTTCTGTGGTGGTGGCTTTGATATTGATTTTATTTGGTGTGGTTTTTAATGTTTTAGCGATATTAAAAGCAATAGCTTCTTTAAAATCTTTCATTTTAGGTGTTTGAGCTATGATAGTAATATCAGCATTTACAAGTTCAAAACCATAATTTTGCACCAAAGTATAAGCATTTTGCAATAAAAGCATAGAATCGGCGTTTTTATACTGCATATCATTATCTGGGAAAAGTTCGCCAATATCTCCAAGCCCTGCTGCACCCAAAAGCGCATCAATTAGCGCATGAGCTAATACATCTCCATCAGAATGAGCTTTTAAACCCATACTTTCATGCACTTTTACCCCACCTAAAAGCAAGGCTCTTTGCTCTCCAAATTCATGCACATCAAAACCATTTCCATTAAAAATATCCCAAGATGGTTTTGGTAAATTTAAGCTTTTTAAATCTTCTTTAAAAGTAATTTTTTTAGCTAACTCATCACCTTGTACATACCAAATTTTACCACCAATAGCTTGTATAGCTGTGCTATCATCGGTGAAATTTGAGCTTTGCTCTAAAGCTTGTTTTAGCATACTTGTGCGTGAAAGTTGAGGGGTTTGTATGAGTTTGATTTTATCTCTATCGATAGCTTCTTGAGCATAAATTGTAGTATCGCTTACTTTTAAAATAGGTGTAATACAATCAGCTTTGTCATGATTTTCTATGATGTTGTTAAAAAGATTTTTAGAAATCAAAACTCTTGCAACATCACTAACCAAAACATATTCACTCTCAACCATGCTTAAAGCATTGAGTAAAGATTGTGCTCTAGTTGCACCACCTTGGACAAATTTATATTCAGGGGCAAATTTTTTCATATAAGAAATATTACCAGAAGTAACAACTATTTGTTTAAAAGGATAAAAAGAACTTAAATTTTTAGTAGCATAAAGCCATAAAGGTTGTTCGCCTAGTCGTAAAAACTGCTTTTTTACTGGAGCATTAAATCTTGATGATTCTCCAGCAGATAGCATAATCAAGGAAATATCTAACATTTGTTACACCTTAATTTCTTATTAATGTTACGATATTATACACCATAAAAGCCAAAATTTATATTTATGTTAGTAGAATTAATCATTTTAAATAATAAGGAGAAAAATTGAAGGAAAAAATCGAAGAAAGATTAAAACAAGTTATATATCCAGGTTTTAAAAAAGATATAGTTAGTTTTGGTTTTGTAAAAAAAATTGAATCAAATGAAAATCAAGCTCATATTGTAGTTGAAATCGTTTCAGCTAATGCTCAAATTGCACAAGAGCTTAGACTAAACATCGCAAATGTTTTAAAAGATTTAAATTTAGAGCTTAATTTAGAAATCATTCAACCAAAAATTCCTGAAGAAAAAAGCAATTCAAGAAGTGGTAAAAATATCGCTCCACAAATTAAAAATTTCCTTATGATTTCAAGTGGTAAAGGTGGGGTAGGTAAAAGTACTACAACTTTAAATTTAGCAATTTCTTTGGCTAAAATGGGTAAAAGAGTAGGGCTTTTAGATGCAGATATTTATGGACCAAATATACCAAGAATGCTTGGTGAGAGTAAAAGCAAACCTGAAATTGTAGGTCAAAAAATTCGTCCTATTTTATCTCATGGGGTTTATATGATGAGTATGGGCGTGCTAATAGAAGAGGGTAAAGGTTTGATGTGGCGTGGTTCTATGATCATGAAGGCAATTGAGCAACTTTTAGCTGATGTGCTTTGGCCTGAACTTGATGTATTATTACTTGATATGCCTCCAGGAACTGGTGATGCGCAAATTACCTTAGCTCAAAGCGTGCCAGTGAGTGCAGGTGTGTGTGTAAGTACTCCTCAAGTAGTATCTTTGGATGATAGTAAAAGAGCGCTAGATATGTTTGAAAAATTACACATTCCTATTGCAGGTATTATAGAAAATATGAGTGGCTTTTTATGTCCTGATAATGGCAAAGAATATGATATCTTTGGTAAAGGTACCACAGAAGAAATAGCAAAAGCTTATAAGTGCGATGTTTTAGCTCAAATTCCTATCGAAATGAGTGTAAGAGAAGGTGGAGATAGCGGTAAGCCTGTAAGTTTTTATATGCCCGAGAGTGTAAGTTCAAAAAGATATTTGCAAGCTGCTGAAAAAATTTGGGAATTTATAGAAAAAGTTAATCAAGAAGGTAAAGTAGATAATTCAGCTATTCAACCTATAATGAATGGCAAAAGTGCGTGCTCGCAATAAGGAGGAAGATATGCCAATAGAAAGTAAAGAAGAATTTTTAAATTTAATCAAGCAAATCGAACAAAGGATTAATTATAAAAAGCCTAAAGCTTTTGCTATAGCAAGACTTGATCTAAGTCAAGTTGATCCTAGTAAAAAACTTCAAGCTAATTTTGGTGTGATTAATTTTGAGCAAAATTATGCTGCTGCAGCTGTTATGTTTGAAGCTTTTTTTAGAAGAGGGGTTGATGTTGATTTTAATGAAAGTGAGTTTGTGGCTACTTTGATTAAAGAGGATTTGGATTTTGCACTTGAATGTTTTGCACCATTTTTACAAGAACAAGGCCATAAAAATATAGAAGCAATTAAAGCAGCAAAGGAAAATTTTAGAGAAAATGCTTTTTCCTTTGTTTGTATTTTTGAAGATGAAGCACCAAAAAGCTTAGAAAGTGTATATTTAAAACTTTACTTGCTTTCAAATAAAAAAGTACCTTTAAGAAGCTTAAATTTAACAGGTGCTTTTGGGATTTTACCAAATGTTGCATGGAGTGATAATAAGCCTATTGATTTAGACTTTTTAAGAGAAAATGAGATTGATTTAAAAATGAGTGGAAGATATCCAAGGATTGATTATGTAGATAAATTTCCAAGATTTTTAGCCCATGTTATTCCTGAGGATAATACTAGAATTTTAGAAAGTTCTAAAGTAAGAATGGGTGCGGTTTTAGCTGCAGGTACTACTATAATGCCAGGGGCTGCTTATGTGAATTTTAACGCAGGAACAACGGGTGCTTGTATGGTAGAAGGGCGTATTAGTTCTTCAGCTGTTGTGGGCGAGGGCAGTGATGTAGGAGGCGGTGCTTCTATACTTGGTGTTTTAAGTGGTACAAGTGGCAATGCTATTAGCATTGGTAAAGCTTGTCTTTTGGGTGCAAATTCGGTTACGGGGATTCCTTTAGGCGATAATTGTATTGTTGATGCGGGTATTGCTGTCTTAGAAGGGACTAAATTTGCTTTAAAAAATAAAGAAGAACTTCAAAAAATCAATCCTGATTTTAAATTTGATAAAGATATATATAAAGGTCTAGAATTAGCAGGATTAAATGGCTTACATTTTAGACAAGATTCTCAAAGCGGAGTGATGATAGCAGCTTTAAACAAAAAAGCAGTGAAGCTTAATGAGGATTTACATTAATTCTTAACCCTTATGGGTTAAGAATTTTAAATAATTCATGCAGTTTATAAATACACACGCTAGGGTGATGTTTAATGCTTCCTGTATGTAGTAAAATCTCTTTGCTATCTTTTTTATAAAGCTTTTGCACAAAATTAAAATTCCACCATTTGTAAGTTTTGAAATTTAAATTATGGGTGGTATTTATATGAAAATTTATATAAGAATGGTTTTTGAAATTTTGTTTTAAACCAGGTGCTTGAAAGGCATAGACTTCTTTTACCGCGCTAGGAAAGGTTCTTGCAAAAGTTTGAGCTAGATATCCTCCTAAAGAATGTCCTATGATGATGAGATTTTTATCAATGGTGTATTTTTGTTTGAGTTGATTGTAAAAATATTGCATGGATTGAATTTGTCTTTTTGGGGTTTTGTTAAGTAAAATCAAAAAATCGCTATAAAAATCTTTAAAATCAAAACACAAAGGATTTAAATCACTTCCTGCAAAGGCTAAAATATAGTTTTTTCTTTTTTTATCATAAATAAAACTAGCTCTAAAACCCATTTTAGATTGAGGGTGTGTTTCGTTGATGTGCTCGAGTATTTCATAATTTTTTAAAAATTTTAAAGCTAAAAATGCATTGTTTAAACCACCTACGGGGATTTTTTCTTTTTTATAAAAAGGATTAGTTAAAGCTTTTATAATGGCTTTGTATTTTTGCAAACCTTCTTTTTGTAGGCTTTGGTTTAAATATACATTAGCACAATAAGCTACCAAACTACAATCATATAATTTTTGCAATAAATTGATATTTTTTTCAAAATGAGCATAGAGTTTTAATAAGAGTAGTTTTTCTTGGGAAGTTAAATTTGTTTTTTGACTTAAAGCAATAAAGCTTTGCAAGTCAAAAAACATTATAAATTCTTACATAGAGCAAGTATTTTGGATAGTTGAGTTAAGCATCCAAAGAGCTTTTTCATATTTTGCAATATTTTCTTGAGCAAATGCTGCTGTTGTAGTATCACTTGCTTTTTCAGCTTCTTCATTTAGTTTTTTAAATTCAACCAAAAGATATTTATAATCTTCTCTAATAAGCTCTAAAACTTCTACTGGAGTAAAGCAATCTTTTTGAACCTTAGGTGCTTTTGCATTTTCTAATAAAGTGTTTGAGCAAACGATAGCTTTTTCTCCTAGTTGTAAAGCTCTCTCAGCGCAATCATCAAAAAGTTCTGCCATTTCTTCATAAGCTTTTTCTGTATATTCATGAATTGAGAAAAACTGTAAACCTTTTACATTCCAGTGATAATTATGAAATTTAATCCATAAACTATGAGCATCCGCTTGTAATTGTAATAATTGTTTTGTTACTGACATGTTATCTCCTTTTTTATTTTTAAAATTATAACATAAAATTCTTAAATAATAATTATTATTATCTAATAAATTTTAATATTAGTAATTATTATATTTTCATTATACTCTTTTTTTACAATAAAGCAAATTTATTTACTTAACATATTTTTGAGTATTAATTTTCCTACTTCTACACCAGGTTGATCATAAGTATTAATTCCCAGCATAATACCACATGCAGAAGTAAATAACTCATAATAATACATCAAATATCCACAATGATAAGCATCTAATTTTTCAAGTTCTATGACATCAACACTTAAATTTTCAGCAATTAATGCATGCATGGTTGCATCACATTGAGCATTTAAAAGATCATGTAAATTGACTTCATTGGTAAAATCACAATTTTGTAAATGATTAAAGCTTATATTTGGGATACTAGGAGATTTTTGACTATCTTTGATTTTTAAAAAAGTAACAGTTTTATCTTTGGGTCCATCCATGATAAGTTGTAAAAAGCTATGCTGATCTCTAGCGCCAATTAAAGCAATAGGAGTTAAACCTATACGTTTAAAGCCTTGTTTTTTACCTAGACTTTCAGCAATTAGCTGAATATACCATTCATTAAAACCTTTAAAAGCATCTCCATAAGAAAAAAGCACATTAATATGCGCACTTTTATGCGTGCAATAATGATAAGCCTTTTGTAAAATTTGATCACATTTTTTCTCAAAAAAATCCACATAACAAGCTTTTGCACCTTCTAATAAGGCTTTAGTATCATACCCACAAAAACTCAAAGGAACAATACCAATAGCAGATAAAACACTAAATCTACCTCCAACATTTTTAGGTATAAAAAAGCATTTTATGTTTAATTCTTCACCTAGTTTATGAAGTTTTGATTCAAAATCAGTAATAAAAACAAAGTTTTCATGCAAATTTTCATTTTTAAAATCAAAATGAGCAATGATGAGTTTAAATAAAGAAATTACTTCTATAGTTGTACCCGATTTACTTGCTATGATGAAAAGTGTTTTTTGGGGGTTTATTTTTTGCATAGTTTGGGTAAAAGTATGTGAGGAGGTATTGTCAATAATAAAAAGTTTTTTTTCTTCTACTTGATCAAATAAAAGCTCTTTTAAAGCTTTAACTCCACAACTTGATCCACCCATACCTACTAAAACGATATTTTCTATATGAGTTTTAGTAGTGATAAATTCTTTGCTTTCTTTGATTAAATCAAAGCTTGTATCCACTAAGTGATAATACCCTATATCGCCACTTTCTAACTCATCATTCATTCTATTTGCATAAGCGGTGATTTTTTTAAAATCTTGAGTTTTAAAAAATAAAGTATTATTTAGCATTTTTACTTTTCTCATAAAAATAATTTGTCGCTTCCACAAAGCCTTCTACGCTTCCACAATCAAACCTTTTTCCTTTGAATTTATAAGCTAAAACCATATTGTTAGTTGCTTGTGAAAGCAAGGCATCGGTAAGTTGAATTTCTCCGTTTTTACCTGCTTTAGTATTTTCTAAAATGCCAAAAATATCAGGTGTTAGAATGTATCTTCCTATGATGGCTAAGTTACTTGGGGCATCTTTTGGATCAGGTTTTTCTATCATAGAATTTACCATGATTAAATCCTCTTCCACAGCATTTCCAGCTATAACCCCATAGTTTGAGACTTGATCAGCTTCAACCTCCATTACAGCTATAACAGAGCAGCGGTATTTTTCATAAATTTTTACCATCTGAGCTAAGACATTTACCCCATCTTCATTTACACATAAATCATCTGCTAAAATTACCCCAAAAGCTTCATCTTGCACTAAAGGCTTTGCTTTTAAAACCGCATCTCCTAAGCCTCTCATTTCATTTTGCCTTGTAAAAGTAAAAGTGCAACGATCTATGAGTGTTCTTATTTCACTTAAAAGATATTCTTTTTTAGTACCCGCAATTTGATGTTCAAGTTCATAAGAAATATCAAAATAATCCTCCAAAGCTCTTTTTCCACGCCCTGTAACAAAACCCATAGTTTCCATGCCAGCTTCTAAAGCCTCATCTACACCATAATGAATTAAAGGCTTAGTTAGTATAGGTAGCATTTCTTTAGGTAGGGTTTTTGTAGCAGGTAAAAATCTAGTACCATAACCTGCTGCAGGAAAAATACAAGTTTGAAGCATAGTTTATCCTTAAATTTTTATAAGTTGTTTTGATTATAATTTTATTTAAATATTATAACTAATTTAAGGAAAATATGAAAACCATTGATCAAATTTATCAAGCAAAAATAGAAATTAAAAAATCAACTTTTTTGTCTTTTTTATGTCCTTTTGAAGATTTTCAAACTTTAATGCAAAAACTAAGAAATGAGCATTTAAAAGCTGTGCATTTTGTATATGCTTATAGGTATTTAAATGAATTTGATCAAATCATAGAAGATAAAAGCGATGATGGAGAGCCAAAAGGAACTTCTGCTATGCCTTGTTTGAATGTCTTAAGAGGGGCTTTGCTTGTTAATTGCGCGGTGATTGTGGTGCGTTATTTTGGAGGGATTAAACTTGGTACAGGTGGTCTTGTAAGAGCTTATAGTGAAGCTACAAATGAAGCTATTTTAAATGCAACGCTTTTAGAATTTGAAGCTAAAAATATTTTAAATTTAAATATTCCTTTTCACCTTTATGCAAGATTTGAGCATTTTTTAAATAAAAATAACATTTCATATGAAAAAAAATTTCAAGAAAATGTTGAATTGATTTTAAGTGTTAATGTAAAAGAAGAAGAGAAATTTAAAAAATTTGCAAAAGAGTTTGAATTTAGCGGACTTGTTTGGAAGTAAGCGTTTGCTTACTTCATTTTTATAAAGAACTTAAAAGATCTTTTATCATATCTTTTTGTGGCTCTTGTTTTTCTTCTATATTAGCTTGCATAGGAGTTTCGTTTTGTCCTCTAAAACGATAATTATAAATATTTGACATATTTGAGCTAAAAATTCCTGTGCTAAATTGATCTTGACTCATAGCTTTTGAAAAAAGCTCATCAAGTTTTATGCTTTGCTCGTTTAAATTTTCACTATTGTTTTGACTAAGTAAAGACATAAAGTCTTCATTAGCTCCTTGAGTGCTTTTATAAGCACTACTTTGACCATATCCATACTCTTTAACCGATAAATTATCATGGTTAACTTGCATGTTTTCTCCTTTCAAAATATTACAAGGAAAAAACAAGCAAAAATCATTCCTTAATCACCATGAGTTGGGTAGTATTCCGCTTCTATTTCATTGTTTTTAATAAACTCTTCTCTAGCTTTGTTACAGCGCTCATCTCTTAGTTTTCTATAAGCATTTCTACTTTCTAATTCTTGAGAAGTTAAAGGGCGATCTTCTAAAAATGAAATGTGAAAATAAGTATCATCTTCTTTGCTGAATTTTTCATAAAATTCAACATAGTCAAAATAATCTTTTTTGCTTTGAAAATCAATACTTTCTTCTACATAGATAGTTGGACCAAAGCCTCTGTGATTTTGAGTAAAATGTCCAAAACCAGCTGCATATTTTATCTTAAACGAATTCATTCTAAACCTCCTAAAAATTCGTCATAACTTCCTTTAAAATCTGTTAATTTCCCATCTTCTAAAAACCATATACGATTAGCAAAAGCACTAATTAGTTCTCTATCGTGGCTTATGCATATCACACAACCTTTGAAATTATACAAGGCTTCACCTAATGCAATGATACTTTCAAGATCTAAATGATTATCCGGTTCATCTAAAAGCAAGAAATTTCCACGCTCTAACATTAATTTTGAAAGCATTAAGCGGTGTTTTTCACCCCCGCTTAAACTAGAAGCCATTTTTTCTTGATCGCTTCCGCTAAAGAGCATTCTACCAAGACATTTGCGAATTTCGTCTAAATCTTTGAATTTTTCACTCATTAGCCATTCATAAAGTTTCAAATCTTCATTAATTAAATTCGTTGTATCTTGTGAAAAATATCCCATTTCTATGGTAGCACCAAGGTGGATGTGGCCACTATCAGGTTCTAATTTTGATGCAATGATTTTAGCTAAAGTACTTTTTCCAACACCATTTGCACCAATTAAGGCTATTTTATCACCTTTTTCTAATTTCAATTCTAAATTTTCAAATAAGGTTTTATCATAAGCTTTGCTAATGCCTTTTAATTCTAAAACCTCATTTCCTATTTCTCTATTTGTTCTAAAAACTATGCTAGGATCACGTCTACTTGAAGTTTTAATCTCTTCAAGTTCAAGTTTTTCTAAAGCTTTAGCTCTACTTGTGGCTTGTTTGGCTTTTGAAGCATTAGCGCTAAAACGACGTATGAAATTTTCTAATTCTTCTCTTTCTTTTAAGGTTTTATCGCGTTTGAGTTCAGCTTGCTTAGCAAGTAAGGTTGAAGCCATATACCAATCATCATAATTTCCAGCAAAATCGCGTATTTGTTTAAAATCCACATCTAAAATTCTTGTACAAACTTTATTTAGAAAATGTCTATCATGGCTAATTACTACTAAAGTTCCCTCATGTCTTAAAAGTTCATTTTCAAGCCAAGAAATAGCTTCTAAGTCAAGGTTATTTGTAGGCTCATCTAAAAATAATACATCAGCACCTAAAAACAATACTTGTGCTAATAAAACTTTAAATTTATCCGCACTTTGCAAAGTACTCATAAGAGCATTAAAATCTTTAATATTTAAAGAACTAAGAATTTTTTCACATCTAAGCTCACAATCATAGTTTGGATCTTCTTCTGCTGTTATGATTTCAAGCTCGCTTAATCTATCATTGATTTCATCGGTAAATTCTTCACTCATATAAAGTTTTTCTTTTTCTTTTAGCGCATCATATAATCTTTTATTTGCACACATTACCGCATCTTTGATAGTGTAGTTTTCAAAAGCAAATTGATCTTGTCCTAATACAGCAATTTTTAAATTTGGATCTATACAAATTTCTCCACTGCTTGATTCTATTTCGCCTGAGAGAATTTTTAAAAAAGTTGATTTTCCTGCGCCATTTGCGCCTATAAGTCCATATCTTTCACCACGGTTTAACTTTAAATTTACATCTTCAAATAAAAGTTGATTTGCAAAACGCATAGTGAGATTTTTTACTTCTACCATTAATATCCTTAAAATATTTTTGCTATAATTTTAACAAAAAAAGGTTTATTATTTTGGATTTTTCGTATTTATTGTTAAAAACATTGCCTAGTATGACTTTGGTTTTTAATATCTTAGCTTTATTTTTAGCTTATTTTTTTAAGCAAAATAAGATTTTTTTCTTACTTTTGTTGATTTTATGCGCTAGGGCTTTATCTTTAGTAGCAAGTGAATATCAAGCACATTTGTTTATTTCGGTGTTTTTACCTTTTTCTTTTGTACTTTTTGTGTTTTTACAAGATAGCAAGCTTGTGTTTGAAAGAATTAATCTCATTAAATTTGCGTATTTAGCCTTTATGGGTTTTGTAGCGTTAATACTTAGCACAAGTACTAATTTTAATGCAAGTATTACAGGTGAAATTTTTGGCCTTTCAACGCAATTTTTTAAGCCTATTAGTGAGTTAAGCTTTTGTGTGTTTTGGGTGGGAATGATATTTTTATTATTTTCTTATTTTAAAAATAATGATTTTCATTTTTTACTAGCTTATATGGGCTTGAGTGTGCAGTTTTTATTTTACAATAGTGTTGATTTGGGTTATTATGAATTTGCTTCTTTAGTGTTGATAGGATTTTTAGCGTATAAAGCTTATAAAATAGCCTTTTTTGACACTTTAACCAATTTGCCAAATTTAAAAGCTTTAAGAAGATATGCACAAGGACTTGAAAATTTTCATTTAGCCTTGATTGAAGTAAAAAATATCAATGAAATTTATCATCAAAAAGGCTCAAAAATGGGCGAGTTTGTAATGTATGAGTTTGCTAGGATTTTAAAAAAAGCTTTACACGTTAGGGTTTTTAAAGATGATAAGGATTATTTTATCATTGTATTTGAAAATGAAAATATAGCTTTTGTTCAAAGTAAGCTTCAAATGCTTGAAAATTTTATGCAAAAATATAGTTTTGAATTGAAAGAGCAAAATGCAAAATTAGAAATTAAACTTTGTTTATCAAGTAAAAATGAAAACATAGAAGAAAGTTTAAAACAAGCAAAATTAGAACTTAGAAGACAAAAGGATTAAAATGTTAGATTTGATTTTTAGAGAGTATGATATAAGAGGGCTTTACCCAAGTGAGTTAAATGAAAAAAGTGTAAAAGCTATAGGTTATGCCTTGGGTTTAGAAATGAAATCAAGAGGTTGTGAGAAAGTAAGTGTGGGCTATGATGCAAGATATAGTGCAAATGAACTTTTTAACTATTTAATTAGTGGTTTAAATAAAGCTAATATGCAAGTTTTCAATATAGGCTTAGCACCAACTCCTATGGGGTATTTTAGTTTATTTTTTGATGATATTTTTGATGCAAACATCATGATAACAGGTTCGCATAATCCAAAAGAATACAATGGCTTTAAAATCACGATTAACAAAGAAAGTTTTTTTGGTGCTGATTTGAAAAAGCTTTCTTTAAAAGTGCAAGAGTATTTAGAACTTGAAATCAATGATGATTTAAGATATGAAAATTATGATGTTAAAAGCTTATATATAGACTTTTTAGCTAAGCATTTTTCACATCTTAAGGGCTATAAAGAAAAAATCATTATTGATTGTGCAAATGGAGCTACTGGAGTGATTATAAAGCCTTTGGTGGAAAAATTAAATCTTAATGCACAAATTTTATTTGAAAATCCTGATGGAAATTTCCCAAACCACGCGCCTGATCCAACAGAGCTTGAAAATTTACACGCATTGCAAGTTGCGCTAAAAGAAAATGAAAATGCAAAAATGGGCTTTGCTTTTGATGGAGATGGAGATCGTTTAGTAGTCGCAAGTAAAGACTATGTATTTAAGGGCGATGAGCTTTGCTATTTATTTGCTAAAAATATAAAAAATCCTAGAGTTTTAGGTGAAGTAAAATGTTCTAAAAATCTTTTCGATGAGGTAGCTAAATTTGGTTTTATCATGATGGGTAAGACTGGACATTCTAATATTAAAAAAATGATGAAAGAGCAAAATATCGACATAGCAGCAGAGCTTAGTGGGCATATTTTCTTTAAAGATAGATATTTTGGTTATGATGATGGAATTTATGCATTTTTAAGAACTTTAGAGCTTTTAGTAAATGGTTTTGATATAGAAAAATTGGTTAAAGAATTACCAAAACTTTATGCAAGTGAAGAGATTAAGCTTAAGGTTGGTGAGGAAAATAAATTTCAAATCATAGAAAAATTTAAAGAAAAAGTAAAAGCAAACGCTTTTGAAAATGTGCTTGATTGTAATGAAATTGATGGAGTTAGAATCACCTTTAAAGAGGGTTGGGCGCTTTTGCGTGCTTCTAATACAAGTCCATATCTTATCATGCGCACCGAAGCTACAAGTGCTGAATTTAAAGACTTTTTAGAAGCAAGAGTAAAAGAACTTTTTGAAGAAATCATAAAAGAGCTTGCATAAGCTCTTTTACATCAATATTTTTTGTGTATAAATATGCTCTTAAGAGTTTAGGGATTTTTGCTTTTCTATAAATTTCTTTAAATTCTTTTGGCATTTTCTCACAACTTATAAAAGGAAAAATCAACACTTTTTCTTGTATATAAACAATGCCTATTTTATGCGAAATCACTCCATTGCCTTTTAAAGCTTCTTGTCTTTGTTTGGCGCTTAAAAGCACTCCAAGTTTTTTAAAGCATTTTGCGATTAAACTTTCATCTTTATGAGTAATGTAAATATTTTTAAATTCACAAATATTTTCTTCTTTTAAGTCTTTTTCTAGGTATTTAAAACTCTTTTTTACTCCATTTGGATAAAGCTTTAAAAACTCATTAGCAAAATTTTTGCGTATGAAATTTCTAAAATATTTTTCATCATCATTACTCTCATCATGAAAAAAAGTGATATTGTTTTCTTTTAAGTAATTTGAAATTTCTTCTTTTGGAATTTCAAGCAAGGGTCTTATGATAGTAAAATATTTTCTTTTTTCAATATCTTTAAAGCCAAGTAATTCTCTAAGTCCTGCACCTTTGGAAAATTGCATTAAAAACCATTCTAGTTTATCATTTAAATGATGAGCTAGTAAAAGATTATTATAAGAGTGATTTTTGCAAAGTTTTTCAAAAAACTCATAACGCAAAGCTCTTGCGCAAGCTTCGAAATTTTTTGTTATATTGGGTGCGGTTTTGATGTAAATTTTTTTGTGAAAACTCTTGGCTAATTCTTTGGCATTTTGCTCTTCTTTATCACTATTTTTACGAGTTTTATAGTTTATAAAAGCAAGGTCAAAATCTATATTTTTTTCTAAAAGCATGAAAAATAAAGCACTCGAATCACTCCCGTGAGAAAATGCTAAAAGATTTTTCCCTTGCTTTAAATGATTTAAATATTTGCTATCAATCATCAAGCCTTCTTAAGGCTTTTGCAATGAGTTTTTTATCTAAGCTCTGTGTGATTTCACACTCATAAAGCTCACCCATTTCTAAATCGCCACAATCACTTTCATTGATGAGAATTTCTCCATCTATATTTCTATCCCAACGCAAATCTTTTGCGCCGATGAAAAATTCTCCTTCAGAGCTTTGACCTTCACAAAATGCTAAGGTTTTTTTACCAACTTGTTGATTAAAACTTTTTTCTATACATTCATCGACGATTTTTTCTATCACTTTTAATCTTGTATTGATGATTTTACTAGGAATTTGTTCCATGTCAAAAGCTGCGGTATCTTCTTCTTTAGAATAAGCAAAAACACTAATTCTATCAAAACCAAATTCTTTTATAAAAGTGCATAATTCTTCAAAATCTTCATCGCTCTCTCCAGGGTGTCCTACTATAAAACCTGTGCGTAAAAATGAATTTGGGGCTTGTTTCATTAAATTTAAAAGTTCGATTAATTTAGCTTTGTTAGCTCCGCGTTTCATGATTTTAAGCATATTATCACTGATGTGTTGCAAAGGCATATCAAAATAATTTACAAAAACTTTTGATTGAATGATTTTTTCTATCACTTCTTTGCTAATACTTGTTGGATATAGATATAAAATTCTAGCAGCCTTTACACCTTGAATATTTTCTATAGCTTCAATAAGCTTTAAAAGTCCATCTTTTTGACCTTGATCAAATAAATACGAACTTGTATCTTGAGCAATAAAAGAAAAGTCTTTATAGCCTTTTTTAACAAGCTCTTTTACTTCATTTACAATGCTTTCTAGGCTTCTTGATTTGAGTTTTCCTTTAAAGCTTGGTATGGCGCAAAATGAACATTTTTGATTACATCCTTCAGCTATTTTGATAAAAGCTTGATAATTTGATCCTGTGATTACACGATTGGTATTTTTATCTTGCAAGTAAGTGGAATTTGAAAAAAGATTAGTTTTTTTAAGTATCATTTCATCAATTTTTTCATAATCTCCCACACCGGTAAAAAGATCAACTTCAGGTAGTTCTTTCATTAATTCTTCGCGGTAGCGTTGCATCAAACAACCTGTTACAACTAACAATGAATCTTTTTTTCTTTGCTCGTGTAAGTCTAAAATCGCATTTATACTTTCTTTTTTAGCACTATCTATAAAGCCACAGGTATTTACAATCAAAACATCAGCTATGCTTGGCTCATCACAAATTTCATAATCACTTAATCTTCCAAGCATGATTTCGCTATCAACTAAATTTTTATTACAACCTAAAGACATTAAAAAAAGTTTTGGCATATTTCTCACTTTAAATATTTTATTTTTTTGCTAAAATTATAAGATTAAATTATATCAAAATTAGAAAGAAAATTTTTATGGATAATTACGAATACAGCGAACTTTTAAAAAAATTAAAAAACAAAGTTGGAAATATCGCTTCTATTATTAAACCTGAAGAGATAAAAGCTAGATTAAAAGAAATAGAAAATTTAGAAAATTCCCCTTCTTTTTGGAGTGATGTAAAACAAGCAGGAGTGATAGGTAAAGAAAAAACTAAAATTTCAAATTTACTTAAAAATTATGAAAATGCAAACAATGCTTTAAATGATGCAAGCGAGCTTTTTGATCTAGCAAATAGTGAAAATGATTTAGACACTATAGAAGCTTTATTTGAAGATGCAAATAAGCTAGAAGATCTTATCGTAAATCTTGAAATTTCTATGCTTTTAAGTGGGGAAAATGATGGTAAAAATGCCATAGTTTCCATTCACCCAGGAGCAGGTGGAACGGAGAGTAATGACTGGGCTAGCATGCTTTATAGGATGTATTTGAGATTTTGTGAAAGAGAAGGTTTTAAAGTAGAAACACTTGACTTTCAAGAAGGCGAAGAAGCAGGGCTTAAAGATGTGAGCTTTTTAGTTAAAGGTGAAAATGCTTATGGGTATTTAAAAGCTGAAAATGGCATTCATCGTTTAGTAAGAACTTCTCCATTTGATAGCGCAGGGCGTCGCCATACGAGTTTTTCTAGTGTGATGGTTTCACCTGAGCTTGATGATGATATAGAAATAGAAATTGAAGAAAAAGATATAAGGATTGATTATTATAGAGCAAGCGGAGCAGGTGGACAGCATGTTAATAAAACCGAATCAGCAGTGCGTATAACTCATATGCCAAGTGGTATAGTAGTGCAATGTCAAAACGATAGAAGCCAACATAAAAACAAAGCAACTGCTTTTAAAATGTTAAAATCACGCCTTTATGAACTTGAGCTTATGAAACAACAAGATGAAGCAAATTCAAGTGAAAAAAGTGAGATAGGTTGGGGACATCAAATCCGCTCTTATGTGCTTTTTCCTTATCAACAAGTCAAAGACACACGCTCAAATGAAGCTTTTTCACAGGTTGATAATATCTTAGATGGGGATATTAAAAAAATCATAGAAGGTGTTTTAATAGCACAAAAAGCACAAGATTAATACTACAAAAGGATATTAAATGGAAAAAATTCTAGTTTGTGTGGATGTTTTAGAACCTTGTAGGGAAAGTTTGCATTATGGGGTGTATTTAGCTAAAAAGTTAGATTTACCTTTAATGTTTTTATATACCATAGAACCAAATTTTACTAATGCTGAATTAGCTTGTAGTTTTGGAATAGGTGCTAGTGGATGTGTGATTGAAGATTTAGTAGAAGAGCAAAGCCAAAAAAATGAAAATCTTTGTAAAAAAGGGCAAAGAATTTTAGAAGAATTTTGTGCTTATGCAAAAGAACAAGGTGTAAAAGAATGCTTTAGCGTGCAAAGAGATGGAGATTTGGAAGAGATTTTAAAAGAATACAATGATCAAATAAGATTAGCCATAGCAGGTTTAAAAGGCGGAGGTAAGAAAAATAAAATAGGCATTCATACAGAAGAATTAGTAAGAGCTTTAAATGTGCCTATTTTGCTTGTAAATTCTGCATTTAAAGAGATTAAAAGTGTGATGATGGCTTATGATGGGAGTAATTTAGCTAAAAAGGCCATAGAGCAAGCCATTAAAAGACCTATTTTCAAAGAAGCAAAGCGTTATGTGGTAAATGTGTCTAAGGATGAAAAAGCTTCTTGTGAGTTATTAGCTCAAGTAGGTCAAATTTTTAAAGAAGCAAATTTAAATGTGCAAACACAGCATTTAAATGGAGAGATTACTCAAGCTTTATTTGATTTTGGTGAGCAAAATGATATAGATTTATTGATTATGGGGGCTTACTCACATCACTGGGTAAAAAGTATTTTATTTGGTAGTTTGACAAATGATATTTTAACTAAGGCTAAAAAACCTTTATTGTTAATTCGCTAATGTTGCACCATAGACTTTTAAATCATTATATTAGCATTTATCACAAAAGCACCAAACAATTTCTTTTTGTTTGGACTTTGCTTGCTGTGGTGCCTTTATTTTGTAGTTTTTTATTTGACGAGCTTGCCATTTATGCAACGGGTAAAATTACTTCTGAAATTTTATTTTTAATTTTAAATATTATTCCTATTATGGTAGCTATGGCATTGATGATGTTTTTGCTTATTAGTATTTGGGCTGCTTTTAGTAGTAAGATTAATATCAAAGAAAAATTTTTTATTATTTTATATGCTTATGTTTTGATATGGTTTGCGTATGGGAATTTGTATTATTTTTCTTGTGATGTAGATAATTACAATAGAATGTTAATTGCTACTCAAAAAAATGAAAATTTAGATATTGTAGATTTGCAAGAAAAAGTTATAGAGGTGCAGTTTCAAACCCCTATAAGAGGAATTCATAATTTTTGGTCTTTAAATGATGAGTTAAAACCTCAAATTCAAAATAGAATAAAAGGTTTAGTTGATTGTTATTATTTTAGCGGAGTTACTATGCTAACAATAGGCTTTGGCGATGTAACGCCTGTTAGTTCTTTACTAAGATTATTTAGCGTATTTCAAGGATTTTTAGGGCAGGTTATTGTTGTGATTGCTATGGGGCTTTGGATTAACCAAGCAGGTAAGCAATAGCTTACCTTGTATCAATGTTTTATAGCATATTTATTTTGTATTTCTTCATGTCCTAGTATTTTTTGAACATTGCAGTTTTTATCAATATCTAATTTTTTAACATCATAGTGAAAATTAGTACAATTGTGCAATAAAAATGCCATTGTTTTAGCATTGTGTACATCCCATCTTGATAAATCTTGATCAAATTGTTTGCAGTTTTCAAACATATGTGCCATCGTAATGGTATTATGCACATCCCAATTTTCTACTTTATGGTTAAATTTAAGACAATTGCAAAACATATAATTTGTATCTTTAACACTTGACATATTCCAAGAAGATAAATCTTGATCAAATGCTTCGCAATCAAAAAACATTCCTTCCATGTTTTCAACATTTGATACATTCCATTTAGAAATATCGTTATTAAAATTTTTACAACAATAAAACATATAAGACATATCTTTTACACTTGACACATCCCACTTTTCTATACCGTCAAAATTAGTCCTAGTAGAATAGTAGAATAAATAAGACATATCTGCGATTAAGCTTACATCGATTTCATCTAAGGTAATAAGCTCTTCTCTAACAAGAGCAACTAATTCGCTTTTTGTTTTAGGCGTGAACATGTTGACTCCTTCTTTGTTTAATTTCTCTTTAAAATTATAATACTAATTAAACATAAAGTATAAAAAAATAAATAATAAATTAACAAAAGAGTGTAAAACACTATAATATGTTTCATAATGAAACATATTATAAATTTAATAAGAAAATTAAGCTAATTGATATAAAGATTAACCAAATAAAAAGCAACAATGCCATTAAAAATGGTTTAAACCCTGCATTTTTTAAAACATTTTTATGGATATTCACTCCCAAAGCTACCATAGCCATAGAAAGTAAAAGTGTATCTATAGTTTGTATGCTTGGTTTTATATAGTTAAGCGCAAAATCGGTATTTAATATTTCAAGTGAGCTAATACCACAAGCAAATAAAAACCATAAGGCAAAATAAGGAATATTTGCTTTAATGGAAATTTTTTCATTATTTCTGCTTAGAAATTTTAATGAAAAAAGACTTAAGAAAATCAAAAAAGGCACTAGCATTAAAACACGCATCATTTTTTCTATGACAGCACCATCTCCTGCTTGCACAGCTTCACCAGCTGCAACAGCATGTGCAACTTCATGCAAGCTTGCTCCCATAAAATACCCCATTTGTTTTAAATTAAAAAAATCAAACCAGCCCAAATTCCAAGCCAAAGGATATAAAAACATCCCTAAAGTTCCAAAAACCACCACAGTACAAACTGCCACGCCAACTTTAGCAGAGCCACCTTTAACAATGCTCTCACTTGCCATCACAGCAGCTGCTCCACAAATACTTGAGCCACTACTTATAAGTATGCTTTCTTTAAGATCAAGTTTAAATAATTTTCCTAGTAAAAGTCCTATAAAAAAGGTAGAAAACACCACTAAAAATGCTAGCAAAATTCCATTTAATCCAACTTTTTCTAAGTCATTAAAAGTAATTCTAAAGCCATAAAGTATAATTCCAAGTCTTAAAATTTCTTTTGTTGCTATGTTTAAAACTCCTGATTTTTTAAGTAAATTTGTATTTTGATGTGCTAAATTTCCTATTAAAGCTCCCAAAATCACGGCTATGATTAAAGCTGAAATTCCAAGATTTTTAAAAAAACTAAGCTCAGAAATAGCAAAAGCACAAAAAGCAAGGGTAAAAAGCAGTAAAAAAGCTTCAAATTTTCTATGTTTATATATATTTTTATGCATGAAATTTTCCTTATTTTGTTTTTTGTAATCTTAATGATTTTTTTATGATAAGTAAAATTAATTTTATTTGATATAATGATTAAAAATATTTATCAAAAGAGCACTTATGACTTTTAAACAAATAAAATATTTTCAAGCTTTGTGTGGAAATTTAAATTTAAGAGCTTGTGCTAAAGAATTAAGTATAACTCAATCTGCTTTGTCTTTAGCTATATTTGAACTTGAAAAAAGTTTAAACACCAAGCTTTTTGATAGAAATGCTAAATTTTTAAGCTTAAATGAAAAAGGAAAGGTTTTTTTAAAACAAATCACACCTTTAATTTTAGAATTTGAGCGCATTGAAAAAGCAATGCAAGATGATCAAAGCTATGAAATAAGTATGAAAGTGAGTCAAAATGTAGGTACTTATTTACTAGGATCTTTTTTAGATCAAAAGGCAGAAAATATCAAGTTAAATTTGTCCTTGGATAATAGCCAAAATATCATCAAAGATATTTTAGATAAAGAAATCGATATAGGTTTGATTGAAGGAATTTGCAAAGATAAAGATATAAAAAAGATTAAAATTTGTGATGATGAGCTTATTGTGGTGAGTAAGAATGACTTAAAAAAAGAATTTTTCATAGATGAGTTAAAGGATTTTAAATGGTTAAGTCGTGAGCAAGGTTCTGGTGCAAAAGAAGTGTTTTTAAATGCTTTGCCTAAAGATGTAAAGCTTAACTTAGTTTATGAGCTAAACTCAACTGCTATGATAAAAGAGTTAGTTAAAAAAGGTAATTTTTTAGCAGTTTTACCTAAATTTAGTGTTAAAGAAGAACTTGAAACTAAAAGCTTATTTGAAGTGAGATTAAAAAATTTTAAAATTTCAAGAGAACTTTGCTTGATTTATCATAAAAATAAAGAGCCAAGCATAAAATTTATAAATTTATGTGAGTTTTTAAAACTTTGCGTTCAAAAAGATTTAGTTTAGCTCTTGAATACATTTTTTAAAAAGCTCCCCTCTTTCTTCATAAGATTTAAACTGATCTAAGCTCGCGCAAGCAGGGCTTAGCAGGGCTACTTCATCATTAGTTAGGTTTTGATTGATTTTTTCTACTGCTTTAGGTAAAAACTCACAAAAATGTGCTTTTAAATTAGCATTTTTAGCATATTCAAGCATTTTATTAGTGCTTTTTCCTATGGCATAAAGCTCTATATTAAGCTCTCTCATAAAAGTAAATAAAGCACTTAAATCCACTCCCTTATCATCCCCACCTATGATAAGATGAATTTTTTTATCCTTATAGCGTTTAAGAGCAGCTAAACTAGCATCAAGATTAGTTGCTTTAGTATCATTTACCCAAAGTCTATTTTTATGATCAAATATTTCTTCAAGCTTGTTTTTTTCTATTTTAAACTCATTTAAAAGCTCATAAGAGCAACGATCTAGTATGATTTTTTCTATACTTAAAGCAATAAGCGCATCAAGTAAAAATGGGGTTTTAAAATGAATTTTTTCTAAATCAATTTGCATTTTTTTAGCTAAATCTTGCTCATCTTCATAGCTTACAACATAAGCATGAGTTGGATAAGCCTCATACTTTTTAGGTAAAATTACCACATCATTTTCATTCATTCTTTCAAGCACGCTAAGCTTTGCTCGCTCATAATTTTCAAAGCTTTTATGCCAAGAAAGATGATCAGGTGTGATAGGTAAAAGTGCATAAATTTCAGGTTTAGCTACTTTGGTGTAAAAAAGTGAAAAAGATGAGCTTTCTAAAATCCATAATTTAGCATTAGCATCCATTTGTGCTAAAGGAGTTCCTATATTTGCTCCCATTTGTGCGTTGATGTGTTTTAAAAGATGATGTGTCATTTGAGTGGTGGTGGTTTTACCATTTGTTCCACTTATCCAAACACTTTTTGGCATGCCATCATAGAAAAAATCATATTCGCTGCTTAAATTTCTTGCTTGCTGTATGAGAAGATGATCACTTGGAAAACCAGGGCTTGGAATTTCTAAGTCACTTTTTAAAGGATCAAATTCACAAGGCGGTAAAAGCGTATTGTTAAATTCATCTTTACTTATACTTGTAAAATGATCATCATAAATATTGCAATTTCCAAAACGTTGTGCAAAAGCTTTAGTTGTTTTTCCATATCCAAAAAGTGAAATTTTCATTATCTTAACTTTATACTAATTAATGCAATAATATTTGCAAGTAAGGCTATCATCCAAAAGCGTACGATGATTTTATTTTCCACCCAACCTATTTTTTCAAAATGATGATGAATAGGTGCCATTTTAAATACTCTTTTATTAAAAATTTTAAAACTTCCTACTTGTAAAATCACTGAAATAGTTTCTAAAACAAATACAAAACCTATCAGTAAAAGTAAAATTTCATTTTTACTTACTATACCAAGATAGCCTAAAAATGCCCCTATGCTTAAACTCCCGCTATCCCCCATAAAAACTTGTGCAGGATAGCAGTTATACCACAAAAATCCCATAAGCGCACCAACTAAAGCCGCACTTAATACCACAAGTTCTCCTAGGCCTTGAATTTTAGGTAAAAATAAATAAGAACTATAAATAGCATTTCCACTTAAATATAAAAAAGCACCAAGGCTTAAAAGAGAAAATATAGAAGGCACAGTTGCAAGACCATCAAGCCCATCAGTTAAATTCACAGCATTAGAGCTTGATACAATAACTAAAATCCATAAAAACAACATAAACATACCACCATCAAATATAGCATGTTTATAAAAAGGTAAATAAAATTCAGTATTTATATCAAATAAATATAGTAATCCAACACAGATAAAAGCAGCACTAAATTGCCCTAAAAGCTTCATTTTTGGGCTAAGTCCTGCATGATTGTCTTTTTTTAAAATTTTACCTAAATCATCTACTAAACCTATAGTGCAAAATAGTACTAAACATAATAATCCAACAATTACAAAACTATTATTTAAATCAGCACTTAAAACACTTGCTATGATAGTAGCAAAGATAAAAACAAGCCCACCCATAGTAGGAGTATGAGATTTAGCTTGGTGTGATTGTGGAGCGTATTCATAAATAGGTTGATTTGCTTTTTTATTTTGAGCCCATTTGATAAATTTTGGCATTAAATATAAACTCAAAAATAAGGCGATAAAAAATGCAAAACCAGCACGCACGCTAATATAAGAAAAAAACATATAATTTGTATATTCTGTAAGATAAAGCAAAATTTTAACCTTGTATTTGTTTTTTAAAAGCATAATTTTAGTAAAATCACATAAATAAATTATAAAAAAGAGTAAAAAATGAGTCAAAAATGTATTTTGATAATCACAGATGGTATAGGACATAATACAAATTCAAACTATAATGCTTTTTTTCATGCTAAAAAGCCAACTTATGATAAGCTTTTTGAAAATACCCCTAATGTTTTGATAAAAACAAGCGGTTTGGCAGTTGGTCTACCTGAAGGTCAAATGGGTAATAGTGAAGTAGGGCATATGTGTATAGGTAGTGGACGCATAATTTATCAAAATTTAGTCAAGATAAATAAAGCCATAGAAAATGATACTTTAAAAGATAATAAGGCTTTAAAAGATTTATTACAAAAATGCAAAAGAGTACATATTATAGGGCTTTATAGTGATGGTGGGGTGCATTCTATGCATACACATTTTAATGCGCTTTTAAAAATTTGTAAGCAAGAAAATAAAGAAGTTTTTACGCATGCAATTAGTGATGGTAGGGATTGTCCTCCAAATTCGGGTTTAGAATTTATAAAATCTTTACAGGAATTTTGCGAAAAAGAAGGGGTTAATTTTGCTTCTTTATCGGGGAGATTTTATGCTATGGATAGAGATAAGCGCTATGATAGGGTTAAGTCTTATTATGATGCTTTGTTTGCTAAGGCACCAAAGTGTGATGATTTTGTGCAATTTATACAAAAAAGCTATGATGAAAACATCACAGATGAGTTTTTAACCCCAGTTATTAGTCAAAACTTTGATGGGATTAAGGCTGAAGATGGTGTGATTTTTATCAATTTTAGAAATGATAGAATGCGTCAATTAGTTGCTTCTTTAACCCAAGAAAGTTTTAATGAATTTCCAAAAGAAGTACTTGTAAAAAATGCCATTACTATGAGTTTGTATGATGAGAGTTTTAAACTACCTGTGATGTTTGAAAAAGAAGAATTAAATAATACCTTAGCTTCTGTGATAGCTAATGCAAATTTAAGTCAACTTCACACGGCTGAAACAGAAAAATACGCTCATGTAACTTTTTTCTTTAACGGAGGAAAAGAAGAATTAGAATGCAATGAAACAAGAGTTTTAATCCCAAGTCCTAAGGTAAAAACATACGATGAAAAACCTCAAATGAGCGCTAAAGAAGTCGCAGATGAGGTGGTTAAAGGTATAGAAAATGGTATGGATTTTATCGTAGTAAATTTTGCAAATGGTGATATGGTAGGACATACGGGTGATTTTGAAGCTGCGATTAGTGCGGTTGAATGTGTAGATGAGTGCTTGGGTAGGGTTATTGCCAAAGCAAGGAAGTATGATTATGCTTTTATTGTTACTTCAGATCATGGAAACTGTGAAGCAATGAGGGATGAAAATGAAAATATACTTACTAATCACACAACTTTTGATGTTTTTGCTTTTATAGAAGCTAAAGGAGTAGAAAAGCTTAAAGAAGGGATGGGGCTTAGTAATATAGCTCCAAGCGTGCTTAAAATTTTAAACTTACCTATCCCAAAAGAAATGAATGAGGCTTTATTTTAATTTAAAGGAGAACAATGAAATTTAGTGGAAAAAATGTTTTAATAACAGGTGCAAGTAAAGGTATAGGTGCAGCAATAGCTAAAGAATTGGCAAGTTGCGGTTTAAAAGTTTGGATTAATTATAGAAGTAAGCCTGAGCTTGCTGATGCGCTAAAAGAAGAGATAGAAAAAAATGGTGGCACTGCGGCTGTGATTAAATTTGATGCAAGTGTTGAAGAAGAGTTTATCGGTGCTATTGCAACTATAGTAGAAAGTGATGGTGAGCTTAGTTATTTAGTTAATAATGCAGGTATTACAAATGATAAATTGGCACTTAGAATGAGTATGGATGATTTTTCTTCGGTGATTAATGCTAATTTAAATTCAAGCTTTTTAGGTTGTAGAGAAGCATTAAAAACTATGAGTAAAAAGCGTTTTGGTGCGGTTGTAAATATCGCTTCTATAGTTGGAGAAATGGGAAATGCGGGCCAAACTAATTATAGTGCTAGTAAAGGTGGCATGATAGCATTGACAAAGTCTTTTGCTAAAGAAGGTGCAGCAAGAAATATAAGATATAACTGCATTACCCCAGGTTTTATAAAAAGTGATATGACTGAAGTTTTAAGTGATGAAATAAAACAAAATTATATTAATAATATCCCTTTAAAACGCTTTGCAGATGCAAGTGAAGTAGCCCAAGCTGTAGCGTTTTTATTAAGTGACCATTCTTCTTATATCACAGGAGAAATTTTAAAAGTCAATGGTGGACTTTATATGTAAGCAAGGTTTTAACCTTGCTTAGTTTCTATAGCCACTACTGCTATAGCAAAACCCCCATCATGTGCTACGCTTACACTTGCTGATTTAATTTTAAATTCTTGTATAACTTTTTGAGAAAAACTAATATATGGAGCATTTTTATCATCTTTAGAGATGATGATGTCAAAAAAAGAACACTCTTTAGAAATTCCAACTCCCAAAGCCTTGGAAGCAGCTTCTTTAATAGCCCAAAATCCTGCTAGAGTATTGGTATTTTTTATATAACTTTGCTCTTTTTTGGATAAAAATTTATCCAAAAAAAGCGTTTTGTGTCTTTTATAAATTTTTTCTATGCGAGAGCATACGACTATGTCACAGCCTATCATTAAGATACTACAAAGTCGGTAAAATAAATATTTTTGATAAAACCATCGGTTAAAACTTCATTAATCTTACCCGTTAATTCATCTTTTAATCTTTCTTTGCCTTTTGTAGTGCTTACCTCTTCAAAGGTTTTTGAAGTTAAAGTTCTAATGATAATATCTCTAATAATAGCAACTTTTTTATCAAGCTCAGGAGTTAGAGTTTCAACATTTTGTTCAAGTTGAATGGTGCATTTTACATATCTTGATCCGCCATCACTTAATAAATTTAGCGTAAAAGGTGCTAAAGGATACATCACACCAATATTTGCATAATCACTCCCTCTGGCTGCTACTGCATTTGTTTTTTTAGGAGTTTGTGCTGCTTGAGCACTTTCTTCAGCTTGTGGAGCAGGATTTTCTTCAGAACTACCGCTAAACATTAAATAGGCAATTGCCCCTACAATCACAAGTAAAAATACAAATAAAAATACAACGATAATAATTACTAAAGTATTGCCACCTTTTTTCTTTGATTCGGTTTGTTCGTCCATTATATCTTCAGCCATATTTTTCCTTAATTATTAAATTTAAAGTGTTATTGTATCAAAAATTATATTTTTTTAAAATTATGATTATTTAATCTTTTGTAAATGCCTGTAAACACTAGGCTCGGAAATACTTAAAAGCTCGGCAACTTTAGGAATAACACCTTTTACATTAAATACGCCCTTTTCATATAAACTAGCTATCATTTTTTGCTTTTCTTTTGGTTTTAAACTTTTATTCTTAAAACTTTCAATATCCATACCTGAAATATTTTCGATAATTTCTTCTAGGTCAAGTTTTATGTATTCTTTATTTTCTTGTTCAGGGTTTTCATAAGAATTATCATAAATATTTCCAAGATTTAAAATTTCATCAGAAATTTTTTTATATGCTGAGGTGTCATGGTTAATACAAAGCATACCTTCAAGTTTTTCATCTTTTTTGATAAAAAAAGTAGAGCCTGACATTGCTTGCGAGCTTTTGGCTGAAGTTTTATAGTGTGTTATATAATCTCGTTCTAAATAGATTTTGTTTTTAATCATTTCAATGGCAAATCCAGTTAGAGGTGAATTTATAGTTCTTTTGCTAATATGGTTATTAGCAATTTCTGCTATATTGGCTCCATCTTCACTTACATCATGTAAGACTATTTCATAATTTCTTCCCAAAGCATCTGCGAGAAATTTTACCAATTTAATATAATAAGTTCTTGTCTCTTTGTCCATAGGATATTCCTTTTTTTTGTTAATTTTGTAGTAAAAATATTTAAAACAAGAATTTTTATTCTTATTTTTTTAACAATTTTAATACAAAATAAAAATAATTTTGCTTAAAAAAAGATTATATATAAAAAATAATAAAAATATAGCTATTTTTAAATAATGATAATTTTTATCGTTTTATTTTATTTTAATAATATATGAATATAATTTATCAAATAATAAAAATTATTATTTAAAAAGGAGAAATGATGAAAAAACTAACAAATGATTTTGGAAATATCATAGCTGATAATCAAAATTCGCTAAGCGCAGGTGTTAAGGGTCCACTTTTAATGCAAGATTATATTTTGCTTGAAAAACTTGCTCATCAAAATAGAGAAAGAATTCCAGAAAGAACAGTACATGCAAAAGGGAGTGGTGCTTATGGAGAACTTAGAATTACTAAAGATATTTCTCAATACACTAAAGCAAAAGTTTTACAGCTTGGAGAAAATACACCTTTATTTATAAGATTTTCAACTGTTGCAGGTGAAGCAGGTGCAGCTGATGCAGAAAGAGATGTAAGGGGTTTTGCTATTAAATTTTATACTAAAGAAGGAAATTGGGATTTAGTAGGTAATAATACTCCGACGTTTTTTATAAGAGATGCATATAAATTCCCTGATTTTATCCATACTCAAAAAAGAGATCCAAGAACTCATTTAAGAAGTAATAATGCTGCATGGGATTTTTGGAGCCTTTGTCCTGAAAGCTTACACCAAGTTACTATTTTAATGAGCGATAGAGGAATTCCTGCAAGTTATCGTCATATGCATGGTTTTGGAAGTCACACTTATAGTTTGATTAATGATAAAAATGAAAGATTTTGGGTGAAATTTCATTTTAAAACCAAGCAAGGTATTAAAAATTTAACCAACGAAGAAGCGGCAAATTTAATAGCAAATGATAGAGAAAGTCATCAAAGAGATTTATATGAAGCTATTGAAAAAGGAGATTTTCCAAAATGGACTTTCCAAATTCAAGTTTTAAAAGAAGATGAAGCAGAAAAACTAGGTTTTAATCCTTTTGATTTAACTAAAGTTTGGCCACATAGCATTGTGCCTTTAATTGATGTAGGTGAATTAGTGCTTAATAAAAATGTACAAAATTACTTTAACGAAGTAGAACAAGCTGCATTTAGCCCAAGCAATATCGTTCCTGGTATTGGTTTTAGTCCTGATAAAATGTTGCAAGCTAGAATCTTTTCTTATCCTGATGCGCACAGATACCGCATAGGAACAAATTATCATTTATTGCCAGTTAATCGTGCAAAAAGTGAAGTAAATACTTATAATGTAGCAGGAGCTATGAATTTTGACACTTATAAAAATGGTCTAGCTTATTATGAGCCAAATAGTTATGATGATAGCCCAAAAGAAGATAAAAGTTATCTTGAGCCTGACTTAGCACTTGAAGGTAGCGTGCAAAGATATGCTCCACTTGATGATGATTTTTACACCCAACCAAGAGCTTTATTTAATATAATGAATCAAGATCAAAAAGAGCAATTATTTAAAAACATAGCAGCTTCTATGAGTGGGGTTGATGAAAAAATTATACAAAGATCATTAAGTCATTTTGAAAAAATTTCAAGTGAATATGCAAATGGTGTTAAAAAAGCTTTGAAAATGTAATTTTTACTTGCCACTTTAAAAGTGGCAAACTAAAGATTATAAAGGAAAAATATGTTTAGCAACGAAGAAGAAAAAAGAATTCAAGAGCTTTGCACTATGGCTTTTGATTACGCAAGAAAAAATGATTTACAAAATTTAAAGATTATGATAGAAGCGGGTTTGAGTGTAAATTTAAAAAATCATAAAGGCGATAGTCTTTTAATGCTCGCGAGTTATCATAATGCTTATGAGTGTGCTAAGTTTTTACTAGAAAATAATGCTAGAGTAGATGAGAAAAATGATAGAGGACAAACTCCATTAGCAGGGGTGTGTTTTAAAGGGTATTTGCCTATGTGTAAGCTTTTGGTAGAATATGGAGCAAATATTGATGAAAACAATGGTCTTGGTATGACACCTTTTACTTTTGCACTAATGTTTGGGCATAGAGATATAGTAGAGTTTTTAACAAAACATTCTAAAAAAAGTTTTCTTAAAAAAATAGCTTTTGGTGTGTTAAAAATTTTTAAAAGAAAGAAAAGTTAAACTCTTTGAAAAAATAAAAATTATAAAATTATCCTTTTATTTGTAAATAGAAGGATAAATATGTCACAAAAAGCAGAGAAATTATGGGGTGGACGTTTTGATTTGCCTACAAATAAATTAGTTGAAGAATACACTGCTTCATTATTAGTTGAGCCAAGACTTGCTCCTTTTGATATACAAGGAAGTATAATTCATTGCACTATGCTTGCAAAACAAGGCATCATAAAAGAAGATGAAGCAAAAACTATCATCAAGGGTTTAGAACAAGTTAGAAAAGAAATTCAAAATGGAACTTTTGTTTTTGATATAGCTGATGAGGATATTCATATGGCTGTAGAAAAAAGAATGACACAAATTGTAGGTCCAGTAGGTGGAAAGCTTCATACTGCAAGAAGCAGAAATGACCAAACTACGCTTGATTCAAAAATGCATATGAGGGCAGTTATTAAAGAAATTTTAAATCAAATTATTGCTTTGCAAGAAGAGATTATAAATCAAGCTCAAAAAAATATCAAAGCTATTATGCCAGGTTATACACATTTACAAACGGGTCAGCCGGTACTTTTTTCACATTGGATTATGGCGTATTTTTGGATGTTAAGTAGAGATTATTCTCGTTTTGAGGATTTGTATAAAAGAATGGATGAGTGTCCTTTAGGAGCAGCTGCGCTTGGTGGAACTACATTTAATATAGACAGACATTTTTGTGCCAAAGAATTAGGTTTTACAAAACCAACAGAAAATAGTATTGATAGTGTTAGTGATAGAGATCATATGGTTGAATTTACCTCTGTGGCTGCTATGTGTTTTATGCACCTTAGTCGTTTTTGCGAAGAGCTTATACTTTTTTCAAGTCAAGATTTTAAATTTATAGAATTAAGCGATGATTTTTGTACCGGCTCAAGCATAATGCCTCAAAAGAAAAATCCTGATGTAGCTGAAAAAATGCGTGGTAAGACAGGTAGAATGTATGGTAATGTTATGGCAATGCTAACTATTATGAAAGGTATTCCACTAGCTTATAATACTGATATGAGTGAAGATAAGGCTCAAGTTTATGATTCTATGGATACTTTAATGGCTAGCTTAAAAATCATAACTCCTATGATAGAAAAAATGCAAGTAAATGCTAATAATACAAGAGCAGCTGCTGCAAAAGGATTTTCAAATGCTACGGATATGGCTGATTATTTAGTAAGAAAAAATATACCATTTAGAGAAGCTCATAGCATAGTTGGTGGTGCTGTGAATTATTGTATTAAACATAACAAAATGCTTGAAGAACTTAGCATGGAGGAATTCCATCAGTTTAATGAAAATATCCAAGAAGATATTTATGAAGCAATTGCTTTAGAAACTTGTATAGATGCAAGAGTATCTTATGCTGGCACAGGAACTAAAGTGGTACTAGAGCAAATTAAACATGCAAAAGAGCTTTTGGATCAATATAAGGCACAAGATTGATGGATATTATTTTTTTATTAGAACTTTTTATTATTTTTTCAATGATAGCCATAGGTGGTAGATATGGCGGTATAGGTCTTGGTGTTGCAGGTGGACTTGGTATGTGTATTTTAGTTTTGGTTTTTGGTATGCAACCAGCTTTGCTTCCTGTGAGTGTTGTATTTATTATACTTGCTGTGATTACTTGTGTAAGTGTTTTGCAAAGTGCAGGCGGGCTTGATTTGCTGGTAAAAATAGCAGAAAAAATTTTAAAGAAAAAACCTCAAGCCATTGTTTTTATGGGGCCTTTGATTAGCTCTACTTTTACTATTTTTTGTGGTACTACTTATGTAGCTTTTTCTATTTATCCAGTGATTGCAGAAGTGGCTGCTCAAGCTAAAATTCGACCTGAAAGAGCACTTTCTGTTTCAGTGATTGCAGCAGGTATTGGCGTGGTAGCTTCTCCTATGAGTGCAGCTACTGCTGCTATGGTAGCTATTTTAGCTTTTAGTGGTACAACGATAGTGCAAATTCTAATGGTAAGTTTACCTGCTTTTTTTATAGGTGTATTTCTTGCTTGTTTGAGTGTTTTTAAAAGAGGAAAAGAACTTGAGCAAGATGAAGAATTTCAAAGAAGAGTAAAAGCAGGAGAATATCATTTTTTAAGTGAAGACTTACAAAATAAAGACAGCGAGCATGATCCTATGGCTAAAAGGTCTTTATATATTTTTGCTTTAGGAATTTTAACTATTATTTTCTTTGGCACTTTTACGAATTTATTGCCTCATTATGAGCTTGCAAATGGAAAAATAGAAAGACTTTCTACTCCAAATTTAATTCAAATGATCATGCTTGCAACAGCTTGTTTGATTATGCTTTTTGCTAAAGTTCCTGCTAATAAACTTGGTGAAGCTTCTGTATTTAAATCAGGGCTTATAGGTGTTGTAGGGGTTTTTGGTATAGCTTGGATGACAGGAACATTTTTTGAAGCTTACAAGCCTTTATTTAGCGATTCTTTATCACATGTTGTAGAGGATTATCCGTATTTATTTGGGATGGCTTTATTTGCCTTTTCTATGGTGATTTTTTCTCCTTCAGCAACAGTAGCAGCTTTGATGCCTTTGGGTGTGAGTTTGGGAATTCCTCCCCAAATTCTTATCGTACTTTATCCTTGTGTGAGTGGAGATTTTATAGTCCCAGGTGCTAATCAAATAGCATGTGTAGCTTTTGATAGAACAGGTACAACAAAAATAGGTAAATTTGTGATCAATCACTCTTACTTAAGGCCAGGTTTTGTTTTGATTATTAGTGCGACTATCACGGGTTATTTTATCTCTAAGCTTGTATTTTAGCTTAGAGATTGTTTTTAAGCTTTTGTAAATACCTATAGACGCTAGGTTCTGATATATTAAGTGATTTAGCAACTATAGGTATGCTTCCTTTGATGTTAAAAATTCCTTTTGAATGAAGTTTTTTAATAATCTCATCTTTTTGCTCAGTGCTTAAACTATATCCTGAATTTAAATATTTTAAGTCTATGTTTTCAGCTAAAATATCTTCTATAGAATGACTAAGTGTTTCTATATTACTCATATTATGTAAATTTACATTGTTTTGGTTATGAATATCTAATAAATCACTAAAATCATTGATTTTTTCAAGTTCTATGATTTTACTAATAGCATTTCTAAGTTCTGTGGTATCATGATTTATACATAAAATTCCTACGATTTTATTTTGATTTTTAATGAAAAAAGTTGATCCAGTAACAATCTTAGATTTTCCAACCTTTGCTTTATAATCACATAAAAAATCTTTGTTTAAATACTCTTTTTCTTGTACAAGCTCACTTGCAAAAGAAGTTAATGGAGAATTAATTGTTCTTCCGCTAATGTGGTTATTTGCAATAGCTGCAATATACGAACCCTCAGGTGCAATTACATGAAAAACTATTTCATATTGATCTCCAAGCACCTGCCCTAAAAATTGAGTGAGCTTGATAAATAATTCTTTTTGTTGTTCATCCATGATCTAGACCTTTTTGTTATTTTTTGTTATTTTACAAAATATTTCATCAAAGTTGTCAATATTTACAATAATAAAAAAAATTATTATCATGATAAAAAAATATTGACAATTTATTATTATGATGATAATATTATATTATGATTTCATTTAAACACAAGGAGTATACATGGCAAATTATCCAAAGGCTATAGGACCATATTCAGCTTATAGAGAAGCTAATGGTTTGTTATTTATTTCAGGACAACTTCCTATTAATCCAGAAAATGGGAATATAGAAAGTGAAGATGTAAAAGAACAAACAAGACAATCATTGTTAAATGTTAAGGCTATATTAGAAGAAAATAATCTTTATTTTAACAATGTGGTAAAAACTACTTGTTTTTTAGCAAATATTGATGACTTTGTAGCTTTTAACGAGGTTTATTCTGAGTTTTTCGCAGCTCCATATCCTGCAAGAAGTGCTTTTGCGGTAAAAGATCTTCCTAAAGGTGCTAAAGTGGAGATAGAGGTTATTGCTCATAAAGGATAGAGCATGTTGGGTTTATTTTTTGCAGGATGTTCTGTATTTTTACTTGTATTTATGCTCTATAAAAAAATCAACGCCCATATGGCGTTGCTTTTAAGTGGTTTATTCTTACTATCTTTAGCAGGAATTTTTGGACTTTCTCCTATCATTAGTGAAAAGCAATCTTTACATTTAGGTCTTTTTGATATTTTCCAAGTTGTTAATACAAATATGTCAAGCACTTTAGCAGGACTTGGACTTACTTTGATGTGTATAGCGGGATTTTCTGCATATATGGATCATGTGGGTGCAAGTTATGCTTTATTTAAAGTATTTGAAAGACCTTTAAAGGCAGTAAAATCACCTTATGTTTTATTGTTAGTTTCATATTTTGTAATCCAGTTTTTAGTGCTTTTTATACCTTCACATGCAGGTTTGGCGCTTTTACTTATGGTTACAATGTATCCTATTTTGGTACGCTCAGGCGTTTCTAAGCTTTCTGCGCTTTCAATTATCGCTATTTGTCAATACATTGACCATGGTCCAGGCAGTGGTAATGTGATTTTAGCTGCAAAAACAGCTGAAATTGATCCTGCGGTGTATTTTGTGCATTATCAGCTTCCTACAACTGTACCTATTATCATAGCAGTAGGTATTGCGATTTATTTTTGCTCAAAATATTTTGATAAAAAGGAAAATTTTGTTTTTAATCGTGATGAGATAGAAAAAGAATTATCAGAAAATGATAGCAAAAAAGAAGAGGTGAAAAAACCACCTAGAATCTATGCGATTTTACCTATTATACCTTTAGTATTAATTTTGGGTTTTAGTAGTGTTTTAGATAGTATTATGGTGTTAATGGGATTTACTACCATGGAAGAAGTTAAAGCCGCTTCATCTACTGCTATTAAAATGAATGTGCCAGTTGCAATGATGATTTCAACCTTTATTGCGATTATTTTTGAAATCATTCGTTATAGAAGTTTGATTGATACTTTAAATTCTATTATGGTATTTTTCAAAGGTATGGGGCATTTGTTTGTAATCACAGTTTCTTTGATCGTTTGTGGTCAAGTTTTTGCAAACGGACTTTTATCAGTTGGCTTTGTAGATACTTTAATAGGTTTTGCAAAAGATGCAGGTTTTGGAGTGCTTGCTATTATTATAGCAGTTTCTATTTTGCTTGCTGTATGTGCATTTTTAATGGGTTCAGGAAATGCAGCATTTTTCTCTTTTGCGCCACTTATTCCAAATATAGCAAAATCTTTTGGGGTTGAAACCATAGCTATGATAGCACCTATTCAAATCATGACAGGTTTTGGTAGATGTGTTTCACCTATTGCACCTGCTATTTTGGCAATTTCGGCTATAGCTAAAGTAAATCCATTACAAGTTGTAAAAAGAACGGCTATTCCTATGCTTGTAGCTGCTATTGTTAATGTGATTATGACTTATATTTATCTATAAAAAGGAGTACAAAATGAACAACAAAACTAAATTAATCCACCTAGGAAGAGGCGATCAAAAAGCTGAAGTAAGATCAGTTAATCCAACCTTAATGCGTGCATCAACTATACTTTTTAAAGATCATGCAACTTGGCAAAAATACCGCGAGCTAAGAAAAACAGATCGTGTTTTAAGTTATGGTGCTAGAGGAACAGCAACTAATTTTGAGCTTGAAAAACTAATTTGTGAGCTTGAAGGTGGCTATAGAGCACAACTTTTCCCAACAGGACTTGCAGCACTAGCTATGGTACTTTTAAATTATGCTAGTAAAGATGCTCATTTTTTAATCACTGATGCTATTTATGGACCTGTTAGAACAATTTGTGATTTATTTTTAACTAAAATGGGTGTAGAAATTGACTTTTTAAAAGCTGATGCGTCTGATGTAGAAGAAAAAATCAAACCAAACACAAAATTAATTCTTTGTGAAAGCCCAGGTTCTATACTTTATGAAATCATAGATTTGTCAAAACTTTGTGAAATTGCGCACAAACACAACATACCAGTAGCGATTGATAATACTTATTCAAGTGGGTATTTTTTAAATCCGCTTGAGCTTGGAGTGGATATTTCAGTTATCGCTGCAACTAAGTACTTAAGCGGACATTCAGATGTAACCATGGGTATAGTAGTGATTAATGAAAAAGAATGGAAAAATTTTGACAAATTACCAGAAGCTTTAGGATTTACTACAAGCCCTGATGATGCTTATTTAGTGCTTCGTGGTATGAGAACTTTAGATGTAAGAATGAAAGCACATGAAAAAAGTGCAGATGAGGTAGTAGAGTTTTTACAAAGTAGAAAAGAAGTTAAAACAATCTTTTATCCAAAATTAAAAACTCATCCAAACCACGAAGTTTTTATGCGTGATCATAAAGGTGCTAATGGTATGGTAACGATTGAATTTGCAGATGGCATTTCTAAAGAACAAGCTATCGAGTTTGTAGATAATTTAGAATATTTTTCAATCGGTGCAAGCTGGGGTGGATATGAGAGTTTAGCTACTGTTACTACTCCGCCAAGAACAGCAACAGATTGGAGTGCTAGAGGACCTTTTGTGAGATTTCATATAGGTCTTGAAGATAGTAAGGATTTGATTGCTGACTTAAAACAAGCATTTGAAAAAATAAATTTTAAAGGATAAAACATGGGTGTGAGTGTATTTGATATGAGGTTGCTTCAAGATTCTTGGAGCACTCCTGCAATGAGAGCTATTTTTAGTGAAGAAAATAGAATTCAAAAGTGGCTTGATGTAGAAGCTGCTTTGGCAAAAGCCCAAGCAAAACTTGGCATTATCCCTAATGAAGCAGCTATAGAAATAGCTAAAAAAGCGCATTATAAATTTATGGATATGGATTTTATTTTTGCTGAGTTTAAAAAGACCAAACACCCTTTAGTGCCTACTGTGCGTGGTTTAGAAAAAGCTTGTGAAAATGGTCTTGGTGAATATGTACATTTTGGTGTAACAACGCAAGATATCATTGATACAGGTATAGTTTTGCAATTTAAAGAAGCTATGGCTTTAATCAAGCAAGATTTAAAAGATATAGCTAAAAATTTAGCAAAAATCGCAAAAGAGCATAAAAATACAGCGATGATGGGAAGAACCTTAGCTTTACAAGCTTTACCTATAACTTTTGGACACAAAGTTGCAATTTGGCTTAGTGAGCTTAATCGCCATTACGAAAGAATTATCGAACTTGAAAAAAGATTATATGTAGGATTAATTGTAGGTGCAGTGGGAACTAAAGCAAGCTTAAGTGACAAGGCTAATGAAGTAGAAAAACTTACTTTAGAAAGCTTAGGTTTAGAAGTTCCTGATATCTCATGGCAACCAGCAAGAGATCGTTTTATTGAGCTTGGTTATGTTTTAGGTAATATCAATGCAACCTTTAACAAAATCGCACATCAACTTTTAATTTTAGCTCATAATGAAATCGATGAAATTGCTGAGCCTTTTGGAAAAGGTCAAGTAGGAAGTTCTACTATGCCTCATAAAAGAAATCCTGCAGTAAGTGAAAATGCAGTGACTGTAAGTAATGCCCTAAGAGCTAATATTGCAATTTTAAGCGATATAGAAAGACATGAGCATGAAAGAGATGGTCAAGTATGGAAAATGGAATGGAAGCTTTTACCAGAAGCATTTTTAATGCTTTCAGTGGTATTAGCAAATATGAAATTTGTCTTTGATGATTTAGAAGTTAAAAAAGACAAAATGTTAAAAAATCTTGATACACTTAATGGTTTTGTATTGGCAGAACGCGTGATGTTTGCTTTGAGTGATCATTATGGTAAACAACATGCACATGAAATTGTTTATGAAAATGCTATGAGAGGCATAGAAAATCATAAAACTTTTAAAGTTGTTTTACTTGAAGATGAGCGTGTAAATAAGGTTTTAAGTGAAAAAGATATCGATACTTTAATGGATGCTACAACTTATGTAGGTTATGCACCAAAATTAGTTGATGAGTTCTTAGAAAAAATTGCTAATGCACCAATTCTAAAGTAGGAAAAAATGTATTTAAGTGAAAAACTAGCCGAATTTATCGTAAATTTAGACTATGAAGCTATCCCTAGTGAAGTAAAGCAAAGAGCAAAAGAGCTTATGCTTGATGCACTAGGAACAGCCATAGCTGCTAAAAATGAAGCTTGTGTTTTAAATGCAACTAAGGCTTTTGAAGCTTTAAGCATAAATCCTAGTGAAAAAATTTGGAGTGAAGATAAAAAGCTTGATGTAATTTATGCTGCGATGGTAAATGCTATTGCAGCGCATGCCCTTGATTTTGATGATACTCATACTGAAGCTATTTTGCACGCTAGTGCTATTTTAACTCCGCTTTGTTTAACTTATGGATTTAGCGTAAGTAAAGATGGAAAAAAAGTTTTAAAAGCTTTTATAGTTGGTTGGGAAATTGCTGCTAGAGTGGGTATAGCAAGCAAAGGAAGTTTCCATAAACGTGGCTTTCATACTACAGCTATAGCAGGAATTTTTGGTAGTGTGGCTGCAAGCTGTGTTTTGCTTGATTTAAACAAAGAACAAATCATCAATGCTCTAGGCTTAGCAGGAAGTTTTGCAAGTGGGGTAAATGAGTTTTTATCTAATGGTTCTAATTCTAAAGTTTTGCACATAGCTAATGCTTTGAAAAATGGAATTTTAGTAGCAAATTTCGCAAAAGCTAATATGAGCGGTCCTTTGAGTATATTTGAAGGAAGGGATAATATCTTTAGAACTTTTGGCTTAGAAGATGAGTGTGATAAAAATGAACTTTGTAAGGGTTTGAATGAAATTTGGCAAGTAATGCAAGTTTCACTAAAACCTTATCCAAGTTGTCATTTTGCGCATGGACTTATTGATTGTGCTATGAGTTTAAGAAATGATGGCTTAAAAGCACAAGATATCAAAAGTTTGCATTGTTTTGTAGATGAGGTACCAATTTCATTTATCTGTGATCCAATAGAAGCAAAATACACTCCACAAAGTGCTTATGCTGCTAAATTTTCCATGCCTTTTTTAATGGCTTTAGCGTTTTTTGATGGCAAGATCACTTTAAAATCTTATGAAAATTTAAATAGAGCCGAACTAATAGAATTTGCTAAAAAAATTAGCTATGAAAAGAAAAAATCTAGCGGTTTCCCTAAATACTTTCCAGGACATTTAGAAGCTGTTTTAAATGATGGAAGAGTAATTAAAAAAGATGTACTGATTAACAAAGGAAATTTTGATAATCCTTTAAGTTTTGATGAATTAAAAGATAAATTTCTTTCTAATGCTAGCATAGCACTTTCTCTAGAAAAGGCTGAGGAATTAGTCAAAAAGCTTCAAAATTTAGAAAATCTAAATGATTTTGATTTCTAGCAATCTCATTTTTTGAGATTGCTTATTATTTTAAAAAAGAAATAATTTAATTTTTTATATAATGTTTTATCTTAGTTTTTGTAAGGAAAAACATGACTTTAGATACATTAAAAGATAATGAAGAAGCTATTATAGTAGGCTTTGAAGCAGATAAACAACTCCAAGCAAGACTTTTTAGTTTTGGTTTTGCAAAAAACAAAAAAGTTAAAAAAATTCGCTCTTCTATTGCAAATTCTACTATTATGGTAGAACTTGATACAACTTGTGTGATTTTACGCTCAAGTGAAGCAAAAATAATACAAATTTCAAAAGAGTTTTAATGAAAGAAATCATCGTTGCTTTAGTAGGTCAGCCAAATGTTGGTAAAAGTTTATTAATTAACGCACTTTGCAAAGCTAATATGAAAGTTGGCAATTTTAGCGGTGTTACGGTTGAAAAGGCTGAGGCTAGATTAATTTATAAAAATTATGAGTTTAAATTTATAGATTTACCAGGAACTTATGCATTAGATGGTTATAGCGAAGAAGAAAAAATCACAAAAGAGTTTTTAAAAAAGGGTAAATTTGATCTTGTAGTAAATGTGCTTGATTCTACAAATTTGGAGCGTAATTTGATTTTGAGTGCATCTTTAATAGAAACTAAAACCAAAATGATTATGGCTTTAAATATGCAAGATGAAGCTAAAAATGAAGGTTTTAGTATAGATTTTAAAATTTTATCCCAACTTCTAAATACACATTGTCTTGGCGTGTGTGCTAAAACTAAAGAAAATCTAAATGCACTTTTGGATTTAATCATTTCAACCCATGAAGCTAAATTTGAAGCCAAAGAGCGTGTTTATAGTGATATTATAGAAGAAGAACTTGCAAAAATAAGTGATTTTTTAAATCAAAATGAAATTACTTATTTAGATTATTCTACAAAAGATTTGGCGATAGCTTTGCTTAAAAATGAAGCTAATATAGTCATTTCACACGCTTTGAGAAAAATACTTGATGAAGCTTTAGAAAAAATTTATATGGCATATCATAGTAAAGATATAGAAAGTATTTTTAAAGAAGAGCTGATTGCTTTTGCAAATGGTATATGTGCTAAGGTTTTAAGCAAGGGTGTTAAGTATAAAAATCATACTAAAGAAATAGATTCTATTTTAATCAATAAATTTTTAGGAATTCCTATATTTTTGTTTTTTATGTGGACTTTATTTCAACTAACCTTTACTTTAGGTCAAATCCCTATGGATTATATAGAAATATTTTTTGCTAATTTAGGTGATATGGTAAAGAATAATATTAGCAATGAATTTATCGCTTCAGCCTTAGCTGATGGTGTTTTAGGTGGGGTTGGTGCGGTTGTGACTTTTTTACCAAATATTATGATTTTATTTTTTGGTATAGCCTTACTTGAAACAACCGGATATATGGCTAGGGTTGCGTTTTTATTAGATGGAATTTTATATAAATTTGGCTTACATGGTAAAAGCTTCATCCCTTTAATCACGGGTTTTGGTTGTTCAGTGCCTGCATTTATGGCTACAAGAACTTTAAAAAATAAAAAAGATAGATTATTAACTCTTTTTATTATTAATTTTATGAGTTGTGGTGCAAGACTTCCTGTATATGTGCTTTTTGTCGGAGTATTTTTTCCTGCTGATGTGGCAGGAAATTATCTTTTTGGGATTTATCTTTTAGGCGCGTTTTTGGGTTTGATTGCAGCTAAGATTTTAAGAATGAGCGCTTTTAGAGGACAAGATGAACCTTTTGTAATGGAAATGCCAAAATATAGAATGCCAAATTGGAATTTGGTGTGGTTTATGGTGTTTAATAAAGCTAAAATGTATTTAAAAAAAGCAGGAACATTTATTTTGATAGCTTCTTTGCTTATTTGGTTTGCGAGTAATTTTCCTGCACAAGAAAATAATACTCAAGATGCTTTAATTCAAGAGCTTCAGATAGAAAATAGTTATCTTGGACAATTTGGCAAAACAATAGAGCCTATTTTTACACCACTTGGCTTTGACTGGAAACTTAGTGTATCTTTGGTAAGTGGTTTAGCTGCTAAAGAAGTGATGATTTCTACTATGGGTGTGCTTTATTCTTTAGGTGATGAGGTTGATGAGACAAGCTTAAATTTACAAGAAGCTATAAAAGAAAACATCCCTTTTAGTACAGCAGTTGCTTTTATACTTTTTGTTATGATTTATAATCCTTGCTTTGCAGCAACTATAGTTTTTGCTAAAGAAGCAGGAAATAAAAAATATACATGGTATCTTTTTATATTTACATCTTTATGTGCGTATTTTGTTGCTTTTGTAGGGATTAATATTACTAAATTGATAATTTAATCATCTTTTTTATGATGATTAAATTTCCATTTTTTGCTCTAAAGAGTGTTGCCAAAAGGCTGTTTCAAGTCTTACGGTAGTATAAAAAATTTCGTTTAATTTTTTAAATTTTTCTTCGCTAATGCTATTTGTATAAGAATTAAAAAAGTCTTTAAATTCTTTGATTTCATCTTGAAATTCTTTTCCTGCATAGGTTAAAATCCATTCTTTATAAGGATGATTTTCTAAGCTTTTTTCATCAAGTTCTTTACAAATTTCTTCTCCTATATATGCATAACCTATAGCACAAGCACTCAAAGCACATAGCATATCTAAATAATCTCCATTTTGTCCCACACTTAGTAAGTACCTTGTATAAGCAATATTAGTTAAACTTTCACTCTTATAGTCTAGTTTTTCTACATTAATACCTAGCTTTAAAATACTTCTATGAAGCTCTAACTCTCCTTCCAAAGTGTAGTTTTGATTTTTAATAGCAAATTGAATTTCTTTAGCATTATTTGCATTTAAAGCAAGCAAGGCATAGCATTTTGCATAATTATTTAAAAAGATATAATCTTGTTTAAGATAAAACAAAAATACATCTTTTTCTAAAGTGCCATTTTGAAGTTTTTTTACAAATTCATGATGGATGTATTGTTCCCAAGTTTTTTTATTTTCTTTTATAAGTCTATCCAAAAGCATTAATTTCCTTTGTTAAAAATTAAGCTTTTATTTAAACACAGATAATTAAATTTTTCGTAATAATCTTTAATTTTTAACTTTTTAAACAAGAAATTTATTTTTTTATTGTAAAATGTGGTTTAATTTTTTAAACTAGGAGATAAAAATGGCAATTTTTGATGATGTAAAAAAAGTAGTTGTTGAGCAACTTAGTGTTGATGAAGATGCAGTTAAAATGGAATCTAAAATCATTGAAGATTTAGGTGCAGATTCTTTAGATGTTGTTGAATTAGTTATGGCTTTAGAAGAAAAATTTGATGTAGAAATTCCAGACAGCGATGCTGAAAAACTAGTAAAAATCGAAGATGTTGTTAATTATATAGAAAATCTTCAAAAATAATTTTAATTTTTAAAATAAGGAGTGCGGTTTGAAACGCGTTGTAGTAACAGGTATAGGAATGATCAATGCCCTTGGCCTAGACAAAGATAGCTCATTTAAAGCAATTTGTGATGGCAAAAGTGGTGTTGATAAAATCACTCTTTTTGATACCACTGATTTTCCAGTGCAAATTGCTGCCGAAGTAAAAAATTTTGATCCTTTAAGTGTTTGTGATGCTAAAGAGGTTAAAAAAATAGATCGTTTTATACAACTTGGTATTAAAGCAGCAAGAGAAGCTATGGAGGATGCTAAATTTGATGAAACTATAAACAAAGAAGAATTTGGCGTAGTTTCAGCAGCTGGTATAGGTGGTTTACCAAATATAGAAAAAAATTCCGTTACTTGTGCACAGCGTGGACCACGTAAAATTACTCCTTTTTTCATACCATCAGCTTTGGTTAATATGCTTGGTGGGATTATTTCAATCGAGCATGGATTACAAGGACCAAATATCTCATGTGTAACTGCTTGTGCGGCAGGAACTCATGCTATAGGCGAAGCTTATAAAAGCATAGCTTTAGGTAATGCAGATAAAATGCTTGTAGTAGGTGCTGAAGCAGCCATTTGTGCTGTGGGTATAGGTGGCTTTGCTGCCATGAAAGCTCTTTCTACTAGAAATGATGATCCAGCTAAAGCTTCAAGACCATTTGACAAAGAAAGAGATGGTTTTGTAATGGGTGAGGGTGCTGGTGCTCTAGTGTTTGAAGAGTATGAGGCTGCTAAAAAGCGTGGAGCTAAAATTTATGCCGAGCTAATAGGTTTTGGCGAAAGTGCGGACGCACATCATATCACTTCGCCTACTTTAGAAGGACCATTGCGTGCTATGAAAAAAGCTTTAAAAATGGCAGGAAATCCAAAAGTAGATTATATTAATGCGCACGGAACTTCTACTCCGGTAAATGATAAAAATGAAACAGCAGCTATTAAAGAACTTTTTAAAGATCAAATTCCTTTAGTTAGTTCTACAAAAGGTCAAACAGGACATTGCTTAGGTGCTGCTGGTGCTATTGAAGCTGTTATTTCTTTAATGGCGCTTGATCAAGGTATATTACCGCCAACTATCAATCAAATCGTAGCAGATGAAAACTGTGATCTTGACTATATACCAAATACTGCAAGAAAAAGCGAAGTTAATGTTGTAATGAGCAATTCTTTTGGTTTTGGTGGAACAAATGGTTGTGTGATTTTCAAAAAAGTAGATTAATATGGCTTCTTATTTAGATTTTGAAAAAAATATTCAGCAAATTGATGAGGATTTAGCAAATGCTAAAATCAAAGGCGATGATGAAGCGGTAAAAATTTTAGAAAAAAATCTTGAAAAAGAAACTCAAAAAGTTTATAAAAATTTAAGTGATTACCAACGCTTACAGCTTGCAAGACATCCTGACCGTCCTTATGCACTTGATTATATTCAAGCTATATTAAGTGATGCTTATGAAATTCATGGTGATCGTGCTTTTAGAGATGATCCTGCTATTGTGTGTTATGCAGGTTATATAGGTGGTAAAAAAGTTATTGTTATAGGTGAGCAAAAAGGTAGAGGTACTAAAGATAAACTTCATAGAAATTTTGGTATGCCTCATCCCGAAGGTTATAGAAAAGCTCTAAGGGTAGCAAAAATGGCTGAAAAATTTGAGATACCAGTGTTGTTTTTAGTAGATACTCCAGGTGCTTATCCGGGAGTGGGTGCTGAAGAGCGTGGTCAAAGTGAAGCTATAGCTAGAAATTTATATGAATTAAGCGCTCTTAAAACAATCACTATAGCAGTAGTTATAGGCGAAGGTGGAAGTGGTGGTGCTTTGGCTATAGGAGTAGCTGATAAACTTGCTATGATGAAAAATTCAGTTTTTTCTGTGATTTCACCTGAGGGTTGTGCTGCTATTTTATGGAATGATCCATCAAAAAGTGAAGCTGCAACTAAAGCCATGAAAGTAACTGCTGATGATTTAAAAACTCAAGGTTTAATAGATGATGTTATCGAAGAACCAATGAGCGGAGCTCATAGAGATAAAGAAAATGCGATTAAAAATTTAAGTGATTATGTCTTAAAAGCTATAGAAGAATTAGAACAATACGATAAACGCGAATTGGCTGCATTAAGAATGCAAAAAATCTTTAAATTTGGGGCTTTTTCCGAATAATTTGCATTTTTATGCAAATTTCAACTTTTTTTAAAAAAAATATTGTATAATTACAACTTCAATTCAGTGGTTGGATAGCTCAGTCGGTAGAGCAGCAGACTGAAAATCTGCGTGTCGGCAGTTCGATTCTGCCTCTAACCACCATTCATTTTCTATTATAAAAATCATCTAATTTTTGAAGTTCGCTTTCATTAAATCCTGCTTGAATTCTAGCTGTTTTGTTATATACTTTTCCTAAAAGATTAAATTCTTTATATTTGGCGCAAAGATCAAGATAACTATCATTTTCATTTTTTGCATAATTCCACCAAAAATCCCCTTTATTTACATGTTTAATCTCATCATTTAGTATAATGGTAAAAATTTCACTAAATAAACTTTTTATAGGATGATTAGTGGTGTTTAATTTTTCTAAGACAAAAGGATTAGCATCAAGTCCTTTTGCTTCAAGTCCTCTATGCACTATACCCATTCTATGAGCAAGATTATCTTTGGTTAAAAATAAGGCTTTTTCAAGATTATCATGCGCATGAAAATCTCCATATTTAAAACCAAGTTCATTTAAAGTTTTTTCTAAAAGTAAAAAATGCTTAATTTCCTCATTAGCTACCTCAAGCCAATCTTGGTAAAATTTCAATGGTAAGTTTTTAAATCTATAACTAGCATCTAAGGATAAGTTTATAGCATTATATTCTATATGCGCAACTGAATGTAAGATTTTAGCTAAAGACAAAGTGCTATTTGCTTCTTTTGGGCGTCTTATTTTCATAGGATGAAGGATTTTAACTTGCGAGTTTTCACAAATGATCGCCTCATGGGAATGATTAAAATCATACAAATTAGCTTTAAAATTTTCATAAAATTCATTAAATAATTCAATCTTTTTAAAAATATCTTTATGATATAAAATTTTTTCTAATTCTTCAAAGAAATTTCTTTTCATTTTTAAACCTTGTTAAATATTATATAAGATAAAAAAGTATAATATAAAAATTTTGAAAATTTAAAAAGGTTTGTTAAAAATATGCTTAATGTCATACATGCTCTTTTTTTTAGAGAGCTAAAGACAAGATTTGGTATTAATAAATATTTGGGCTATTTTTGGGTAATCGGTGAGCCTATGATGGTTGTTTTAGTAATCACTTCTATTGTGGCAGCTATTAGAGAATTTCATCATCAAATCATGCCCGAGGGTATTTCTATTTTTTTATTTTTAGCAGTAGGGATTATACCTTTTTTTATGTTTAGAAGTATTATTACCCAACTTTTAAATGGTATAGGTGCAAATTTGGCGTTATATGCTTATAAGCCAGTAAGACCTATACATGTATTTATTGCTAGAACTATACTTGAGTTTTGCATTTATTTTACTATTTTTATTTGTGTGATGTTTTTAGCAGGTTGGTTTTTGCATATGCAAGTTATACCTAAGCATTTTTTAGAAGTGATGTTTTCGCTTTTTTTACTTGTGGTGTTTGGTTTTGCTATGGGGATGTGTTTTGCTATAGCAGGGCATTTTGCAGAACCTTTAAAAACGGCATTAAATTATTTAAATATAGTTTTATACTGGACAGCTTTGGTAGTATTTCCAGTATGGATAGTTCCAAAACCTATTTTAGATATTTTATATTATAATCCACTTTTACATATTATGGAGCTTTTAAAATATAATTTTTTTCAAAATTATCCATTACTTGATGATTATAATTACTACTACCCTATTATATGTTTGAGTGTGATTTTGTTTTTGGGTTTGTTTTTTTATTATTTTACTAGAGAAAAGTTGATAGCAGTGCGATGATAAAATTAGTTAATTTAACAAAATCTTTTCCTTTGCGCAATGGTGGAAGACATTATGTTTTTAAAAATTTAAGTTTTGAGTTTCCTGAAAATTGTAGCATAGGTTTAATGGGTCGCAATGGTGCTGGAAAGTCTACCTTAATGAAACTTTTAAGTGGCTCCTTGCTTCCTGATAGGGGTAAGATTGTAACTAATAAAAAATTATCTTGGCCTTTGGGTTTAGCAGGTGCATTTCAACACAGACTTTCAGCAAGGGACAATGCGCGCTTCGTGGCTAGAGTATATGGTTATAAAGGAAAGGCCTTAGAAGAAAAGATTAAATTTGTGGAAGATTTTGCTGAGCTTGGTAAATTTTTTGATGAGCCTATGAATACTTACTCAGCTGGTATGAGTGCTAGGATATCTTTTGGTTTAAGTATGGCTTTTGATTTTGATTATTATTTAATCGATGAAGCAGGTGCTGTGGGTGATCCTAAATTTAGAGAAAAAAGCTCTAAAATTTATAAAGAAAAATTAAGTCAGTCAAAAGTTATCATGGTTTCACATAATGTAGCTGAAATTAAACAATGGTGTGATAAAATTATATTCATGCAAGATGGACAAGCTACTATATATGATGATGTAGATGAGGGTATAGCGGTGTATCAAGGAAAAATAAATGCAAAATGATTTATTAAAAAAGTTTAAAAATTTAGAGATACTAAATTCTTTTAAAATAGTATTGATTTTGACAGCATTTGTTGTATTTTATTATGTTTTTATAGCAGCAAATCGTTATGTGAGTGAAAGTGTTTTAAGTGTGAAATCAACTACAGGAGATAGCGGAGCTATTACCGGAATTGCTGCATTTTTGACCAATAATTCTTTTTCAAGCGAGGATATAACTTTCTTAAAATCATATATTCATTCTTTAGATATGCTAAATATCTTAGAAGAAAAAATTCAAATTCGCAAGTTATATCAAAAACAAAAACTTGATTTTTTTTATAGTATTTCTTCATCAGCTGATCAAGAGGATTTTTTAAAGTATTATCAAAATCGTGTTAAGATTATTCAAGAAAACTCAGCCAATGGGCTTTTGCGTGTAGAAGTAGAAGGTTTTGATCCACAAAGCGCACATTTAATAGCTTCAACTATAGTTAAAGAAAGTGAAAAATTTATCAATGAAATTTCACATAAGGCCGCAAGAGATCAAATGCAATTTGCTGAAGAAGAGCTTTTGCAGTTTAAAAAAAGATATCAAAAGGCTAAAGATGAGCTTTTAGCTTTTCAAAATAAATATGGAGTATTTGATCCACTTAAACAAGCAGAAGGTGCTTTAAAACTCATAGCTGAACTTGAATCAAAAATAGCAGCCAAAGAAGCTGAACTTTTGATGATGCAAAGTTATATAAATGATAATGCACCGCAAATTGTCACTATAAAAAGTGAGATAGATGCGTTGAAAAAACAACTTCAAAAAGAAAAATCTAAAGTTTCATCCCCAAAATCTTCTCAAAAACTTAATGATCTTGCGGCTAAATTCCAAGATCTAACCATAGAGGCAGGTTTTGCAGAAAGTGCTTATACGGCTGCACTAAAAGCTTATGAGAGTGCTAGGATAGAAGCTTTAAGAAAGATAAAACAAGTAGTTATAGTGCAAAGTCCAAGTTTACCTCAAAGTGCTAAATACCCAGAAGCTTTGTATAATATACTCACAGCTTTTATGATTTTATCTTTGATTTATGGAATTGTTAAATTTATTAAAATGATTATAGAGGAGCATAGATACTAATGAAAAAGATATTTTTATTTTTACTTTTACCTTTGTTTTTATTTTCTGCGGTAGATGTTTCTCAAATTGCAAAAATTCAAAATCAACCATTAGCTCCATCTTTAGAGCCACAAATTATAAATTACGATAGCGACCAAAGTGATTTTAATCAAACTCAAACTCCGATAACTAAAGTATTTGGTGCACATTTATTTAATGGTAATTTTACTAAATTTGCCCAACATGTTTATAACCCTGATTATAAACTAGCAGTAGGCGATAGGATTAATGTAAAAATTTGGGGTGCAGTAGAGTTTATACAAACTTTAACAGTAGATTCTCAAGGAAATATTTTTATACCTAAAGTAGGAGCGATTAATCTTCTGGGTGTGAAAAATAGTGCTTTAGTTCAAGTTATTACAAAAGCTATTAATAAAATCTATAAAAGCAATGTCTATGTATATGCGGATATGGATATTTATCAAAATGTATCGGTATTTGTTACAGGAAATGTAAATCAACCAGGTCTTTATCAAGGACTAAGTTCAGATTCTATTATACAGTATTTAGATAAAGCAAGCGGTATTAATCTAGAATATGGTAGTTTTAGAGATATTCAAATTTTAAGAGATAATAAAGTCATTAAAAAGGTAGATTTATATGACTTTTTACTTAAAGGTCAGCTTGATCTTTTTCCTTTTAGAATGGGCGATGTGATCTTAGTGGGTAGTGTGCAAAAGTATGTTTTTGTAGAAGGAGATGTGCAAAAGCCTTTTAGATTTGAGCTCAGTAATGATATTTTAAATTTAGAAGATATAGCTAAAGTTGCAGGAGCTAAACCTATAGTAACTAATGCTGTGGTAAAAAGCTATAGAGATGATCATAAATTACATGTGGATGCTTACAGTAAAAAGCAGTTTTTAGGTGTGAAATTATACAATGGCGATGAGATAGAATTTAGACCTGATTATACTGCGCAAAATATTAGCATTAGTATAGAAGGTGAGCATAGTGGTTTGCACTCAGTGGTGATAAAAAAAGGCACAACTTTAGCTGAACTTGCTAAAATGATTACAGTTAATGAGCAATCAAACATTAATGCCTTGCAAGTTTTTAGAAAAAGCGTAGCGGCGACTCAAAAACAACTTATTGAAGCTCAGCTTAAGGAACTTGAAACACTAGCTCTAACAAGCTCTTCGGTTAATGCTGAGCAAGCTAGCATTAGGGCTACTCAAGCTAAGACGATTTTAGAATTTATTGCGCGTGCAAAACAAGCCCAACCAAAAGGACAAATCGTTATAGACAATGTCAAAGCGTATAATTCTATAGTATTAGAAGAAGGTGATGTAGTAAATGTACCTAGTAAAAATAATCTTGTTTTAGTTCAAGGTGAAGTTTCTATACCAGGTGCATTTGTGTATATGGATAAAGAAAAATTAAGATATTATATCAACCTAGCGGGTGGTTTTAGTGATAGGGCGGATATATCAAGAGTTTTGGTAATCAACGCTAATGGTAAAGCAACTAAATACAGCGGTAGAAGCTCAGCAGATATCAAAGCAGGAGATTCTATTTTAGTTTTACCAAAAGTAGATAGTCAAAATTTACAAATCTTTAGCATGTTAACACAAATTTTGTACCAAATAGCTATTGCAACTAATGTAGTGTTAAATATATAGGAATTTAGATGAGCCAAATTGATGCGATTAAAATAGCCAAAGAAGTTTTTGAAATAGAATCAAAAACGATTTTAGATTTATGTGATAATTTAGATGAAGGTTTTAATAAAGCCATTGAGCTGATTTTATCTATCAAAGGCAGATGTGTAGTAAGTGGCATGGGTAAGTCAGGCCATATAGGAGCTAAGATAGCTGCAACCTTGGCTAGCACAGGCACTCCAAGCTTTTTTATGCATCCAGGTGAAGCATTACATGGAGATCTTGGTATGCTTACAAGCGAGGATGTGCTTTTGACTATCTCAAATTCAGGAGAAACTGAAGAGGTTTTAAAACTCATACCGGTGATCAAAAAAAGAAAAATTCCTTTAATTGTTATGGCGGGAAATCAAAACTCTACTTTAGCTAAGCAAGCAGATGTTTTTATAAATATAGCAGTAAAAAAAGAAGCTTGCCCACTCCAGCTTGCTCCAACTTCTTCTACTACAGCTACCTTAGCTATGGGTGATGCTATAGCAGTGACTTTGATGAGAGCAAGGAAATTTAGACCTGATGATTTTGCTTTATTTCATCCAGGAGGAAGCTTAGGTAGAAAGCTTTTAACTAGAGTGGGTGATTTGATGGTGTCAAATAATCTACCTATAGTAAGTCCTGAGAGTGAATTTAATGAGCTAGTTGATGTGATGACTAGTGGTAAATTAGGACTTTGTATAGTACTTGAGAATAAAAAATTAGTCGGGATCATCACAGATGGTGATTTAAGAAGAGCTTTAAGGGCAAATGATAAGCCAAGATTTGATTTTAAAGCTAAAGAAATCATGAGCGATAGTCCAAAAACCATAGAAGCAAGTGCTATGGCAAGTGAAGCAGAAGAGCTTATGCTAAAATATAAAATCAAAGAAATAGTTGTTACTCAAGATGAAAAAATAGTAGGCATTATACAACTTTATGCGATAGGCAATGTGTGAAGCTTTCTATTATCATACCTTTTGGTTTAAGTAAGGAAAGAATTTATATAAAAGATCGTGTTAGTCAAAAAGCATGCGAGTTTAAAAGTGATGATAGAATTGAATATATTTTTGTTGAAGGATATTCTTCTTTAGAAAATGATTTAAAACAGATCATTGAAGAAAATGGGCATATTTATCTTAAAGATGAAAGTCAAAAAGATTTTTTCTCGCAAGGAAAATGCCGTAATCTCGGTGCATCTTTTGCAAATTCAGATGTAGTGATGTTTTTAGATGTGGATTATTATTTATCACAGCGATCTTTGGAGTATATTTTAGATCTTATTAATGTTAAAGAAATAGCTTTAAAGCCAAATTATATTTTATCTTTACCAGTTGTATTTTTAAACCAAAAGGGTAGTAAGTTTATCGAAACTCAAGATAAAAAATTATGGGATGGTTTGATAAAGAATGATTTAATTAGCGGAAAAAAAGAGTGGATCAAATTTTTTGCCCCAAGTTCTACTTCTAGTATAGTGATTAATAAGCATAAATTTTTAACGCTTGGTGGAAATGATGAGCAATTTATAGGTCATGGATATGAGGATTTTGATCTTTTGGCAAGAATTTTATATTCTTGTATTGATTTAGAACAAATACCAGCTAATTTAAACTATGATGCAAGAAATTGGAATTTTAAAAATTTTGAAGGTTTTAGAGCCTGGTTTGCTTTGCTTGGATATGAAGTAAGTTTTCATGGGGTGTATTTATATCATTTTTATCATGATGAACCAAATCAAAATGGTTATATGGATAATAAGCACAAAAATCATCAAAGATTTTACAAGCATATATCAAATATCAAAGCGCATTCTATAAAGCATTTATGTGATAAAAGTGTTTATCAATATAATGTTTTATTTATTCACTCTAATGAAACATTATATTCCATAAAAGAAATACTACCTTATATAGGTAATATTATATATGTAAACGAAGATAGTTTAATTTACAAAAGCCAAAAAAAACTCGAAAGTATAATCACAGAAAAACAAATTCATAAAGTTTTGCTTTTAAATGAGTACATTAAAAACAAAAATTTATTAGACTTTTTTCAAAAACTAGATTTAGAGATTGTTTATTTTGAAAAAGGAATTTTACCAGAGTCTTATTTGATAACTAGCAACAAAAATAAAATGTTAGAATTTGATAAAACTTTATATCAAGATGAAATAACGCAAGCAAGATTGTATTTAAAAAGCTTGTCAAAAGAAGACAATGATAAAATTTTAAATCTTATGGTAGAAAAAAATATAGATAAAAATGATTTAGATTTTTTTGTAAATTTTTTAATTAATGATTTATACTGTTTTGGCAAAAAAGAACAAGAAATTATAAAATTTTATAAAATAAATTTAGAAAATAAAAAAATATTTTTTAAAGATATTCGAAAAAGCAAATATAGTTTAAATTCCTTGATTTATAAGCCTTTTATATACGAGATTTCGTCATTTTCATTTATAAAAATGTTCAATAAATATATAGGTTTAAAGTTTATACAAACTAAATTTTCTCACACAAAATTTTATCGTTTACTTCAAAAATTTTTTTATAATCCAAAAGCGTTTTTTAATGATTCTAAATTTTTTAAAAAGTTTAAAAATGCAAACTAAAACCATCGGCGTAGTAATCCCCATATACAATGTAGAAAAATATCTAAAAGAATGTTTAGATAGTGTAATCAATCAAACTTATACTAACTTAGAAATCATACTAGTAAATGATGGCAGCACGGATGAAAACTCACTCAATATTGCAAAAGAATACACTTTAAAAGATAAAAGAATCACTCTTTTTGATAAAAAAAATGGTGGACAAAGCACAGCAAGAAATGTAGGTATAGAATATTTTAGCGGAGAATATAAACTCAAAAACAAAACCCAAACTATAAAAGAAAATTCTTTAATAGAATTTAATATAGAGGATAATAATCCTTATGAAATATATACTGTATATAAAAGCTATAAAGCTTTTAATGATGAACAAGATTTAACAAGCTTTACTTATCCTATTATAGATTATATTATCTTTTTAGATTCTGATGATTATTGGGAATTAAACTGCATAGAAGAATGTGTACCTAGAATGGATGGGGTAGATGCGTTGTGGTTTGATTATAGGCCTTTATACGATAAAGTCAAAAGAAAACATATTAGCCAAATGACTTATTTTGATTATAAAAATGAGATTATTATCACACCTAAAGAATGGCTAGAGAAGGCTAGAGAAAGAAAACTTTTTTATTTTTGGTTTGCTTGGCAAGGTATGATTAATTTTAATTTTTTTAAAAATATAAAATTAAAATTTATTAATGGGATTTTTGCAGAAGATTGTCATTTTGGAGTGTTACTATTTGCTTTAAGTAAATATATATATATATATCCAAAGCAAGTATATATATATCGCTTAAGAGAACTAAGCTCTATGAATTTTACTAATAAAAAATGGATAATACATCCTAATTCACATCTTAAAAAAATAGATGTTTTTGAGAGCTCAAATATAACTAGATTATACTATGAAAGTGCAAGCTGGATACAAATCGCATTAGATTTTATCAAATTTATTAATTCTAATCATTATTTAAGTGAAGATATAAAAACACATTTTTTGCCAGTAGTTTGTAATAAAGCTTTGGTTTTACAAAGGTTTGATAAAGATCCACTATGTTTAAAAAAATATACTAAAAATTTAAAAATATATATACAAAATCAACCCTTAGGGGCAGTTGATAGAGTGAAAGAATATCTTTCGTATAAACTTACAAAAGAACTCTCTAGAAAAAAAGGCATATTAAAATTAACTCTACCTTTTAGTGTTATTAGAGTATCTTTACAACATCAAAAAGATGCCATAGAATATAAAAAAAGTATTAAAAAAGATGTTTTAAATAAAAGATTACCATTAGAGTTTTATAGAGATTATCAAAAAGCTTTAGATCTTAAAAATCAAAAAATGATTAAATTATTGTATAATATAGGTTCTAAAATTGCAAAATTAAAAGGTTAGAGGTGATTTTAAATTATAAAAAGCTTAGAAAATTTAGAAATAATCCGAAATTATTTTTTAAAGATGCTATAGAGAAAAAATCAATTTGGATAAATAGTATATATAAAAAATATCTTCCTAAAAAACACAAAGGCTTTACTCAATATACAATAATATCAGCTGTATACAACACAGAAAAATATTTAGATGATTATTTTAATTCAATTATAAATCAAAGACTTGATTTTAAAAGAAATATCTTTATGATACTAGTAGATGATGGCTCTACGGATAATTCTGCAAATATTATTAAAAAATATCAAGAAAAATACCCAAAAAACATTGTCTATCTTTATAAAGAAAATGGTGGACAAGCTAGTGCGAGAAATTTAGGTTTAAAATATATGCAAGAAAACAACTATAAAACTCCATGGGTTACTTTTACCGATCCAGATGATTTCTTAGATAGACATTATTTTTATGAAATAGATAAATTCTTAGCAACTCATCAAGATGATGATATTTGTATGATAGGGTGTAATATAGTTTTTTATCATGAAAAGCAAAAGCTATATAGAAACAATCATTCTTTAAGCTTTAAATTTAAAAACGGTATACAAATTAAAAAAAACTATAATCTTAATGATTTTATACAATTATCTGCTGCTAGTTGTTTCATGAACTCTAAGTATTTTAATAAAATATATTTTGATGAAAAGTTAAAATCTAATTTCGAAGATGCCAAATTTATAAATGAGTATTTGTTGGAAAATATTGATTTAAAAAGTGCCTTTTTACCAAATGCAAAATATTTTTATAGAAAACGAGAAGAAGGAAATTCTACTTTGAATTTAAAATTACGATTAAAAGAATTTTTTTTAATTGTTCCAAAATATGGCTATTTGAAAATATTACATGAAAATTTTTCTTATAGTTTTATTCGTAAATTAATACTATATGACTTGTATTGGCATGTTATAGATATGATCAACTCACCTGAAAAAACTTCTATTTTAAATGAAAGTGAAAAAAAAGAATACTTAAATTTGCTAGATAAAAATTTCTCTTGTATAGATAATGATACTATAATGGAATTTAATTTAGCCGGTTGTTGGTTTTTTCATAAAGTAGGAATTCTAAATTGCTTTAAAAATGAAAAACCACCATTTCAAATGGCTTATATAGAAGATTATGATCCTTACAAAGAGCAAATTTTAATTACTTACTATACTGGAGATGATAAAGATATTGAAAGTATGCTTGTTGATGGAGAAGAAGTATATGCAGATTATGAAAAGATAGTAAAGTATGATTTTTTAGATAGGGTGTTTTGTTATCAAAAAAGACTATGGGTTCGTATTTCAAAAGAGGCAAAGGATAAATTAGAAATATTTGTTAACAATGAGCAAGTTATGATTAGTAAATATGGTGAGTATTTTTTATCTATTCAAGATATCAGAAAAGAATTTCAAAAAAGACTACCAAAAAGTAATATTTGGCTTTTTATTGATAGAGATGTAGAAGCAGATGATAACGCAGAGCATTTATATAGATATATTATGCAAAATCATCCTGAACAAGAAATAGTTTTTGCATTAAGAAAAGAAAGTTCAGACTGGAAAAGATTAGAAAAAGAAGGATTTAATCTAACAGAATTTGGAAGTTTTGAATTTGAAAGGATTGTAAAAAAAGCATCAAAAATTATAAGTTCTAATGCTGATGAATATTTGATTAAGTATTTATTACCTGAGCATAAATTTATTTTTACACAACACGGTATTATTTTAAACGATCTTTCAAGATGGCTTAATTCTAAAAAAATAAATTTATTTATAACTTCAACTCAAGCAGAGTATGATTCTATAGCAAATGATTATAACCGTTATAAATTTGGAAAAAAAGAGGTGGTTTTAACAGGTCTTGCAAGACATGATGTTTTATTGGAAAATAATAAATATGATGTCAAACAAATTCTTATTATGCCAACATGGAGAGCAAATATAGTTGGCGTAACATTAAATTCTAGTAAAAGAGAGTTGAAAGATAGTTTTAAAGAAAGCGAATATTTTAAAAAATGGAATTCTCTATTAAATAGTGATAACTTAAGCAAGTTGTGCAAACAATATTCTTATACTATAGTTTTTAATCCTCATCCTAATATTATACCATATTTAAAAGAATTTAATCTTCCATCTTATATAAAAATAGCTAATCAAAATGAAAGCTTACAAATCTTATTTTGCAATTCTTCTTTAATGATAACAGATTATTCTAGTGTAGCTTTTGAGATGGCTTATTTAGGAAAACCAGTAGTTTATTATCAGTTTGATAAAGAGGAATTTTTTACTTCCCACACATTACAAAAAGGATATTTTGATTATAAAAAAGATGGCTTTGGGCCGGTTGTTGAGAATCAAGAAAATTTATTAAAAGAACTAGAAAACTTATTGCAAAATGATTGTAAACCTTTTGGTGTTTATAAAGACAATATAGATTCAACCTTTGTTTTTAAAGATGGTAAGTGTTGTGAGAGAATTTATGAAATATTAAATTCAGTATAATATTAGGAAATTTAAATTATAATTCAAGGCCTATTTTTGAATACAAAAAGGTTGTTTATGTTTGTTTTTAAAAAAGTAAAAAAAATGTTTAAAAATCCAAAACTATTCTTCAAGGATGCTATTGAAAAAAGGAAAAAATACAAAGGCTTTACTCAATATACAATAATATCAGCTGTATACAACACAGAAAAATATTTAGATGATTATTTTAATTCAATTATAAATCAAAGACTTGATTTTAAAAGAAATATCTTTATGATACTAGTAGATGATGGCTCTACGGATAATTCTGCAAATATTATTAAAAAATATCAAGAAAAATACCCAAAAAACATTGTCTATCTTTATAAAGAAAATGGTGGACAAGCTAGTGCGAGAAATTTAGGTTTAAAATATATGCAAGAAAACAACTATAAAACTCCATGGGTTACTTTTACCGATCCAGATGATTTCTTAGATAGACATTATTTTTATGAAATAGATAAATTCTTAGCAACTCATCAAGATGATGATGTTAAAGTAATTGCTACTAATGTTCTGATATTTAATAATCAAACAGAAGCAACTAATCAACATCCTTTAAGTTATAAATTTAATAGAAAAATAAATATAAAATTCTTCCGTGATTTGCAAAATGAAATGCAGAGTTCAACAACTTCTTTATTTTGTTTTAATGATATTAAAACATTATTTAATGAAGATAAAAATTTAAAATCAAATTTTGAAGACGGTTTATTTTTTTATGATTATATTTTAGATAATTCTGATTTTAAAATCTGCTATTTGCAAGATTCTGTGTACTTTTATAGAAAAAATATATCTTCCACCACATCTAAAGCTTTATTAGATAAGAATGTATATCTTCAAATTGGAGAATATATTCAACAGTTATTTTATAAGTTTGAAAAGAAGTCTTTTGATATTAAATATGCACAAAATATTGCTTTATATTTTTTTTATTGGCAGATCAATTCTCTTATTAATTGTCCGGAAAAAATTGCTTTTATGGCTTTTTCTGAAAAACGAAAATATTTTGATTTGTTAAGAAAAATTTTTACTTATATAGATAATGATACTATAATGGATTTTAATTTAGCTGGTTGTTGGTTTTTTCATAAAGTAGGAATTTTAAATTGCTTTAAAAAAGAAAAGCCACCTTTTCAAATAGTTTATATTGATAGTCTTAATTTGTATAAAAAAGAAGTGGTGTTAATGTGTTTTATGGAAACTAGTAATATTGAAAATATTGAAATATATATTGATAATAATAAAATTAACTTTGAGTATAAAATAGTACAATATGATTTTATAAATGAAGTTTTTATTTATCAATGTAGAATATACTTAAAATTACAAGAATATAGGACTGCTAATTTTTTGAAAATATATTTAAATTCACAAGTAACTAAAATCTCATTTGAGGGAAAACATTATTCTATGCTTTCTATCGATAAATTATATTCAAGATTATCTATTCCACATCAAGTAAAGGATGTTTGGATGTTTATCGATAGAGATTATGAAGCAGATGATAATGCTGAATGTATGTATAGATATGTAATGCACAACCATCCGGATAAAAAAATATATTTTGCATTAGATTCAACTTCTATTGATTGGAAAAGACTTGAAGATGAAGGGTTTAATTTGGTGGATTTTAACTCAGATGATTTTAAAGCTCTTGCAAAAAATACTTATATTTTGATATCATCACATGCAGATAATTATATTTTGAAGCATTTTGAAAATGTAAATTTTTTTGTCTTTTTACAACATGGTGTAATACGAGATGATTTATCTAGATGGTTGAATACTAAAAAAATCGATTTATTTGTTACATCAACGGAAAATGAATATCATTCAATAGTTGATAATTGTAATAGATATTTATACACAAAAAGAGAAGTAAAATTGACAGGTCTTCCTAGACATGATAGACTTTATGCCAAAAAAGCTAGAAGCCAAGAAAAAACTATATTAATAATGCCAACTTGGAGAAAAACATTAGTTAAGCCCTTGAATGAAGATACAGCTAACAAACAAATAAGTGATGATTTGTTTATCAGTGATTACTATATCAATTGGATGAGTGTTTTAAAAAGTCAGAGATTTAGAGAATTATGTGTTAAATTTGACTATAAAATCATATTTTGTCCTCATATTAATATGAGAGTTATGTTGCCTTTAATGGATATTCCTCATTATATAGAAGTTTATCAACGTGAAGATAATTGTAGTTTGAGTGATTTATTTATAAAGTCTTCGATGATGATAACAGATTATTCTAGTGTAGCTTTTGAGATGGCTTATTTAGAAAAACCTGTATTGTATTTTCAATTTGATAAAGATGAATATTTTAATTTAGATAATCATACTTCTCAGTTGGGTTATTTTGATTTTGATAAAGATGGATTTGGTCCAGTTGCAATAAGTGAAGATGAATTAATTGATAATATTGAAAAATTTCTTAAAGATGATTGTGAGATAAAAGGTATTTATAAGCATAACATCATGTCAACTTTTAAATTTAGAGATGGTGAGTGTTGTAAAAGAATATATAATGAAATCATGTTTTTAGATATGCAAAGTTGATAAATTATGTTTTAACTCTCTTTCTTAAGGTGTACACAGGAGTAATATTATATAATGTAACATTAATCATAGATATAATTATTAAAATAAAAATATTTACAGAAGAGGTTTATTAATGACTAACATTGTTCTTTGTGGTGGTAGCGGCACGAGACTTTGGCCACTTAGCAGAACACTAATGCCAAAACAATTTTTAAAATTATTTAATAATAAGACTTTATTTGAATTGACTTTGCAAAGAAATTCCAAATTTTGCTTTAATACTTTAATAGTATGCAATGAAGAACAGTATTTTCTGGCTCTTGATCAAATTTCAAACACAAGTAATACTAGGTTTATTTTGGAACCATTAGCAAAAAATACTGCGGCAGCTATTACTTTGGCTTGTTTATCTTTGCCTAAAGAAGAGATAGTTTTAATTACACCAAGTGATCACTTAATCAAAAATGAAAAAGCATATCAAGAAGCAATAACTAAAGCTATAGAATTTGCAAATAACAATTATCTTGTAACTTTTGGCATAAAACCTGATAATCCACATACTGGATATGGCTATATTAAATCTAAAAACGCTTATGATGCTGAAGCTTTTATAGAAAAACCAAATTTTAAAAATGCTAAAGAATTTTTAGAAGATGGAAGTTATTTATGGAATTCTGGTATGTTTATGTTTAAAGTTGGTTTTTTCTTAGAGCAAATGCAAACTTATGCAAAAGAAATATATGATTTTTGTTTAAAAGCGCATAAAAATGCTTTGATGCAAAATGATTTTATTAAAATCAAATCAGCAGACATGAAGAAAATTCCAGAACTAAGCATAGATTATGCTCTAATGGAAAAATCAAACAAAGTAAAAGTAATACCTAGTGATATTTCTTGGAGTGATGTAGGAAGCTTTGAAAGCTTAGCTAAAGAGTTTAATAATGGTAATAATTACTCTAATGTTAATACTAAATTTTTAGATTCTAATAATATCTTTTGCTATGCAAGCGATCAAAAGAAATTTATAGCTACAATTGATCTTGATAATATATTTATCATAGATACTCAAGATGCACTTTTAATTAGTAAAAAATCATCCTCTCAAAAAGTAAAGCAAATTTATGAAGCTATTAAAGAAAATGAAAATTTAAGTAAAAATCATCTTTGCACACATAGACCTTGGGGGAGTTTTACTATACTTGAAGATGAAAAAGGATATAAAATCAAACGTATAGAAGTTAAACCTGGTAAAAGACTTTCTTTGCAAAAACATTTTCACAGAAATGAACATTGGATAGTTTTAAGCGGTATAGCAAGCGTAGAAGTAGATGGAGTTGAAAATTTAGTAAGACCTAATGAATCAATCTATATAAAAATGGGACAAAAACATCGTTTAAGCAATTATGGCAAAATTCCTATTGTGATGATAGAAGTTCAAGTAGGTGAATACACAGGTGAAGATGATATAGTAAGATTGGAAGATGATTATGAAAGATCTTGTAACAAATAAAAAATTGGCGATTCAATTTTTTGGTCATCTTAGAACATATCAAAAAACATATAAAAATTTTTTAAAGAATATTGTAGAAGCAAATAAAGACGATGGTTGGGAAATAGATATATTTATACATACTTGGGATAAATTAAGTTCGTCGGAAGGTAGTTGGCATGCAAAACATAAAATTTTTAAAAACGAGAGAGAGATACAAAGCGAAGAAGTGGATGAAATTATAAAAATTTATAACCCTGTAGCAATATCCGTAGAAAAATTGCCTGATGGGATTCACGGTGGACTTCTGTCTAAGCAAAGAGGCAATCGAATTAGAGAGAGATACCAAATAATACATTCAATAGATTATGAATATATTATATATACGAGAGCTGATGTGCTATTTTGTACCCCTTTAAAGGTGCAACGATATATTGATGAGATAAAGAAGTCCGGTCGCGCTTTACCTGATAAGCATGTGTTTTGTGGTAATAATTTTTTTAGAAGATCGCAGGTTGCAGATCCAAGATATATAAATGAAGGAGATATTGTTTATTTTTCTAGTGCTTCTCAAGAATGCTATAAAAGTGAACAAAATGAAGGTTTTCTTGTTATACCAGTTAATTATACTATGTATAAAGACTTCTTTTTACAGAGAGAAGAATTTATTCTCGGCTGGAATACACACCCAGAAATTCTTTTGGAAAACAAAATCAAACAATTAGAATTAGAAGCCGAAGGAAACAATACTAAAATCAAACAATTAGAATTAGAAGCCGAAGGAAACAATACTAAAATCAAACAATTAGAAATTTTTCGAGATGATTTATTGTTTAAAATAAATTATACAACAGCTAAAATTCGTATCCAAAATCAACTTTCTTATAAACTGGGTCAAGCTATGATAGTTAATTCTAAATCTATACTTGGTTATATAAGAATGCCTTTTGTATTATCATATATTTATGATAAGCATAAACAAGAACAAAAAATCTATCAAGAAAAAATAAAAAAAGATTCTTCCTTAATATTACCTTCGCTAGAATCTTATCCTGATTACAAAGAAGCCTTAAAAGAAAAAGAATGTTTTACTTATAAACTAGGTCAAGCTCTTATACAAGCTAATAAAACTTGGTATGGGGGGGGGTATATCAAGTTGCTATTTGAGATTAGGAAGTTGAAGAAGCAAAGTTAAGTTATTAATTTTAGCAACATCAGTATTGTGTACTTTAAGTTTGTGTTTTATTATGTTGCGGTATTATTTATGATTGTATAGGTTTAGTTATAACAAGGAGTTGTTTGTGAAAATTATTGCTCATAGAGGATTTTGGGTTAAGGAAAGTGAAAAGAATGCTTTGCTTGCGTTTGAGCGAAGTTTTTGTAACGATTTTGGTGTTGAGACTGACTTGCGAGATATGTTAGAGCAAATTGTTATATCACATGATATGCCAAATAGCAATTGTTTGACTCTAGATGATTTTTTTGCTTTATATAAAAGATTCTCTAATAATTTTCCTTTGGCGTTAAATATAAAAGCCGATGGACTTCAAAGAATTTTGAAAGAATTTTTAGAGAAATATGATATTAATAGCTACTTTGTATTTGATATGTCAATTCCAGATACTTTGCTCTATATAAAAGCAGGTTTTAATGTTTTTACAAGACAAAGTGAATATGAAAAACAACCTAGTTTTTATAATGAAGCATGTGGAGTATGGATGGATGAATTTTATGAACATTGGATTGATGAGAAGATTATTCGGGAGCATTTAGAAAATAATAAAAAAATATGTATTGTTTCCCCTGAATTACATAAAAGAGATTTTAAAAAAGAGTGGCAAGAATATAAAGAAATATCTAAAAAATTAGATAACGATGATAGTTTGATGCTTTGTACAGATTATCCTATTCAAGCAAGGGAGTTTTTTAATGTTTAAGATTAAAGCAATACTTTTTGATATGGATGGCGTTTTGATTGAAGCTAAAGATTGGCATTATGAGGCGTTAAATAAAGCATTAAGACTTTTTGGAATGGAAATTTCCCGTATAGAACATCTTACAACCTTTGATGGTTTACCAACAAAAGATAAACTAAAAATGCTTTCTTTGGAAAAAGGTTTACCTATGGGCTTACATGGATTTATTAATGAGCTAAAGCAACAATACACCATGGATTTGGTTTATAGTTTATGTAAACCAAGATTTCACCATGAATATGCTCTTTCTAAACTTAAAGAGAGTGGTTATAAGATGGCTGTATGTTCTAATTCTATTAGAAATACTATAGAAGTAATGATGCAAAAAGCTTCTCTTGATGTGTATTTAGATTTTTACATTTCTAATGAAGATGTTAAAAAAGGAAAGCCTGATCCTGAGATGTATAACAAGGCTATAGAAAAAATGAATTTGCACCCAAAAGAATGTATGATTATAGAGGATAATGAAAACGGTATAAAAGCAGCTAGAGCTAGTGGAGCCAATGTAATGATAGTGGAAGAAATCACTGAAGTTAATTATGAAAATATCTTAAAGCATATTAATAACTTCCAAAAGGAGAATAGATGATTGATATAGTTGTTCCTTTGGCGGGTAAAAGTTCTTTCTTTAGCGAAGATAAAGATGGCTTTCCAAAGCCATTTATTGAAATTTGTGGCAAAACTATGTTAGAACATTTCATAAGAAACTATGATAGTGTGAAAGAAAAACGTTTTGTTTTTATTTTAAAACAAGATGATGTTAGAAGGTATCATTTAGATGATGCTATTAATGTCTTAACTGATGGTAAATGTAAAATAATAGTTCTAAAAAATGAGACAGAAGGAATGCTTTGCTCGGTTATGATGGCTGTAGATGACATACAAAAGGAAAATCCTGTCTTAGTGGTTAATATGGATCAAATTTTTGAGTATGACTTAAGAGAGATTCTTTTTAATTTTGAGCAATGCGATGCTGGTGTGTTAAGTTTTGAGAATATTCATCCAAGATGGGCTTATGTAAAATGTAACGAAGATAATAATTTGGTTTTAGAGTCTTTTGAGAAAAAACCTATAAGTAAAAATGCTATTGCTGGATTTTATTATTTTAAGAATTTAGATTTGTTATTCAATGCTGCTAAAAATGTTATAAAAAAAGATGTAAATTATATGGGAAAATATTACATAGCCTCAACTTTAAATGAGTTAATTTTAAAAAATAAAAAAGTGATCAATGTAACTATTGATCCGAATCACTACTTTACTTTTTATAGTCATGCTAAAATCAGTGAATATGAAAGGATAAAAAATGCTAAAAGAGTTAACTAGACAATATATAAAAGTTTTTAGCGAGAAAGACTTAAATGGCGTATCTTTACTTCTTGATGATGATTTTGTACTTGAAGATCCTATTGTTAAAAGAGTGGAAGGAAAAAGTAAATCTTTGGAAGTTGTAAAGAATATATTTAATAGTTGTAATAAATTGAGTTTTAGCGCTAAGAATATTTATACGGAAGGTGATGTTGCGATTATTGAGTTTGTGCTGGTGTTGGATAAACAAAGATTGGAAGGTGTAGATATTATTAAGTGGGATAAAGAAAAGATGAAAGAATTGAGAGCGTATTTAGATATTCCTAAGGATTGAAAATGGAAGTATTTAGCTTACAAGATATGATTCGCGGTTGGTTTGTTGGAAATTTTGATCCAAGTGTTATAAAAACAGATTTGGTTGAAGTTGGTGTAAAACATTATAAAAAAGATGATTATGAAGATAAACATTATCACAAAATAGCCACCGAAATTACTGTAATTATCGAAGGTAAAGTGCAAATGGGTAATAAAATATATACAAAAAATGATATTATAGTTATATACCCAAAAGAATCTACAGATTTTAAAGCTTTGGAAGATACTATTACGGTAGTTGTAAAAATTCCAGGGGCTAATGAAGATAAATATATAGGAGAAATAAATGATTAATGTTGTCATACCTATGGCTGGTCTTGGTAGCCGTTTTGCTAAAGCTGGATTTTTAAAACCAAAACCATTTATAGATGTTTTAGGTAAACCAATGATTGTTAGGGTGCTTGAGAATTTATGTATTCCGAGTGCTAACTATATTTTAATAGCAAGAAAAGAACATCTTGAAAGTGAGCAAGCATTGGTTGAATATATAAGATCAAATTTTAATGTGCATTTTATAGGTATAGATAAATTAACAGAAGGCACAGCTTGTACGGTTCTTTATGCTAAAAGTAAGATTGATAATGAAATACCATTGCTTATAGCAAATTCTGATCAAATAGTTGATATGGATATTAATAAATATATTAAAGATTGCACCAAACGCAGATTAGATGGATCGATTTTAACTTTTATAGATAGTGAGAAAAATCCAAAATGGTCTTTTGTTAAATTAGATTCGCATAATATTGTAGAATACGTAAAGGAAAAAGAAGTTATTTCTGATATAGCTACAGTTGGAATTTATTATTTTAATAGAGGGAGTATATTTGTAAATTCTGCGATAAATATGATTATAGAAAATGACCGTGTGAATGGTGAATTTTACACTTGCCCTGTATACAATTATGCGATAAAAGATAGAGCAAAAATAGGTATATACAACATTGATTATAGACAAATGCATGGTATTGGAACCCCTGAAGATTTAGAAAAATATATTAATATCAGGAAATAGATACAACCTTCTAATTTGCTTTATATTTGATTTTCTATAAAAAAGAGAAAATTATGAAATTTTATACCGTATCTAAAAAACTGAAAAAAAATGTTAAAAATTTTTATAAAACAGTTCTATATCGTATCTACAAAAATATCACAAAGGAAGATATTTTTGTAGGTTGGGGTAGAAAAAAGTCAGGTTTAGAAGCTATAAAATTAGCTAAAAAATATAGTGCAAAATTTTTGCTTTTAGAAGATGGCTTTTTACGCTCATTAAATTTAGGTGTAGAAAATAGCCCTAGTTTTTCTATTGTCAAAGATGATGTGGGAATTTACTATGATACCACGACTCCATCTAAACTTGAAAATATTTTAAATACTCACGAATTTAGTTTTGAAGAGTTAGAACAAGCAAAAAAAGCTATAGAGCTTATAAAAAAAGAAAAACTTAGCAAGTATAATAATAATCTATGTGTACCAAAAGAGCTTTTTAGTGCTAACGAAGAACGCGTATTAATCATCACTCAAGTGGCAAATGATGCTTCACTGAAATTTGGTTTAGCTAATAAATTTTCAACCCAAGATATCATAAATGATGCTATTAAAGAAAATCCAAATGCTAAAATATACATTAAAATTCATCCTGATGTATTAAGTGGTAAAAAGCAAAGTGATTTTGATGTGCAAGATTTACCAAATAGTTGTGTAGTTATAAAAGAAAATTATAATCCCATAGAATTTCTAAGTCATTTTAAGAAAGTCTATACTAAAACTTCTGGTATGGGTTTTGAAGCTTTGATGTTAAAACGAGAATGTGTGTGTTATGGCATGCCATTTTATGCAGGCTGGGGTTTGACTCAAGATAAGTTAGAGTGCAAAAGAAGACTTAAAAAAAGAACTTTAGAAGAGGTTTTTTGTGCTGCTTATATTTTATATAGTGAGTATTTTAATCCTTACTTAAATCAAAAAAGCGATATTTTTGACACTATTCATACTCTAGCAAAGTATAAAAAGATAGAGCATGCTAATTCAAATACTTTGTATTTTTTAGGTTTTACTTTGTGGAAGCGTTGGTTTATGAAGCCATTTTTTAAGGCCAAAAACAATAAAATTATTTTTTTAAACTCACCGGGTGAACTTTATAAAGCGAATTTAAATCCTGAAGATAAAATTTTCATTTGGGGTAAAAAATATGATAAAGCTTTGCTAGCTAGAGATTTTAATAATGCAATTTTTCTAGTAGAAGATGGCTTTCTACGCTCGGTATTTTTAGGTTCAGACCTTACACGCCCTTTTTCTTTGATAGTAGATAGTAAAGGCTTATATGTTGATCCAAGCAAACCAAGTGATTTAGAAGATATTTTACAAAATCATATCTTTGATGAAAACTTAAAACAAAGAGCTAAAAAACTCATCGCTGCTATCACGCAAAATAAATTTTCAAAATACAATGGCCTAAAGCATGAAAAGCTAAATTTTAACACCAATAAAAAAATCATCTTAATCCCTGCTCAAGTGGAAGATGATGTTTCTATGATCTTAGGTGGTGTAGGTTTTGATACCTTAAAACTTTTACAAAGCGTAAGAGAGATAAATGAAAATGCTTTTATAGTCTTTAAACCTCACCCCGATGTTTTAAGTGGTAACCGTAAGGGTTTAAAAGATAAAAGCATTATTTTAAAATATTGCGATAAAATTATAGAAAATGTCAGCATAGATAGTGCTATAAATGCATGTGATGAAGTCCACACTATAACCTCTACAAGTGGTTTTGATGCTCTTTTGCGTGGTAAAAAAGTAGTGGTCTATGGCAAGCCTTTTTATGCAGGTTGGGGTTTGACTACAGATTTACATCAAATCCCAAGACGCACAAGAGTGCTTAGTTTAGAAGAGCTAGTTGCGGGAGTTTTGATTCTTTATCCAAGATATATCCATCCAAAAAGTAAAAATTTATGTGAAGTTGAGCTTGCATTAGATATAATGTTAAAAATGCAAAAAGATTATTTTTCTAAATTTTATTTGCGTTGGTTTATGGATATAAGAATTTATATATTAAGAAAAATAAGAAGATTAATAGAATTTATTTTGATTAGATGAATTTAAGTAAAAAGTTAAAAAAATTTTCTGGTAAAAATGTTTTATTGCTCCAAGGACCTGTGGGTGGATTTTTTCGTAAAATTGCTACAAAAATCCCGCAAGCTAAGGTTTATAAAGTAAATTTTAATGGCGGAGATTTTTTCTTTTACCCTTTTAAAAGTATTAATTACACTAAAAGTTTAGCCGAGCTTGAGGATTTTTATAAAAAGCTTTTTGAAGAAAAACAAATTCAAGTTATCTTGATGTATAATGATTGTAGAAAAGTACATGAAATCGCCATTAATGTAGCTAAGCAAATGGATATTGAAATATGGATTTTTGAAGAAGGTTATATAAGACCAAATTTTATTACTTTTGAAAAAGATGGAGTGAATGCAAACTCCACTTTGTCAAGAGAAAAAGAATTTTATCTAAGTCAGAAAAAATTCGATAAAGATTTTAAATTTAAAACTTTCTCAAGTACTTTTAGAAATATGGCCTTTGCTTCGTTTTTATACTGGCTTTTTGCTTTTTTATTTTCTTGGTGTTTTAACAATTCTTTACACCATAGAAGTTTAAAGCTATTTGACTTTTTACCTTGGTTTTGTTCAGTATATAGAAAAAATAAATACAAAATCACAGAAAAAAGTTTAAACGAAAAAATTCTTTCCCTAAAGCAAAAGTATTTTTTGGCTATTTTACAAGTGCACAATGATACTCAACTCTCCCATCATTATAAAAAAACTACAGAAAAATTTATAGAAGAAGTGATTATCTCTTTTGCCAATCATGCCAAAGCAAAGTCTTATTTAGTTTTTAAGCATCATCCTATGGATCGTGGCTATAGGGACTATACTAAACTTATAGAAGATTTGAGCTTAAAATATAATGTTGAGGGTAGAATTTTATATGTACATGACTTACACTTACCTACACTTTTAATCAATACAAGAGGCACTATAGTCATAAATAGTACAGTAGGACTTTCTGCTTTATATCACAACAGCCCTTTAAAAGTTATGGGAAAAGCCTTTTATGATATTGAAGGTTTGACTTATCAAAAAAGCTTGCATACTTTTTGGAAAGAATGTAGAGCATATAAGCCTGATGCTGTTTTGCACGCTAAATTTAGAAATTATGTGATATATAAAACCCAAGTTAATGGGAATTTTTTCAAAAATACTAGTTTAGATTAAAATTTTCTTTTTATAGTTTTTTGCAATTTTTTTCAGTTTAAAAGGTAAACTTAAATAGCCTATTTTAAAAGGAGTTCTTGAAGCTTGTAAAAGTGCATTACCTAAAAGATAAGGTAAATGTGTTTTGGCTATTTGAGCGTGTTTATAGTCAGCATAAGCTTTTAGTGGCGGTAGATTTTTTTGATCTTTTTGATTTTTAAAATGCTCTTTTTTGATTTTTCTTAATTCAAAAGGTATTTTAAAATATCCTAGATAGCTTTTGCTATTTTTCATGATAGCTTCCCCAAGCTTATAGCTTAATCTTTCTTTTATCCTTAAACTAGCTCCATAAAGTTTATTGTTTTGATGGATGAATATCTCATATTCATTTTTTAAGCCTTTGTGATTTAAAAAACGCAAAAGATTATGATTTTGACTTTGTAAAAATGTTTGCATATCAAGTTTTTTTAGTTCATGGTATTCTAGTACTAATTCTTTGTAAAATGCTATAGGTGGTATTAAAGAATCATGGGTATTTGTAAGTTGAATTTTGCATTCAATTTTTTTATCATTATCATTTTCTAAAAGTAAAATTCCTATTAAGTCCACATAATCAAGCCTTGGTGTTTTTTCATTTGCTATGCTTAAGCCCGAACTTTCCTCACTTTGCTTGATAATTTGTGTATTAACATACAAAAAGGTTTGTTCATCACAAATTGCTTTTTCATTTTGTATATCTTGAAAAGTATTGATAAGTCCAAAATTTTTTACTAATTTAAAAGATGAGTTTTCAATGCTTATAGATGATATAGCATGGGTTGATGAGTTAGTGTGATTCCAAGTGTGTATGCCTAATATTTGATAGTTTTTTAACTCTTTTGGAAAAATGATTTTTTCATTAGCTTTAATCTTTGTAGTTTTTTCACAAAAAAATGAGTTTTTATGTTCTATTTTAGTTGAATTTGAGGGTGTAAAGATATGAAATTTTCTTTTTGAGCAAATGATATTTTCTTTGGATTTTTTAAAGCTGTGTAAATTTTTAATGATGTTTTTTCCAAGTTCTTGGATAGCTAGTGGCATAGGGTGGAATTTATAGTTTTGATCAAAATCATAAAGATTATTTTTTTGGTAGTAAAAGTCTACATCGATTAGATTAAAACCATAATAAGCACAATTTTTCCTATGAGCTTCATTAATAGCTTTTGATTTATCATTACAAGCTGGTATGGGGAGTATAAGCACTATGGTAATTTTGTTTGCTTTGTAAAGTTCTTCGTAAAAATAATCAATATTTCTAAGTATAATATTTAAACTCATAGGGCTTAAATAATCATTGATATTTGATTCGCTGATGAGAAAATCACTTTTATTTATAGTTTTTTCATGGCGTATTAATTCATAAAGATTTTGTAAAGAAGTGCTAAGCCCTAAAGCGTAATTATGCAATGAAATATTTTTATTTTCAAGACCTATCCTAAGACCATTTTTAACTACACTATTACTGCCACCTAGTAAGATTATATTCATAAGTTCTTTCTTGATTTTATAAATTTTTATTTATTTTATAAAATATTTTTTAATGAATAATTTCAGAGTAAAAACCCCTCATTTAGCTTTTAAATAAGCATTTGACAAAGATAACAACTTTAGCTATATTTTTAAATTCAGTATTAAATTTACTTAGGATGTTGATGAAAAAAATATGCCAAAAAAGAGATGTTTTTTATATAGCTGGTTATGATCCTAGAGGATATAGGCATTATTATGCTATGTTTAAAAAAAATTTAGCCGAGCAAAATACACTTTTAAATTATGATTATACTTTATCAAAAGCTCAGGCTGATGCATATGCTTTTTGGCAAATTCAAACCCCGTATACAAGTATTACTTACACCTTTTTAAGTTGGAATGATATAGTCAAAAAAAACTGGTCAGAGGGTATAAAAGATGCTTTGGGTGATTGTTATAGTTTTTTTAGAATTTATACCATCACAGGGCTTTTTTTAAAATTTGGTAAAGAATCTCCGCACCAACTTATCACAGGTTATTATCCATTTTTTTATGTACTTTTGAGTTTGATTTTTACTTTAGTTTGTGCTTTTGGAAGTTTGTTGTATTTGCAAAATTTTCATATTGTTTTTGGAATTTTAGCTTTTATTTTATCATTAGTATTTTTACCAAAAATGCTTTATAAAATAGGCAAGAAATTAGCTGTTTTTTGGATAGCTAGAATTTGTTCTTTTTGTGCAAACTGGGAGAAAAATTCCCAAGGTGAGCTTGAGTTAAGAATGGATGATTTTGCTAGAGTTATCTTTGAAAAACTAAAAGAAAATGTAAATGATAAAAACTATGAGCTCATATTAAGTGCACATAGCGTAGGAACGGTGCTTTGCATAAATGTTTTAGCAAAAGTGCTTAGAAAATGTGAAGATGAAAATATATCTTTTGAAAATTTAAAGGTTTTAACTTTAGGCGAGTGCATACCTTTGGTAAGCTATCAAAAAAGATCTTTTGAGTTTAGAAAAGACTTAGAGTATTTAGGAAGTAAAAATTTAATATGGTATGATTTTACTTCTATTATCGATGGTGCTTGTTTTGCACAAGTTGATTTTATACGCACAAGTGGAGTAAAAGCACAATTTAGTCCAAAATACCTTTCGGCTAAATTTCATACCTTGTATAAAAGTAAAGATTATAAAAAAATCAAAAAAGATAAATATAAAGCACATTTTTTATATTTATTTGCCACTCAAATTCAAGGAGTATATAACTTTTTTGAATTTATCATAGGTAAAAATAAGTTAGAAGAAAAAATCAATTAGGAGAAAAACATGGGTCAGTGTCCTTTTCATCCAAAGCCTTATAAAAATAAAGCTTCTACATTAACTACTTTTTTACTAAAAAGAAGATCATGGCTTGATGGACTTTATGAGCGAAGCTATAAGATGATGATGGGTAGAGTAAAAATGCCTGGATTTGATCTATATGTAGTAAATGATCCAAAAGAAGTTAGACGCATCATGGTAGATGAGGTTAGAGAATACCCAAAAAGCCAACTTTTACATGAACTTTTAGAGCCACTTTTGGGTATAAGTATTTTTACAACTAACGATAGAGTATGGGAAAAGCAAAGAGAGCTTTTAAGGCCTTCTTTTGAAATGACAAGGATTTCTAAGGTTTTTAATTTGATGAGTGAAGCAGCTTCAGATATGATGGCAAGATTTGCAAAATATGAGGATAAAGCAGTTATAGAAGTAGATGAGGCTATGACTTTTGTAACCGCAGATGTGATTTTTAGAACTATCATGTCATCAAAACTTGATGAGCAAAAAGGCAAACTTGTTTTAGATGCTTTTGTAACTGTGCAAGAAGAAACAGTTAAAACAGCTATGCGAAGAATGTTTCGCTTCCCAACTTGGCTTTCAAATCTTTTGGGCGAGAGAAAAAGACTCAAAGCAGGCGGAGTTATACGCAAGGTTTTATCAGATATTATAAAACCAAGATATGATAATACTACAAATGATCAAGGAAAATATGAAGATATTTTATCATCATTGCTTATGGTGGTAGATGCAGATACTAATGAGAGATTTTCTTTTAATGAAATTTTAGACCAAGTTGCCATGCTTTTCTTAGCGGGTCATGAAACTACTGCAAGCTCACTAACTTGGACACTATATATTTTAAGTATTTCTCCAGATGAGCAACAAAAAGCTTATGAAGAAATCATGCAAGTTGCAGGTAATGAAGAATTTAAGATAGAGCATATTAGAGCAATGAAATATCTTACAAATGTGTTTAAAGAAAGTTTAAGACTTTATCCACCAGTTGGCTTTTTTGCTAGAGAAGCAAGAAATGATAACAAAATGAGAGATAAGCTTATCAAAAAAGGTTCAGGTGTAGTGGTGGCTCCATGGCTCATCCATAGACATGATAGTTTTTGGGAAAATCCACATGAGTTTGATCCAAGTCGCCATGAAGATAAAAGCAAGATTAAAAAAGACACCTATATGCCTTTTGGTATGGGAGAGCGTGTGTGTATAGGGCAGGGCTTTGCTATGCAAGAGGCTGTTTTGATTTTAGCTAATATTTTAAGAACTTATAAGTTAGAATTAGAAGAAAATTTCGTACCTGATATAGTAGGAAGACTTACTATAAGATCGGCAAATGGTATGAATATAAGATTTATAAAAAGGCAAAAATGAAAGAAAAATTAGCAGGAACCATACTACTTTGTGCTATCGTTCCTTTAGCGGTGATTAGTTATCTTTTTATTGTTATAGTGGGTACTTTTGGTAATCCTGCTAGGGTTAGACAAGGTGTGAGAGCGCTTGATCATTTTGTCAATGCTACTTTGTTTAATGGTTATGCTTGGGAGTCTTTATCATCTCATGCTTGGAGAGAACGCGATAAAAGATGGGCTAAAATAGTTATTAAAATCACAGATTTTTTTGACAAAAATCATTGCCAAAAGGCAAATAAAAGAGAGCAAGAAGTTGTAGATTTGGTTTTAAAGAAAAAACTTACCGAGCAAACCGTCGGTAAGCAGCTTTAATTTTCTCCAAATAAAGCTTTAAGATTTTTAAATGCTTCTTCTTGATTGTTAGTTTTATCTTCATTATTTACTTCATTAAGCTCTATCTCATATCCAAGAAGCATACTAGCTAAGCGTATATTAATACCACTTTTTCCTATAGCCTTGCTTTTTTGCTCGCTATTCAGCGTTACAATAGCTTTTTTATCTTTAATGTTAACTGAGTTTATAATGGCTGGAGCTAAGCTTCTAGTGATTAAGATTGCCATTTCATTAGAATACTCAATGCAGTCAATATTTTCATTTTTTAATTCTTTGCTTACAGCATTGATTCTAACTCCTTTTATACCCACAGTTGCTCCTACTGCATCAACGCTTGGACTATTAGCTTGTAAGATGATTTTTGCTCTTTCACCTGGAATTCTTGCACTTGCATAAATATTTATAAGACCATCTTTAATCTCAGGAACTTCAGCTTTTAATAAAGCTTCTAAAAATTTAGGGCTAGTTCTACTAAGTTCCATTTTCATACCTGATTTATCAATATATACATGTCTAATAACAGCTTTAATTACATCGCCTACTTTAAATTTTTCACCTTTAATACGATTTTTTCTAGGTAAATATGCACGAAACTCATCAATTTCTACATAAGTATTTTCTTCACTATCTACTCTTACTACGCTACCAAAAACCATGTGTCCTACCATTTTTTGGTATTTTTCATAGATTTTTTCTTCTAAGAGTTTTTGGATATTATATTCTAATTCTTTGTGTAAGATATTTACAGCAGTACGACCTAAATTTTCTAAAGAGCATTCATAAGTTAGCTCATCGCCAATTTCTACATCTTTAGCTTCAGTTTTTGCTTTACTTAAAGCGATAAAATGTTCATTTTCATATTCTAATCTTTCATCATTATCAGCTACTACGATGATTTTTTGATAGAGTTGTAAATTTTTGCTTGAATCAACAAAAAATTCATACTTATCACCATAAATTTTCTTAGCAGTATTAATAAGCGCTTTTTTAACTCTTTCTCTTACATCTTCTATTTGTAAATTTTTCTCATTAGCAATGGATTCAATTATATCTGTGATTTTTTCCATAATAACAATACAACCTTAATTTTGGATTTTAAAAATTTGAAGAATAAAATTATATCTTTAATAAGTTTAATTAAAAGTAAAATTTGCTATAATTTCAGATTAAAAAAACTTGAGGATGATGATATGGATTTAAAAATAGCAAGAACCTCTGTTGATGAAAAGCCAAAAAGCATAAGTTTAGAAAGTATTGAAAAGGCTGTGGAAAAAGAAGGTCAAAAATTTTTCTATTTTGATAAAGATAATGCACATAAGCAATTAATCGCTTTAGTAGAGCATTTTGAAAAAAAAGGAAAATGTGTTTATCATAGAACAATCAAATATGGTTTAGATGATACAGATTTTATGTATGAGGTACACATTCTTTGAGTAAAAAACTTTTTATACAAACTTTAGGTTGTGCTATGAATGTGCGTGATTCAGAGCATATGATAGCCGAACTTAAAGAAAAAGAAAATTATGAATTAACTCAAGATGTAAAAGAAGCAGATTTGATTTTAATCAATACTTGCTCAGTACGTGAAAAGCCTGTACATAAGCTTTTTTCAGAAGTTGGAAGTTTTGAAAAAATCAAAAAAAATGGTGCTAAAATAGGAGTTTGTGGTTGCACTGCTTCACATTTGGGAGATGAGATTTTCAAGCGTGCTCCTAATGTAGATTTTGTTTTGGGTGCTAGAAATGTTTCTAAAATCACAAAGGCTGTAAATACGCCAAAATTTTTAGGTAATGATATAGATTTTGATGAGAGTAATTATGCTTTTGCAGATTTTAGAAATAGCCTTTATAAAACCTATGTTAATATATCTATAGGTTGTGATAAGCATTGTACTTATTGTATAGTACCTCACACAAGAGGAGATGAAATTTCTATACCTTTTGATATTATTAAAAATGAAGCATTGAAAGCTATTGCTAAAGGTGCTAAGGAGATTTTTTTACTAGGGCAAAATGTTAATAATTATGGTAAAAGATTTTCTAATGCACATGAAAAGATTAATTTTTCAGATCTTTTGGAAAGATTAAGTGAAATCGAAGGTTTGGAGCGTATCCGCTTTACAAGCCCACATCCGTTACATATGGATGATAGATTTTTAGAAGTTTTTTCTAAAAATCCTAAAGTATGTAAGTCTATGCATATGCCTTTACAAAGTGGTTCAAGTGAAATTTTAAAGGCTATGAAACGCGGTTATACTAAAGAGTGGTATTTAGATAGAGCATTAAAATTGCGTTCTATGTGTAAAGATGTGAGTATTTCTACTGATGTGATTGTGGCTTTTCCAGGAGAGAGCGATAAAGACTTTGAAGATACCATGGATGTGCTTGAAAAAGTGCGTTTTGAGCAAATGTTTTCTTTTAAATACTCTAAAAGACCACTAACTAAAGCTGCAACTATGCCAAATCAAATTCCTGATGATATAGCTTCAAAACGCTTGAGTATTTTACAAGCAAGACATACAGAAATTTTAGATGAAATTGTTGTAAAGCAAAAAGATAAAGAATTTGATGTTTTATTTGAAGAATTAAGAAGCGAAGGTTTTGTAGCAGGTAGAAGTGATAATAATTTTTTGATTCAAGTTAAAGGTAGTGAAGAGTTATTAGGACAAATGAAAAAAGTAAAAATCACCAATCCTAGACGTATGGTGTTAAATGGCGAAATCCTTTAAGATTAATCTTTTAGCCTTTGGAATTTTTTTATTACAATGGTTAATTTTTTTAACTTGTAGAAAGGTTTATTTAGGGCAAAATCTTCCAAAAAGATCATGTGTGATACTTTTTTGGCATGGGCGTCTTGCTCTAATGCCTTTTGCTTATTGTAAAATGGGTATTAAAGGAAAAAAGGCTTATGTGATGATTTCACACCATAAAGATGGGGAGATTATTGCTAGAAATATTGCATTTTTTGGTTTAAATACTCTAAGGGGTAGTACAAGCAAAGGTGCTTTGGCTTTATTAAAGCAATCTTTTAAAATTTTAGATCAAGGCGATGATGTGATTATCACTCCAGATGGACCAAGAGGGCCTTATCATAGCGTTTCAGATGGTTCTGTGATGATAGCTTTGAAAAAAAATGCTCCACTTTTTTTGCTAAATTATGAAGCAAGTTCTTTTTGGGAATTTAAAAGTTGGGATAAAATGATCTTACCTAAACCTTTTTCTAAGATTACCTATAGACTAAGTGAAGAAATCAAAATACAAAATTTAAATTTAGAAGAAGCTAAAGTATTGATAAAAGAAAAATTTGATATGATAAGTCAAATAGACAAAGGATAAACACTATGTTATCTTTTTTTAGAAAATATATTTTGCAACTTTTAGTATGTATTTGCTATGATGAAAAACAATACATTATAAGATGTCATACTTGGAAAAAATCCCAAGCTGTTGATACTTTTGAAAAAAGCTTTGAAGATAAAGAAAAAGCCATAGAATATGTAAAAAATTTAACTAAAGATTTTCAAATTTATTATATATGCACTTTTTTTACTCCTATTGCACAAGGCGTTGTGCCAAGCTCAAATTTTAAAGATCTTTCTAATTTTGGTGTTGATGCAGGTAGTGTCAAGTGCATTTCTTTTAACAATGGTTTATTGTATGCTTCTAATCATTCTTTAAGCTCATATGAGCAAGATTATGAGGCTTTTGGTGGTTTGGATTTGCTTTATTCGCCTTTTTCTTTACTTTATCATTGTATGGTAAATAGAGGTTTTGAAGAAAAAATAGGCCTTTATGTATATAGATACCATGATTTTGTTGCAATGTTAATTTGTAAAAATAAGACTATATTGTTTGGAAGTTATTTTAATATAGCTAGTCAAAATTATGATGAAGATGATTTTTTTGATGATATTAAAGAAGAATTTGATTTGCAAATTGATGATGAAAGTCATGAGGAAGAAGATGAGCAAAACTATGATTTAAAAAGTTTAGAAGAAATGAGCCAAGAGCTTGATAAACTCGAGGAATTAGATGAAGAAAAAGAAGAACTTCCTATTGAGTCTTTAGAAAATTTTAGCTCGGATATGAAAATGATAGAATACATCATTTCAAGTGTAAAAGAATTTTATCAAAATCCTTTGTATGATAATAGCTTTTTGGAAGAAATTGTGATTTTTGATGAGGAAAGTTTTAGTTCAACCTCGCTTGATTACCTAGAAAATGAGCTTTTTATAAAACCTAAAGTAGAACTTGTAGATACTTTAAATTTGATGAATGAACTTATGGTGAAGGACTTAAAACTATGAGATATAGTCTAATCAAACCTAAGATAAAACCTGTTTTTAATCTTTTTACTAGAATTTGGATTTATTTTACTAGCATTAGTGTTGCTTTGATTTTTGTAGTATTTATTGTGGTAGTTTTTAAAAGCTATTATGCATCTGTGCAACTTGATAATAAAAAAGAAGAATTAGCTCAAGTTATTGTACAAATTAATGCTAATAAGCTTAAATACCAAGAATTAGTAAGACAAAATGATAAAGCAGAGTTGATTTTGGGGAATTTGGAGCAAGAACAAGAAAATGGCAAAAATAAAGTTTTACTAAAAAGTATTCAAAACCTTTTTACCCTAGTGCCTAAAAACATATCTTTAGATGAGGTTTTAATGGAAGATAGATCACTTATTTTAAGAGGTATTACACCTACTAAAGAAATGTTTTCATTGTTATTAGAAGCCCCATTAAGGAGTATTTTTTCTAATTCTCAAACAAGTTATTATCAATTAGAAAATGGTTGGTATCGCTTTGTAAGTGTAAATATCACTATACCAGAGGAAATGTATGAGCAAAAATGATAAGAGCTTAGAAGAAGCTGATATATTAAAGATATTGATTTACTCTTTTTCATTTGTAGCACTTTGTGCAATTTTGATTTTATTTTTAGTTGTGCCTTTCTTGAAAGATTATAAAATCGAACATTCAAGATTAGCAACCCAGCAAATTCAAAATACTAAAGCAATAAATGAGCTGCAAGCTTTAGAAAAAGTTATTGATGATTTTCAAAAGGCAAATGCGCAAAATTTAGCTCAAATCAATGCAGAATTTTCACAAAAAGAATTATTGGAATTTATGAAAAAATATTTTGATGATGTAAAAATTAATCTCATTCCTATTAAAAAAGAGCAAGAGTATTTAAAATACCAATTTGGAGCTAACGTAAAGATGAAAAATCCTCAAGCTTTTTATTCTTTTTTAAATGATTTGCAAAGATATAAAAATTTAATAGAAATTAGCACTCCTGTAGAGTTTAAATCTGAAGAAAAACACATTAATCTTAAATTTAAGATCAAAGTGTTTTATGCACAAGCTATTCAAAAATAATTACTTCATTATTTTGATACGGAGTGATTTCTTCTTCTTTTTTGCTATCTTGTTTTACATCTTGAACTTCTGAGTTTTCTTGTGTTTTTGGTTCTTCTTTGATTTCTTTGATGCTAGTTTTTAAACCAGATGCGATTTCTTTATAAAAAGCAACAAAAACTTTATCAATTTCTAAAGCGCTTGCTGCAAGACTTTCGTTAAGCTGGGTAGGAACGGCACTATATACCTCCCTAAAGCTTTCTATGCTTGCTTGTCCTTTTATAGGATAATTTAAAATGATAGGATCATTTAATTTTGCCGAGCTTGTTGTGCTTTGGAAAGTATCTTCTTGATGTAAATTATTTAAATGACTTTGGGCTTCTAAAATAATCATAAAAGAAGACTCCACACTATCACCACCAAGGCTTGAATTTCTTCTAACCTTATCTTCATATAAATTAGCATTAATAATTATATTAAAAGCATAATCAGCATTTTCATTATCTATAGTATATCCTTTGCTTTGAAGCAATGCTTTGCTATCTTCTAAAAGTTGTTTTTTGAGTAATTCTAAGCTTTTGTTGATTCTTTGATTTAGAGTAGATTGCTCAAAATATGAACTATAAAAAGTACTTTTTATAATTTCTACATCATTGATCTTGACTTTAGGGCTATTAGCATTTGTATGGTTGTGTTCTTCAAAAGTGCTTTTAAAATTTGGCATAGAAATATAATAAGTTTTTTGATTACCAGTGCAAGCACTTAAAAATAAAATTATACTAAAAAATAATAATATTTTTTTCATTTTTCCTCCTTTTGATTTTTATAATTATAACAATTTTTTGCTATATTATATGTTTTATAATAAGGGCTTTTTATGGAATTTTGGCAAAATATTTATGCAAATTTTGATGTGGTAGCTTTTGAAATTTTTGGTTTAAAAGTACATTGGTATGGCATTATGTATGTGCTAGCTTTACTTGTTGCTTTAATGGTTGCAAAATACTATGCGATTAAAGATAATATGGGAATTTCTAAAGCTATGCTTGATAGCTATTTTATATGGGTAGAAATAGGGGTGATTTTAGGTGCAAGATTGGGTTATATTTTAATTTATGATGCGCATACTTTATGGTATCTTACACATCCTTGGCAAATTTTTAATCCTTTTTATAATGGAGAATTCGTAGGGATTAGAGGTATGAGTTATCATGGTGCTGTTGTGGGATTTTTGATTGCAACTTATGTTTTTTGTAAAAAAAATAAGCAAAATTTATGGAAATATTTAGATTTAGTTGCTATTAGTGTGCCATGTGGATATATTTTTGGTCGTATTGGAAATTTTTTAAATCAAGAGTTATTTGGTAGAGCTACAGAAGTACCTTGGGGTATTTATGTAGATGGGATATTACGTCATCCTTCGCAACTTTATGAAGCTTTTTTGGAAGGTTTTATTGTTTTTATTGTTTTATTATTAATAAAAAAATATAAAAAATATAATGGAGAATTGATTGCTTACTATACGATTTTATACGCCCTAGCGCGCTTTGTATGCGAGTTTTTTAGAGAGCCTGATTTTGGTATAGGCTTTGTTGCTTTTGGTATGAGTATGGGTCAAATACTAAGCTTGTTAATGTTTTTATTAGGACTATTTTTATCTTTTTATTTAAGAAATATTAAAAAAAATTTATAAATTTTTATTTATTTTAAGAATAAAAGTTCTATAATTGCTCCGATATTAAAACTTATCAACTTTTAAAAGGAGTAAATATGAGCCAACTCATTGAAGGTTTTTTAGGCAAGAGTATTGATGGCAAAAAAAGCAAAATGCCAGCAAAACTTGACTATATTCAAAGTGCAACAGGCTTGATTTTAGGCTTGTTTATGTGGGCACATATGTTTTTCGTTTCTACCATTTTGGTTAGTGATGATTTTTTTGATTCGGTGGTTCACTTTTTAGAACTAAAATTTATCATTAATAGCCCTATGATGAGCTACATCACTTCTTTCTTAGCTGCTTGTGTTTTGGTTATTTTCTTTGTGCATGCGGGTCTTGCAATGAGAAAATTCCCTATTAATTTCAGACAATACCAACTTTGTAGAACGCACTTAAAATATATGAATCATGGTGATTCTTCTTTATGGTGGGTTCAAGCTGCAACTGGTTTTGTAATGTTTTTCTTGGGTTCTGCGCACTTAATTTTTATCATTACTAATGCAGATAAAATCAGTGCTGATATGTCAGGCGATAGAGTAGTAAGCCATTTTATGTGGTTATTTTACATTGCATTATTAATCTGTGTTGAGTTACATGGTAGTATCGGTCTTTATAGATTATGTGTAAAATGGGGTTGGTTTGAAGGTAAAGATGCAAAAGAAAGTCGTAAAAAACTTAAAAAAGCAAAATGGTTTATTAGTATTTTCTTCTTAGTTTTAGGTGTATTAAGCTTAGCTGCTTTTGCAAAAATAGGCTTTAATAATTACCAAAACAACTCTGTAGCGCAAATAGTAAAAACTTATGATGGAGCTAAATATGAACATACAATATAGTGATGCTTTAGTTATCGGTGGTGGTCTTGCAGGTTTAAGAGCTGCTATTGAAGTTGCAAAAAGTGGTCAAAGTGTAACTTTATTAAGTATTTGTCCGGTTAAAAGATCTCACTCAGCTGCTGTGCAAGGTGGTATGCAAGCGAGTTTAGGAAATAGCGTTAAAGGCGAGGGAGATAATGAAGATGTGCATTTTGCTGATACAGTAAAAGGGTCTGACTGGGGCTGTGATCAAGAAGTTGCAAGAATGTTTGCACAAACTGCTCCAAAAGCTGTGCGTGAGCTTGCTGCTTGGGGTGTGCCTTGGACTAGGGTTACAAAAGGACCTAGAACTGTTGTTATAAACGCTCAAAAAACTACTATTGAAGAAAAAGAAGAAGCGCATGGTCTTATAAATGCAAGAGATTTTGGTGGTACTAAAAAATGGAGAACATGTTATATTGCTGATGCGACAGGACACTGTATGCTTTATGGTGTAGCAAATGAAGCGATTAAACATCAAGTTAAAATCATCGATAGAATGGAAGCGGTAAGAATTATCCATGATGGTAAAAAATGTCTAGGAGCTATTGCTAGAGATTTAACTAATGGAGAATTAATTGCTTATGTTGCTAGAGGAACTATGATTGCAACAGGTGGTTATGGTAGAATTTATAAACAAACTACAAATGCTGTTATCTGTGAAGGTACAGGAGCTGCTATTGCACTTGAAACTGGACTTTGTAGACTTTCAAATATGGAAGCAGTGCAATTTCACCCAACTCCAATCGTACCAAGTGGTATCTTACTAACTGAAGGTTGTAGAGGTGATGGTGGTATCTTAAGAGATGTTGATGGTTACCGCTTTATGCCTGATTATGAGCCTGAGAAAAAAGAACTTGCAAGTAGGGACGTTGTAAGTCGTAGAATGATGGAGCATATTAGAAAAGGTAAAGGTGTAAAAAGCCCTTATGGAGATCATTTATGGCTTGATATTTCTATCCTTGGTCGTGCGCATGTTGAAAAAAATCTTCGCGATGTTCAAGATATTTGTAAGACATTTAATGGCATTGATCCTGCTGATGAGGGTCCAAAAGGCTGGGCGCCAGTTTTACCTATGCAACATTACTCAATGGGTGGTATTAGAACCAAACCAACCGGTGAAAGCCAATGGCTAAATGGTCTTTTTGCGTGTGGTGAAGCAGCTTGCTGGGATATGCACGGATTTAACCGCTTGGGTGGAAATTCATGTTCAGAAACTGTTGTTGCAGGTATGATCGTAGGAGATTATTTTGCACAATATTGTAAAGAAAATGGTAATGATATTGATACAAATATCGTTAAATCTTTCCTTTCTAAAGAGTATGATTACTTAAAATCTCTTGTAAGTAAAGAAGGTAAACATGATGTATTTGAAATCAAAAATAGAATGAAAGACATTATGTGGGAAAAAGTAGCTATTTTTAGAACAGGCCAAGGTCTTGAAGAAGCGGTTAAAGAGCTTGAAGAGTTATATCATAAATCACTTGATTTAAAAGTACATGATAAAGAATTAAAATGTGCAAATCCAGAGCTTGAAGAAGCTTACAGGGTTCCAAGAATGTTAAAAATTGCTTTATGTGTTGCTTATGGTGCACTTTTAAGAACAGAAAGCCGCGGGGCTCACTATAGAGAAGATTATCCAAAAAGAGATGATTTAAATTGGATGAAAAGAACAAATACTTACTGGGTAGAAGGCGAAAGTATGCCTAGAGTTGAGTATGAAGATCTTGACATTATGAAAATGGAAATTCCACCTGCATTTAGAGGTTATGGTGCTAAAGGAAATATCATTGAAAATCCATTAAGTGAAAAACGTCAAGCTGAAGTTGATGCGATCCGTGAAAAAATGGAAGCAGAAGGCAAAGGTAGATATGAAATTCAACATGCTCTAATGCCTTATGAATTACAAGCTAAATTTAAAGCACCAAATCAAAGAATAGGAGTTGATTATGAGTAGAAAATTAACAATAAGAGCATTTAAATATAATCCATTAAGTAAAATTTCTAAGCCTCATTTTGTTACTTATGAGCTTGAAGAAACTCCATTTATGACGATTTTTGTGTGCTTAACTCAAATCAGAGAAAAAATGGATGCAGATTTGAGTTTTGACTTTGTATGTAGAGCAGGGATTTGCGGAAGCTGTGCTATGATGATCAATGGTAAGCCAAAACTTGCTTGTAAAACATTGACAAAAGACTATCCAGATGGCGTTATAGAGCTTATGCCTTTACCTGCATTTAGACATATAAAAGACTTAAGTGTTAATACAGGTGAGTGGTTTGATGGTATGTGCAAACGTGTTGAAAGCTGGGTGCATAATGAAAAAGAAACAGATATTTCTAAACTTGAAGAACGTATTGAGCCAGAAGTTGCTGATGAGACTTTTGAACTTGATCGTTGTATAGAGTGTGGAATTTGTGTTGCTTCTTGTGCGACTAAGCTAATGAGACCTGATTTTATCGCAGCTACTGGACTTTTAAGAACAGCTAGATATTTACAAGATCCACATGATCACAGAACCATAGAAGATTTTTATGAATTAGTGGGCGATGATGATGGTGTATTTGGATGTATGTCTTTACTTGCATGTGAAGATAATTGTCCAAAAGAACTACCTTTACAAAGTAAAATCGCTTACATGAGAAGACAGCTTGTCGCTCAAAGAAACAAATAATCCTAGCCCCCAAGAAAAGGGGGCTCTTAAAACCTTACTAAAACAAATTTGGCAAAATCATAGTGTTTATCTTGACACAAATACACTTTTTGATGAAAGTTTAATTGATGCTCAAAAAGCAGCAATTATTTTAAGTACTAATCTTGATAATTATGAAAGATTTAGTGCGTTGAGTGAATTTAAAAGTTTGATGAAAAGTTTAAATTTACGCTTAGATCTTTATGGCATTCAGTATGCACAGGTTTGCTTTATTAACGCTTTAAATTTAGGAATTTTAGACAAAAACGAGCTTTTAAAAGCCTTAGAAAAACTTCAAAAAATCACTGATAATACTTTAATACATGCTTTTGTATCTAAACAAAAAGTTATTCAAAAAGATTACAAGCAAGAAGTTCAAAACTCACATCAAACACTAGATCTCATTAACCAAAACTTACAAGAGCTTTGCGAGGATGAAAAAGCTCAAAAACTCTTACAAGAAGCTTTAGTTAAATTTAGCAATATTGATTTTTCTATCGCGGTAACGGGTGTGGTAAATGCAGGTAAATCAAGTATGCTAAATGCACTTTTAAAAAAAGATTTTTTAGGTGTATCTAATGTACCTGAAACTGCAAATTTGAGTGTTTTAAAATATGGCAAAAACCAAAAAGCTAAGATATATTTTTGGAGTGAAGAAGAATGGCAAGATATTTTAAAAAGCTCTAAAGATAATCAAGATATGCAAGAACTTATAAAACAACTTGAACAAAATTTTAATCTAAATGAGTATATTGAAAAAGAAAATAAAAATATAGAAATAAAAATTGAAGAATTAAAAAATTACACTAGTGCAAAAAACAAAATTTCAGCACTTATTAAAAAAATAGAGCTTTTTGCATCGCTTGATTTTTTAAAAGATAATGTTTGTATAGTTGATACTCCAGGACTTGATGATGTGATCATCCAAAGAGAACTTTTAACAAAAGCTTATATAAGCAAAGCTGACTTTTTAATCCACCTTATGAATGCTTCTCAAAGTCTTAGTCAAAAAGATTGTGATTTTATTATAGAATGTTTGCTAACTTCAAGAGTAAGTAAGCTTTTGATTGTGCTTACTAAAGCTGATTTACTTAGTCAAAAAGACTTGCAAGAGGTGATTAGTTATACTAAAAATAAACTCAAAGAAAATTTAGCACAAAAGCAGCTTAGCCAAGAATTATTAGATAATGTAGATTTTGTGTGTATCTCTTCAAAACTAGCCAATGATTTTTATCAAAAAAAAGGTGGAAATTTAGAACAAAGTAATATTTTAACACTAGAAGAACTTATAGCTAAAAGCTTATATGATAAAAACAAAATTGCTCTAAGTGCTTATAAAAAAGAATTATTATTACATTTAGAAAAAATAGAAGAAAAAATTAAATTTTCTAATAAAATGCTAAATTATGAAAGCTTTGAGCTTGATAAGCAAAATCAAACTATTATCAATGATTTTAAAGCAAAAAAAGAAAAATTAACGCAAGTAAAAGCAGAGCTAAGCGCTATTTTTAACACAAAAGATGAAAATACTCAAGAAATTTTAACACTTTTGCATTTACTAGCTAAGAAATTAAAAGAAAAACTCATAGATGAGCTAAAATATAATCAAAATAATAAAATCAAAAACAACACTCAAAGATTAAATACTATCATTGATACGACTTTAAAAGATGGAATTTTTGATCTTTTAAGAGAGTTAAAACAGCAAAGTGAGTATAAAATTAATGAGCTTAAAAACACTCTAAGTGTGAAATATGATTTTTTAAAAGCTATTTTAGAACAAAATTGTGATGATTTTAAAAGTAAGGTTGAAGCAAAAATAGAAAGCATTTTCACTAATGATCTTTTTATGGCATTAAAAACAGAGCTTTTAAAAAATTTAGAATCTACGCAAGATATTTATAAATTAGAAAGCTCTTTAGAAAATCAAATTTTAGAAAAATTACAAACATTTAATATAGAAAAAATTGCCCTAGATTTAAAAAATAATCAAGAATTTTTTGCTAATTTGGAGCTTAGTTTAAATTTATACGAAAAAGAGCAAGAAGAGCAAATCAAAGACTTAAAAGACTTGATTTTACAAATAGAGCAAAATGAACAAAACTCCAAAGAGCTTTTAGAAAAAAACAATACAAAATTACAAAGTTTAAAGACTTTAAAAACGGAGCTTTTAAATGCAAAATGATTTGATTAATGATTTTTTAAAAGCTTATGAAAATGCTTATTGTAAAAGCTTTGATGATAGTTTTGAAGGAAAGATTTTAGCAATAAAAAATGCATTTTTAGAGCCAAGTTTGCATTTAAATGATGTGTTTTTAAAAGATCTTGAGATGATTATAGCTAGCTATAAAAGAGCCATTAATGTGGCCATTATAGGGCAATTTTCTAGCGGTAAATCCACGCTTTTAAATTTGATTTTACAAAAAGAATGCCTGCCAACAGGCGTGGTGCCAGTGACTTTTAAGCCTACTTTTTTACGCTATGCTAAGGAGTATTTTTTAAGAGTTGAATATGAAGATGGCAGTGATGAGATTGTTGATATAGATGAGCTTTCTAAATTTAGCGATCAAAGAAATGAGCTAAAAGAAACTAAAAGTTTGCACCTTTTTGCACCTATTGAGCTTTTAAAAGATATCACGCTTATAGATACCCCGGGTTTAAATGCAAATACAACTGATACGCTAACTACTTTTAAAGAGCTTTCTTTTATGCATAGTGCTATTTGGCTTAGTTTGATTGATAATACAGGCAAAAAAAGTGAAGAAGATGCTATAAAAGCAAATGCCAAGCTTTTAGAGCGTGGTGGGATTTGCGTGCTAAATCAAAAAGATAAGTTAAGCCAAGATGAGCTAGAAAATGTTTTAAATTATGCACATTTAGTCTTTGATAAGTATTTTGAAAAAATCATCGCAATTTCATGCAAAGAAGCAAAATTTGATTTACAAAAGTCAAATTTACCTTTACTTTATGAGTATTTAAAAGGGCTTGATTATGAGCATATTAAAAAAGATTTTGTTAAAGAAAAACTTAGTAATTTATGCGAACTTTTGTCAAATCAATATGATTTATTTCAAAATGCGCTAGAACAATTAGAGCTTAAATTTAATACTATTTTGCAAACTTTTGAAGTAAGTAATCTAGAGCAAAAAATCAAAATTTTAAATCATAATTGTTTAGATAAATTAAAACTTGTTGGAGAAAAAATCGCCCAAGAAATTTTAAAATTTATCAAAGAAAAAGATAGTAGTTATTATAAAGAAGCTAAGGGTTTGTTTAAGAAAAATCTTTATGAAAAAGTTGCTTATAAAGCACCGTATCTTTCAAGTGATGATGCATTTTTGGCTATGTTTTACAACTCTGAAGCAATGAATAAGGAATTTAAAAGATTAAAAAATGAAATCACTTTAGAATTTAGTCAAATCAAAGATGATTTTTCCTTATTTTTTACTCATTTAGAAGAGCAAATTTTGCTTTTTAAAGCTCAATTTTCAAATTTACAAAAAGAAAATGTCTTAGAAAGTGAAAAAGAATTTGCTAGCTTTAGAAGCTTTGCTAGTGCTAGCGAGGAGCTTTTTTTAAAAGATTTTAAGCAATTATTGTTTAAAAGCCAACTTGAACTTGATTTATTTTTAGAAAAGCTTAATCTAAAAGCTTTAGCAAATTATGAAAGTGCTACTAAACTTACTTTGGGATTTTTTAGCACTAAAATGAATGCGAGTAAAGAATTTTATGAGCTTGATAGCACTGAGTTTAGCTTGTATCATCCAAAAGCAAGTGAAGTACATCAAAGGGTATTAACCGAGCTTAATGTCTATGAATTTGAAGATTTGCTTTTAAATAAGCCTGTAGTTTTAAAAATTTATAAAAATTATATGCAAAGCTTTGTTGATTTTGCAGAAGCTAAAAGGCAGATTATTTTGAATTTAAAAAGTGAATTTGAGGCTAAAAAATCAATGATTTCTAGCATCAAATCCCAAATTTCTAAGCTTTAAAAATTTTTTCTAAGTGTGCTTTATAGTTTGTGAAATATTCTTGCACTTGAGGATTTTTGATTACATCATTAGCTATGAAAGTAGGTAAAGCACTCATACCTAAGAACTCATGTGCTTTGTGAAAGTGTAAATACACTCCATCAACCCCAGCTCCATTAAAAAATTCATTCTTATCATCAAAGGCTTGCATTGGAGCATTCCAAGTTAGTGAAAGCATGTATTTTTTATTTTTTAAAAGCCCGCCTGTGCCATAATTTTTAGTAGGTTCGTTATGACTTCTACCATCGTTTTTATAAAATACTCCATGTCCAGCTGTAAAAACATCATCAATGTATTTTTTCACTATCCAAGGTTCTCCCATCCACCAACCAGGCATTTGCCAAATCAAAACATCAGCGTTTAGAATTTTTTCTACTTCATCGTTTGTGTTATAGCCTTGATCTATATGTGTTTGCTGGATTTGCAAACCAAGATCTTTTAAGGTTTTAAGTGCAAGCTCATGTAAGCTTGTGTTTAATCTTCCTTTAGAGTGTCCAAAGTCTTTTGCACCGTTTAATAGTAATATTTTTTGCATATTTATCCTTTTGCGTTTTTTGAAATTATAATTTAACTATAATTTTATTTCAATACTGAAATTTATGTAAGATACTATACTATAAGAAAGTGTAAAACAAATATGTTACTTTTTATGATTTATTTTTTAAAAAATAATACAAAAATTATATTATTTTTTTTATTTAAGACTAGATTAAAAAAGCAAGGAATAGAATGAATATAAGTTGATATTGTCAACAAAAAGGAGGAAAATATGCAAGATAATGTCATCGATCGTAGAAATTTTTTTAAATTAAGTCTTTTGGGTGGCGGTGTGGTTGCTGCTAGTACTATGAGTGGTGGAGCTATATTGCATGCTGCAGAATTAACTCATGCACACAAGAAAGCACAAGGAAGTTCAAATAAAATAAGAGGAAAAATGTTTTTTCAAGTGCAGACCGATTTTGATAATCTAAGTGCAGCATGTGAGAGAATTTATCCAAAAGATGAGCAAGGTGATGGTGCTATAGGCTTAGGTGTGCCTTATTTTATTGACAATCAATTAGCTTCAGCTTATGGTTATAATGATAGAGAATATCTACAAGGACCATTTATAGAAGGAATTGCCGAGCAAGGTTATCAAACCCCAATGAAACGCAATGAGATTTTCTTAGAAGGTGTTAAAGCTTTGGAAATAATATCTCAAAAGCGCTATAAAAAAACTTTTTCATCTTTAAAAGGAGTTGATCAAGATAAAATTTTAGTTGATTTAGAAAAAAATAAAATCGATTTCATAGGATTTAAATCTTCTGAATTTTTTACTCTTTTAAGAGATATGACAATAGCTGGAGTTTTGTCTGATCCAATTTATGGTGGTAATGATAATAAAAATGGTTGGAGAATGATGCAATATCCTGGTGCTCAAATGAGTTATATTGACAAGATTACAAGCGATGAGTTTTTTGACATAGAGCCTATGAGCTTAGCTGATATGGAAGGATAAATTATGGCAGAAGTATTAAAAAAAGTAGATGTGGTAACAGTAGGGGCTGGTTGGACAGGTGGTATAGTTGCAGCAGAACTTACCAAGGCTGGCTTGACTGTCTTGAGCTTAGAGCGTGGTATGATGCAAACTACGGAAAATTTTGCAATGATTCATGATGAGTGGAGATATGGTATTAACTATGGTTTAATGCAAGATTGTTCAAAAGATACAGTAACTTTTCGCCATAATGTTAATGGTTTGGCCTTGCCATATAGAAAAATGGGATCTTTTTTACTTGGAAGTAATGTTGGTGGTGCAGGGGTTCATTGGAATGGTTGGACCTTTAGATTTTTACCTTATGATTTTGAGATTAAAACAAAAAGTTTTGAAAGATATGGCAATAAATTAGGCGATGATTATACTTTGCAAGATTGGGGTTTAACCTATAAAGATATGGAACCTTATTATGATAAGTTTGAAAAAACCTGTGGAATTTGTGGAGAAGAAAACCCACTTGCTGAAAAAATGGGTTTGTTTAGATCAAGTCCTTATCCACAAAAACCTTTAGAAAACACTAAAATGCTTAAACGCTTCGAAAAAGCTGCAAAAGAAATGAAATTACACCCATTTAGATTACCTGCGGCTAATTCAAAAGGCGGTTATACTAATCCAGATGGTCAAGATCTAGCCCCGTGTCAATATTGTGCTTATTGTGAGCGTTTTGGTTGTGAGTATGGTGCTAAGGCTAGTCCTATTAATACTGTTATACCTAAAGCTATGAGCACAGGAAAATATACTATAAGAACTCATAGCAATGTCGTAGAAATACTAAAAAAAGATGGCAAAGCTACAGGAGTTAGGTTTGTAGACACAAGGACTATGAAAGAGTATATTCAGCCAGCAGATATTGTAGTGCTTACAAGCTATATGTTTAATAATGCCAAGCTTTTAATGGTAAGTGATATAGGTGAGCAATATGATCCAAATACAGGCAAAGGAACTTTAGGTAAAAACTATTGTTATCAAATCAATATGGGAACAACAGCGTTTTTTGATGAGCAATTTAATACATATATGGGTTCAGGCGCTTTGGGTACAACTTGTGATGATTATAATGGGGATAATTTTGACCACTCAAAAGAGAAGTTTTTGCACGGAGCTATGATTTATAGCGTGCAACTTGGAAATCGCCCTATCCAATCAGCTCCGTTGCCAAAAGGAACTCCAAGTTGGGGAGCTGAATTTAAAAAAGCTTTAAATTATAATTTTACAAGAGCTATTACAGTAGGAGGACAAGGTGCATCTTTACCACACAAAAGCAATTATTTGAGTTTGGATCCAACCTATAAAGATGCTTTTGGAATGCCACTGGTAAGACTTACTTATAATTTTACAGATCAAGATCGTGCTTTGCATAAATTTATAACAGATAAAACAGCTGAAGTAGCTAAAAAAATGCAAGGAGTGAGATCGATTAAAAAAGGAGTTTATTTAAAAGATTATAGTATAGTGCCTTATCAATCTACACATAATACGGGTGGAACTACTATGGGTGCTGATCCTCAAACAAGTGTTGTTAATACTTATTTGCAACATTGGGATATGGATAATCTTTTTGTTGTGGGTGCGGGAAATTTTCAGCACAATAGTGGATATAATCCTACTGATACAGTTGGAGCTTTGGCTTATCGTTGTGCAGAGGGTATTTTAAAATATCATAAAAATGATAGACAATTAGTATAGATATACATGAAGCATTTTGCTTCATGTATTATTTTTCGCTACTATCTTTTTCTTTTTTCTTTTTCCATAAATGAAGTGCAGCACCACATGCACCACCAACAATAGCAGCAATAATAAGATTTGTGATGAAATCCATCGAAATCCTTTTTAATGTGTTTCATTTTGATAAAAAATGATTTTGGATTATAATATAAAAAAGCATAATACTATATTAAAGGAAAGTATATGGAAGAAAAGTGCAATTTTACAGAATGTGGGTTTAACTATACCTTGTCTTTGATTTCGGGAAAGTATAAGATGAGTGTTTTGTACTGTTTATTTCGCTATGAAGTAGTAAGATATAATGAACTTAAAAGATATCTTGGTGGTATTTCTTTTAAGACTTTAACGCATACTTTAAGAGAGCTTGAAAATGATGATTTAATCACACGTAAAGAATACCCGCAAATCCCTCCAAAAGTAGAATACCGCCTTGCTAAAAAAGGACAAAGTTTAATTCCTATTTTACAAGCAATGTGTGATTGGGGTGAGGTAAATCAAAAGGAAGAAAAATGATAGAATTATTAGATGGTATAAATTTAGAAAAATACATGGGTACATGGCTAGAAATGGCTAGAAAACCTGCCTTTTTTCAAAAAACCTGTAAAAGTGCTAAAGCAGAATATGAGCTAGAGTACAAAGGCTCTACACCTATAATTAAAGTTAAAAATATATGCACAAAAGAAAATGGAGAAATCTCTCAAGCAAATGGCAAAGCCAGGGTAAAATCTCCAAGAGCTTTAGCGGTTAAATTTAGTATTTTTATGAATGTTTTTAACAAGCCAAATTATGAGATTATTTACATTGATACAAATTATCAAGTTTCTATCGTAGGTAGTCCTGATAAAAAATATTTATGGATTTTATCAAGAGAGATTTTAGTAAAAGAGCAAATAAACTCTTTGCTTGAAATAGCCAAGCAAAGAGGTTTTGATACTAGCGATGTGATTTTTGATGAGTATTAATTTTCTGCACTCATATCGATTACATAGCGGAATTTGGCTTTTCCTGAAGTGAGATTTTCATAAGCTTTGTCAATCTCACTTGGTTTGATGAGTTCAATTTCAGGATAAATTCCATGTTCTAAAGAAAAATCAAGCATTTCTTGAGTTTCTTTAATGCCCCCAATAAGCGAACCATATACTTTTTTGCCTGCTTTAAATACAAAATTGATAATATTTATATTAGGGCTTATTTCATATGGAGGTACACCTACTATGGCCATTTCACCGCCAAATTTTAGTAAATCCATATAAGCAAGTGGATCATAAGAGGTTGGTATGGTGGAGATGATGAGATCAAATTTTTCTTTTACCACACTTTTATCTGTACTAGTATAAAAATTACTCACACCCATAGCTAGAGCTTCTGCTTTTTTGTTTTCATTTCTTGCAAAAACACTTACTTTTGCTCCCATTTTTACAGCGTATTTAACTGCCATCATACCAAGCCCACCAAATCCTGCTATGGCTACGCTTGAACCTTCTTTGATATTTGAAAATTTAAGCGGTGAATAGGTAGTAATGCCTGCACAAAGTAAAGGCGCTACTTTGTCAAGTGGTGCATTTTTTGGCACATTGATAGCAAATTTTTCACTTACTACGATGTTGTTTGAGTAGCCTCCATAGGTGTTTTCATTATCATGAAATACATCTTTGCAGTTATAAGTGTAGACGGTTTTACCATTTTCACAAAATTGCTCTTGAGATTTTTTGCATGCTTCGCACTCTCCGCATGAGTTTACCATGCACCCAACCCCAGCAAAATCACCTACTTTAAATTTACTCACATTTTCTCCCACTGCGATAACTTCTCCTGCTATCTCGTGGCCAGGCACGCAAGGGTAGGTTGCTTCGCCCCATTCGCTTCTTGCGGTATGAATATCACTATGGCAAATTCCTGCGTATTTGATAGCGATTAAGATATCGTTTTTACCTACTTTATGACGTGTAAATTCAAAAGGCGTGAATTTAGAATCCTTGCTAAGCATGGCATAACCTTTACTTTTAACACGACCATTTTCTAAAAAGATTTTTGAGTCCATTTTCTCTCCTTTGTGGTTTTTGAAATTATATTAAAGCTAGGTTTTTATTGCAATAGGGAAAATAAAGTAAGATACTATACTTAAGGTACGTTTATAAGATGGAATAGCTTATATAATTTTGTTTTTACTACTTTTATATATGTAGATATAAAAGTAGTAATATAAATTTTCATATTTTTAGTATTATTTAATGTTCGCTAGCTAATTCTTGAGTTAAAATCTCAGCTTGAGCTAAAACTCCATCAATTGCGAGTTGTTGCATATCAGGTGGATAGCCGTATTTTTTGAGTACCTTTTTTACGGCTACTCTTAATCTTGCTCTTACATTTTCTTTTATCATCCAATCTATACTCGCATTGTTTTTAATGATTTGTAGTATTTCGCTAACAAGTGCTAATAATTTTTCATTTCCTAAAATCTTTTCATACTCATCATTACAAGCAAGTGCTGAGTAAAAGGCGTATTCATAGTCTTTTAGCCCTAGTCTTTTAGCCTCATCATCCATACTTGCTATGTTTTTACTCATATTTATTAGCTCATCTAACGCCTCGCTTGATGAGATTAATTTGTTATTGTATTTTTTGATAGTTTCATTTAGCATTTGCGCTAATTTTTTAGTCCTTGTTAGGCTTAGCTTTTGCCTTGATTTTATCTCATCATTTAGTATCTTTTTTAGCATTTCAAAGGCTAAATTTTTACGCTTCATGTTTTTTACTTCTAGTAAAAACTCATCAGAAAGTATAGATATATCAGGTTTTTTTATCCCACTAGCATCAAAAATATCCACCACATTAGATGATATGATAGCCTTATCTACCACTTGTTTTATGATTGTTTGATTAATTGTATTTTTACTCTCATTTGCTCTAGTAAACTTTAAAAATCTAGCTTTTATTGTATACATAAAGGCAATTTTATCTTTTATACCTAAAGCTTTTTCGTGCGGAATAGCTATTGTGTAGGCTTTATCAAGTGCTGTAAATTCTCTCATAAACCTATCTTTGCCATCTTCATTTGATAATATATGCTCTTCTACATCAAGTATATATTCAAGTTTAGCCCCAGTATCAAGCTCAAAATATCTTTCATAGTCATTTGGTAGCATTTGCTCTACGATTTCAAGCTTTTCTATCATCACTTTTACAGCATCTTCTTGAGTAGCGACCATATCGCTCTTGCCACCACTTTCGCTATAAAACGATAAAGCCTTTTTCAAATCACTTGCAATCCCAAGATAATCCACCACAAGCCCACTAGGTTTATCCTTATAAACCCTATTTACCCTAGCTATGGCTTGCATTAGGTTATGTCCTTTCATAGGCTTATCTATATAAAGAGTATGAAGCGATGGTGCATCAAAGCCAGTTAGCCACATATCCACCACGATAACAAGCTTTAGTTCATCGTTTATATCTCTCATACGATTTGCCAAAAACTGCTTTTGAGCCTTGCTTGTATGATGTTTGCTAAATTCTGCTCCATCGCTAGAGCTTGAAGTCATCACTACTTTTATAGCTCCGCTATTTAGCTCATCACTATGCCAGTTTGGTCTTATTCTTATGATTTCATCATATAGCTTTATAGCTACACTTCGACTTATGCTTACTATCATACCTTTTCCGCCGAGCTTACTAGACCTTGCCTCAAAGTGCTCTACTATATCTTTAGCGATTTGTTGTAATCTGCTTGTGCTACCTACTACCGCTTCTAGTTTAGTAGCTTTTGCTTTTTCGTTTTCTTGGTTTTCAAGCTTTTCATCTAGTTCATCTATGAGCTTTTTTCCTTCTTCGCTTAGCTCTATTTTGGCAAGCCTGCTTTCATAATATATGCTCACAGTAGCACCATCTTCAACAGCTCTTGATATATCATATATGTCTATATAGTTTCCAAAAACTGCAAGGGTATTTACATCATGGCTTTCAATTGGCGTTCCTGTAAATCCTATATAAGTAGCATTTGGCAAAGCATCACGCAAATATTTTGCAAAACCATAAACTATCTTTTGCCCTAACACATCGCCACTTTTTGACTTTTCTTCTACTACTTTTGCATCAAAGCCGTATTGGGTTCTGTGTGCTTCATCTGCAATTACGATGATATTATTTCTAAGTGATAAGCACTCAAATACATTATCATTTTCTGGACTAAATTTTTGAATAGTAGTAAATACCACTCCACCACTAGCTACCTTTAAAAGCTCTTTTAAATGCTCTTTATCGTTTGCTTGTTTTGGCTCTTGTCTTAAAAGGTTTACACAACTTGCAAAAGTACCAAAAAGCTGATCATCTAAGTCATTTCTATCCGTGATAACCAAAATCGTAGGATTATTTAAAGCCTTTATCGCTTTAGCGCTATAAAACACCATAGACAAAGACTTCCCACTACCTTGCGTATGCCATACCACGCCACCTTTTTTATCTCCATCTTTACTACTTGCTGTGATTGTCCTTGATATAGCTTTATTTACTGCGTAGTATTGATGATAGGCTGCGATTTTTTTGGTAGTTTTTATACTCAAAATATTATTTATATCTTTTATCTGCTCTTTTTCAAAAACTATAAAATTGCAGATGATGTCTAGCAAGGTTTTTGGATTTAGCATACCATCTATTAGGGTTTTTATCTCCAAAGACTTGTTTGGAGCGTAGTTTATCCCATCGCTACTTTTCCACGCCATAAACCTTGAAAAATCAGCCGAAATACTCCCCGCCCTAGCAAAATACCCATCGCTTATCACGCAAAAAGCATTGTAGACAAAAATGCTTGGGATTGCTTGTTTATAAGTATTTATTTGATTATAGGCTGAGCTTATCGTGACGTTTTCATCGCTTGGGCTTTTTAGCTCCATTAAAACAAGTGGAATTCCATTTATGTATAGCACCACATCGGGGATTTTGTTTTCTTTAGCTTCTGTGATGCTTAGCTGGTTTGTTACTATGAATTCATTGTTGCTTACATTGTCAAAATCAATTAGATTTATGATATTGGCTCTGCTTTCGCCGTCTTTTGTAGCGCTTATATTTACCCCATTTACAAGCTTATAATGAAAGTTTTCGTTACTATCTAAAAGGCTAAGGTGATTTGTGCTTTTTAGCTCTTTATAAATCTCATTAGCCTTTGATAAATCAAGCTGTGGATTTAGCCTACAAAGTGCATTTACAAGGCTAGTTTCTAGCAAGACTTCATCAGTGGCTCTTACAGGCTTTTTATAGCACCACCCAAGCTTTTTAAGTGATAATATGACAAACTGTTCCAAATCAAACTCACTAGTCTTAGCCTTGCTCATTTTTTGTTCACGCCTATTTCATTTTCTATCATTTTAATTTGCCCTGGAATTTTCTCTTTCAAAACTTCTATCAGTTTCTCACAATAGCCTTTAATATTTGTATCTGTTATCGGTTTTTGACTTGCACATCCACCATGAGAGCCGTCATTTATAAAACTATATAAATCCATAAGTCCTAATTTTTGCATAACATCATGCAAATCATCTGTCGGATAAAAAAATCTTCCGACAGACTCTAAAACGTTTCTAATAGAATTTGCTGTATGATATTTTGGTTTCTCTTGACCTATATATATTTTATATATCTCTTTTAATTGTTCGATATATGGTAATATATATTTGTTTTCATTAATTTTTTTTATTTTTCCATTTTCTAAAATAAAATTATCTTTTGTGATTTTATTTCTTATCAACATATTATAAAAATCTACATTATGTGTTAATATCAAAAATCTAATCTTCTTAATATCTGAAATATAATTTTGCAAATCCCTTATTACCTTAGAAACAGAATAAACATAATGATAATCCATGCTAGATATAGGGTCATCTATTATAAAAAATATTTTTTCATATTCATCAGCTTGAGAGATTTTCACATGACTTTCTGCTATATAATGACAAAATGCTATTATGCTTTTTTCTCCATCGCTTAATACTTTAGCTATCTTATTTTTAAGTTTATGCTCGTTGTTTAATGTTAAACAAAAATCACTCTTACTAAAAGAATATTTACCTTGAAAAAATACATCCAATAACAGCTTGAATGTTTTGATAAATTCTTCTTTTTTACTTTTTTTAACTTTTTCTTGTTTTACCAATATACTTTCATTTAATTCTTTTAAGGAAACAATATTATTTTTATAATCTTTTATTTCTTCTTTTGCTATATTTTTAATTTCTAGCATTTTAGCTTGGCAAATCTTTGTTTTTAAGTTTTTTACATAATCCTTACTATTATTTTTTAAACTATTTACACTAGCAATCAATTTATTGTTATATTGTGTAACTTCAATAGCTATATTAATATATTTTTTAATACTTTCTATATTGTCATTTATATTAATCACTTGTGTTATGTCTTTAGATTTATTTTCTAATGCTAAAGATATTGTATTAATCCCATTTTCTAATAATTTAAACTCTTCAGTCTTAATATTTTTTAAATTACCCAATTCTTTTTGTTTAAATAAATCCTTTAATCTGTTATAGTCAGCTTGAATATTTTTCGATTTTTCAATATCACTTTTGATTTGATTAGAAAAATTATCTAAATTACTTCTACTGCGTTCAATAAACTTTAAAAGTTTTGTCTCTTCTGTATCTAAAAATTCATTATATTTATTTATTAAATCCCTAGCATTATCATCTAATTTTTGCTCACAAAAAGGACAACTAGAATTGTCTTTTTTGATATTATTCATACCTAATTCTATAAAATCCTTTTTGCTTTTCATTTTTTCTAAAAAATCTTCAGTGAAATTAGACTTTGAATACTCTTTTTCTAATTTAGTTTGTATTTCATTAAGAAAACTAACATCATCAATACCAACACAATCTATATTTTCAATATCTTTATATTCTTCAATATCACTTGATATATTTTTATATTCGTTAGCTAAATTAGAAAAATTTAAGCTTTTATCAAATCCTTGCTCTATATCTTCAACAATATTATCAAATGTAATGTTTTGATATTCTTTTAAGCGAGGACTTATTTTTAAGTCAGTTAATTCTTTTAACCCTTCTTGAATTTTATCACTTATTTTTTTCTTTAAATCTTTTTCTTTATCTTCTAATTTTAATTTTTTAGCTTTCTCATCATTTAAATCTATATTTTCTTTCCCTATAATATATCCATCTATATTACCATTTACTTCATATTGCCTAGATTGTATATTCTCCAAAATATAATCACTATTAAAAACATGAAATATATACGATATTTTTTGATTAAAATGCGGAAACTTATCCTTTGTAAGTTCTACATCTAAGTCAAACTGGTCTTTATTTTTTAAATTTTTAATATGTAGTTGAATTTTAGCATTGTTGCTATCAAAAGAAATAATATTATTAACCTTATCAATCATGCTATTTTGTTCAGTTATATTTTGCATTTCTACTAAACGAAAAGCCCTACTTATAAATGTTTTGCCACTACCATTCATTGCATACAAAGCAATTCTAAAAGAATTTATTTTTTCCTTAAAATCTAATGATTGATGCTTTCCAATATTTTTTAAAGTTAAAGAAAAATCTATTATTTTATTACTCTTTGCCATCTCGTCTCCTTTAGTTGTTTATTTTTATTTCTCCGTTTAGAAGTTTTGGGATAAGTATATCACGCATATTTTCTAGGGTTTGGATTTGCTCTAAATTTTCATTTAATTTATCATAAAACCCACTAATTTCTTCTTCAAATTTATTCATTATTTCAAAACTAGGGACTAATATGTTTTTTTCATAAAATTGATTTTTTTGAAAAAATTCCCTTGCACTTCCTGAAGCACCATAGACACTTTCTTTTATAATGTCCCTTAAAGCATAGTTTAAATAATGTTGAGAAACACCTTCTAACGCTCTAAAATTCCACATATTTTGATTTTGCAAAGCTGGTAAAACATTACTTGTAACCACTACATAATTTCCTAAACTTGCACCAACCATAACTAATAAAAAATCATTTTTTCTTAACAAGTATTTATCATATTGATTTTCTAAATTATCAATATAAATAACATCTTTATTGTCAATAAAACCATTTTTAAAATTTGTTGTTCTTACGATTTTTGTTCCATTTTGAGAATATTCCTTACTTTTGAACGCATATCCATTTAAAATCACGCATACATCTTTCAATGGTTTTTCTTGCCAAGATGGGTTTGGGTTTTCTATGAAATAGTGTCTAAAAAGAGTTTGGGCGAGTTTTTCTAGGGTTTTGTTTTGCTCGTGTAGTAGCTCTATCTTGTCGTCAATACTACTTAAAATAGCAGCGATTTGTCTTTGCTCTTCTAGTGGTGGTAGTGTAATTTCAATTTCTTTAAAATCCCTTAACACTATTCTAGGTATAACAGCACCAGTAACATAATTCGCTTCAATTTCTTCTATAAATCTTTTATTTTTAAATACATAAGTTAAAAATTGAGGACACACCTGCTCCAATATCGGTCTAATAATAGCTATTGAAGATAGCAATACTAATTCTTCTTTTTTTCTAACACGAAAAACATGTTTTAAATAACTACCATCTTTAGCAATTAAAATATCATTTATTTCTGGTTGACACCCACTTGCTACCAACTTCAGATAATCTTCTTTAGAAATTTTTCTACAAGTGTTTAAATTTATTTGATTATATTCCATATCTTTTACAGATGCCATAGGAAAACCGCTAGTCTGACTTGGTGGGCTTTTGTGAGAACCATCGGTTATCTTACTACAAATATCCCCAAGCTTACATTTTTTCCAATTATTCATATCTTAATCCCTTGGAATTTATTTCCGTAAAAAATACACGAAATAAATTCAAGAATTTAAATTTGGAATTTCGTTTGTTTAAGCTTAGTTTAAAAGATAATGACGAAAGCATAACAGAAGAAAAAATGCTAAAAGCTCGTATTTTCAAGCTGTGGGCTGTATAAATTAAGCTAGATTTAAGTGATTTTGACGAGAGCATAACACAAAACATCATTTAATCTTCTCTAAGTTTTTTAAGATAGTTTCGCTTAGCTCTTGCTCGGTTTTGATTTGGGATTTTAGCTTGGTTAAAAGCTCGATAAATCTAGTATCAAAATCAAACTCATCATCACTATCAGCAAGCCCCACATAACGCCCTGGAGTAAGCACATAAGAAAGCTCTCTTATCTCATCTATGCTAGTGCTTTTACAAAAGCCTTTTATGTCTTCATAATCGGTGCCGTTTTTCCATGCTTTATAAGTGTTTGCGATTTGGTTTATGTCGTCTTTGTTTAGGGTTTTGTTGCGTCTATTTATCATAGTTCCTAAATCTCTTGCATCTATAAAAAGCGTCTTTTTAGCTGTGTTTGGTAGCTTTTGGCGTCTTATAAACCAAAGTGATGCAGGGATACCTGTGTTTAAAAACAGCTTTGCGGGTAGATTTACTATACAATCTATCAAATCATCTTCAATGAGAGCTTTTCTAATGGCTGCTTCATTTGTGGTATTACTTGTAAGTGCACCTTTAGCTAGGACAAATCCCGCTACACCGCCGTTTGGCGATAGATGATATAAAAAGTGTTGTATCCAAGCGTAGTTGGCGTTGCTTGCTGGTGGGACGCCGTATTTCCATCTGCCGTCTTTTTCTAGTAGTTCGCCACTCCAATCTGAGTCATTAAATGGCGGGTTAGCTATGATAAAATCAGCTTTTAGGTCTTTGTGGGCGTCGTTTAAAAATGAGCCTTCGTTGTTCCATATCACTTGCGAGCTTTCAATTTTTCTTATGGCTAGGTTCATTTTGGCGAGTTTATAGGTGGTCTGGTTTGACTCTTGACCATAGATTGAGATATCATCTAGTCTGCCTTGGCGAGATTTTACGAACTCTTCGCTTTGGACAAACATACCGCCACTTCCACAACAAGGGTCAAACACCCTGCCTTTGTATGGCTCAAGCATGGCTACTAAAAGCTCTACGACGCATTTTGGAGTGTAGAATTGTCCGCCTTGTTTGCCTTCAGCTAGGGCAAACTCACCTAAAAAATACTCAAATACATGACCTAAAACATCAGCGCTTTTACCGGTATCAAAAGCGATATTGCCTATTAGGTCTATAAGTTCGCCTAAGCATTTGCTATCTAGGTTGTCTTTAGCATAGACTTTTGGCAAAACTCCTTTTAGAGTATCATTGTGTGTTTCTATCTCGTCCATTGCTTCATCTAGCATTTTGCCTATTTTGGGATTTTTGGCGTTGTTTCTTAGGTAGGTGTAGCGGGATTTTTCTGGAACAAAGAAGATATTGTCAGCTAGGTATTCGTCTTCATCTTCTGGGTCAGCTCCTTCGGATTGTTCTTCGAGTAATTCTTCGTATTTTTGCATAAAACTATCACTAATGTAGCGTAAAAATATAAGCCCTAGAACTATGTGTTTATACTCTGCTGCATCGATGTTTTTGCGTAGTTTATCGGCACTTTTCCATAATACATCTTCTAGTTTTACCTCTATTTTCTTTGCCATTTTTTTCCTTGATTTTGTCTTCAAAAATTTTTAATTAAGTATAACAAAAAAGCCTTATATTTACCTATTTTTAAATAAATTTGTAAATAGTTTAAATTTTATTAAGTTATTTAATTTCTTGATTAGAATATTTTGTTTTTATAAAATATTTTTTTGAGCTATTGTAAATATTAGTTACCAACATAAGTGCTTTTTGAAAAAATTCAAAAAGCACTTGTTTAAGGCGTAAAAATTATATCAACCAAATCATTTTCTCTTATATCATCATGTGCTATCATTAATGCAGCTTTGTGGTTAAGGTTGTTGATGATGGCACTTGAACCTTGTTTTTTGCCTTTTAAATTGGCATAAATTTTTCCATCTTTAAATTCTACATTACAAGCTACAAATTCTAAATGCGGACTTTTTTTCTTATAATCAGTATTTGCAAATGCCTTAAATACATAGTCTTTTTCTTGTAAAAGCCAAGCATTTAAAAGTTCTCTTACATATAAATTAAACATCACCATAGCCGAGTATGGAAAACCCGGTAGAGCAAAGATGAATTTATCTTCAAATTTGGCTATTTTGATGTGTTTACCAGGCTTTACATCGACTTTGTCTATGATGACTTCATACTCTTTAACAGCTTGCTTTAAAAAGTCAAAATCCCCCATGGAAACTCCACCAGTGGTAACTAAAATATCACACGCATTAAGTGCTTGTTTTAAAACACTTGGAGTTTTTTGCATATCATCTTTTAAAAGTGGAAAAATTCTAGCTTCAGCACCAAGTTTTTTTGCCATATTAGCTATAGCTACATGGTTTGATGAGCGAATTTGTGCAGGGTGTTCTAAGCTTTCGCCTAAGTCTTTGATCTCACTTCCACTACTTAGCACGCCTATGATAGGTTTAGCAAAAACGCAAATATGAAAGTATCCAAGCTCGGCTAAAAGTGCTATCTCGCTATAGCCTAGCTTTGTACCTTTAGTGAGTAAAATTTCACCTTTAGTGTAGCTCTCGCCCACCTTTCTTACAGCAAAGCCTTGTGGAACTTTTTCTTTTACATAAACTATACCTTCTTTAACTTCAACTTTTTCCACAGGTACTAAGGTATCACAACCCTCACTCATTAAAGAGCCTGTAAAGGTTTTAACACATTCTTTATTTTGTATTTTAAAGCTTGGAAAAACTCCTGCAGGCACTTCGCCTATGATAGACAAAGGCTCATCTTGCTCGCTAAATTTGATCGCATAGCCATCCATAGAGGCTGTGGGAAATTGAGGGTTGTTAGTAGAAGCTTTGATGTCTATGGCTAAAATTCTATCTAAGCACTGTGTTAAGGCGATGTTTTCTATTTTTTCATATGTTTGTATGTGTGAATGAAGTATGTCTAAACTTTGGCTATAAGAAGTTAGCATTTTAGTCCTTAGCGCTTAAAATTCCTGCTCCTTGAAGTTTCAAAGAGCGTTCTTTGGCATAAATTTTTTCGCCATTAATGATATCATATTTCCATATAGGCGCACTTGCTTTAAAATCTTCTACAAAATCATTAATTAGCTTAAGTCCTAATTTTCTTTGCTTGCTTAAAACCCCAGCAAAATAAGAACTCTCATGCACCTTAACCTCACCAATAGAGTGAGCAAACATCAAACTTACATTTTCATTCGCAAGTTTTTGACACCATTTTTCAAACCAAGTTTTTAACAAAGGTTCATATATATCAAAACTCAAAGCCTCAATCTCATCTTCAGCCCTCACTATACCACAAAATGTGATCAAAGCTCCGCAGTTTTTATCTTTAGCATATTTATACCATCTAGCATAAATGCTAGGAATTTCTAAGGCTCCTTGGTATAATTCAAACATAACTCATCCTCCACAAACCGGTGGAAGTAGGCAGATTTTATCCCCATCTTTTAAGGTGGTTTCATCATCAAAAACCATTTCATCATTTAAAGCAACCGCACAAAGCTCAAGCCATTCTTTTAAGCTTTCATCTTGCCCTAAAATTGCTTTTAATTCTTTAAGATTGCTTATGTTTAGTTCTAAGCTTTCTTTGTCAATTGGCCCTAGAAATTCGACTTTTACCATTTTTTTACCTTTATTCTTTGATTTCTAAAATTCCCATCATTCCAAGATCTTCATGCTCTAAAATATGGCAGTGAAACATTCTAATACCGGTAAATTTCTGACTCATTCTAAGTCTTAATTCTTCCCCAGGTCTTACATTAATCGTATCTTGCAATGCTCTGAATTTTGCTTTTGTTATTTTACCCTTAAATTTAGAAGAAATGAGTTCAAATTGTGTTCCGTGTATATGGAAAGGATGATCCATGTGCGATTTGTTTTTTACTACCCATTCTTCTACCTCATTTAATTTTGAGGTTAAATCCGTTCTATTCATATCAAATGTTTTACCATTGATTAAAAACATAGAGGCAAGGCTTTTTTTGATTTCTTCTTCACTTTTTTTACTAATACCATGCATTTGCATATGATCTTCACTCATAATCACTTCTTTAAAGTTTGTAGCTTCTTTTAAAGGTGGAAATTCGCGTAATTTCTCCGGTATGTTTTCTATAGTTTTTTCTACTTTAAGATCAGCTAACATAAGAGTGTAAGGTTCTTCTTTAACAAGCATTTTATCGCGGTCGTAATAAATACTCTCAAGTTTAAAATCACCTTTATTTGCTTTGATTAATACTTCTACTCTTGAAGCAGGACTTAAAAATAACTCATCTAATTCAACACCTTTTTCTATAAGCCCTCCATCAGTTCCTACTAAAATAAATTTAGCACCTTTAATGCGTAAATTTAAATATCTTGCCGCACAAAAATTATAAATACGAATTCTTTGAGCTTTGTCAAGTGTTATTTTTGGCTTTAATTGTCCATTGATAAGAACTAAATTTCCTTCTCTGCCATTGAGCCAATCAAATAAATTATTATCAGGAATTTGTGCATTTTCATCTAAACGCAAATCACTAATCACCCAATCTTGCTCTTGTAAATGCGACAACGCATCTTTTTTAGCTTTTACTACAAATACCCCTGCTAAGCCTTTATAAACTTGCTTTGCTGTGGTGTAGTGTGGATGTGGATGTGGATGATACCAGTAAGTTCCTGCTGAATTTTCTCCAAGTTTAAAGCGATAAATTCTTTCTCTACCAGGCATGATAGGATCGTGTGGGTTGCCATCTTGTTCAGGTGGTATGTCAAGTCCATGCCAGTGGATTGTAGTTGGCTCTTTTAAACTATTTTTTACTAAAATTTCAACTGTATCACCTTCATAAACTTCTATTTTAGGTCCAGGTATAGAGCCATTGTAAGTAAAGCATTTTGTTTTTTTACCTTTAACAAATTCTATTTGACTTTCTTTGATTTCTATACTTGATCTAAAGAAATTTTTCTTTGTACTTGTGTTTTTTAGAAGTTTTAAATTTGTTAATGTTTGTCCGCTAGGAAAGTTTTTTTCATCGAGTAGTTTAATGTTTGGATTTTCTAGTTTGATAAAAGAAGTATCGATTTCTTTTACTTCTTTTTGTGTATGTTTTGAGTGCATATTGTGATGAGAATGATCTCCCATTGCATAAGCACTGCTAATACTTGCTAAACCTAAAGCATTAAATTTTAAAAATAACCTTCTATCCATTAAATTTTTACTCCTAAATTAATTTTGATTTAGATTTTGATTATAGCTATTATTTGATTAATGATTGTAAATTATAAAAACAAGATATAATTTTAATATGATTTGTTATACAAGTGGTTTTAAATCAAAAATTAAGGATAAATAATGCTAATTAAAAATCATTTAGATAAAGACTTTCAAACCCCTGCTTATATTTTAGAAGAAGATAAACTTAGAAAAAATTGTGAGCTTTTGGCTAAAGTGAGCGAGCAAAGTGGAGCAAAAGTTTTGCTTGCGCTAAAGGGTTTTGCTTTTTCAGGTGCTATGGATATAGTTGGTGAGTATTTATCAGGCTGTACTTGTAGCGGGCTTTGGGAAGCTAAATTTGCAAAAGAATATATGGATAAAGAAATTCATACTTTTTCACCTGCTTTTAAAGAGGATGAAATAGATGAAATCATAGATCTTTCACATCATATAGTATTTAACTCTTTTAATCAGTTTAAAAAATTTAAAGATAAAGCAAGTAAAAAGTCTCTTGGTTTGCGTTGTAATCCAGAGCTTTCAGTAGCTCCAAAAGAACTTTATAATCCTTGTGGTAGATTTTCAAGACTAGGAATTCGTGCGATTGATTTTGAAAATGAAGATTTAAGTGTCTTAAGTGGGCTTCATTTTCATGCTTTATGTGAAGAAAGTGCGCATTCTTTAGAGCTTGTGTTAAATGCTTTTGAGGCTAAATTTTCAAAATTTATTAAAAGTATGAAATGGGTTAATTTTGGCGGGGGCCATCACATTACAAAAGAAGGTTATGACACGCAAAAACTAATTGATCTTTGTAAAAAATTTAGCGATAAATACGGCGTACAAGTGTATCTTGAGCCAGGTGAGGCTGTGGGTTGGCAGTGCGGGACTTTAGTTGCAAGTGTGATAGACATAGTAGAAAATGAGAAAAAAATAGCTATTTTAGATACTTCAAGTGAAGCTCATATGCCAGATACTATCATAATGCCTTACACAAGTGAGGTTTTAAATGCTAGAATTTTATCAAGTCGTGATGGGGAAAAATATAGCGAGTTAAAAGAAGATGAATTTGCTTATTTACTTGGTGGTAATACTTGCTTAGCAGGGGATATCATGGGTGAGTATGCTTTTAATCAAGAATTAAAAATAGGACAAAAAATAGTATTTTTAGATCAAATTCATTATTCTATAGTCAAAAATACTACTTTTAATGGAGTAAGACTTCCAAATTTAATGTTCTTGGATAAGGATGAAAATCTATCTATGGTTAGAGAATTTGGTTATGAAAATTATTCAAAAAGAAACTAAAAATTGAGTTTTTTTGTAGTTTTTTGCAAATTTATGTTTTTTAAATAAAACTTTTTTTAAAATAAAAATGGAAACTGAAAATTAACAAAACTACAACGCTAAGCTTTTCTAGCGTGTAATGTTTAGGAGTAATTTATGCATAGAGTTATACTAGCTTTTTTAGCCTGTCTTAACTTTCTATTTGCTCAAGAAAATTTTGAAGTTAAAAATACTCAAATTTGGGATGTGCAAAGAGTGATGAATATAGAAAGTTATCAAAATTTTGGTGCTTTGTGGACTAAACTACAAGGTGAGTATATTGCAAGTGCTGTTTTGATTATACTTATAGTGGTTATTTCAGCTTTTGCTTTGCATTATATGGTTATAGGTCCAAAGAAATTTTCTCATGATGGTAAGAAAATTTATGCTTTTTCGGTATTTGAAAGATTGTTTCATTTTGTAGCGGCAATTTCTTGGATTATCCTTGTACCGACCGGACTTATTATGATTTTTGGATCATACTTTGGTGGTGGATTCTTTGTAAGAATGTGTAAAAACTTACATGGTATTGCTACTATTTTATTTATCATTTCTATTATTCCTATGCTTTTGTGTTGGATTAAAAGAATGCTTCCTGCAAGCTATGATTTAAGATGGATGATGATAGTAGGTGGATATTTAAGCAAAGAGAAAAAGCCTGTGCCTGCGGGTAAGTTTAACTTTGGTCAAAAATCTTGGTATTATATAGCTGTTTTTGGTGGATTTTTGATGATAATCACCGGAGCGTTTATGTTTTTCCTTGATTTTAATTCTACTTCTTTACAGTCTATTTTTGGAATTTCTCATATAGATATTTTAAGAGCTTCAGCTATCATCCATAATATTTTGGGTATTTTATGTGCAGTATTTTTTGCTATTCATATTTATATGGCTGTATTTGCTATTAAAGGAAGTATCCATTCTATGATTAGTGGTTATAAAGAAGAAGAGGAAGTTTATATTTTACATTCTTATTGGTATAAAGAATTAAGCGATAAAAAACAAATCAATCCATCATTTACTTATGATTCTAAAACAAAATTTTAAAATCTCACTTGATTTTTTTAAATTTTCCTTGTTATAATCAAATAAAAATAACAAGGAAAACTAATGATACAAGATATTGATCTTTCGCGTAAATATTTTTATGAATTTTTTTCAAAAGCTTTTAATTTTATTGATGAAAAAGAGTTTAAAATTTGGCATGAACAAGTTTTAGTTTTAGCTCAAAGCCCTTTAGATGATAGCCTAAAACCTGATTTTGAAAAACTTAGTGCATGTGATTTTGCAAGTTTTAAAGAAGAGCAAAATGCTGTATTTTTTGATTTTTCTTATGTGAATGTACCTATTAGCGCTTCTTTTTATGATGAGGGTAGAGATGATGGTAAAATGAAACTTCAAGCTTGTGAAATCATTAGAAAAACCAAATTTAGAAAAAAAGAAGATTGTAGACAAAGCGAAGATGAATTTGGCTTTTTGTTTGCTTTTATGGCAAGTATTATTGAACATGATTTAAAAATCGCACAACAATTATTTCGTTTTGTGATAAACCCTGTAGTAGATGAGTTTATAGAAAAATTACAAATCCATAAAAACTCAAATTTTTACATTGCTATAGCTAATATTATGAAAGTATTTTTTGCAAATGAAAGGGCTTATTTAGAAGTACAAGCACCTATAAAAAAAGAAGGTAAAAGTATTGCAGATGAGGCTTTACAAAGACTTCCTTATGAACCAAGACTTCCTACCAAATTTAGTAAAACAAATATAGAAGAGCTTAGCAAATTATAAAAATTAATATGTATTTTGTTACCAAAATACATATTATCAAAATCATCTTTTTATGAAAATAGAAATTAAATAAAATCTTAAGTGAAAATATGCAAAAGTTATAATGTTTAAGTGTGTAAATACTTTAAAAATAAGTATTTATAGTTATTCTTTACTTTTATTTCAAAGGAGAGAACATGGAGGCCAATCAAAGAAGGGATTTTTTAAAAAAATCTTTGAAAATTGGTGCTTTAGGGGTGGTAGCTGGGGCAAGTGTTAATGCTTTAGCTAAAGATGATTACCAAGAGCAAAATACCGTAGTTTTGGGAAAAAGCACTAAAAAAGAAGTGCTTTATAAAAAAACTATGCATTGGGAAAAATACTACAAAATAGCTTACTAATTAAGAAAGGAAGAAGATGGCATTAGCAAGAAGAAATTTTCTTAAGCTTGCTGGTATTGCTGGTCTTGGAAGCGCGGCTTTTGGTAGTGAAAATAAAGCCATTAGAGCTGCAAGTGAACAAGAAGTAGCAAATCCTTATCCAGATTCTAAGATTGTTAGAACAATCTGTAGTATCTGTAGTGCAGGCTGTGGAATTAAAGCAGAAGTGCAAGATGGAGTTTGGGTGCGTCAAGAAAACGCTATAGAACATCCTATTTCTCAAGGATCACACTGCTGTAAAGGGATAGATCAAATCGATCTTACTAAATCAAAACAGCGTATTAAATATCCTATGAAAAAAGAAAATGGCAAATGGGTGCGTTTAACTTGGGAACAAGCTATTAACGAAATTGGCGATAAAATGCTTGAAATCCGTAAGGAAAATGGACCTGATAGCGTTATGTTTTTAGGTTCGGCTAAATTTAATAACCAACAAGCTTATTATTTTAGAAAATTTGCAGCATTTTGGGGTACTAATAATATAGACCACGTTGCTAGAATTTGACACAGCGCAACAGTCGCCGGTGTGGCGAATACATGGGGTTATGGCGCTATGACAAATCATTTTGGTGATGTGACTAAACACTCAAAAATGATGATTATTTTTGGTGCAAATACTGCTGTGGCAAATCCTATTGGATTTAAACACTTATTGCAAGCAAAAGATCGTAATAATGCTAAATTAGTAGTTGTAGATCCTGTATTTACAAAAACTGCAGTGCATGCTGATGAATATGTGAGAATTCGTCCAGGTACAGATATAGCTTTAGTTTATGGTATGCTTCATTTAATCTTCAAAAACGGTTGGGAAGATAAAGAATTAATCAAAACTAGAACCTATGGAGTTGAAGAAATAAAAGCAGAGGCTGCTAAATGGACTCCTGAAGTTGTAGAAGATGTAACAGGTGTTCCGGCTACTCAACTTGAAAAAATTACAAGAATGCTAGCTACAATTAAACCTGCTACGCTATTTTGGGCTTTAGGTATTACTCAGCACTCAGTAGGTAGTTCTAATACAAGAATTCTAGCTATCTTACAACTCGTTCTTGGTAATATAGGCAAACCAGGCGCAGGAACAAACATCATCAGAGGTCATGATAATGTTCAAGGTGCTACTGATATGGGTTGTTTGGCTGATACTTTACCAGCTTATTATGGACTTGATGATAATGCTTGGAATCATTTTTCTAATGTATGGAATGTTGAAAGAGAGTATTTAAATTCAAGATTTTATTCTAAAGAATGGATGCATGAAAAAGGCTTTTCACTAGCAAAATGGTGGCAAGGTGTTTTACATGAAGAAAAAACTTATTCAAACTCACCTATCCGTGTACTTTGGGTGCAAGGAACGGGTATTACTTCTATGGCACATACGGTAAAAATTCAAGAAGCACTTAAAAAACTTGATATGATCGTAATTGCTGAGCCTTTTGTAAATGAAGTAGCAGTTTTAGCAGATCGTCCAGATGGTATTTATATTATTCCTGCTTCAACCCAATTTGAAACAGAAGGTTATGTAACAGCGACTAATCGTGCTATGCAATGGCGTTCTCAAGTAGTAAAACCAATTTATGAAAGTAAAGAAGACCAAGAGATTATGTTTGCTTTTGCTAAAAAATTTGGTTTTTATAAAGAATACACTCGTGGTATGAAAATGGAATTAAAAGATCATAAACTTGTACAAACAAGAGATGATAATGATGATAATTTCATATGGCCTGATGATGCCACAAGAGAAATGAGTAATGGTCTTTTAAGTATAGGCTTAAGAGGTATTTCAGCTGAGCGTCTAAGAAAACACCAGCAAAATTGGGAACATTTTGATCCTGATACTCAAAGAGGTATTGGTGGTGAAGTTAAAGGCGAATATTATGGCTTACCTTGGCCTTGTTGGGATAAACAACACCCAGGCACTTCTATCATGTGGAACACAGATATTCCTTATGAAGAAGGTGGTATGGGCTTTAGAAATCGCTTTGGTTTAGAACATAATGGACATTCTCAATTAGCAGATGAAACTTTTACTCCAAAAGGATGTAAAGTTAAAGGTGGCTACCCACAAATTACTAAAGAAAATATCGAAAAAGTGTTTAATATCAAACTAAGCGATAAAGAAAAAGAATTAATGGGCGCTAGCTGGAGCACAGATATTTCAGGTATTATCTTAGAAAAATGTAGAGAAAAAAGTGCTTGTTGTTTAGGTAATGCAAGAGCTAGAATGAAAGTTTGGGAATTTGCTGATCCTATTCCACTACATAGAGAGCCTATTCACTCGCCTCGTTGGGATTTGGTTAAAAAATATCCTACTTGGGGCGATCAAGAGAAAAACTTTAGGGTTGAGAGTAAATTTATTAGCGAGCAACAAAAAACAGATTGGAGTAAAGAGTTTCCAACTATTATTTCAAGTATGCGTTTAGTAAATTTAAGCGGTGCGGGTATGCTTGAGAGAACTAGTAAATATCTTGCAGCTATTACACCTGAGATGTTTGCTAATGTGCACCCTGAACTTGCTTTAAAATATGGTATAAATGATGGCGATATGATGTGGATTCATTCACCACAAGGCACCAAGATTAAAGTAAAATGTGTGCATAATCATTCAGTTACACCAGATAGAATTTGCTTGCCTTATAACTTTGCGGGTATTATGCAAGGTGTGGATTTAAGTTATAATTATCCTGAAGGTACTAAACCTTATACTATAGGGGAAAGTTCTAATACGGTTACTAACTATGGTTTTGATATAAATACGCAAATTTCTGAGTTTAATGCAGGACTTTGCAGACTTGAAAAGGCTTAAGGGGTAAGTTATGGCTAGAATGAAATTTTATGTAGATAATAATCGCTGTATTTCTTGCTTTGCTTGTCAAGTAGCTTGTTCAAGTGCGCATGAAGTGCCAGTAGGAATTAACAGAAGAAAAGTAATCACTTTAAATGAAGGTATAGAAGGCAAAGAGTTTTCAACAACTCTTGCTTGCCAACACTGTACAGATGCTCCATGTGAGCAAGTTTGTCCTGTAAAATGCTTTTATATTAGAGCTGATGGTATTGTTTTACATGATAAAAAAACTTGTATAGGTTGCGGGTATTGTCTTTATGCATGTCCTTTTGGTGCTCCACAATTTCCAAGAGACGGTGCTTTTGGTATTAAGGGTGAAATGGACAAATGTACTATGTGTGCAGGTGGTCCTGAGCCTACCAACTCTCATGAAGAAAGAGAACTTTATGGACAAAATCGTATCGCAGAAGGCAAAGTGCCTATGTGTGCTGCGGTTTGTTCTACAAATGCACTTTTGGTTGGCGATGCAGCTGAAGTTAGTGCAATGTATAGAAAAAGAGTTTTACTCAAGGGTCAAAATTTAGGACTTGATGTAAAATAATTCAAAGGGTGTTTGCAAGCACCCTTTTTTACTACTTATAATCCAAGGTTAATTCATGGAAGAGCTAATTTTACAAATTCAAAAAAGTCTTGATGAAAATAATAAACTTACTTGTAAAAAAGCACTAGAATTTTTAAAACAATATTCTAAAGAAGATTTTCAAACTGCTATAAAAGAATTAGGTGTAAAAATTTCAGATTGTGAGTTAGGTCAATTTGGCAAGTTAAATAAAAATATAGCAAAAAGTGAAATTTTAGAAAAATTAGAAGCAAAATTAGATTCTAAGCGTCGTATATCATGTAAAGATACTTTAGAATGTACCAAAGACTTTAATATGGCTGATATTAGAGCCACACTTAAAACCTATAAAATTGATGTTAAATACTGTGAACTTGGTTGTTTTGAAGAAAAAAAAGGTAAAAAATTTCATATAAAAAGTAAAATTTGGATAGAAAATTCTGATGGAAAATTGCTTTTTGGTAAGGGTAAAACAGATATTTTAGAATTAGTAGGAGAATGTGGAAGTATTTCCCAAGCAGCTAAACAACTAGGGATTAATTATAAAAAAGCATGGCTTTATATACAAGATTTAGAAAAAAATATGAAAGAAGAACTGCTCATTGCTAAAAAAGGAAGAGGAAGTGAAGCTGGTAGCAAACTTACTCCAAGAGCTTATGAATTAATTCAAAATTTTAAAATTTTACAACAAGATGTAGAAGAGTATACCAATAAACGCTTTAAAGAATTATTTTTTAAGAAAAATCAAGAAAAAAACAAAACTTAATTTGAATACAAGTTATAACAATATATCATTAAATAAAAAAGGTAAAAAATGAAAATTGATTGCAGAGATTTAGCTTGTCCACGTCCTGTGATAGAAACAAAAAAAGCCTTAGAAGAGTTAAAAGAAAATGAAAATTTAGAAATTCTTTTAAATTCTCAAGCTTCTAAAGAAAATGTAATGAGATTTTTAAAATCTTTAAATTTGGAATTTAGCGTTAAAGATTTAGATGATGAGAGTATTATTAGCATTGTAAAAGATGGCAATATAGCTCAAACTCAAGAAAAAAATTTACAAGAATACAATGTGTTATTTTTAAAAAGCGATAGAGTGGGCGAGGGAGAACTTGGAAAAAATTTAATGCTAGGTTTTTTAAAAACTCTAAAAGATTTACCTAATAAACCTGTAAAAATCCTTTGTGTTAATGATAGTGTTTTGATGAATACTGATTGCTCTCATATTGCTTTTGAAGCTATGAAAGAACTTGAAAATTTAGGAGTTGAAATTTATAGTTGCGGGGCATGTTTGGAATTTTTTGGCAAAAGCAAAGAACTTAAAATAGGTAAAATAGGCAATGCTTATGAAATTTTAAATGAACTTTTTGGAAAGGCAAAGATTATTTCTTTATGATATATAAAGATCAAAAACTAACCCAATATGTAAAAGCTGCGGGTTGAGCTGCCAAATTAGACTCGGTGGGTCTTGACAAAATTCTTGGCATTTTAAAACCGCATGAAAACATTTTAAGTGGTATTAATAATAATGAAGATGCGAGTGTTTATAAGCTAAATGAAGATTTAGCTTTGGTGCAAACTCTTGATTTTATTACACCCGTGGTTGATAGTGCGTATCATTTTGGCGCTATAGCTGCTGCAAATGCTTTAAGTGATGTATTTGCTATGGGTGCTGAGGTGATTAATGCTTTAAATATTGTAGGTTTTGATACTTGTCATTTTAATAATGAAATTTTACTTGAAGTGTTAGAAGGTGCTAGAGTTAAGGTTGAAGAAGCTGGCGCTGTGCTAGTAGGTGGGCATACTATAGAAAATGATGAATTTATTTTTGGACTTAGTGTAACAGGAGTAGTTCATCCTAAGAAATTTATAGCTAATAATAGCGCAAAAGATGGTGATGTGATTTTACTTACTAAGCCTATAGGTAGTGGTATTGTTAGCACTGCTATTAAGGCTGGTTTGCTAGAAAAAGAAAAGATTTTAAAAGCAGTAGAGCAAATGAGTTTTTTAAATTTATATGCAAGTCGTATTTTAAAGAGATTTAAAAGTCTTAGCGCCTTAAGTGATGTGACAGGTTTTGGTCTTTTGGGACATTTAAAAGAAATGTTAAATAAAGAGATTACGATAGAAGTATATAAAAATGAAATTCCTTTAATGGATGGAGTTTTATCAATGGCTAATATGGGGATAATCCCTGCGGGAGCTTATAAAAATAAAGATAGCCTAAAAATTTGGGTTGAAAATTTAAACGAAAAAGATGAGGATATAGTGTATTTTGATCCTCAAACTTCAGGTGGACTTTTAGCTAGTATGAGTGAAAATGAAGCAAATGAAGCTTTAAAAATACTTAAAGAATATAATATTGAAGCAAAGATTATTGCTAGATGTGTAAAAAATACTCATAATTATTTATTATTACGCTAATATTTTATTTACAATTAAAAATATATGTTTATATTTGTTACTTTTTTACATAAAAAAATAAATTATAAATAAATATATGTTGATTTTCGTTGCATTTTTTGTATCATAAATACATATTAACTATTAAAGTGGAGGAAAAAATGATACAAAAAGCTTTGCAATTAGCTGAAGAATTACAAAGAAAGATAGAAAGTAATATCTCTCAAAGCGAAAAAGAATTTCATGCCAAAATGCAAAAACTTTTAAACAACCCTAAAAATAAAGTAATGTTAATTGAGCTTTTAGATCGCTCTTTTAGATGTAAAGATAAAAGTGCTAGTTTTGAGCTAATAGAACATACTTTAAATAAATATGGTATAGCAGATTTTTTTAGTGCTTTTGAAAAATTTTTACTTTTTTCATTTTTAAATTTTGGAAAATTTGCGCCAACTCTTAGTGTGCCATTTTTCATTAAGCATTTAAGAGAAGATACTAAAGCTATGGTTTTAGATGCAAATCCTAGTGTTTTAGAGCCTCATATGCGCAAAAGAAAAGATGAAGATAAAATTACCTTAAATGTAAATTTAATCGGCGAAGAGGTTTTAGGTGAAGCTGAGAGTGCTTATAGGATGAAAAAATATGAAGAAGCATTAAAAACAAGCTATATTACTTATATTTCTATTAAAATTACTACCATTTTTTCCCAAATCAATATTATTGATTTTGAATACTCTAAAGATGAGGTGGTAAAAAGATTAGATAAATTATATGCTCTTGCTTTAGAGGAAGAAAAAAAGCAGGGTGTGTCTAAATTTATCAATCTTGACATGGAAGAATTTAGGGATTTAGAATTAACTGTTGAAGCTTTTATGGAAAGTGTTGCAAAATATGATATTAAAGCAGGTATTGTTTTGCAAGCTTATTTACCTGATTCTTATGAGTATTTGAAAAAACTTTTTGCTTTTTCAAAAGAAAGAGTTCTAAAAGGTATGAAGCCTATAAAAATTCGCTTTGTTAAAGGAGCGAATATGGAAAGTGAAGAAACTATAGCTTCACAAAGAGGTTGGGCTCTACCTACTTTTTATAAAAAAATTGACACTGATAGTAACTATAAAAAAATGCTTGATTTTGTCTTAGAGGGAGATAATCATAAATATATTAATGTAGGTATTGCAAGCCATAATTTATTTGAAATTGCTTATGCTTATACTAGAATTTCACAAGCAGGAGCTTTATCATCTTTTACCTTTGAAATGCTTGAAGGTATGAGTTTGCAATGCTCTTATGAGCTTTCTAAAATGCATGATCTTATACTTTATGCACCAGTTTGCGATGAAGCACATTTTAACAATGCTATTGCATACTTAGTAAGAAGACTTGATGAAAATACTAGTGAAGATAATTTCATGAGATATTTTTTCAATCTTAAAATTAATGATAAAAATTGGCAAATGCAAAAAGAATTATTTATAAAATCTTTAGAAGGCGTTGCTAGTTTGGATAATTCTACTCATAGAACTCAAGATAGAAATAATGAAACAAAGGCTATTAGTTCTTATGAGAGTAAAGAATTTAAAAACGAACCTGATACAGATTTTATCTTAAAAGCAAATAGAGAGTGGGCTAAAAATATAAGAACTAAATATGAAAATTTAGAAAATTATGATGTGTATCCGGTTGCAAAAGAAGAAATTAAAAATGAAAATTTACAAGTAGTAGAAGTTAAAGATAAAATCAAAAATCGCACTATAGGTAAAGCACATTTAGCAGGCCAAGCAGAGATTAAATACGCTTTAGATGTAGCTAAGAGCTCAAATTTTAGTGATTTAAGTCACGATGAAATTTATGAAATTTTAGCAAAAACTGCTCAACTTGTTAGAGATCGTAGGGGGGATTTAATAGGTATAGCAGCTTTAGAAGTAGGAAAAACTTTCTTAGAAATTGATCCTGAAGTGAGTGAGGCTATAGACTTTTTAGAATTTTATCCACATTCTTTGGAAAAACTAAAAGAGCAAAATCCAAATACTGTTTTTAAAGCAAAAGGTATAGGTGTGGTGATTGCGCCATGGAATTTCCCAGTGGGTATTTCAGTAGGAACCATAGCAGCACCTTTGGCTGCAGGAAATAAAGTGATATACAAACCTTCATCTTTATCGATGTTAACAGGTTATATGCTTTGTAAATGTTTTTGGGATGCAGGAATTCCTAAAGATGCTTTGATTTTCTTACCTGCTAAAGGTAGTGATATATCAAAATACTTACTTGTTGATCAAAGTGTGAAATTTTCAGTATTAACCGGTGGGGAAGAAACTGCTTATGCAATGCTCAAAGCTAATCCAACCTTGCTTTTAAGTGCTGAAACAGGCGGTAAAAACGCAACTATTGTTTCTAAATTTGCTGATCGTGATAGTGCGATTAAAAATATCATTCATTCAGCTTTTTCAAATTCAGGTCAAAAATGCTCTGCTACTTCTTTACTAGTTTTAGAAGAAGAAGTTTATAATGATGAAGAGTTTAAAAAGACTTTGGTAGATGCTGCTAGTTCTATGGCGGTTGGAAATCCATTTGTGTTTAAAAATAAACTTGGAGCTTTAGCAGATAAACCAGATGTGAAATTACAAAAAGCTTTAGATGAGCTAGCTCCGTATGAAAGTTGGGCTTTAAAACCTAAATTTGTAGATGATAATCCTTATCTTCTAACTCCAGGGATTAAATATGGTACTAAAAAAGGTGATTTTACGCATATGAATGAGCTTTTTGCGCCAATTTTAACTGTAATGAAAGCAAAAGATTTAAAAGAAGCTATTGATATAGTAAATTCAACAGGCTATGGACTTACAGCAGGATTTGAAAGTTTAGATGAGAGAGAATGGGAGTATTTTCACACTCACATAGAAGCAGGAAATATTTATATTAATAAACCAACAACAGGAGCTATAGTTCTTAGACAACCTTTCGGTGGTATTAAAAAATCAGCCATTGGTTTTGGTAGAAAAGTTGGAATTTATAATTACATTACCCAATTTTTAGATATAGAGCAAAGTCAAGCTGATCAAAATGTTTTGGACAATGAATTAGTATCAAATTTAAATGCTTTAAGCTTAGATTTAAATGAAAAAGATAAAGCCGATTTTGAAGTCGTTAAAGCTATGGCAAGAAGCTATGCTTACCATGCAAAACATGAATTTGCAAGTGCGAAAGATTATGTCAATATAAGAGGCGAGGATAATCTTTTCTCTTATACAAAGGTTAAAAATATCGCTTATAGAGTGCATAAAGATGATAGTTTAAAAGATATTTTAGGAGTTATTTTAGCAGCTAGTGTATTAAATATTGATCTTGTTTTAAGTTATGATGAGCATGAAAAAATAGATCTTGTGCAAAAGATTAATCAAAAAATTAGTTCAAAAACTTTATTCCTTAAAGAAAGCAAAGAAAATTTCATTAGCAAAATAGTTGATTATGAGAGAATTCGTTATTTTGCTCCATTAGATGTTAATGATGAAATTTTCATAAAAGCAGCAAGTTGTGCAAAAATCATCGCTAATGCTAAACCTTTAATAAATGGGCGTTTTGAGTTGCTTTTATATCATAATGAAAAAGCTTTAAGTATATCTTTCCATCGTTATGGAAATCTAGGCATTCGTGCTTTAAAATAATATAAAGGAGATAAAATGGAGGTTGTTCAAATTAATACTCAAATTGCGATAATGTTTGTCGCATATTCAGCACTAATGCTTTTTATCGGATTTTATTTTTATAAACAAAATAAAAATTCAGAGGACTATTTTTTAGGTGGTCGTTCTATGGGACCAGTGGTTTCAGCACTTAGTGCTGGAGCTTCTGATATGAGCGGTTGGCTTTTAATGGGTTTGCCAGGAGCATTATATGTAAGTGGTTTGGCTGAAAGTTATATTGCAATAGGTCTTAGTATAGGAGCGTTTTTAAACTGGGCTTTTGTAGCAAAAAGACTTAGAATTTATACTAGTGTGATTGCAAATTCTATTACAATTCCAGATTATTTTGAAACAAGGTTTGATGACGATAAGCATATATTAAGAGTGGTTTGTGCTATTGTTATTTTAATTTTCTTTACTTTTTATGTTTCATCAGGGCTTGTAGGTGGAGCAAAACTTTTTGAAGCAACTTTTGGAATTCAATATGATTATGCTTTAACTACAGGAACTGTTATTATAGTTGCTTATACATTTTTAGGTGGATATAAGGCAGTTTGTTGGACGGATTTGATTCAAGGTTTATTAATGATGAGTGCTTTGATTGTTGTGCCTATAGTGATGATTTATCATTTAGGTGGCTTTAGTGAAGCTGTTAATATAGTCAAAGAAATTAAGCCAAATACTTTTTCTATGGGAGAAGGATTAAGCTTTTTAGGTATAGTTTCAGCGCTTTCATGGGGACTTGGATATTTTGGTCAGCCACATATTTTGGTGCGTTTTATGTCTATAAGATCAACTAAAGACATCCCAATTGCTACTTTTGTAGGAATTTCTTGGATGGTTATATCTTTAATAGGTGCTTGTTTGATAGGTATTTTAGGTATAGCCTATGTGAGTAAATTTGAGCTTAGTTTGCAAGATCCTGAAAAAATTTTTATTGTAATGTCACAATTACTTTTTAATCCTTGGATAGCAGGCATTTTACTTAGTGCTATTTTAGCAGCTATTATGAGTACAGCAAGTTCGCAATTACTTGTTTCAAGTTCAACTATAGCAGAAGATTTTTATAAAAGAATTTTCAATAAAGAAGCATCTAATAAAACAGTGATGACTTTGGGTAGATTTGGTGTTTTAGCGGTAGCTGTGATAGCTTTTATTATTTCTACTGATAAAAACTCAAGTGTGTTAAGTATAGTAGCTTATGCTTGGGCGGGATTTGGAGCAAGTTTTGGTTCTGTAATGCTCTTTTCGTTATTTTGGTCAAAAATGACAAGATACGCTGCTATTGCAGGTATGATTACTGGTGCAGTTGTAGTTGTAGTATATAAAAATTTCTTAGCCGAGTGGCTTAATTTTCCTATTTATGAAATCATTCCAGGATTTTTAGCTGCTTCTGTTGTGATTGTTTTAGTGAGCTTGGTTACAAAAGTGCGCCCAGGAACTAAAGCAGCTTATGAAACAATGTTAAAACATCTTTAATATATTCAAAAGCCTTTAAGGCTTTTGAATTAAAAATCTAAGCGTTGGGCCATCTTGATTTATTTCTAGAATTTCAAAACCACGATTTTTAGCATCTTGAGGTATAGAATTGATACTTTGCGGACAGTCGCATAAAATTTCTAAAACTTCACCTGATTTTAGTTCTTTTAAGGCATCAATAGTAGCTATAGCAGGGTATGGGCAAACTTCACCTTCTAAATTTAAACTATAATGAATAATCATATTTTTCCTTTTTTATTTTGTTTGAAAAAGAATGATTTTTTAAACTTTAATATAAATAAAAATAAAATTGCAAATAAAGTTAAATTGATTACTAAACCATTAAAATAACCAAATTCATTTAAAAGATGAATCTTTACTCCATCTGTTAAGAAATTTGGAAAATAATCGTAGCTTAAAGCTAATATCATAGTGCCAATAATATTTGCAATACCCACTATAATAAAATGACTTTGTCCTTCACAAGCTCGATACATCCAGCCACACTCGCATCCTCCGGCAAAAACTATCCCAAAGCCAAATAAAAAAGCGCCTAAAGCAATATTTGGTGATATTTCTATTATTTTGCTAGTGTGTCCTTGCAAAATAAAAGCAAAAGCTATTAAACAAGCTATAATCATACCTATTAAAGCACCTTTTATAGCATTGTCTCTACCAAATAAAAATAAATCTCTAAAACAAGAAGTAAAGCAAATTTGAGCTCTAGATGTGATAAAACCAAAAACAAAGCCAAATATTAACGCTAAAGGAAGAATACTTTCTTTGTTGTTGATATTTAAAGGTTGTTTTTGTAGTATAAATACAACATAAGTTATAAAAATTATAAATACACCAAATCCTATATAAAAATATATCTTTGCGGTTTTATTGTGTGTTTTTAATGGTCGGTTTTCTTTACAAACACGTTGTAATTTGGCTTTTGGTTTAAAAGGTGATAGATTGCAAACTTTAACAGCTAAATAAATCCCTAAAATCATAAATAAAGTAAAAACCCAAGTATGTAAAGAAAAATAAGGCAAGCCTGTAAAAAAATTTGCCAAGTTACATCCAAAGGCAAGTCTTGCACCAAAACCAGATAAAATTCCACCTATAATAGCTTGAAAAATTCGAATTTTGCTAGCAGGTAAGCGCCATTTGAATTTATTTGCTAAAAACGCAGCGCTTAAACACCCTATAAACATACCTACAAGCATAATACCATCAATTCTTGTTAAGAGAGTACCGTTTAAATTTTGCTTTTGATAATAAGAATAAGAGCTTAAGTCCATACCAAAAAATTCTAACAACTCTCCACCCCAGCGCGTCATTTCGCCAGTGACTGCCCAAACACTACCAAAAATTCCAAAATAAATAGCACTTAAAATTCCAAGCATAATCATGCCTTTGGAATTATCCCAAAAATTTATAAAAAAAGATTGTTTGAAAGAATGCATTGTTGTATCCAAAAATTGTGATTGTCAAAACTTGACACTAAAATAAAAACTACTATTATAACTAAGAATTTTGATAATAAAATAAAACAAAACCGCTTATAACTTTAGGTATTTAATTTTTGTTTTAGTTAAAAATATTAAGATATAATATATTTTTTGGAAGGTTAGCTTATCTGGTGATGGCCACTGACTTCAAATCAGATGAAAGGGTAGTTGACTACTTTTTGGGGAGTTCGATTCTCTCACCTTCTCGCCAAATTTAAGTCAAAATGGAGTTTTCATGAGTAAAGCAGATATTGTCGTTGGTATCCAATGGGGTGATGAGGGCAAAGGTAAGATAGTTGATAAGCTATGTGAAAATTATGATTATGTTTGCAGGAGTGCAGGCGGACATAATGCAGGTCACACTATATGGGTTGATGGTATAAGATACGCTTTACATTTAATGCCATCAGGTGTTTTGAATAAGCAATGTATTAATGTTATAGGAAATGGAGTTGTAGTTAATCCTGATGTATTAATTAGCGAAATGGCTCAATTTGAAAATTTAGAAGGAAGATTATTTATAAGCGATAGGGCTCATTTAAATTTAAATCATCATGCTTTGATTGATCAAGCAAGAGAAAGACTTAAAGGCGATAAAGCTATAGGAACAACAGGCAAAGGCATAGGACCAAGTTATGAAGATAAAATAAGTCGTAATGGACATAGAGTAGGGGAATTGCTAGAGCCTGAAAAACTTTGCGAAAATTTAATGAAAGATTTTGAACTTAAAAAAACTTATTTTGATGTTTTAGGTATTGCAATGCCTAGTTATGATGAAATTTTAAAAGATTTAAAACGCTTTAAAGAAGTTTTAGCACCATATATTGCAGATACCACAAGAATGCTTTGGAAAGCTTTGGATGAAGATAAAAAAGTATTGCTAGAGGGTGCGCAAGGATCAATGCTGGATATTGATCATGGAACTTATCCTTATGTTACTAGTTCAACAACTATTTCAGCTGGAGCTTTAAGTGGTTTGGGTTTAAATCCAAAAGAAATTGGAAAAGTTATAGGTATAGTAAAAGCTTATACAACAAGAGTGGGAAATGGAGCTTTTCCAAGTGAAGATTTAGGCGAAGATGGTGAAAAAATAGGACTTATTGGTAAAGAAATCGGTGTAAGTACAGGTAGAAAAAGAAGATGCGGTTGGTTTGATGCGGTTGCGGTAAGATATACCGCAAGGTTAAATGGCTTAGATACTTTATCATTGATGAAACTTGATGTATTAGATGGTTTTGAAAGTGTTAAAATTTGTAAAGCTTATGAGTATAAGGGGCAAGAAATAGACTATGTGCCTTGTGATTTAGAAAATGCTAAACCTATTTATGAAGTAATGGAAGGTTGGGATAAAGTTGCAGGGATTAGGGATTATGATTTGTTACCTGAAAATGCTAAAAAATACATTGAACGTTTAGAAGAATTAAGTGGTGTTAAAGTAGGTTATATCTCTACAAGCCCTGAAAGAGAAGATACTATTATTTTATGAAAAGCAAATATTCTTCTGTTATTAAGCTTAGAAAACAACAGCTTGATAAAGCAGAAGTAAATTTAACTAAAACAAGACAAAAGCTTTTGCAATGCGAGGAAGAGCTTAAAGAAGCCTCAAAAACTTGCGAAAGCTTAACTTTGGCCGAAAAGGGTTCGATAGCTTTGTTAAGATCGTCTTTAAAAATGCAAGAAATCGCAAGAGAGGGCAAGCAAAGAGTTAAACAAAAATTAGATTTAACCAAAAAAGAATTAGCGCACCATCAGCACTTATATAAAAAAGCTCATTTGGAATTTGAAAAAATCAAAGTTTTAGAAAATGAAGAATTAAAAAAGATTCAAAAGGCTTTACAAAAAGAAGAGGAAAAATTTATAGACGAGCTTGCTATAACAAGGCATTTTAATAAGGATAAATAATGAAAAAAATAATATATTTATTGATTTTTTTAAATTTTGTAAATGCACAGCAAAATTGTGAGCAATATTTTGAAGCAAGAAAAGAACAAATGCAAGAACAAATTAGAGAATATGATGAAGCAAAACAGAGCTTGGAAGCTTATAGAGCATCTTTTGAAGCTTTACAAAAAGAAAAAATGCAAGCTTTAATACAAAAAGAAGCTGATATTAATGCAAGTTTAGAACAAATTAAAAGCCTAAAAGAACAAAATGAGCGTATATTAGAAGCGACTAGGCAAAATCTTCAAGCGATTAATGATAAAACCATGGGGCGTATTACAGAAATCTATGCAAAAATGAAAGATGTGGCTGTTGCAGGTATATTAAGTGAAATGGAACCTGATGAAGCTTCAAAAATTCTACTTTCATTAGATCCTAGAAAAATTTCATCTATTATGGCAAAAATGGAACCTAAAAAAGCTTCGGATTTAACACTGCTTTTGAAAAATTTAGATCAAAATGCAAGTTCGCAGTAAGTTTTAAGCAGTTTTTACCTTTTTTTTAGTATTATTTCAATAAAAATAAAAAGGTGAATAAATGCGTATCAAACCAGCTCACATACCTTATATAGCAAATAAAATAATACTTGATTTAATGCACTCTTCTTTTGTAAAAATTAAAGATGATAGTCAAAAGCTTTTAAAAATAGCAAAAGAAATTATAGAAATAGATGTTTTAAATGAACGTAAGCTTGATGAAAAAGCAAAAGAGCTTTTAGAAAGTCAAGAAGATGAAATTGAGTTTATGCAAATAGATAGAAAAAGTATGTTTTGGATGATTAAGAAAAAATTGGCAAATGAGTTTAAATTTATGCTTGATAGTGAAGATAGATACAATAACCTTTCTCACAAAATTTTAGAAAATTTAGTAGAAGAAGATTTGATAAATTACAATGTATCAGAAAATCGTGTGAAAAATCTCATTTTCTCAAGTATTATGTCTTATTTAAAAGAGTATGAAAATTTAGAAGATTTGGTTTATGAAAAAATTTCAAATTATAAAAGAAAGCTTATCCCAGGTTCTGAGGAATATGAATTAGTATTTGAAAAGCTTTACCAAGAAGAGCTTAGAAAAAAGGGACTTTTATGAAAGCATATATTTATATAGAAAACGATGTTTTTTTAAGCGCAAAAGCTTTTGGAGAAGGTGGAACTTTTTTTGGCGAACTTGTCTTTAATACTTCTTTGACAGGATATCAAGAAATTATTTCCGATCCTTCATATGCAGGTCAATTTGTGGTTTTTTCAATGCCAGAAATTGGTATAGTTGGTGTTAATGATGAGGATAATGAAAGCAAAGAAGTTTTTGCTAGTGGCATGATTATAAGAGAGCTAAATGAAGATTATTCAAATTTTAGAGCCAATGATTCTTTAAGTGTTTATTTAAAAAAACATGGAAAAATAGGTCTTTGTGAAGTTGATACAAGATTTTTAGTTAAAATGATTAGAGATCAAGGTAATTTAAGAGCTGTTATTTCTACTGAAATCAAAGATAAAGAAGAACTTAAAAAAATACTTCTTTCTAGTGCTAAAATTGATGAGGTAAATTATGTAGCTCAAGTTAGCACTAAAAGCTCTTATAAGCATAGTAAAGGTGCTTGGGATCATAGTAAAAAAGCTTATGAGAATGTAAAAGCAAGTGGTAAAAAAGTAGCTGTGATTGATTATGGTGTAAAAGAAAATATTTTAAATGAGCTTGTAAGCGTAGGACTTGAAGTAGAAGTTTTTCCTTATAATACCAAGGCAAAAGATTTGATTGATTTATATCAAAAAGGTGTAATTCATGGGGTGTTTTTATCCAATGGGCCAGGCGAGCCAAGAATTTTAAAAGATGAAATCGCAGAGATTAAAAAATTAGCAGAAGCAAAAATTCCCATGTTAGGTATTTGTTTGGGGCACCAACTTTTAAGTAATGCTTTTGGTTATGAAACTTATAAGATGAAATTTGGTCAACACGGTGCAAATCATCCAGTAATCAATCTTACAAATAATACAGTAGAAATTACAGCACAAAATCACAACTATAATGTTCCTGAAGAAATAGCAGAGGTTGCAACAATTACTCATAGAAATTTATTTGGTGACAATGTAGAGGGTGTAAGATATAAAAATTATCCTATTATATCAGTACAGCACCATCCAGAAAGCTCATCAGGGCCACATGAGAGCAAGTATATTTTTAAAGAATTTTTAGAGCTTTTGTGAATTTAGATTTTATTGCTTTAGTGAGTATAGCTTTTCTTTCAAGCTTTGGACATTGCTATGGAATGTGTGGAGGCTTTGTTTTAGCTTATACTCAGCTTTCAAAGCAAATCAAACTTCCTTTTTCTCTTTTGATTTTCTCTTATCATTTATCTCGAATTTTTGCTTATGTTTGCTTAGGTGTATTTTTTGGAATTTTTGGAAATTTATTTTCTTTTAATGAATTTGCAAAAGGTGTAATGTTTTTTATTATTGGGCTTTTTATGATGATTTTAGCTTGTGCTTTAATTTTTAAAGGAAAATTGTTAGCTTTTTTTGAAAATTCTTTAATTTTTGATTGTGTTATCAAAAAAAGCATTTCAAGATTAATTCAAAACAAGTCTTTAAAAAGTACTATTTTTTTAGGCTTTTTAAATGGTTTTGTGCCTTGTGGCTTAGTATATTTTTATATAGCTTTTGGAATGAGTGTGCAAAATGTTTATTTAGCAGCATTAATTATGCTTGTTTTTGGACTTTCAACACTGCCTGCTTTGGTATTTTTTGCTTATTTTTCTAAAACACTAAATGAAAAATTTCAAAAAACGGCTAGTTCGATTTCTTACTTATTAATCTTTTTATATGGAGTGTATTTTTCATATACAGGCTTTATACTTACAAAGTAATTTATTAACAGATAATTAATAAACATAATTTTTAAGCTAAAAAAGATATTAGTTATCATATAATATAAAGATTGCATAATTGCAGAAAAAAAATTAAGGAGAGGAAATGCACCCAGGAAATGCATTAAACTATGACTATACGGTCGCTAAATATTTTATGTTTGCTACCTTATTGTTTGGTGTTATTGGTATGGCTATTGGAACGCTTATTGCCTTTCAAATGGCTTATCCGGATTTAAACTATTTGGCTGGCGAGTATGGTACTTTTTCAAGACTTAGACCATTACACACTTCAGGTGTAATTTTTGGTTTTATGCTCTCAGGAATTTGGGCTACTTGGTATTATATTGGTCAACGCGTGCTAAAAGTTAGTATGGCAGAATCAAGCTTTTTAATGTTTATTGGTAAATTGCATTTTTGGCTTTATATGATCACTATGATTATAGCTGTTATCACTTTATTTGCAGGTGTTAGTACTTCAAAAGAATACGCAGAACTTGAATGGCCACTTGATATATTGGTAGTTTTAGTTTGGGTTTTATGGGGTGTAAGTATTTTTGGGCTTATCGGAATTCGCCGTGAAAAAACATTATATGTTTCACTTTGGTATTATATAGCTACCTTTTTAGGTATAGCAATGCTTTATCTATTTAATAATATGGCCGTACCAACATATTTTGTAAGTGGAATGGGTGATTGGTGGCATAGTGTTTCTATGTATGCAGGAACAAATGATGCGTTAGTTCAATGGTGGTATGGACACAATGCTGTTGCATTTGTATTCACTGTTGGTATTATCGCACAAATTTATTATTTTTTACCAAAAGAAAGCGGTCAACCAATTTTCTCTTATAAATTATCTTTATTTGCGTTTTGGGGCTTAATGTTTGTTTATCTATGGGCAGGTGGACACCATTTAATTTATTCAACTGTGCCTGATTGGATGCAAACTATGGGATCAGTTTTCTCAATTGTTCTTATTTTGCCTTCTTGGGGTTCAGCAATTAATATCTTGCTTACTATGAAAGGTGAGTGGAGTCAATTAAGAGAAAGTCCATTGATTAAATTTATGATTTTAGCTTCAACTTTCTACATGTTCTCAACTTTAGAAGGTCCTATTCTTTCTATTAAATCAGTTAATGCGTTGGCGCACTTTACAGATTGGATTCCAGGTCACGTTCATGATGGTACTTTAGGTTGGGTTGGCTTTATGACTATGGCTGCGCTTTATCACATGGTACCTAGAATGTTTAAAAGAGAGCTATATAGCAAATCATTAATGGAGGCTCAATTTTGGATTCAAACTACAGGTATAGTACTATATTTTAGTTCTATGTGGATAGCAGGTATTACTCAAGGTATGATGTGGAGAGCTACAGATGAGTATGGTAACTTACTTTATACTTTCATCGATACTGTTGAAGCTATTATTCCTTATTATTGGATTAGAGCTGTAGGTGGCTTGTTATACTTAGTAGGATTTTTCATGTTTGTTTATAATATTTATAAATCAATTTCAGTGGGTAGAGTGCTTGATAAAGAACCAAAAAGTGCTTCACCTATGGCAGCATAAGGAGGAAAAATATGTTTAGTTGGTTAGAAAAAAATCCATTCTTTTTTGCTGTAGCAGTATTTATTGTAATTGCATATGCAGGTATTGTGGAGGTTTTACCTGATTTTGCACAAAATGCAAGACCAATTGAAGGTAAAAAACCTTACACTGTTTTACAACTTGCAGGACGTCATGCTTATATTAAAGAAAGTTGCAATGCATGCCATTCGCAACTTATTCGTCCTTTTAAATCAGAAACAGATCGTTATGGTATGTATTCAGTTAGCGGTGAATATGCTTATGATAGACCATTTTTATGGGGTTCAAAAAGAACAGGACCTGATTTATTGCGCGTAGGAAATTTTAGAACCACTGATTGGCATGAAAATCATATGTGGGATCCAGTATCTGTAGTACCTGGTTCTATTATGCCAGCCTATAAGCATATGTTTAGTAATAATGCAAACATAGAAACAGCTTATGCGGAAGCACTAACTGTAAAAAAAGTTTTCAATGTACCTTATGATGCTGAAAATGGTACAAAACTTGGCACTTGGGAAGAAGCTCAAGCAGAAGTTAAGGCAGAAGCTCAAGCTATAGTAGATCAAATGAAAAACCAAGATGTTAAAGATGCGTTTGCTAGAGGTGAAATTAGAGAAATTGTAGCTATAATCGCGTATCTTAATAGCTTAAAATAGGAAAAACTATGGATTTAGAACTAATAAGAGAGCTACAGGCTTACGGTTTTTTTGCTCTTGTAGTATTTTTAGTGGTGGTTTTGTATTCTTATTGGTTTCATTTGTATAGATCTGAAAAGACAGGTAGAAGAAACTATGAAAAATACGCTGATTTAGCACTGCATGATGAAATCAGCGATCGTGTTTTAGAGCAAAATAAAAGGAGTGCTTAATGCAATGGTTGAATTTACAAGATAATGTTAATTTGTTATCTTTTATTGGAGCAATTCTTATCATCTTGATTACACTGGTTGTGGTAGGAAAATTGTTTAAAAGTATGAAAGAAGAAAAAAGCCAAGGCGAACTAAGTGAGCATAGTTGGGATGGTATAGGCGAGTTTAAAAATCCTATACCACTTGGCTGGGCTGTTGTATTTTTCTTGGCTATAGTGTGGTGTATATGGTATTTTCTTTGGGGATATCCTTTAAATAGCTATTCTCAAATTGGTGAGTATAACAAAGAAGTGCAAGCACATAATGAGAAATTTGCGCAGAAATTTGCAAATTTAAGTGCACAAGATAAACAAGAAATGGGTAAAAATATTTTCTTGGTTCAATGTTCTTCTTGTCATGGAATTACCGGTGATGGTATTAATGGAAAAGCACAAAATCTTAATATTTGGGGCTCAGAAGAAGGACTTATAGAAGTAATTACTAAAGGTTCTAAAGGTATGAATTATCCTATGGGCGAGATGTTAAGCGCAGCGGATAATGGTATAGATGAAGCTGATATTCCTGCAATTGCAGCTTATGTTGCTTCTGAAATTTCAGCGATTAAAAAAACTGAAAATCCTCAACTTATAGCAAAAGGAAAAGAACTTTTTGTAACTTGTACAGTATGTCATGGTGAAGATGGAAAAGGAACTATTGATGGTCAGTTAGTAGCTCCAGATTTAACAAAATATGGCAGTGCTGAATTTGTAGTAGATGTTTTAAATCGTGGTAAAGCAGGAAGTATAGGGGTAATGCCTCATTTTAACAATGGGTTGTTAAATGAGCTTCAAAAAGAAGCAGTTAGTGAATATGTGATTTCTCTTTCAAGGGGTGAATAATGGAAAATTCAAATAGATGTGTATTTTCACTTTCAGGCGTTAGTGGAATGTTAATAGCAACTGTTTTATTGTTATCGATTTTAGCTGGACTTACTGTTTGGGGTCTTAAAACTCAGCAAGATGTTATGCAAAAACCTTATAAAATAGAAAATGCAGAGCAAATTAAAATGTTTGACTCTAAAAGAGAAGAACATATCATCATAAAGGAATGATTATGGCAAAAGTTCTTGAATACTTAATCATAGCTGGCTTAGTTGTTGCAGCAGGAATTACTGCTTGGTCGGTTTTAACTGTAAATCATCTTTTTATAGGATGAAAAATATATTTAAAGGCGGTTTTTTAACCGCCATTTTTATTTGTTTTACTAATTTCTTACATGCTGAAATATTATTAAATGATAACATCTTAAACACTGCAATAGAACAAAACATCACTTTAAGTTCGAAACAAATTCATGAGTTAACTGGTGTAAATATCGCTTTAGTCTTAAGTGATAAGAAAGATTTTGAAAGTTTAAAAAGCTATGAAGCTAATTTGAGTAAACCATATATTTTACTTGTTTTTTCTAAAGCTTCGCATAAGGTAGATATACTTGCAAGTGATGATGCTATGAAGTATTTTGATAAAGAAGGTGTTTTAAGTCCTTATCCTGAAAAAGGAACGATTTTACCTATACTTGCAAATCCTAAACAAAAAGATATTTATAATGCAGCTATTTTAAATGGTTATGCAGATATTGCCGATCAAGTGGCAAATCATTTTAATATAAAACCTTTTTATGGAAACTCAAACCGTGATACTTTAAATATCATGAGAATTTTAATTTATGGTTTTTTATGCGTTGCAATTTTAATGCTAGTTCAAAGAAAAATCAAAAGGAGAAAATAAAAATGGAAAATAAGAAAACATTTTGGCCTTATGGTATTTTGATTTCTTTGGGGCTTATTGTTATAGCTTGTATTGTTACGATTTTTATTGCAAGCAAGGCACCTGTGTATGAAGATAATTTTTATTTTGATTCTTATCAAAATGTAGAGTTAAATTATAATGAAATTCAAAACAGACAAAAGACTTTTGATGAAAATTTTAAACTAGGCATTAAAGATAAAGAAAGCTTTGTGCATAAGAAAAATAAAGTTTATTATATCAATGAAGGGCAAAATGAGCTGAGAATTGCTATTGAAAATTTAAAAGATTATGACTTAAGTAAGCTTCAAATTCAAACTTTACTTTCACGCCCACATACAAATATAAACGATGAGAATTTACAAGCTAGATTAGAAGGAAGTGATTTGATATTTGATTTTAATATCAAAGAAAAAGGCGTTTGGCAAATACTTTTAAAAATCACTCAAGATGAAAATAGTGTAGGATTTTTTAAATTCTTTTTACAAACTAAATAATGAAGCTTTTTGTATTTAGCTCACTAAGAGCTTTAAGAAAGTATTATGAGAAAAAACTACAGATTGATAGTTTAGTAGAACCAGCTATGAGTATAGCTGAATTTATGCAAAAATTAGTTTTTTCTCCATATTTTCAAGCAACGCATTATGAATGCTTGCTTTTGATGAAAAAGGCTTGTGAGCAAACTAAAAATTTAGAGCAAAGTTTAAAAATACCGAGTAACTTTTTTGCTTTCTTAAAAAACAATGCTTATTTATTTAGTTTCTTTAAAGAGCTTAGTTTAGAAAAAAAAGATATCAACTCATTAAAATTTCATGATGCTTATGCACAGTATGATGAACATTTGCAAATTTTAGAAGAGCTTTTTAAAAATTATCTTGTCTTGTTAAAAGAACAAAATTTATATGATGATATTTCTTTGCCACTAGATTATGAAATTAATAGTGGTTTTTTAAAAAATTATGATGAGATTATTTTTGATTTTCAAGGTTTTTTAAATGCTTTTGAAGTAGAGCTTTTGTTAAAAGTTAAGGAAATACTTCCTCTTAAAGTACAGTTTAATTGCACTAAATTTAATAAAGATTTTTTAAATACTCTTAGCTTTTTACAAGGACTTTCTCTTAAAGAAAATCATGCTTATTTGTTTGATGTAAATCAAAAAACAATTTTAAAAGAAGAGTGCTTTTTTAAAGAAAGTAAAATTAGTTATAAAAGTTTTCACTTAAGATCTTTACAAGCTGCTTTTGTTTTTGAAAAAATTAATTCTTTTTTAAAATCCGGTATAAATGCAAAAGATATTGTAGTGATTACTCCTGATGAGAATTTTGTAGATATTTTAAGACTTTATGATAAAAATAATGTTTTAAACTATGCAAGTGGAGAGAGTATTAAAAACACACTTTTTTATCATAGATTAAAGTCTTTGTATGAAAGTGCTAAAGATGATGAGTTTGAGTATGAAGAAAATGAAGATTTTTATGAAAGGTGTAATTTAAACAAACATTTGTGCAATTTACACTTTTTTTCTTCTAATGTTGATTTTGCAGAGTTTAAAAAGCTTTTTGATGAAAATATTTCTTATGATTTCTTTGAGAATTTTATTTTTAATTTGCTAGAAGATAGTGAAGAGGAATTAAAAAATTATATACATCAAGAGCTTATTTTTATCAAAGAGCTTATAAAAACACACAAGTTAAGCTTTGTGCAAATTTTAGAATTATTTTTTATGCAAATTGATGGTATAAAATTAAGCAGTGTTGGTGGTGGTGAAGTTACTGTAATGGGACTTTTAGAAAGTAGGGGACTTAGATATGATGGGGTAATTATAGTTGATTTTAATGATGAGTTTATCCCAAAAAGAGTTTCAAGCGAATTATTTTTAAACAATGAAATTCGCAAAAAAGCAGGACTTATCACTCATGCTCAAAGAGAAAATTTACAAAGACATTATTATTATACTTTAATAGCCAAGGCAAAATTAGTTGGAATTTCTTATGTGGAAAATGAAGAAAAAATCAAATCAAGATTTTTAAATGAACTTGAACTTCCACTTTATGAAGATAAAACTTATAGCAATAATGCTTATGTGAAATATTTTCAAACTTATCCATGTACTTTTAATCTTGAACCTATTGTAAGTATTAAAGCAAAACATGATTATTTTCAAAATGATCTTTCTTTTTCAAGATTTCATCTTCTTGTGTATTATGGTTTGGATTATTATTATAAGTATGTTTTAAGATTAAAAGAGCCAAAGACTTTAGATGATACACTTAGAGCAAATGAGTTGGGGAGTTTTATCCATAAGGCTTTAGAGCTTTATTATACACAAAAATCTAAAAATCATTTTGATTATGAAGTTTTTATGCAAGTGGTAAAAAGCATTAAACAATACCGAGTTGATGTGCTAAATTTAGCTTTAATACAAACTATATTTAAAGAATTTCAAACACTTGAAAATGAGCATTTTAAGCAAGGTTATGTGGTAGAAAAATGTGAATTTAATCCACCAAGAAAAGAATTTATTGCAGAAAATGGAGTGAAAATTCACGCCATAGGCTTTTTAGATAGAGTAGATAATAATGGCAATGAAAGATTGATTATAGATTATAAAAGCGGTAAGGCAGATGAAAAGTCTTATCAACTTGCTTTTTATAAGTTTTTATTAGAAAGTCAAAATACCTTATTAAATACAAAAGCTTGTTTTTATGATCTTAAAAATATCAAAATCATACATGAAAATACTAAAAGTAAGAGCGTACAAGAACTTAAAGATTTACTTAATGAGCTTGCTAAAGAACCTTTGGAGAAAGAATTTTTTAATCAAAAAAATGACAATACCTATAGCCCTTATACCATGCTTTATAAAAAGGAGTTTAAGCTTTGAGTTATCATTTTGAGCCTTTTTTAGCTTTGGAAGCTAGTGCAGGAAGTGGAAAAACTTTTGCATTAAGTGTGCGTTTTGTAGCTTTGGTTTTAATGGGAGCTAAGATTAATGAAATTTTAGCCCTTACTTTTACTAATAAAGCTACAAGTGAAATGAAAGAAAGAGTTTTTAAAACCTTTTTAGAATTTGATGTACTTGAAAATGGAGAGAATAAAGCAGAGTGTGATGAGCTTATGAAAATGCTAGGTAAAAGCAAAGATGAGCTTATAGCTTTAAGAGAAAAATATAAAGAGGAATTTTTAAGATCCAAGCTTAATATCTACACTTTTGACAGCTTTTTTTCGCAAATCATTCGTTCTTTTGCTTTAAATTTAGGTCTTATGAGTGATTTTGACATTATAGAAAGTCAGGATAGTTATAAAAATTTCATCGCTAAATTAAACGAAGAAGAATTAAGGGCTTTGGCTTATTATATTGTTCAGACAAAAAACAAGAGTGACTTTTTGCAAAATCTTGAAAGCTTGTATGAAAGATCTTGTGAGATAAATTCTATACAAAATGCACATTTTCCAAATAAAACTTTTTTAGAAAAAAGCTTAAGTGCGTTTATAACTTATGCAAGAAATTTAAGCGCAGATAAAAACTATCAAAAAAATTTCGAATTTGAGAACATAGAAGATTTCTTTACTAAACCTATTATTTGTGATTTAGATAAAAAATATTTTGTAAAAGTCATCGATAGTGAATTTTTGCAAAAAAGAGCAGAGTTTTTACAAAGTGCAAAAGAGTATTTTACTCAAATGGAAAATTACCGCATAAGTATACTTGCAAAGCTTTTGGCGCATTTTAAAGAAGCAAGAAATGAAAACAATGTCAAGCAAAATGCATTGACTTTTTCAGATATAGCTTTAAAAACTTATGAGTTAATTAGTGATGAAACTAACAAAGATTTGATTTATTTTAGGCTTGATGGTTATATTTCTCATTTATTAATCGATGAATTTCAAGATACTAATGTCTTGCAGTATCAAATTTTAAAACCCATCATTGCTGAGCTTGTTTCAGGCGAGGGAGTGAAAAAAAATAGAAGCTTTTTTTATGTGGGGGATAAAAAGCAAAGTATATATGGTTTTAGAGGGGGTAAAAAAGAGCTTTTTGATAAGCTTTTAAAAGACTTTCCGCAAATTAAATTAGAGCATTTAGATACTAATTATCGTAGTAAAAAAATCATTGTTGATTATGTAAATGAAGTTTTTAAAGATAAATTTTTTGATAGCTTTTTAAATCCTAGCTTTACTTTGCAAAAAAGCATTAAAGAAGGTGGATATGTGGAAGTTTTGCAAAATCATATCCCGCCAAAAAGTTCTTTGCATGAAGCAAGTGGTAAAGAAGTTTTAAAGATCATTCAAAAGCTTTTAGAAAAAGGCGTAAAGCTCAGTGAAATTTGCATTTTGGTATGGATTAATAAAGATGCTACTTTAATGAAAGAATTTCTTGAAGAAAATGACATTAAAGCTTATACGCAAAGCAATGTAGCTTTGATGGATTGTATTAGTGTAAGAGTGCTTTTTGAGTATGCAAAGGCTTGTGTGCTTAAAGATGAGTTTAGTTTGTACTTTGCAAGTAGTATTTTAGAAAAAGAACTTGAGTTTGCAACGCTTGATTTAAACCGTAGTGTAGGTGAGATTTTAAAATACTTGGTACATGTTTTAAAACTTGACTTAAGTGATGTTAATCTCATCGCATATTTAGAGTATGCAAGTACTTTTGATAATTTTTTTGATTTTTTATTTGCTCCATGTGAGCTAAAGTCTTTGCAAGCTCAAGATGATGGAGTAAGTATTATGACTGTGCATAAATCTAAGGGGCTTGAATTTGAAAATTTAATCGTACTTGATAGACTTAGTAAAAAAGCTCCGGATAATGAAACTTTAATGTTTGAGTATGATTTAGAGCAAGGTTGGGAAATAAAATACCGACACAGTGCTAGAAAATATCTTGAAGATCAAAATTACAATACCTTTTTAGCTAAAAGAGAAAAACTTCAAGCAGAAGATGAGATAAATTGTCTATATGTAGCCCTTACTAGAGCTAAAAATTCTCTTTTTATCATAAAAAATGATGAAAGCTTTAAAACCTTTAAGAGTTATTTTCAAGACTATGAAGAAAAGCAAATAGGCATTATAGAAGAACAGCTTGTTAAAACAAAAGAGCCTTTAGAAAATTTAGAACAAATAGAAAACTTTGAAGAATTTCAAAAGGTAAATTTGCAAGAAGTTAAAGTAAAAAGCCATCTTTCAAGCGCACAAATACATTTTGGTTTGGCTTTGCATGAGTTTTTGCAATATTTTGATTTTAACACCAAGAGTAATTTTGAATTTTGCAAACAAATGGTGTATAAAAAATACCGTTTTTACTTAGATGATGAAGGTTTTAATGAGCTTTTTAAAAGACTTACTATGCTTTTAAAAGATGAGAGCTTTAACGCGCTTTTAGTGGGTAAAAAGCTACTAAAAGAGCAAATCATTACTTATAAAGGCGAACAAAAACAACTTGATATGCTTGCATTTGATGATAATGAAGCTATCATTATAGACTATAAAACGGGTTTAAATTTAAACGAGCATAAAAAGCAAGTTTTATTTTACAAAGAAGCCATAGAAAAAATCTTAGCCAAGACTTCCACTAAGGCTTTTTTGGTATATGTTTTAAAGGATAAAGTGGAGATAATATATGTGTAGCATAGATAAAGAACAATTTTATGGTAATATTTCTCTTTTTCACGGTAAAATAAAAAATGCAGACAATGATTGATATTTATCTTGGGAGCATTGTTATGAGTATTTTTATATCAATAGGAGAAATGTAGATTATAATCATGCTTCCTTGATGTTATCTTTTTATTTAGCTAGTTGGGGTATGTATAGGGGTTCTTCTTTTTTATTGCGCTATGATTATAAAATATATAAAACAATATTAGAAGAGTTGTTGGCTATCGATTTATGGGATAAGCATGATTGGAATCAAATAACCAAAGCAAATGAAATTATAGAAAAAAATTATTATTCTATAGAAATAATAAAGAAGATAAAAATAATAAAAATAAAATTAGCAATACGCTGATCGCAAAAATTTTGTTAGGAATTTTTGGCTGCACCCCTGCTTATGATAGATTTTTTACAAATGGCCTAAGACAATACAATAGTAAAAATAGCAATAAGATATCGATAAGTTATAGTGAAAATAGCTATAATGGAATTGTAGACTTGATAGATAGATGTAAAAGTAGCTTTGAATTTCCAAAAATAAAATTAAAATTCAATGAAAATATATGTTATCCGGATATGAAAATTATGGATATGTATTTTTGGATTTTAGGACAACAAAAACTTTAAATATTCTTAAATTAAGTATTAATTAAGCTAAAATAATTATAATCTCATTTTTAAAAAAATTTTTGGCAAAGGTAAGATGATGACAAAGATAACAAAGCCAAACGAAGTAAAACGCGAATGGATCGTTTTAGACGCTGAAGGAAAGCGTTTTGGTCGTCTTTTAACAGAAGTAGCGACTATTTTAAGAGGTAAAAATAAACCTTGCTATACTCCAAATGTTGATTGTGGAGATTATGTAATCATTATCAATGCTTCTAAAGCAGTTTTCACAGGTGCAAATAAAGCAGAAGATAAACTATATCACAGACATTCAGGGTATTTTGGAAGCGTAAAAAGTGAAAAATTTGGTGATTTATTAGAAAAAAATCCAGTTAAATTATATAAATTAGCAGTTCGTGGTATGCTACCTAAAACAAACCTAGGTAGAGCTATGCTTAAAAAATTAAAAATTTATGCAGGTAGCGAACACCCTCATACTGCTCAAATTGCTAATAAAGGAAAATAATCATGGCAACAACATACGCAACAGGTAAAAGAAAAACCGCTGTAGCTAAAGTTTGGGTAAAAGCTGGTAGTGGTAAAATCATCGTTAATGGTATGGATTTAAACACTTGGCTTGGCGGACATGAAGCTATAAAATTAAAAGTAGTTCAGCCTTTATTAGTAACTAAACAAGAAACTTCTATGGATATTAAAGCAACAACTTTAGGCGGTGGATACAGCGCTCAAGCTGAAGCTTTAAGACATGGTATTTCAAGAGCTTTAGCTGCTATGGATGCAGATTTTAGAGCATTATTAAAACCAAAAGGACTTCTTACTAGAGATAGTAGAACTGTTGAGCGTAAAAAATACGGTCGCAGAAAAGCAAGAAGAAGCCCACAATTCTCTAAACGTTAATCTTTTTTTGGATCCATTTTTGGATCCATTCTCTCTTTTATTTTCAAAATCACATTTTTTCATATATTTTTGTTTTGTTTAAAATCAAAGGATTTTTTGTTTAGAATAAACTTTTATAATTTCAAAGTCCGATCAGGGAAACCTCCTTTTTGTAGTAAATTTAAGCCCCTTTCCCAAAAAGGGGCTTATTTTATTTTAATCTTCTTTTTATATAATATCCCATTTATTTTCATTATTTAAGGATAGTTTATGAAAAAAATTATAGGATTAGTTAGTTTAGCTAGTGTTTTGTTTGCTTTTGATGCTAGTAAAATAGAAATCACTCCAACCTTTAATTATACAACCCCAGAAGGAAATTTAAATCTTAAAAATTACGGTGGAGTGGGTTTAAGATTTGGTTATCATTATGATGATTTATGGATAGATCAAGCTGAGCTTGGCTTAGAGTATTATGATAATGCAAAATATAACAATCCAAACGATAATACACATACAGATACTAGTGTTTCAAGATTTTATGTAAATGCTATTAAAGGAATTGATCTAGCTAATCATGTATATTTATATGGTTTGTTAGGAACCGGTTATGAGTATTTAAGCCATGGAGCTTATGAAAATAAAAGCGGTATGTTTGCTCAATATGGTGCGGGTTTTAAATTTGCACTTGGCGAAGACTTAGCTTTAAGACTTGAGGCAAGAGATCAAATTAAATTCAATAATGGTGAACATAATTTGATTTCTAGTGTTGGCTTGAGTTTTTATTTTGGCAATAAAGCTCCAAAAACCCCTCAAACTACAACTAAACAAATCGAAGAAAAACCGCAAGCAAAACAAATTGATAAATCGTGTCCAGAGCCAAGAAAGGGTGCTTTGCTTGATCATATAGGTTGTGAAAAAACAATAGCACTTGAAGGACATTTTGGTTTTGATCAAATTAGTATAAATCCTGAATTTGCACAAAAAATTCAAGAAGTAGGTAAGGTTTTAGAAGAAAACCCACAATATTATACTATTTTAGAAGGTCACACAGATAGTACAGGCTCTAAAGTTTATAATCAAAAATTATCATTAGAGCGTGCTAAGGCAGTTGCAAAAGAACTTGAAAAATCAGGTGTTGCTAAAGAAAAAATTGCAACTAAAGGCTATGGTTTTGACAAGCCAAAAGCAAGCAATGATACTAAAGAAGGCCGTGCGCAAAATAGACGTGTGGAAGCAAAATTTTTCATTAAAGAGTAAGCTTTGTTAAAAAAGACAATTTTATTTGACTTAGATGGCACTTTGATAGACTCTACAAGTGCCATTTTAGATGGTTTTGATGCTGCTTTTAAAGCTTTTGGTGAGCCTTTAAGAGATCATGAAGCCATTAAAGCTTTAATAGGATTTCCTTTAGATGTGGCTTTTGAAAAACTTGGAGTGCCAAAAGAAAAAACAAGTGAGTATATTAATGCTTACAGAAGCGTATATCAAAAAATCTATATAGAGCAAACTTCTTTGCTTTCTTTGGCAAAAGAAAGTGTATATGAGGCTAGTTTGTTTGCTGATTTAGCTGTTGTAACGACTAAAAGTTCTAAATTTTCCAAACCTTTACTTGATCATTTAGGTATAGGAGAGTATTTTAAAGTTATCATAGGTAGAGATGATGTAACTTACCCAAAACCAAATGCTGAGCCTATTTTATTAGCTTTAGAAAAATTATCTAAAAGCAAAGAAAATGCATTTATGATAGGAGATACTCATTTAGATATCCAAGCAGCTTGTAATGCAGGTATCAAACCCATAGCAGTAAGTAGTGGTTATGAAAGTAAGGAAAGTTTAGCTAAATTTAAAATTCCACTTTTTGAAAATACTTATGAAGCTGTAAAACATATAAAAAATATCCGATAATTTCACATTCAAAGCCTATACATATAAATAATAAAAATTTTTTATCATTGTTTAAGACAATTAAAGATAAAGTAGCTATTGATTTTAAGTAATTATTTTAATTATAAGGATAATTAAATGAGTAAAATAATGAAAACAATGGATGGTAACGAAGCAGCAGCTTATGCTGCCTATGCATTCACAGAGGTTGCTGGAATTTATCCTATTACCCCAAGCTCTCCTATGGCAGATTATACTGATATATGGGCTTCTCAAGGTAAAAAAAATCTTTTTGGAGTACCGGTTAAAGTTGTAGAAATGCAAAGTGAAGCAGGAGCGGCAGGGACAGTTCATGGTTCTTTACAAGCAGGTGCTTTAACTACTACCTATACAGCATCTCAAGGACTTTTATTAAAAATACCAAATATGTATAAAATCGCAGGTCAGCTTTTACCTGGGGTTATCCATGTGGCAGCTAGGGCTTTAGCTTCTCAAGCATTGTCTATTTTTGGAGATCATCAAGATGTTTATGCTGCAAGACAAACAGGTTTTGCTATGCTTTGCTCACATTCTGTGCAAGAAAGTATGGATTTAGCAGGTGTTGCACACCTAGCAGCTATTAAAGGTAGAGTGCCTTTTATGCATTTTTTTGATGGTTTTAGAACGAGCCATGAAATTCAAAAAATCGAAGTAATGGATTATGCGCATTTTGATCGCTTATTAGATCGTGAGGCTTTGTTAGAATTTAGAAATTCCTGTCTAAATCCAGAAAATCCAAAAACAAGAGGTACGGCTCAAAATGATGATATTTATTTTCAAACAAGAGAGTTAGCAAATAAATATTATGAAGCTATTCCTGATATTGTTAATGAATATATGCAAGAAATTTCAAAAATTACAGGAAGAGAATATAAGCCTTTTGTATATTATGGGGATAAAAATGCAACACGCATTGTAGTAGCAATGGGTTCAGTGACTGAAGCTTTAAAAGAAGTTGTAGATCATCTAAACAGCAAAGGCGAAAAAGTAGGGGTTTTGAAAGTTCATTTATATAGACCATTTAGTTTAAAATATCTATTTGATGTAATGCCTCAAAGTGTTGAAAAAATAGCTGTTTTAGATAGAACTAAAGAGCCAGGAAGTTTAGGAGAGCCACTTTATTTAGATTTAAAAAGTGCTTATTATGGAAAAGAAAAAGCACCTTTAATCGTTGGTGGCAGATATGGACTTTCTTCAAAAGATGTTGATCCTGCTCAACTTTTAGCGGTTTTTGAAAACCTAAATCAAGCTAATCCAAAAGATGGTTTCACTATAGGAATTAATGATGATGTGACTTTTACTTCATTGCCTGTGGGAGAAAAAATTTCTTTAGGTGATGAGAGTACCATAGAGTGTTTATTCTATGGACTTGGTGCTGATGGTACTGTAGGGGCGAATAAAAACTCTATTAAAATTATAGGGGATAAAACAGACTTTTATGCGCAAGCTTATTTTGCTTATGATTCTAAAAAATCAGGTGGTTATACAAGAAGCCATTTAAGATTTTCTAAAAAACCTATTACTTCAACCTATCTAGTTTCTACACCGCATTTTGTAGCGTGTTCAGTTGCTGCTTATTTAGAAATTTATGATGTTTTAGCAGGTATTAGAAAAGGCGGAACTTTCCTTTTAAATAGTATTTGGAGTGCGCAAGAAACTATTAAAAAAATTCCTAACGCAGTTAAGAGAGTTTTAGCGCAAAAAGAAATTAATTTTTATATCATTAATGCTACAAAACTTGCTAGGGAAATAGGACTAGGTAGTAGAACAAATACAATCATGCAATCAGCATTTTTCAAACTTGCTAATATCATTCCTTTTGAAGATGCACAAAAATATATGAAAGAATTAGCTTATAAATCATATAGCAAAAAAGGTGATGCTATAGTTGAGATGAATTATAAAGCTATTGATGTAGGTGCAGATGGACTTGTAAAAGTTGATATTGATCCTTCTTGGGCAAATTTGGCTGATGAAGCAAAAGAAGAAACTATAGCTTATAAAGGTACTGAGTTTGTTGAAAAAATCGCAAAACCTATGAATGCGGCTAAGGGTGATGATTTATCAGTTTCGGCATTTTTGGGCTATGAAGATGGTAGTTTTGAGCATGGTACTACTGAGTATGAAAAAAGAGGCATTGGTGTTATGGTGCCAAGATGGATAGAAACTAATTGTATTCAGTGTAACCAATGTGCCTCAGTATGTCCACATGCGGTTATTAGACCATTTTTAATAGATGAAAAAGAATTAGAAAATGCTCCAGCAGGCGTGAAAGAACATAGCTTAAATGCAAAAGGCGTAAAAGAGCAAAAATTAAATTTCAAAATTCAAGTTTCACCGCTTGATTGTACAGGTTGTGAGCTTTGTGTGCATGAGTGTCCTACTAAAGAAAAATCTTTAGTAATGGTACCACTAGGTGAAGAGCTTGATCATGGTGAGCAAGAAAATGCAGATTATTTATTCAAAAAAGTAAGTTATAAAGATAATATCTTAAATAGAGAAAATGCAAAAGGTATTCAATTTGCTCAACCTTTATTTGAATTCCATGGTGCGTGTCCAGGTTGTGGGGAAACTCCTTATATCACTTTAATCACTAGATTATTTGGTGAAAGAATGATTATTGCTAATGCAACAGGTTGTAGTTCTATTTATGGTGGTTCAGCTCCTTCAACTCCATATAGAAAAAGCAATAAAAATGGTCATGGGCCTGCTTGGGGTAATTCTTTATTTGAAGATAATGCTGAATTTGGTCTTGGTATGAAAATAGCAACTGAAACAACAAGACATAAAATAGAGCAAATTATGAATGAAAGTATGCAAGAAGTTCCTAACGCACTTTCTGCATTATATAAAGAATGGATTGCAAATAAAGAAGATTCTAAAGCTTCTTTAGAGTTAAGAGATAAGTTAGTGCCATTGCTAGAAGAAAATAAACAGATTAAGGCTGTAAATGATATTTTAGAACTTAAAAGCTATTTGAGTAAAAAATCACATTGGATTTTTGGTGGTGATGGTTGGGCTTATGATATAGGTTATGGTGGGCTTGATCATGTTTTAGCAAGTGGTGAAAATGTAAATATTTTAGTGCTTGATACTGAAGTTTATTCAAATACTGGAGGTCAAAGCTCAAAATCTTCAAGAACAGGCTCAGTAGCCCAGTTTGCTGCAGCAGGTAAGCCAGTGCAGAAAAAAGATCTAGGCCAAATTGCTATGACTTATGGCTATATTTTTGTAGCTCAGGTAAATTCTAATGCAAACTATGCACAGTTGTTAAAAGCTGTAATGGCGGCAGAAGCTTATGATGGACCTTCTTTGATTATTGCTTATTCTCCTTGTATAGCTCATGGTATTAAAGGTGGGCTTGGAAATTCAGGAAATCAAGCAGAACTTGCTACAAAATGTGGATATTGGCCAACTTACATTTATGATCCACGTTTGGAAGCTGAAGGTAAAAACCCTTTAACAATTTCTTCCAAAGAGCCTGATTGGGATTTATATGAAAGCTTTTTGATGAATGAAGTGCGTTATAGCTCACTTAAAAAATCAAATCCTGAGCAAGCAAAAGAATTGTTTGAAAAAAATAAAGCAGAAGCACAGCGCCGTTATAGACAACTTAAACGTCTAGCAAGTGCTGATTTTAGTAATGAAAATTAAAATTTGCTTCGATTTTTACTTGTGAGTTTATGGGTACTTGGTGCTTTTGGTGCTAAGTACCCATTTTTGAATCAAAGTTGCAATGATATTGATTTTTCTTTGATTCAAGATCCCTTTTTTCAAAAAACTACAAATATAAAATCTGATTTTTCCTTGCAAGCTATCGTTTCTAATAAAGTTAAGATTAATGATAAATGGTATGCTTTGAATGATGATATTGAAGGTTTTAAGATTGTCGAGATTAAAAATTCTCAAGTTATATTGATAAAGGAAGAAAAAATCATGGTTTTAAAATTGTATGAAAAAAATAATATTTTTATTTATTAGTGTTTTAACTTTTACAAATGTTTTTGCTTCACAGTGTCATCAGCGCTTTTTTGATATAAGCGTAGAAAATAAAACTTCTTTGATTGAAATTTTAAATGAACTTGGTAGAGAATGTGGTTTTAGCATTATAATAAAAGATTCATTAGCTAGAGAAAAGTTAAATCATACTCAAAATTATTTACACATAAGAAAAATGTCTTTAAGAGAAATTTTTAAACTTTTATTGATGGAAAATAATCTTGCTTATGAATATGAAAAAAATATTTTAAAAATTTATGGAAGACAAGTTAAAACTTTTAAAGTGCATTATATAAGTTCTATTAGAGAAGGGCAAAGTATCACCAAAGCTTCGGTTGATTCAAGACCTAAACAAGGTGATTATGATAGTACTAAAGAAGCAGATAATCTAGTCATTAGCACAGATAAATTTGATTTTTGGGAAAAAATTTCAGAAGAAATACAAGCTTTATTAGATGAAAATACAACTAAGCCTATTATTAATACTAATGCAGGAATTATCACTTTAAATGCTACTTTATATGAGCTTACAAGAGTTGAAAAATATCTAAAAGATTTAAATAAAAGACTTAAAAAGCAAGTTTTAATTGATGTAAGTATAGTTGCTGTACATTTAAATAAAAGTCATTCAAGTGGGATTAACTGGCAAGAGCTTGCTTTTAAACTCAATGGAGATGATAGTGATTTTATAATCAATAAAGGTGGTGTTAGAAATATCAATCTTAAAGCCAATGTTGAAACTAAAGCTATTTTAAATTTATTACAAGAAAATGGCAAAACCACTGTGCTTTCTAACCCAAAACTCATGGCGCTTAATAATCAACAAGCTATTATTTCCATAGGTGATACGATTAATTATCAAGTAAAAGAAAGTTCCAAGGGCACTGAAAATGGTACGACCATTAGTGAAGCTTATAATAATTATTCTATTTTTGTAGGAATTTTACTAAATATTTTACCTGAAATTTCAGATGATCATAAAATCATGCTTAGAATTAATCCTAGTTTGAGTGATTTTAAATATAGTGTTGATAATCATAGACAAAATAAGCCAAGAAATATAGCACCTGATACCATACAAAAAAAGCTTTCTACTGTAGTTGAAGTTGATGATGGGCAAACTTTAATTTTGGGTGGATTAATTAGTAAAAATACGATTAGTAATCATAACGAAGTAAGTGCTTTATCTAAAATACCACTTTTTGGAGCTTTATTTCAAGGAAAGCAAAATTTAGAAGATATTAGCGAAATAGTTTTTATCATCAAGCCAAGTTTAATAAGAGCTGATAAAAAAGTATTAAGCTTAAAAGAATTAGGTTTTGAACATGAAGATAATATGTTTTAATTTTTTAATTTGTTTGTCTTTTTTAAATGCAATGAATATTCAAAATGAAAGTTTTGAGCAAAATGTATTCTATGAAAAATTTATTAATCATCCAAGTTATGAAAATGCCCTAAATTTAGCTAAATATTTTTATCAAATAAAAGATTATCAAAAAGCTATCTTTTGGGCTGTTGAGGCAAATGAATTTGAGTTGTTAGAAAAAGAGGCATGGTTAGTTTTTATCAATGCTAAATTAAAACTTGGAAAGCATGAAGATGCTTTAAAAGCTAAAGAAGAGTATGAAAAACTTTTAGGAAATTATTTTGAATGATATAAAAGCAATAAAAACTTTAGATGAATTTACTTTGCAAGAATTGGCTTTAGAGTATAAATTAGAAATTTTAGACTTAAATCAAACTCTCAAGATAGAAAAGTATCTTCATGTTTTACCTTTTTCTTTAATAGAACAATATAATATTTTTTGTTTTTATGAAGATGATGAAAATATTCATATAGCTTCTTTAAAGCCTTTAGATGAGAGTATTTTAGAAAAAATACAAAATTTATATCGCTTAAAGGTTGTTAAAATTTTTCTTTGTGAATTTACACAATTTAAATTTTTGCTAGAAAGGATTAAATTTTTAATTTGCTTTCAAAACTATCTTGATAAATTAGAACTTAATTTAAAAAGTGATGAAAATAAAGATGAGTTTTTATTAGAGCAGTTTTTGAATTTAATTTTAACTTATGCTTGTTTTTTAAGAGCAAGTGATATTCATTTGGAGCCTTTAGAAAATGAAGTTTTGATAAGATTTAGAATAGATGGAGAATTAAAATATATCCATAGTTTTGATATGAATTCTTATCAGGCTTTATTAATGCATATAAAAATCATTGCCTTGCTTAATGTAGCAGAGCAAAGACAAGCCCAAGATGGGAGTTTTTCTAAGGTTATTTTAGAGCAAAAATATGATTTTAGAATTTCAATTATGCCTTTGTTGTTTGGACAAAGTGTAGTGTTTAGAATTTTAAAACAAGATGAGCATGTTTTAAAACTTGATAGACTTTTTATTAAAGAAGAAAATTTAACCTCGTTAAAAAAATGTATGAATGCCCCCTATGGCTTGATTTTGTTTTGTGGGCCAACAGGGAGTGGTAAAAGTACTTTCATGCATGCTATTTTAAATGAGCTTGACCAAAATAAAAAAATCGTTACTCTAGAAGATCCTATAGAATATAAACTTAAACATGCTCAGCAAATTTTGTTAAATTCTAAAAACGGCTTTGATTTTCATAAAGCTTTGAGAGCGGTTTTAAGGCAAGATCCTGATGTGATTATGGTGGGCGAAATTAGAGATGATGAGAGTTTGGATATAGTTTTAAAAGCTTCTTTAAGCGGACATTTGGTTTTAAGTACCTTGCATACCAATGGTGCTATAGAAGCTATTTTTAGAATGAAGCATATGGGTGCAAAAGAATATTTAATAGCTTATGCGCTTAATTTGATCATAGCTCAACGTTTGGTGAGAAAATTATGTGAATGTAAAGAGCTTAGCGATGAAAAATTTCATTTTCAAAATCAAGTTTTTGAAGGAAAATTTTATAAAGCAAAAGGTTGTGCTAAGTGTATGTATAGTGGATATAAAGGGCGTTTAATGGTGGCTGAGTTTTTATTTTTAGACCATAATTTAAAAAGTATGATAGAAAATAATGTAAATTATGAAAATATTTTAACTTATGCTTTAAAAAAAGGCTTTTTGACTTTAGGTGTGGATGTTTTGGAAAAAGTAAAGCTTGGTTTGACAAGTGTAGATGAGCTAAGAAAGATTGGTTTTTGAAAAAATTTATTATTTTTTATGCTTTAAACAAAGAGCAAAAGCAATGTATAATTAAAGCTAAAAATCTATATGAAGCTAGAAATATTGCACAAAAATCATTTGAAAATATTATTAGTGTTGAAGAATGCCTTGGAGCAACAAAACATAAAATTAAAGAAGAAGAGCTTATTTTTATTCTTAAAGATTTAAATATGATTTTAAAAGCAGGATTAAGCTTGCAAGAGGCTATTTTAGAGTTTGCAAGATCAAATCATGATATATACGTAGCTAAAATATTTAGCGTGATTTATAATAAACTCAAAAATGGAAGCTCTTATAATGAAGCTTTTAGAGGTATTTTAAATTCTAGAGAATGTGCTGTTTTAAAAATTTGTGATGGTAATGAGGATTTGTATAAGGCTTTTGAGATTATCATTAATCTAAAAGAGAAAAATCTTCATAGTTTTAAGCAGTTTAAAAAGGCTATAACTTATCCACTTTTTGTTTTTATATGTATTATTTTAGCTTTTTTTGTACTGATGATTTTGGTTTTGCCTGAATTTAAAACTTTATTTTTGCAACTTGAATTAGATTTGCCAAAAATCACACAAATTCTTTTTATTTTAGGAGATTTTTTTAAACATTTTTATGTATTTATTTTATTAGGTATGGGATTTTTTATAATGCTTGCTTATTCTTTTAGGAAGTCTTTATTTTTTCATGAAATTCTTTTTTACTCTCCCGTTTTTGGAAAAATAATATTTTATCAAGATAAATTTTGTTTTTTCTTGATTTTTTCATATTTATTAAAAGCAGGGGTGGATATAAAAAGAGCTTTTGAACTTGCCTGTGAAGGTATAGAAAATCAATTTTTTAAAAATAAAATGTTTGTTGCAAAAACTTCATTTGAATCAGGATTTGATTTAGCTCAAGCTTTTTCTAACACAAGGCTTTTTGATTCTTTTGTGATAAGAATGTTAAATTTAGCTTTAAAAAGTTCTAAGTTAGATGAAAGTACTTATGAGCTTGCTTTATTTTATGAATATAAAAAAGAAAATTACACCCAAAGACTTTTGACTATTTTAGAACCTTTGATGACAATTTTTATGGCGAGTTTGATTTTAGTATTAGCTTTAGGTGTATTTTTGCCTATGTGGCAAATTAGTCAAGGAATTTAAGCAAGATAATCATAAGCAACCTTAACTATAGTTAAAGCAACCATAGTTAAAAAGAGTTTTTTGATAAAAGTTCCTTGTGTTTTTAAAACTAGTTTTGAACCTACAAAGGCGCCTAAAACTTGGCCTATACCCATTAAAATACCAACTTTCCAAAGCACCTCATAAGAGTATAAAAATACTCCTAAAGCCACTACATTGCTAGTAAAATTTAAGATTTTAGTATTAATGCTTGCATTTTTCATGCTAAAACCAAGAAATATCACGCAAGCAAAAATCCAAAAAGACCCTGTTCCAGGCCCTAAAAAGCCATCATAAAAACCAAGTAATAAACCAAAAGTGATTTGAAAGCTTGTGGTGCTCATTTTAGCTTTATTATGTACATGGCCTAAATCAGGCTTGAAAATAGTATATAAAAAGATTAAAATAAGACAAATTAATACAATGATTTTAACAGCATTTTGATCTATTAATAAAACCGCATAAGTTCCAATGGCTGCACCAATAGCAGTAAATAAAATTCCTAAAGCTATCTTCTCTATATGCATAGATTTTCTATAAGCTAAAACTGCGGTGAGTGAGCCAAAGGTGCTTTGAAGTTTATTGGTAGCTAGGGCTAAATGAGGAGGAATCCCGCAAGCGAATAAAGCAGGTATGGTAATAAGTCCACCACCACCTACAATCGCATCAACACAACCCGCAAAAGCAGCAACAAAAAATAAAATCACATAATAAGTTAATTCAAGCTCCATAAGCTTTCCTTGTTTTGTCCGATTCTATATAGAGCAAAATCATATTTTATAGGATCTTGCGGATCAAATTTTTTAAGACTTTGAGTAAGCTCTAAAACACTTTTAAAATCATAAATCTTACGCTTTAAAAGCTTAAGTTTTAATGAAACTTTATGAGTATGGGTATCTAAAGGTATAAGTAAGTCTTTTTTATCGATATTTTTAAACAAACCCAAATCAAGCTCATCTTTTCTTACCATCCACCTAAGATACATATTGTATCTTTTTAAAGGCCCTTTTGGAGTTTTAAATTCTTTTGAAAAGAAAAACTCATAACCATAGCTTTTATAAGGATTAAGTTTATAAATTATTTCTATGAAAGTTTTTATCGCTTGTGTGATGTTTTGTTCTTTTTGATAAGTTTTGGTAAAAATATTTTCTATACTATCTTCATTTTTTAAGCGTTTAAGTGTTATAAAAATTTGAGCTATGTCTTGAGAGTTTTGAAAGCGGTATTTTAGATTTTTACATTCTTTTTTAATACACTCATCACTTCTTTCAAGTAAAGAAAAATCAAGTTTTTTTAAAAAATTGACAATATTTTTAGCATTTCCATAGGCAAACAAAGCACAAAGTAAGGCTATAGTTTCATTTTTATAAACACTTGCAATTTGCAAAGGATCAGGATGAGAGAAAAGCTCTTTTTGAGTGTTTTTACTTAAGATAGCTTCATCTAAAAGAGCTTTAATTTGCATTAAGATTTTAAACCAAGTAAGGTTTCAAGCATTTGATCAACGGTGGTTACTATTTTAGCTGCAGCGCCATAGCTTGCTTGATATTGTATGAGTGCTGCTAATTCTTCATTGGTATTTACGCCACTTTTGGATTGATATTCTGCATAGGCTGTATTAAATACTGTCATATTGGTTGCATGTGCAAAACCATTGCTTTCAGCATCTGAAGCAATTTGACCTGTAAATTTTCTATAATATCCATCTAAAGACATAGTATCTACTGTACCGTCTTTATTGTAAAAATTTACTTTTTGGGTTTGAAGTTGTAACATAGCATTTGCTACATCATTGTTTCCATCAACACCGTTTGAGCTTGCTTTTAAACTATTTGGATCATTTCTAATGCTTGAATTTACATTAATACTACTTGCATCTTGACCATTAAAAAATGAAGATACATTTAAAGCACCAGGGAAATTTGTGCCATTGTCTTTAAAAGCTATTTTGTAACCTTTTTTTAAGCTATTGATTTGGAAATTTCCACTATCACTTTGTCCATCATAATGATAAAAAGCTTGAAAATAATCATTTAAATCATCACCACCTTGACCATTCTTGTTATCGTCGATATCTGCATTGATTTGTTTAATAACATCTTCTATAGTGGTATTGACATCTATTTTTATAGTTCTAGTAGCTACCGCATCGCCTTTTTCATCATAAACTGTGATGTCAAAGCTTCCTGCTTGGATGTTTTTATCATAACTCATTAAAGAAGTATCAGGTTTTAAGCCTTTTAAATCATCCGAATTAACTCTATCTGTAGCTGCTTGAGCATAGACATTATTAGTTTGAGTTATAAGTGTTTTTGTAAAGGTATTTAACATATCTTTATATTCTTGCAATTTTCCATCGCTATAAGTATCATGATTGCCATCGTAATTTCTACCTCTAAGATCAAGTTGAGCTCCAAGCTGTCCGCCTGAAATTTTACTAGTTAAATCATAGCGGTTTTCATCATTTACTTCATAATAAATTTGATAAAATCCATTAGGGTTATTATTATCTAATTTTAAAGGATGAAAGCTAGAACCATTTACTATACTAAAACCTTGAATACTTAAATCATAATATCTTCCTGAATCAGTCATAGTAGATTCTAAAGTACTATCTTGAGAGCTTGTTCCCTTCCAAGCTACCGCATTAACTAGCTTTGAAAGTCTAAGTTCAAGTTCATCTCTTTTATCTCTTAATTGATTTGCATTATCAGTAGGTAAAACCTCTTCGTTTTCAAGTTGTTTATTAATATTTGCAATTTCTTGACCTATGTTGTTGATTTCATCTACAGTTTGTCTGATTTGCTCGTTGACAGTTTGCTGCATTTTATTAAGATCTTGTAATGTTTTTTGTATATTTTGAGTTAGTGTATTTGCACTTTCAATAAGATCTATTTTACTTGCTCCATCACTTGGGTTAGATGCAAAGTTATTCCATGCATCATAATAGTTTTTATAATCTTGCAAAATACCAGTACCTTGCATATCAGGAAATCTTTGGCTTGCCTCTTGCAAAATTTGTCCTAAATAATTTGTGTAGTTTTGTTGAGTAGTGGCATTTTTTAACTCATAATAAGAATGTTCATCATGTAATCTTTTAATAGTATCAATCTGTGTACCTGTTCCTAGATGTAAACCACCTCTATCGATAGACATCCCAGTTCCTTGCACTGCTCTTTGTCTGGTATAAAATACTGCATTTGCATTAGATATATTATTACCTGTGGTATTGATTTGAAGTTCGGCAGCTCTAATACCGCTAACTCCTGTATATAAGCTATCAAAAATTCCCATGACTTAACCTTTAAACATTGATCTTAAATAATGAATCTGGAATTGTTTTTTGATCTCCATAAGCATTATTTGTTCCATTTTGGTCAAACATTGTGTTTAGAAGATTGTCGTAAAAATTTTTAATAATAAGAGCTAGTTTGGCATACTCTTTATTTTTTTGATGTAAGGTATTTAAATTTTGCTTTAAAAGAGCAAGTTTTTCTTTATCTTCATCATCTAAAAGCTCATCTAAACCTTTATTGTTTCCTTGATTACTAAGTTCTATTAAGGCCTTGTCAAGATTTTTTTTAGCAATTTGAAAGTCATTTACAAGCTTAGTTTTTTCTTCTACACTTTTGCTCACATGCTGATGATTGGCAGCTTGAATTTGGGTTATATCTTCTAAAGTAAGATTGATGAGTTTTTCTAAAATAGAATTTGTTTCGTCTAAGTGTTGTTTAACCATTTTTTTATCCTTTCTTAGGCATCAACCCAAAAAAGGATAAAAGTTATAATAAAGAATCTGCTATTGCTTTAGAAGTGGCTTGTAAGTCTATTTTATACGCACCATTTTTTATTTGTGAAGCAATCAAAGATGCTTTACTTTCCTCTGTTTTTTGAGTTTCTTTTGCCTTGTTGTTTTCTTTGTTTTCTGTTTTATTTAAATCATTAGTAGCAACTTGAGCTACATAACTTTGATGTATAGGGTTTATCATTTTAAGCCTCCGGTTCTATTGAAAAACTCTAAGAACTATATCGACACTTAAAAAAATAACTTAACCTCTTTCTTTTAAATAATCAAATAATAATTTTGAAAAACCTAACCCCCCACTTAATGCTTTACTCATAGTATCATTATACATAGATGAATAAATTTCATCACTTGCATCTTTTCCAAATAAAGAATTTTCTTGTTTTAAAGAAATATCCAAAACGCTTTTGATTAAAAAAGCTTCAAAGGCATCGGTTTGCTCTTTTAAAGCCTTATCTTCATCATTTAATGCTTGTATATGAGTTAAATCATTTTTAAAAGCACTATCTGCATAGTTTTTAGCAGCTTTATAGCTATTGTTGTGTTTAGTAATATTTTCATAAAGTTCACTGCTATAGTTTTTACTCGCTAAATAATTATCAACTCTCATTATATTACCTCTAATTCAGCACTGATGGCACCAGCTCTTTTTAGATTTTGCATAATAGCTATGATATCATTTGGAGCTGCTCCAAGTTTATTTAACATTCTGGCTATGTTTGCTACTGTTGTTTTATTGTTTGTGATTTTTAAAGTATTAGATACAGGATCTAAAATACCACCATCTTTCATATCGATTTCATTTTGTCCCAAAGCTACGGTATTGTTTGGATCAATTTTTATAGTGATATCTTTATGGGTAATTAATATAGGCTCAACTTCTATATTTACTCCCGCTACGATAGTTCCAGTTCTTTCATCGATGATCACTTTGCTTTCTGGAGTATAAGCTATGTCTTGTTCCAATACTCTTGCCATAAATTCAACATGAGAAAATTCTTCAGGTTTTGTTAATTTTATGGTTCTAGAATCTAAAGCCTTTGCTATATCTGTATCAAAAATAGTGTTTAAAACTCTTTCTATATTGTTAGCTGTTTTAAAGTCTGCTTCTTTTAAGCTTAAAATTAAATCTTCGCTTTGACTGAAATTTTGAGGAATTTCTCTTTCTACTACTGCACCATTAATAACATTTGCTGAGGTTGAGTGTGTTCCTGCTGCACCTGGTCTTGGGCTAAGTCCACCTATAGCTAAAGAACCTTGAGCTACTGCGTAAATTTCCCCATCTACCCCTTTTAGAGCTGTCATAAGTAAGGTTCCACCTTGTAAAGATTTGGCATCACCTAAAGAAGCTACACTCACATCAAGTTTATCCCCGCTTCTTGCAAAAGCAGGAAGTTTTGCTGTAACCATTACTGCTGCTGTATTTTTTGACTTTATATCGCCTGGGCTAACTTTTACATTCATACCTTGAAGCATATTTGAAATAGATTGTAGAGTAAATTCACTACTTGTGCCATCTCCACTTCCATTTAAACCAACAACCAAACCATATCCTATAAGTTGGTTATCTCTAACACCTACTACATTGGTAAGTTCCTTAATAGTAGCTGCAAAAACGCTTAGACTTAGAACTAAGCTCAAAAATAATATTCTCATCGATTCTTCCTTTAATCCATGCTATTTTCATACAATTAAAGCAAAAAAAGTTCCAAAATTTATATAAAGGAATAAAAACTTAGAGTGGTTGAGCCAAATTTTTTTTCTTTTGTTTTTTCATAATTTTGTATTTTAGTAGGAGTATTAAAAGTACTGTGATGTTCTATAATGATGATTTTTACATTTGAATTTCGTATATTTTCTATCAATTTTAAAGTTTTTTCATAAATATCAAAAAAACCTTCTCTAATGTCAAAGGGTGGATCAAGATATAAAATAATATCTTCTTTGGAATTTTGAATGATTTGAGGTGTTTTTTTAAAAGTATCATCATTGAAGCAAATGGTATTTTGATCAATACTAGATGTATTTTTTAAAGCAATTTCGTAAGCTTTTTTGTCTTTTTCTATGGCATAACTTTTTAAGCAACCATTACTTCTTGCTTCTAACGCCATTAGAGCACTTCCTCCAAAGGCTTCTATGAAAACCTTACCTTGCAAAGAAAAACGCAAAACATTAAAAACACAAGATTTTACTATACTTTTGGTGCTTCTTGTGGTATCTAAACTAGGAAGTAAAATTTTTTTACCCTTATAGATTCCACTTTCTATGGCGGTGTAAATTTTTTGAGTTTGTTTTTTTGAGTTTGTTTTTTTATCTTCTTTGTAATTTTTTAAAAAATCTTTTACGCTTTGATATTCTTGTGTTTTATGCATTATTATTTTCTTCTTTGATGAGGTTTTTTAACTCTGTTTTGTAAAGATCAAATATCGCGTCGATTTTTTCATGACTTTCTTGACGCAATTGCTCTAAAATAGCTTCACATTTTTGATTCATAATTTTTTTCTCGCGCATAGCAATCTTGTATGCAATGCTTTGTAAACTTGCATTAAAATCATTTAAAGCATTTAGCAACTCTTCTATGCTAAAAGGTTGGGTTAGGAAATTGGATTTTTTGTTGATGATAAATTGTGGTTTTTGTATGTTGATTTTTTCATCGCAGACTAAAAAATCACAATCTTTTTTTAATACCAAAAAATCCTTCAGAGCGATTTCTAAAGTTTTTTCTAAAATTAAATCTTTACATTCAAGAGCGATTTTCATTGATTAAACTCACCTTTAATTTGTGTTTTTTTAAAGTATATGGTACTATACCTAGGGCTAAATTTGCAAGCTCTGCAAAACTTAAAATATAAAAATCTTCAAAATTTCTATTTGAAGTTGCTTGTAATTCTTTATAGCATTTGTCAAACATATAAAAAGAATAAAAATCCTCAACTACTAAAAAATCACAACCACTATCATAAGCGTCTAGCATTATAACAGAGGCACTTTTGAAGGCTAATTGGGTGTTTAAATTTAAAAAACTATAACCACAGCTTTTGTATTTCCTTTCAAAATCTATAATATTTGCTTTAAGTATTTTAGCAAGCTCTAAAGAACAATTTGCATTAGAAAATCCTTGATAAACACCTATATTAAATTGCTCAAAAAAATGTTTAATGTATTCTTGTTTAAGATGCTCTAAAAAAACTTCTGGAGCATATTGAATTTTCTCAATTTTACTCATAATTTCATAAGAGCTGTATTCGCAAGCTAAGATATTATCTTCATTCATCATTCTTGAATATTCATCTAAGATATCTTTTGGATCATAATCAATAATAAAATAATTTTTACCCAAAGGTTTTTCACACAATGTGCTTTCAACACCGACTACGTCTAAAGCATTTTTGATAATATCAAAATAACAAAATAAGTCATTATTGCTATTAGTATAAATTTTATACATTTTAATTCCTTAAAAAATACTTCTTGCAAGGCCTGATTTTACAAGCATTACTTTTAATTCTTTAATATAAGATTCATAATCAAGTTCATTTGATGAAATAAAATTTTTAAATTTGGTATGATAATAAATTCCTTTTTCTTCATCTGCGACTAATTTTAAAAATTGCGGTGCTTTTTCTGGATATTTAAGCAACATCTTATAAGCAAATATAAAAAAACTATCACCAAGATATTCAGGTAAAAATTCTCTAATTTCACTTGTATAATATAAAAAGTCATATTGTTTATAAAGTTCTACATCGTGTATATCAATAAGTCCTTTAAAAAGTTCGAGTTTTTCTAAAAAATCACTTTTATCCATGATTAAATCTTTGGTTGCTCTTTTGGTGTCAAGTGGCTCTATGATGAGTTCTTTTCCAAATTTTTCAATGATATTACTTAAATCTCTTCGTTGTCTAAGGGCGACTTGGTTGATTTTAATACAACTTTCCGGGTTTTCTTCAAAGTCAAAATATATATCATCTTTTTTCACTTGCACTAAAATATCATAAACACTTTTAAAATTTTTACTATCATAAACATAAGGTTTATAATAAGCTAAATAATCACTATCTTTATCAAAACGAAAAATTCTTAAAGTTATTTGCATATCTTATCCTTGGTATTATTTTTCATTATATACATTTTAAACTTATAAAAATTTAATTATTATATAAAATTAAAAGCTTTTTGTATAAAATATTCACATGGATAAAGAAAAATTTATTATCAATGCTTTTGCCAATCCTGTCAATGGAGATGATGGGGCAATCATCGATGGATATTGTTATTCTAAAGATTTATTTTGTGAAGATGTGCATTTTAAGCGATCTTGGATGAGCTTAGAGCAAGTTGGAGCAAAGGCTATGCTTGTTAATATTTCTGATGCAATTGCTATGAATGCTACGCCAATATATGCTCTTTTAGGGCTTTCTTTACCAAAATGTTTAGAAATGAAACAAGTTAAAGCTTTGCAAAAAGGCTTGCTAGATAGCGCAAAAGAATTTGGAGTGCAAATTATAGGCGGAGATACTATAGCGGATAATAAAATCAATATTAGTATAACTATTATTTCTAAAGTAAATAAAAGAGCCGTTTTTAGAAAAGGTTTGAAAAAAGGAGATTTATTTGCTTTTAGTGGGAAATTAGGTGAGAGTTTAAAGGGTTTAAATATTTTATTTCGCGGTGGAAAATTACATTCTAAACATCGTTTTATAAAACCTAGTTTAAGACAAAATTTTTTTTACGATATAGCAAAAAAAGTTAGAGTAAGTATGGATATTTCAGATGGTTTAAATAAAGACTTATCAAGAGTGTTGTTTCAAAACCAACTTAGTATAAAATTCCTTAAAAAATTAGATAAATTTAGCTTAAATAGTGCAGAAGAATATGAAATTTTATTTGCTTTTGATAAAAAACATAAAGCATTTATACAAAATATGGCAAAAAAACATAGAATTAAACTAAATATTTTTGCAAAAACAACAACGGGAAGGTATAAATTTTATGGAAGAGAACATCATTTTTAAACCCTTATACACTTTAAAGCACAGCCCAATAAATGTGTATTTTTCAAAAAATAGTAATGATTTTGTAGTAAGGGAAAAGCCTTTGTATGAATTTAGTGGCAAAGGTGAACATTTAATTTTACATATACAAAAAAAAGATCTTAGTACAAGTGAAGCTTTGAAAATTTTAAGTGAGCAAAGTGGTGTTAAAATGAAAGATTTTGGCTATAGTGGTTTAAAAGATAAACAAGGTTTAACTTTTCAATATATTTCTATGCCTAAAAAATTTGAAGAGAGCTTAAGAAATTTTAAACATGATAAGATGAAAATTTTAGATAGCTTTTATCATGATAATAAACTTAGAATAGGACATTTAAAAGGAAATTCATTTTTTATAAGATTAAAAAAAGTTTCAAAAGTAGATGCTTTAAAAATAGAACAAGCTTTTAAAAATATCCAAGAACAAGGTTTTGCTAATTATTTTGGATATCAGCGTTTTGGCAAATTTCAAGATAATTTTTCACAAGGACTAGAAATTTTAAAAGGCAAAAAAATCAAAAATAAAAAAATGCAAGAATTTTTAATTTCTGCTTTTCAAAGCGAGCTTTTTAATAGATATTTGAGCAAAAGGGTAGAATTATCACATTTTATTAATGATTTTAGTGAAAAAGAAATAAAGCAAATTTATGGTTTAGAAAAAGAAGAAATCAAAAGTTTAAAAAACCAAAACCAATTTTTTAAAATTTTAATGGGCGAGGTTTTAGGACATTATCCTTTTGGAAAATGCTTTATATGCGAAGATTTATCAAGTGAAGTAGAAAGATTTAATCAAAAAGATATTAGCGCAATGGGTCTTTTAATAGGCTCTAAAGCTTATGAAGCAAATGAAGGTCTAGCTAAAAAATTAGAAGATGAAGTTTTTTCTTTTGCATATGAGTTTAAAGATAAGATGCAAGGTTCAAGACGCTTTATGTGGTCTTATTTGCAAGATTGTAAATGTCATTATGATGAAGAAAAAGCTCATTTTACTTTGGAGTTTTTCTTGCAAAAAGGCTCGTATGCCACGGTGGTTTTAGAAGAAATTTTACATACAGATATCTTTGAGCAAACCCATAATATATAATTTAAAAAATTGATATTGAGTATCAGTAAAAATTTATCTTTTATAAATTATAATAACAATTATCATTTTTATAAAAAGGAAAGCTCAATGTCAGTTTTGGTTATCGGAGCAGATGAAATAACTCCAATAAAAGCAGTTTTAACAAACCTAGGTGCGAAAAACATAGAGCATTGGGATGCTAGAAATGAAAATAGGGTAAATAGAAAACCCATTCCACAAAATACTGAATGCATAGTTATGCTGACTAGTTTTTTAAATCATAATACTATGAAAAAAATTAAAACAGAGGCAAAAAAACGCAATATACCTTTGGTTTGTGCTAAACGCAGTGTAAGTTGTGTTTATTGTGAGTACTGTAAAGTTTTTGGACTTGATCAAGCTTATGAGTGTGCAAAGAAGGCTTAGTGCATGTTTGGGTTTAATGAAAAAGAGGATTTTATACCTAAAGTATTTAGAGATTTAGAGCAAAAAAGTATTAATTATATTTTTTTAAATTTATATAATTCCTTGGTTGAAGATGATCTAAAAATACCTTATGTCTATGCAAAACAAGCTGGCTGTTTAAGAAATATTTTTGAGTTAAAAATTCAAAATATGAGTGCAGAAAGAACTTTGAGATTTAGTAAAATAAAGCAATTTTGTCCATATTCTCATAAAATTATCAAAGCATACAAAGAAGGAAATTTAAATAAATTAGAGCTTGAAGCGAAGAAACCAAAATATGCTTTAGCTAAATTAATACAAAATGTGTTTTTATCATCTATTTTTACTTTACCTTTGCAAGTTGCTTTTGAGGCTTTTGTGTATGATAAAATTTGCAAAAGCAATACAAAATCTAAGATAGAGCTTGATAAAAACATTATTATCATCAATGAAAAAATGGCGGTTATGCCTTTATTTTATAAAGATAGTGATAAAGATGTAGAGCTTGCTTTGCAATTTATAAAAGATAATTCTTTTGAAAGATTTTATATTGTGTATCCAAGAAATAAAAATTTCACTCAACATAAAGAAATAAGACATAATTTATGTGAAAATAACAAAACTTTGCTAAAATTAGTTCCCTATACTATTAATAATCAAATTTTAAGGAGATGTTAAATGTCAATAGCAGTAATTTATGGTAGCTCTATGGGTAATACTGAAAGTGCAGCAAATATGATCGCTCAAAAATTAGGAATTTCTGATGTGTTAAATATTGCAGATATTAATGCAGAAAAAATTAATTCTTATGATAAATTAATTTGTGGTACTTCTACTTGGGGAAGTGGAGATTTTCAAGATGATTGGGATGGTTTTGATTTTTCTGCTTTAAATCTTAGTGGTAAAACTGTTGCTGTTTTTGGTATGGGAGATAGTGAAAGCTATTCAGATACTTATTGTAGTGCTATGGGTAAACTTGCTCAAGCTTTAAAAACAGCAGGTGCAAATTTGGTAGGTGCTGTTTCTACAGGTGGTTATACTTTTGAATCAAGTGAAGCCGTAGAAGGCGATAAGTTTGTAGGACTTGCATTAGATAATGACAATCATGAGGATTTAACTGAAAGTAGAATTGATGCTTGGTTAGAGCAAATCAAACCTTCTTTTTCTTAAATATTAGATGCCTAAAAGGCATCTAATATAACTTAGAATTTTCTTTTTTTAGTTTCACTTAATATATCTTGTGCTAAAGAATCTACTTCATTGGCAATAGCATTAGTTCTTATAGCTGTTTGGGAGTTTTGTTGTGTGAGTTTTTCTATAGTAGCAACTGACTCATTGATTTGACTAATGTCATTTGCTTCTTCTTTGATAGAATCTCCCATATCACTTATAGATTGAGCTAAGATATTGGTATTGGCTTCTATTTCACCTAAAGACTTTTGAGTTCTTTCTGCTAGATTTCTAACTTCTTCGGCAACAACAGCAAAGCCACGTCCATGTTCACCCGCACGGGCAGCCTCAATAGCAGCATTTAATGCAAGAAGATTAATTTGTTCGGCTATATCTGAAATTACTGTAGTAACGCTTTTGATATCATTACTTTGTTTTACTACATCTTGTGCTTTAATAGAAATTTCACTCATAGCTGAGTTCATTTGTTCTAAAGCTCTTGCGCTTTCTTGTAGTGATGAGGTTTGATGTGTGGCATCATTGGTAAGTTCTTGCATGCTTTGCTTGAGTGCTTCAGCTTTTTGGTTTAACAATTCACCTTGATTAAGTGATTGGGAGAGCATATTTTTAATTTCATTTCCTAGCGCATTGATTGCTTTTTCTACATCGCCTTTTGGTGTGTTGATAGCTGCTGTAAAATCTAAATGTTTGTAGCTATTAAATACAGCTTGAATTTCATTTAAATCACGACCTATTTTTGCTTGTAAGGTAGTAAGCATTTTGTTTAAAACTTCTATGAGTTCTTGAATTTGTGGATTATTAGCATGAGAGCTAATGTGTAAATCAAGCTCACCTGTTTCTATTTTTCTAGCAACATTTACAGATTCTTCAATAGCTTTTGCATCTTTACTTAGAGCTTCTTTGATAATATTGATATTTTCATTGATTTCATCAGCCATTTTTCCAAATTCATCCTGAGTTTTAAGTTTAATAGGATGAGAGTGTGCGTCTTTATGATTTAGATAGTTAAAGAAATTATGTAATCCCGAAGAAATAATTGCAATAGGTTTAAGATTATATGAAATAATCATTCTAATAAATATCAAGGTTATAAAAATAGCAATTAGTGAGATAATAATTTGCTCCATTAATGTTTGTTTGGCTGCATCGCTATAAAAATCATAATCAGCTATAGAACAAATAGTGTATTTTGGATTAATACTGCCATTACAAATTAAAGCCTTGGTTCCTTCTTCCTTGGTTTGAACTTTAAAAATATCTTTAGAAAGAGTCTTGTTTGCACCTTCAGGTGTTTTAAAGTAGCTTGAGATAATATCTTTACTAACCTCTGTTGAAGTTAAAATTCTAGATGAATCAGTGTGAAAAAGATAAGTTCCATCATGAGCTAAAACTGCCGCATGTGAATAAGGTGTTTTACCTATAGCTAAAACTTCCTCTGAGAATTTTTTTAAATCATAATCAGCTGCAACTACACCTATAACTTTGTCATTTTCCATAATAGGGCTAGCATAAGAAATAGTAGGTTTTTTCATGCTAGATGATATGTAAGGTTCTGTAACAACTAGCTCTTTTTTTTCTTTGGCTTCTTTGTACCACCCTCTAGTCCTAGGATCATATCCACTTTCTGGAGTTTGATTGTTACCATTGGATCTAAATATTTTACCATCTTCAAAACCTACATAGGTTAAATCAAAACCCAAAGAATCTCCTATGGATTTTAGTAAACTAGTGTATTGTTCTGGAGTTAGATTATTTTTGTTTTCTTTAATGTATTTTGTTAAAGAATTGATTACATTACGTCTATCACTCGCATATAAATCAAATCTTTTACTAACATCAAAAGCAACTTTTTGTTGAAACTGAACTAGTAAGGTATGGCTGTTGGATTTAGATTTAACATAGTTAAAAAAACCTAAAACACACAGCAATACCACCACAAAAATACAGACCAAAAAGGCTATCTTATTGGAAAAATTTCCCAATAGGTACTTCTTTAGCGATGAGAGCATTTTTTCTCCTTAAAAAAGTCAATATTTGACCCTATGATTATAATAGTTTATAAGATTTTATTGAAAAAATATTTAAAATTCTATAAAAAATATTTATTTTTATTTAAAAATATTATCTTGTGAAATATTTTTAAATAAAAAATTCTAATTTTTTGGAGAGTAAAATTTTATTGTCAGTGTATTTTGCCCATTGTATATTTAAAGCAAAAATATAAGCATTAGCAAATTTTGCAAAAGGAAATCTCTCATAATATATTTTTTCTTGTTCTATGGTAGCTTTTTGAAAAAGAGCTTTGATTTGCACTCCTTTAATGAGATTAACAATGTCTGTATCTAATGCTATACTAACTGCCACTTTAGAGGCTTTATAAGCAAGTTGAATATGTTTGGTGTGCTCTTCACTGGCAAAAATTAAAGCTAAATTTTTATCATCAAAAGCATAATAACAGCTTGCGCAATATACTCCACCATCCTCATCAAGCATACTTAAATTTAAAAGCTTTTGTGAATGGATGAAATTTTTAATTCTTTCATCCATTGTTACTAGCTTTAAGTTTTAAAATTTTTTGATAACTTAAGTGAGTTAAAAAAATTACATAAAATACTTGTAAAAATAAACCAAGTAAAGGTATGCTTGATAAAGCAAAAAAGATCAAAGTGATAATTTTGAAATACAAAGGTGATGAATTTTTATAAAAATCATCAAAATTGCTTTTATCTAAGATGTTACTTAACACATCTAGCAATAAAAGTTTGTGAAATAAATAATAAAATACTCCATAATAAATCACAATGCTAACAAAAGGTATAACCAATAAGAAAGTAGCCACTATAAATAATACACACGAAATGAGTATAAATTTGAATGTTTTTAGTAAAACTTCTAAAGAATTTACTTCTTTTTGCATAGAATGGTTGTAATATTTTTGATTGATTTTTTTGACTATATAAGGAGTTAAAAAAGAAATTATTAACATAGTAAAAAATACTGAGGCAAATACTACTATGAAAAATCCACCTATGGCACTTAAAAATGCAAGTGAAAATTGCACTATGGAAAAGCTAAAAAACCAAGCCATAAAAGAACCGCTAACTACATCTTCTATGTAAGAAAAGAATACATCATAGCTGTAATATACAAGTAGGGTAAAAAGAAATAAACTAATTAAAAATGGCAAGAGAGAAAATTTTAAAAAAGGCTTGCTAAGAAAATCTTGCAAGCTTAGATATAATATATTCATTTAATTTGATTGTAATTTTCTTGAAGTTTTTGATAAATTTCTTTATAATCTAGCGTTTCTTTTAAAATTTGATTTAAAACTTCATTATCTTCTATGCCATTCCATGTTTTTTTATAGCTGCCTTCTTTGTAGCCGTTTTCTTGCCTGAATTGATTTAATATATTTTTTCCAATATAAGTTTTATAAAGCTCAAAGAAATTTAAACCACATTTTCTAGCTAAAACAAAATACACGCTTAAAAGTTCACCTAAATCATAATCAAAACCACTGCATTTATGAATAATAAGTTCAATATCATTTAAAATTCCATAAATATCTGCTTCACTTGGATTAGAAGTTTCTTTGCAAAAATCATCAAAAAAAGTTACAGAAGAAACTTCTTCTGCTATGAAGTTTTTATCATCGATTTGTTTTTCTTTATATTCTTCTAAAATCAAACTTAAAATAAAATGCCATATATCCACTATTTCAATGCGTACATTATCCCAGTTTGCAGGAGTGTGTATACTTTTCCAATGTTTCCAAGCAAAAGAATCAATAAGCTCAGCACACTCCATATAAATACATCTTCTAAAACTAATTAATTTACCTTCTTTAGTATAGCCGTTTTCCCAACCTATACCATTGGTCTCATCATTTAATTTTTGCTGGAGTTCTAGCATGCTTTTTAAAATATCTTTTACTTCCATGTTATTTCCTTTTTTAAGCATAAAATCCAAATTCTTTATTATTCTCTTCTTTTTGCTCTTTTTGTTTGTTATATTGTTCCCAAATTTCTTCTAATAATTTAGCACTATCTTGGAAAATTTGCTTTTTAATATCTTCAAGATCAGTTTTATTTATTTCTTTGTTTAAGCTCTTATCCATAGTATTTAATAATTCATGCAAAGTAGCTTTTTCATGTTCTTCATTTTTTGGTTCAGGTAAGGCATTACCGATTTTCATTGCAGTAGTGATAAGCTCTTTTGGTTTTAAAGTTCTTACTCTTGAGTTTTTCATAAATTCATCTATTTGGGGTTGTACTTTAGCTACTGCTTGTTTTATTTCTTCTATTTCTTCTTGTGAAAGTTTGGTTCCATTATATGAGAATGAAAAACCAAATTGATTTCTAAGGCTTAAAGAAGCTGAGCTGCCATCTTTGTCTAATTTAGCCTCTTTTTTATCATACATAGAAAAAGAAAGATGGTTACCATTTTTTGTTTTAATATCCATAGAAAAATTTTGAGAATTATAACTAGAAATTTGCATAACATTCCTTTCAAGTCAAGATAAAGCTATATCGTCAAAATAACTCAATCTTAAACAAATTTGCAAAGTTTTTATACTTTGCAAATTTCAAATATTAGGGAGATAAATATTTTAACATTAAGTCTTTAAATGCTCGTTAAATCCCAAAATAAATTTAGCAATTTTTCATTTTTTGTACATATTAAAATTTGCTTTTTGTTATGTGTTTTTTTACATGTTTTTAAAGCCTGTTTTAAATTTTCTTTTAAAGAAAAAATCAATCCAAAAGCAATAGCTTCTTTATCTAAACCACCTAAAATATAAATTAAAGGCATACGCATAGATTTAGAAATATCAAGTTTTGCTTGTCCATTAATTGTGATTTTAAAATCAAATTTGCTAGGATGTTTAAACTTATAAGCTAAAGCAAGATCTAAAAACTCATCTAAATGACTTAATTTTTTTCCATTAATAAAAGGATATATAAAATAAAATAAATCTAAGATATTATTGCTAATTTTGCTTTCATTATCATAATTTTCTTGTATGAAATCATAATATGTTTTAAATTGCTCTTGATAGTTTTGTACTAAAGTCATAGCCATTTTAGTTTTTGCAAAATTATTTAAAAAAACTTTAGGATTAGCTTCAAAACTAAAATCTAAAAAATTAATCTTTGTGTCATTTTGATAAAAAATCCCACTAGTATCGCTTTTTAAATCTAGTAAAATATTATCTGAATTAAGCTCATTGATAGAACTGTTATGAATTATTTTATCATCTAATATAATAGAAAAATCATTATAAGCAAATTCATTACTCATGGGTTTTTCATAAAAACCAAAATCATCCCAAAAATTTTCTTCACTACAAGCAATGCATCCATGTCCTGCAGCTACTGGCCAAGAGGTTTTGGAGTTAAATTTAACCTTAGGGCAATTATTGTAAGCATAAGGTCCTTTACAACCTACTTTAAAAAGACAATAGCCTTGTTTTATATTCTCATCATCAAAACTTTGAGCAAAATTTCCTGCTTCAAATTTAGCCTTTCTTTCACATAAATCATGCAAGCATTTTCCATAAAGAGCTAAAGGTCTATTTTGTTCATCTAAAGCCATATCCTGCTCAAATAATATATAAAAACAAAGTGCTGCGATGATATTTACATCGCTTGGAGGACAACCTGGTATATTAATTACTTTTTCTTCTAAGACTTTAGAAATTCCTATACTTTTGGTGGGGTTTGGATGTGCAGCTTGAATTCCTCCATAGCTTGAGCAAGTCCCCATAGCAAAGATTGTTTTAGCATTTTTAGCACATTTTTGTAAAATTTCATATCCATTTTCACCATGCGCTCCTATGGTTAAATAAAAAGGATCTATAGCACAAACTCCACCTTCAACAGCTAAAAGAAAATCTTTTTTTTCTAAAACTTCCTCTAAATGCGATTCTGCTTGGTGTCCGCTTGCACTCATGAAGGTTTCATGGTATTCTAAAGAAATAAAATCAAAAATTAAATCCAAAAAATCAGGCAATGAAGTTCTAAGCAAACTTTCACTACACCCTGTACATTCGCTTAAATGAAGCCATATAAGGCTAGGTGGGGTGTGAAGTTGAAAATATCTATGCGCTAAAGGGCTAAAATCATTTGGTAAACCTAAAATTTTAATAATAGAATTTACAGCCTCTAATGAGATATTTTTTTCTTCTTTGTGTGAGTTTTCCAATAGAGCGATTTTGCGCTCTAATATGCCTTTTAATTCTTCATTGCTTAAAGACATTTTTTAACCTTTAGCTATTTGTATCATATTTAAAAAATCATTTGCATTTAATGCAGCCGAACCTATTAATACTCCATCACAATTTTTTAAAGTACAAATTTCTTTAATATTGTTTTGATTAACACTTCCACCATATAAAAGCTTAGCGTTAGTAAATTCTCTTAAAAAATTAAGTATAGTGTTAATATCATCAAGATTAGCACTTACTCCAGTGCCTATAGAATAAATAGGTTCATAAGCTATGATAAGTTTTTTATAAGATAAGTCAATATTTTCAATTTGTTTTTTTAAAAAGTCTAAGCTTTTGTTAGCATTTTTAGTTTCTAAACTTTCGCCTATACAATAAATGATATTAAAATCAAGATTTTTTGCAAAGTCAAATTTGGTCTTTAAAAAACTTTCATCTTCACTTAAAGCTCTTCTTTCAGAATGGCCTATTAAAACGCTTTTGATATTAAATTCTTCTAAGTGAATTTTACCTATTTCTCCAGTATACGCTCCATTTTCACAAGGGTAGAAATTCTGCGCGCCTTGTTGAAAGGAAAAATTGTCTTTTAAAAAAGCTATACTAGGAGGGAAGATGAAAACTTCATCTTCTTTGTTTAAGTTTTGGTTTAATTTTTGAGCGTAAAGTTCAAAGCTTGATCTTGTATGATTACACTTTAAATTTGCTGCAAAAATCATTCATTATCCTTTATCGTTAAAGGTTTTACACCAGGAAGTTCTTTTCCTTCTATAAGCTCTAATGATGCTCCACCACCGGTTGAAATGAAAGTCATCTCATCAGCATCACCTGCTCTTGCTACAACATCAGCAGTATCACCACCACCTATTACAGTTGTCGCATGAGATTCGCTAATATAATGGCTCATTTTAATGCTGCCTTTTGAGAATTTATCGATTTCAAAAACCCCCATAGGTCCATTCCACCATATAGTTTGAGCATCAGAAAGTGCTTCTTTAAACAACCTTACACTAGCAGGACCTATATCAAGTCCCATCCAACCTGCAGGAATTTCTTGTACAGGGGTATATTTCATTACTGCTTCTTGAGAGCAAGTTTGTGCTGCTGTAACATCCACAGGAAGATAAATTTTTACACCTAGATTTTTACCTTTGAGTAAGATTTTATTTGCTTCTTCAATTAAATCTTCTTCTAAGAGAGAATTTCCTATATCATAACCTTGAGCTTTTAAGAAAGTAAAGGCCATACCTCCACCTATGATGAGCTTATCTACTTTTGGAAGTAAGTTGGTCAAAGCTTGTAGTTTTCCGCTTACTTTAGAACCACCTACTACCGCCACAAAAGGTCGTGCAGGGTGTTTGATGAGATTACTTGCAAATTCTATTTCTTTTTGGAGTAAAAATCCCGCACCTTTGTTTGTATTGTCAAAGTATTTAGTGATAGCTTCAACACTAGCATGGGCTCTATGACAAACCCCAAAGGCATCATTAATATAAACATCAGCCATAGAAGCAAGTTCTTTAGCTAAGTTTTCATCATTTTTAGTTTCACCCTTTTCAAAGCGTAAATTTTCTAAAAGTAAGATTTCACTCGGCTTTAATTCATTAGCTTTTTTCTTTGCATCTTCACCTATAACATCTTTAGCCATAATGACTTCTTTAGCCATTAAACGTGCAAGCCTTTTTGCAACCGGTTCTAAAGAGTATTTTGAGGCTATTTCTTTTGGACGTCCTAAATGTGAAGCCAAAATAACCGCACAACCATTGTCTAAACAATATCTTATAGTAGGGATAGCCGAGCGAATACGACGATCATCAGTAATATTTAAAAACTCATCTTGAGGAACATTAAAATCACACCTAATAAATACTTTTTTCTTTGCAAGATCGATATCTTTAATAGATAAAATACTACTCATCTTAAACCTTTGCTACAAATACTGCCATATCTACTAAACGAGAAGAATATCCCCATTCATTATCATACCAAGCAACCACTTTAACAAAATCATCGCAAATTACTTGAGTTAAATCACTTGCTACAATTGCACCATAAGAGCAAGTTATAAAATCACTTGAAACTCTTTCTTCATCATCAACCAATAGTATGCCTTTTAAATTGCTAGTAGCTGCTTTTCTAAAGGCTTCGTTAATTTCTTCTTTACTTACTTTTTTCTTTAAAGTTGCAGTTAAATCCACAGTTGATACATCAGCCACAGGTACACGCATGCTTTGACCATGTAATTTTCCATCAAGTTCAGGCATAACAAGTTTCATAGCTTTTGCTGCACCAGTTGAAGTGGGGATGATATTTTGAGCAGCAGCACGTGATCTTCTTTTATCTCTAGCCTTTGCATCAATAATGCTTTGTCCGTTTGTGTAGGCATGAATAGTTGTCATTAAACCTTTTTCTATGCCGAAATTATCTTGTAAAACTCTACAAATTGGACCTAGACAGTTAGTAGTACAACTTGCATTTGAGATGATGTTTTCGCCTTTGTATTCGTGAGCATTTACCCCTAAAACATAAGTTGGAGTTTTATCTTTTGCAGGTGCACTCATGATAACTTTTTGCACCCCATGATCTAAAAATCCTTGACATTTTTCCATAGTTAAGTGTGCGCCAGTACATTCTAAAACAATTTGTGCGCCATATTTTGCAAAGTCTAAATCAGCTACATTTCTGCTTTTTAAAACTTTTATTTTTTTATTATCAATTATTAAATCATCACCTTCATTTTCAACACTACCATCATATACCCCATGAACAGTGTCATATTTAAAAAGATATTTAGTAAGCTCTATATCAGTAGTATCATTAATCGCTACAAGTTCGATATCATCGCGCTTCATAATAATTCTTGCAACACATCTTCCAATGCGTCCAAAACCATTTATTGCAACTTTTACAGCCATTTTCATTTCCTTTTTATGATTAAGTAGGTAAAATTCTACTAAAAAAAGGTTAAATTTTAATGAAAATCGCACTTTTTGGTGGCAGTTTTGATCCACCCCATTTAGGGCATAATGCTATAGTCTTTAATGCGCTAGCAAATTTAGAGCTTGATAAGCTTATTATTATGCCAACTTTTATTAGCCCCTTTAAGCAAGAATTTACCGCAAATGAACAAAGACGCTTAAAATGGTGTGATATGATTTGGGGAGGTTTGGAAAAAGTTGAAATTTGTGATTTTGAAATAAAAAAACAAAGACCCGTACCTAGTATAGAAAGTGTTGATTTTTTGTATAAACAATATACAATTTCTAAATTTTATCTTATTTTGGGAGCTGATCATTTACAAAGTCTTAAAAAATGGCATGAATTTGAAAGATTGCAAAATTTGGTAGAATTTGTTGTAGCTAAAAGAGATGGTATTTTTATACCAAAACATTTTAAAACCTTAGATACTAAAGTAGATATTTCTTCTTCCTTTATAAGACAAACCTTGCAAACATCACAAGTTTGTGAGCAAATCAAAGAAGAAGTTAAGCTTTATTATTCTAAATTTAAAAATATTTAGCAAAAGGAAAACAATGCAAGAAAGAATTAACAATATAGTGCAAATTTTAGATGATAAAAAAGCAGACTTAATAGAAACTTTTGATATGCAAGATAAGGATTATTTTGTCAAATTTGTAGTGATTGCTACTACTATGGGGGAAAGACATGCGCTTTCTTTGATTGATGATTTAAAAACTAATCTTAAAAGTAAAGGTGAGGAGTTTTTAAATATAGAAAGTAGTGAAGAATGGACTGTACTTGATTTGGGAGATATTTTGATTCACTTAATGAGTGAAACTTATAGAGCAAAATATAATATAGAAGAATTTTTAAAAAGTTTAAACAAAGAAAATCAAAACTAGGAAATAAAATTGGATAATTTAATTACTGAGTTATCAGATTTAGCTAAAGAATATTTTGAAAATTCAGAATTTGAAAAATGTGATGAAGTCTTAAGTGAGCTTATAGCTTTTTGTAAGGGTGAAGTTACGCTTGCTCAAGATGGTAAAATGATTTTTATAGATGATGAAGATAAACACCGTTTGCTTTTAGAGGCTTATCATAATAGAGCGTTTTGTAGATTTAATTGCTTGAAATTTCAAGAAGCGCTTGAAGATGTAACTATAGCTGTAGAATTTGATTCTAGTAATGTATTTTTGTTTAATCTTTTGGGCTTGTGTAATTTTAAGTTAGATTTATTACAAGAAGCACTTTTAGCTTTTAATAAAACTATAGCACTGGATAATACATATTATTTAGCATATTTTAACAGAGCTAGGGTTTATATACTTTTAGATGAGCAAACAAAAGCTTTAAAAGATTTACAAACTTGTATCGATTTAGCTCCAGAATATTATATAGCTTATTATACTAGAGCCATTGCCCTGCTTAGTGTTGATCCAAAACAAGCTTTGCTTGATTTTAAGAAGTCTCAAGATTTGGGTTTTGAATCTTCGCAGATTTTTTATTATCAAGGGGTAGCTTATGAGAATTTAGAAGATTATCAAAAAGCTATAGAATTTTTTACCAAGATGATTGAGCAAGATGAGAGTTTTTCTGATGCGTATTATAAAAGGGCTAATAATAAACGTAAAGTCGATGATTTAGAGGGCGCTTTGCAAGATTGCTTAAAATCCATTGAATTAGATAATGAAAATGCAATGGCATATTTGATTTTGGGACATATTTATAAAGACTTAGAAAAGATAGAATTATCAATAGATGCTTTTAAAAAATCAATCGAATTGGATGAAAATTTGCAATATCCATGTTTTGCATTGGCTAGGGTTTTGTATGATTTAGAAGATTATGAGCAAGCTTTGAAGTATTATGATAAAACAATTGAGCTTTATGAAGAATATGCCCAAGCTTACATTAATAGAGGTAATACTAAAATTAATCTAAAAATGACTGAAGAGGCTATAGAGGATTTTGATTTAGCAGCTAAATATTATCAAGAAAGAGCAAGAAAGCATGACTTTACTCCATCAGAATTAGCAGAACTTGAACACGCAGTTCCTTATGGTTTTTATCATTTAGGTAATAGCTTATACGAGATAGATAAATATGATGAAGCTTTGATAAGTTACGAAAAAGCTTTAAAATATCAAAAAGAATATCCCGATGTATTTTTTAATAGGGCTTATTTAAAATCTGATCTTGAAAAATATGAGGAAGCTTTAGAAGATAGCGAACTAGCTGTTAAATATTATAAAAAGCAAAATAATACCCAAGATTATGCTAATTCCCTTTCTCAAAGAGCTTGGATTAAAAGTAGACTTGAAAGATTTCAAGAAGCTATGGATGAATACAATGAGCTTATAAAAACATATAAAGATTGTATTGATTTAAAAGATGTGTTATTTGAAAGAGCATATTGTGCAAAAGAACTTGAATCATATGAAGAATTAATAGCTTATTGTAATGCAGCACACAAGGTGGATAAAAATAATTTTAAACTTTATTTTTGGCGAGGAATTGCTAAATATAATTTAAGCTTAGAAGAAGAAGCTATAGAAGACTTAAACAAGGCTTTAAAAATCGATAAAAACCATAATGGTGCAAAATATTATAAAGGACTTTGTTATGAAGATCTTTATATGTTTGAAGAGGCTATAAAATGTTATGATAGCGTGATTTTAAGTAACGAAGAGGATGATGAGTCGTATTTTCATAGAGCAAAATGCAAAAGAAATCTTGAAAAATATAACGAAGCTTTAAAAGATATCAATGAATGCTTAAAAATAATTGATGATATTGGGGAGTATTGGATAGAAAAAGCACAAATTTTAAGTTTTTTAGGAAAATATGATGAAAGCTTTGAAGCGGCAAAAAAAGCAAGTGAGCTTGAGCCAAAATCATATGAGTGTTATCATTTTATGGGTGCAGTTAAAGTATATTCGCAAGATTTTAAAGAAGCTATAAAATATCTTAACATGGCTTTAAATTTAGATGATAGTCAAAATTGGACACATTATTACAAGGCAGAGTGTTTAAGAAATTTAGGTGATTTTCATGATGCATTGCAATGTTATGAAGATTGTTTAAAGATAGTAAATGAAAATACCGATGCTTTGGTGGGAAAAATTCAGTGTTTAGAAGAGTTAAAAGAATACGAACAAGCTTTGGAGTGTACTAAAGATTTATTAAAACTTGATGAAGAAAATGAGTTTGCATTAAAAAATCAAGATATTTTAATGCAAAAATTAAAACAGCAAAATAAAAAATGGTGGCAAATTTGGAATTAAATTAGAGTTTGTTGATATATTCTTCAATCTCTTTTTTGATTTTGTCTTTTTTGTCTTTTAAAGCTTGTTTTTTATTTTTATACTCTGTTTTACTCATATAATCTTTTTGTTTTTTTAATTCTTTTAACTCTTGTTCGATTTTTTCTATCTCTTGCTCTTTAAGTTTTTTAGCCTCTAATTTTTTATCATAAAAAAGAGGATCTTTTGCACAATCTGCCTGAACTTCTTTTAAGGATAATTCTAAACTTAAAGCTTTTTCTTGATGATTGTAATTTTTAGCATAAGCTATTTCTTTTTGAATTTGCTCTATTTTAACCTCACATTGTGTGGAAAATGCAAACGAGCAAAGTGTAAGCAAAAATAACAACTGTTTCATAGTTTAAACCTTTCTTTTTTTGATATTTTAGTTTATTATATTAAATAATTTATTTGCTGTTTTTAATAAAAACATGAGTTTTAAAAAAAGTTATTTGACCTTTTATGTTAATATTAAATTCTAAAGGGATAAAAATCAAAGATGAGCCATTGTTAAGTTTGTAGCTTAATTGTGAATTTTTCTGGTAGTTTTTTAAGACTTTGTCAAAATTTTCAAGTTTTAAAAGTTCTTTTTCTTGAAGTAAAAAATGCAAGGTGTTGTCATCAATCTTCATAAAATATTTAAATTCACTTGTATTAGCAATAAAATCAAATAATACTTCGTCATAATTTTCTTTTAGTTTGGAGTATTTTGGATGAAATTTTTTGGACATATTATGAAATTTTATTTTTTGTGGCTTTAAATGAGTTAGATTATAAGTTTTTAAAAAATCATCAAAACTATAGCTGTTATTATAATTTTTATCAAGACTATGCAAGGTGTTTTTGATACTTTTAATTTGATCGTAGTATTGCTTACTTTGGGCATAGTCAAGATTTAAAGAGTGTATAGAGTTTTCTAGTTTTTGCAATTGGTATTTTTGCGAAGAGAAACTTATGTAATTTGCAAAAAATCCTAAAAATAAGGATATAAGTGCAAGTAGATAAAAAGAAAATTTTAATGCAATTTTTTGTTTAAATACGCTTAGATAGTTTGCAACCAAAAGCCATAAATTTAAAGCCAATACTGCTAAGCGTTCCGGTGTAAAGCCATATTGTGTAATTCTAATTATAATAGCATAAAATACGAAAATATTTAGTGATAGCACTACAATAAAAAAGACATAGAGTAATGCTTTTTTGATTTTATAAAAAGATAAATTTATCCAAAGATTAATTAATAAAAAATTACCAAACCAAAGACATAAATGAACTATACTAAGATTTTTTAAAAGATTAAATAATACTCCTAAGCCATAAGTAAAAAGCATGATTATATATAAAATACTAAAAGTATTTAGTATAAATATAAAAATTTTATTAAAATTATATGAAGTAAAATTACCAAGTAAAAATAAAGAAAAAATTCCAGCACTAAAAAGCCACAATGACAGAACATGAGAATTTAGTTTACTTGAAGAAATATCAAATAAAAAATCAAACGAACCATAAAATATAGCTAAAAATATACCAAAAATTAGCCAAAAGCTTATACTAAAAGAAAGGGCAGCTAAAAAATGATGAAAATAATTGAAATCACATAATTTTCTTGCACACACTAAAGCTATAAGAGTTGTTGTTAAAGAAATATATAAAGAATTATTAGTAAAAAATATTAAATAATTTTCTATACCATCTTTAAAGATAAAATTTAAAAATATATAAAAAATTAGTCCAAAAAATCCAACCCATAAATTTTTCAAGCTTTTATAATTTTGTATTAAATTACTTCTTGAGTTAGTGAATGTTTCGCAAAAAATTATAAATAGGGTTAAAAGTAGAAAAATACTAGTTTGATATGAATTATAAAAAAATGCTATAAAAAACCAAAAAAATAAATAAAAAATAACTCCAAGTGGATGATGTAATAAAGCTATATAGCTAGAATTAATAAATTTTTTAAACATGAATATTTTTTATTTTTTTAAGTAAAATTGATACAAATCCTTCAAAATCAGGCAATTTTAAATCCTTAACTTCTCTTTGTTGTTTTCCCCACATGCATTCAGGAAAAAACCCATCTTCTTTAAAACGCGCCATAACATGAAAATGCACTCTTGGTACATAGTTTGCAAAAGAAGCTATGTTGATTTTTTCTGGGTTATAATACTCTCTAAGGCTTAATTCGCAAGCTAAAACATGCTGAAAAAGCATATTTTGTAAAAAGGTTGGACAATCACTTAATTCTCTGTAATTTTCTTTAGTAAAAATTTTTACCCAAGGAATTTGAGAATTTTCTTTTTCTATAAATAAATAATCATTTTCATAAATCATACTAACTCTTAAGAAAAGACTAGGGTTATTCCTAGTCTTTTGATTATTTTTTTGGTCCTATCATTTTTGTAGGATCTACAAATTTAGCAAAGTCTTCTTCGCTTACTAAACCAAGCTCCATAGCACTTTCTTTTAAAGAAATACCTTTTTTGTGAGCATTTTTTGCTACTTTAGCTGCATTTTCATAACCAATGTGTGGATTTAATGCAGTTACTAGCATTAAAGAATTATGTAAGTTAAAATCAATTTTTTCTTTATTTGGCTCTATACCAACAGCACAGTGGATATTAAATGAATGCATAGCATCAGCCAATAAATCAAGACTTTGCAAGAAGTTATAAATAATCACAGGTTTAAAAACATTAAGCTCGAAATTTCCTTGGCTTGCTGCAAAACCAATAGCTGCATCATTTCCCATAACTTGTACTGCAACCATAGTTAAAGCTTCGCACTGAGTAGGATTAACCTTACCTGGCATGATAGAACTTCCTGGTTCGTTTTCAGGTATGTTTAACTCTCCAAGACCACATCTAGGACCACTTGCTAGCCATCTAATATCATTTGCTATTTTCATTAAATTTGCAGCTAAACCTTTCATAGCTCCATGGGTAAAATTAATTGCATCATGGCTTGTTAGTGCATGGAATTTATTTGGACTTGAAACAAATTTAGTGCCTAAAAGCTTGCTTAATTCCTCGCTTACTTTTTCGCTAAGTTCTGGATGAGCATTTAAACCTGTTCCAACAGCTGTTCCGCCTATTGCAAGTTCTCTTAGTGTAGGTAAAGAAGTGATGATTTGTTCTTTTGAGTGAAGTAACATAGAAAGATATCCACTAAATTCTTGAGCTAAGGTAAGTGGTGTAGCATCTTGGAGGTGAGTTCTTCCTATTTTAATAATCCCTTCAAATTCTTTTACTTTCTTCTCAAAAGTTGCAATAAGCTCATCTAAAGCAGGGATAAGTTTTTTTTCTACTTGTTCTACTGAAACTATGCTCATAGCAGTTGGAAAGGTATCATTTGAGCTTTGGCTCATATTTACATGATCATTTGGATGAACAAGTTTTTCTTTTCTAAAATCACCACCCATAATTTCAGTAGCACGATTTGCTATAACTTCATTCATATTCATATTACTTTGAGTTCCTGAACCTGTTTGCCATATTGCTAGTGGGAAGTTATCGTCAAATTTTCCTGCTACAATTTCATCGCAAGCTTGCACAATAGCATCTTTTTTAGCATCGTCTAATTTGCCAAGTTTGTTATTAACTAAAGCCAAAGATTTTTTAAGATTTGCAAAAGCATAAATTAAAACTTTTGGCATTTTTTCACAACCAATTTTAAAATTTTCAAAACTTCTTTCAGTTTGTGCACCCCAATATTTATCATTAGGAACTTTAATCTCTCCCATAGTATCGTGTTCGATTCTATATTCCATGGCTTTTCCTTAGTAATAAAATAAGATATGATATTTAAACCAAATAAACCCTAAAGTTTGCTTATAATTTAAGAAGTATTTATAAAATTTTTTAAAAAAGTGTAGTTTTTTTAAAACTACACAAAATATTTATTCTACGGTAACACTTTTTGCTAAATTTCTTGGCATATCCACATCATTGCCAAGTCTTATAGAAACTTCTAAAGCAAGAAGTTGTAAGATCACCATCATTTCAAAAAATTCACACATATAGTGTTCTTGTTTTGAAGTTCTTATAAAATCATCGCTTAAATCAAAATCAAGCGGAGAAATAGCAAGTAAGGTAGAATCCCTTGCAGCTAATTCTTCTACATTTGATTTGGTTTTTTCATAAAGACAATTTTGTGGCATTAATGCAACAGTAAAAAGCTCACTATCTGCTAGAGCAATAGGCCCATGTTTCATCTCTCCTGCTGGATAGCCTTCAGCATGCAAGTATGAAATTTCTTTTAATTTTAAAGCCCCTTCTAAAGCTAATGGATAAAATACATCTCTTCCTATAAAGAAAAAGCCATGACCATGTAGATATCTTTTTGAAATTCTATGTACTTTTTCATGTAAGTTTTGTTCAACTTTAACTATACTTGGCAAGCTTCTTAGAGCTTTGATTTCTTTGCTCATATCCAAATTTGCTTTTTGTGCAAGATAGATTGCAAGCATCCATAAAGTTGCTACTTGAGTGGCAAAGGCTTTAGTTGAAGCTACACCTTTTTCAATGCCCGCTCTAGTAAGTAATGATATATCAGCCAAACGTACAATGTTAGAATTATCTACATTGCATATTGCTAAAGTTTTAACTCCTTGTGCTTTTGCTATTTTTAAAGCTTCTAATGTATCAGCTGTCTCACCACTTTGAGAAATTACCACAAAAAGAGTATTTTTGCCTATAATGGCTTCTCTGTATCTAAATTCACTTGCTACTTCAACTTTAGTTTTAATCTTTGCAAGTCTTTCAAGCAAATAAGCCCCGCTTAATGCTGCATGATAGCTTGTGCCACAAGCACAAAGTGTGATTTCATCTATGTTTTGTAAAAGAGTTTCATCTATATCTTCAAAAACAATCTGCTCACCTTGCAAGCGTCCCATTAAAACTTCGCCCAAAACTCTACTTTGCTCATAAATTTCTTTTTCCATGAAAAATCTATAACCATCTTTTTGAGCATAACTTTTATCTTGACTTAAAGCCACAAAAGTAGGTTGTATGCAAGCTTGATCATGACAAATTTTGCATTCGTTTAAATTAACATAACCGTAATCTCCATCTTCAAGATAAGCCACTTTATCTACCAAAGAAACTAAAGGTGCATCGCTTGATGCAAAATAATATTCATTTTCATCACCATTTTTTCCGATGATGAGTGGTACTGCGTTTTTAGCAAAATAAATTGTATTAGGATCTTTTTTACTTACAAGTAAGATTGCAAAAGCACCTTTTAGTTCAGCTATAGTTTTTTTAAAAGCTTCAAATAGTTCTAAATTACTTGCATAGTATTCAAATAAATGTACAATAACTTCGGTGTCAGTTTGACTTAGAAAATTAATACCTTCTTGTGCGAGTTTTGTTTTTAATTCTTGGTAATTTTCTATGATTCCATTATGTATTACACAAGAGTATTGTCCTAAATGTGGATGAGCATTTATTTCAGTTGGTTTTCCATGAGTTGCCCAACGCGTATGGCCTATAGCAAGTCCAAAGCCATTACTATTAAAATTAGCAGTTTTATTAGCTAAATTTTCTAACTTTCCAACCGCTTTAAAAAAGTCCAACTCCCCATCTTTCATTACTGCTATACCAGCACTATCATAACCTCTATACTCAAGCTCTTTTAAGCCTTCTAATATGATTTTTTTCTTTTCTTTGGTTCCTATATATCCTACTATTCCACACATCTTTTACTCGCTTATTAGTGATTTAAGAATTTGATCTTTATGATCTTGCAAGCTTTCATTTTTATGCAAAATCAAAACATTTCTCGTTCTTTCCTTTATGGTTTGAATTTTTGCTGCACTTAAGATAATATCATATCTTGCAAGCACATCCATCACATAAGCCATCAAACCTTTTTGATCTTTTGTGTTTAAGGTTATTTTGGCATAGCTTTTGGAATAATTCATATCTAATTTTAATTCATCTTTTTTAATGTTTGGTTTTTTTGCCTTTTTTTGTACTTTTAAATGTAATTTAGAATTAAGTAAATTTTCTAAACTTTGCTTTTGATTATCGCTTACTATATCCGAATATTCAAATTTCAAATAAACTTTTTCATCAAATAATTCAAAGAAACTCATAAAGATTAAATTTAAAGAACTTAAAGTATTTAGTATATTTTCAAGATTGTTTTTTCTATTCATTATAAGCTCTAGGGTAAAATTATCTTGATTATCAAGCCAAAAAGTAAAATTTTCTTTTTGTGCAATTTGTGTTATTTTGATGATTTTTTCAAAACTATTTTTTATAAAAAAGAGATTGGATTTAATATGAGTGATATTATTTTGAGTTTGTTCATCAAGATCTAAAAAAGCCTTACTTCTTTTTAGAGTTTGTTCTTTTTTTACTCTTCTTTGACTTTCATCAATCAAATTCTCATCCTCAAAGCCTTCTAGTGCATTTTGAAATAATCTTTCTAAGCTTTTATAATAAAAATGATTTTCTATACCTAAAGCTTTAGCATTACAAAAAGATAAAAGATGTAAAGTTTTTAAGGTATTTATATCATTTAATTTGGAAATAAAATTTAAAACAATAGTAGAATTATAAATATCTTCTTTTTCTATAATGTCTTTAAAAGCATTAAAATTCTTATATAATCTTAAGCCAAAATCTAAAAGTTCATTATCGATTTGGAATTTTCCCACATAAGCCCTATAAATATTTGCCAAAGAAATTTCATTTTCTTCATGAATAGCACTTAAAAGTATGGTGAGCTTTATTATTAAAAGTGTATTTTTATTAAAATCGTAATCTTTTTCTTCAAAGTGTTTTAAGCAAAGTAATGCTCTATCTAACGCACTATAAATACCTTCTTCTTCGAGCAGGAATTTGCTTTGAGTAAGAGGTTTGCAAAAATCTTTTAAAATATTAGCATCAGCAAGAAGTTTTAAAAGAGCAAAAGAATGCTTTCTTTCTAAAATTTTCTTGAATAATTCTAAATTTTCATCTTTGTTTTCTACTCTTTTTAATGCAAAAATGAGTTTAATATCAAAATTATAGTCTTTATCATCTAATTTTAAAAGTTGATTTAATATCAAATTTAGGTTTTCACTTTTGTTAGAATAAGCAAAAAAGTTATCTTGTGTTTCATAAAGTTCATTATCTTTATAGTGTTTTTCTTGGATGCATCTTGCTAAAAATTGCGTATAAATTCCACAAGTTTGCATGCATTGCATAGCTTTTTGAATAAGTATGGATTTAAGATCTAAATTTTTCTTTTCTTTTTTTTGCATTAAGCTAGCAAGTTCTTGTGAATTTTGTATTAAAAATAAATTGGTATTTTTACCTTCTAAAAGATTCATTGCACATTTAAGTGAAAACAAAAAATCGCTTGCAAGTTTAAATTCACTTAATTCTTTTTCGTTGATAAAATTAAGCATATAATTTTTAGGAGAATCTTTAAATAATATACTTAAATTTTCTATATCAAGTTGCTCATCTAAACCACCAAAATTTTTATTAATATCAAATTCTTGCTTGATTAAAGGTTGATGATAAGGGTTAAATTCTTGTAAAATTTTTAAAGCAAATTCTTCTTTTAACTCATCTTGAGCTTGAGAAATTTTTTCTTTGATTTGTTTGAATAAAATTTTAGATCCACAAATATAACGATATTGTAAAATATTTTGTTTTAGCTCGTTTTTAGCTATATTGTAAAGTCCATTTATTTCACAAATTTGATAATTGATATTTAAATTAATATCATTTAAAGAAGTAATAAATGCTTTCATCAAAGGCTTGATGTTATAAGCTTTTATGTCTTTATAAATAAGCAATAAATCAACATTTTCTTTTATGCTTAAATTCATTTTGGCATATTGTTTAATAGCGATAATACAAAAAGGAAATTTATCATTATGTGGAAAATAATCATCAAAAAAATCATTCAAAACAAGTTCGTAAACATCTTCTATAAAACGATCAATTTCTTTAGAGTGGTAAAAACTAAACGAGCCTTGTTTTAAAAAAAGTCTGGAGCAATAAGCTTCATAATCTTTTAAAGAATTTTTTAATTTTTGAATTTTTTGTATATTCATAACTTGATAATAATCCTTATTTAATTTTACTAGTATCATACCAAAAATACTTTGTATTAAATTTTAAGTAAGTTAAAATTATAATTGTAATTTAAATTTAAAAAATGGTAAGAACATGCAAACAATTATAGAAAAACTAGAAAATCAGGAAAGATTAAATGAAGAAGAAGCCAATAAGCTTTGGGATTTAGAGCTTTTTACTTTAGGCAAATACGCACAAAAAATTCGCACTAATTTGCATGGTAAAAAGGTCTATTTTAATATTAATCGCCATATTAATCCTACAAATATATGCGCAGATACTTGTAAATTTTGTGCTTTTTCAGCACACAGAAAAAATCCTAATCCTTACACCATGTCGCACGAAGAGATAATGAAAATAGTCGATGAAACAGTTTTAAGAGATACCAAAGAAATTCATATTGTTTCAGCGCACAATAAAAACACATCATGGCAGTGGTATTTGGAAATTTTTAAAATGATTAAAGAAAAATATCCATTTTTACATATTAAAGCCCTAACTGCTGCTGAGATTGATTTTTTAAGCAGGGCTTTTAATATGAGCTATGAAGGTGTGATAGAAAAAATGCTTGAATATGGTGTTGATTCTATGCCAGGTGGTGGGGCTGAAATTTTTGATGAAGAAGTTAGAAAAAAAATTTGCCATGGTAAAGTAAGTAGTGAAAATTGGTTAAAAATTCATAAACTTTGGCATGAAAAAGGCAGACAAAGTAACGCCACAATGCTTTTTGGGCATATAGAAAGCAGAGAAAATAGAATTAATCATATGATAAGATTGAGAAATCTTCAAGATCAAACCGGTGGTTTTAATGCTTTTATTCCTTTGGTTTGGCAGCAAGATAATAGTTTTATTACAGGTAAAAAACCACTTGGTTCGGTAGAAATTTTAAAAACTCTAGCCATAGCAAGGATAGTGCTTGATAATATTAAAAATATCAAAGCTTATTGGGCGACCATGGGTATAAATTTAGCAATGGTAGCTCAAGATTTTGGCGCAAACGATTTAGATGGTACTATAGAAAAAGAAAGCATACAAAGTGCAGGTGGCGCAAAAAGTTCAAATGGCTTGAGTTTAAAAACTTTTGTAGAAATGATTCAAAGTTCAGGTTATATAGCGATAGAACGTGATAGTTTGTATAATGAATTAAAAACTTATTAAGGATAAAAATGGATTTTTTTAAACTTAAAGAGCATAATAGTGATGTAAAAACTGAAATTTATGCAGGTATTGCTACTTTTTTAGCAATGATTTATATTATACCAGTTAATGCAAATATTATGAGTAATTCAGGTATGCCGCTAGAAGCTTTAATTGTTGCAACCGCTTTAGTGACTATTATAGCTACTACTTTTAGCGCCTTTTTTTCTAATACTCCTGTGGCTATGAGTGTGGGTATGGGGTTAAATGCGTATTTTACTTTTAGTGTGTGCAATACCTATCAAATTCCTTGGCAAAGCGCTTTGGGAGCTGTGTTTTTATCGGGTATTATTTTTACTTTATTATCTTTTACTAATTTTAGGATTTGGGTGATAAAAAGTATACCAAATGATTTAAGAAAAGCTATATCAGCAGGAATTGGAACCTTTATAGCCTTTATGGGACTTGTACAAATGGGGATTATCACTAAAAGTGAAGCAACCTTAGTAGGTTTGGGTGATTTCTCAAACACTAAAGTGCTTTTTGGGCTATTTGGTTTATTTTTGGTTTTTGTTTTTTGGGCTTGGAGGATTAAAGCTGCATTTATTTTAGCAGTTTTTGTAAGTGCTTTATGTGCTTGGATTTTTGGCATTGATGGAGCTAAGTTTCCAGAGCAACTTTTATCTTTACCAGTTATTAGTGGAGATAATGGTTTAAGCGCTATATTTGGTAAGCTTGATATTAAAGGTGCATTAGAGCTTAGTATGATTCCTATAGTGCTTACTTTTTTTGTTACTCAGCTTTTTGATAGTGTGGGTACAATTACAGGCGTAGGCTCAAGAGGAAAAATCTTTGACGATCCAAAGCAAGGCGAGAAAAAATTAGGCAAAACCTTAGGTGCTGATGCTGCTAGTTCAGCTATGGGGGCTGTTATTGGAACTTCTACTGTAACTGCTTTTGTGGAAAGCTCAGCAGGGGTAGAAGCAGGGGGTAGGACAGGGCTTACAGCTTTAGTTACTGCTATATGTTTTATTTTTACTTTATTTTTACTACCAGTATTTAAAGCTATTCCCGCAAATTCCATCTATCCTATTTTGGTTCTTGTTGGAGTTTTAATGTTTATGGAAGTTGCAAATATTAATTTTAAAGATAAAGCTATAGCAGTAAGTGCATTTTTTATTATTATCATGATGCCGCTAACTTATTCTATTACTACAGGTTTTGCTTTTGGATTTATTGCGTATTTATTTATGCGTATCATGCAAAAAGAATTTGATAAAATTAGTTTTGGTATTATTGTATTAAGTGCGATTTCATTATTAGTATTTTTATTACAATTTTTATAGGAAGTGATTATGTATTATTATGCTTATGAAGAATTTCAAAAAGAAATTATTCCTTTTACACGTAAAATTAAGGAAGAATTTAATCCTGATGTATTACTTGCGATTGCAAGAGGTGGTATGACTTTAGGTCATTTTTTAGCAGAAGGTATGGGAAATAGAAACTTATTTTCTTTAAATTCTATTCATTATGAAGATACACAAAAGCTAGATACGATTAAAATTTTTAATATTCCTGATCTAAGTTCATATAAAAAAGTTCTTTTGGTAGATGATATTATAGATAGTGGTGAAACTATGATAGAAATCAAAAGAGTTTTAATGGAAAAATATCCTCGCTTAGAACTTAAAGTAGCAAGTGTTTTTTATAAACCTTCAGCATTATTAATTCCTGAGTTTTATATAAAAGAAGCTAAAGAGTGGATTGACTTTTTTTGGAGTATTAAAATTTAAGTTTTAATTAAATATGAGTATTATAATACTGTCATATTTTTATTAAGAAAGGATGCTTTATGAGTTTAACTAGAAGGAAATTTTTAAAAGGACTAGCTGCTACCTCAGCAATTGCTTCGGTTAATCCTTTAATAGCCGCAAGCGAGGGAACTAAATTTTATGATACTAAAAAAATCCCACATGCTACGCATTTTGGTGCTTTTTGGGCTGAAGTAAATTCAGAAGGAAAGCTTGTAAAAGTCACACCGCAACAATCTGATAAACATCCTTCTATTATTACTGATGCTATCATTGATAGAACTTATTCAGACACTAGAGTGAAATATCCTTGTGTTAGAAAAAGTTTTTTAGAAGGAAAGAAAAGACCTAAATTAAGAGGTAAAGAGCCTTTTGTAAGAGTAAGTTGGGAAAAAGCTTTAGAGCTTGTATTGCAAAAGTTAAAAGAAACCCCTATTGAAAATTTATTTAATGCAAGTTATGGTGCTTGGGGGCATGTGGGCTTGTTGCATAATTGTAATTCAGTAGCAGGAAGATTTTTCAATACTGCTTTAGGTGGTCACATCGGCACTGATGGAGAGTATAGTAATGGTGCTGCGGGTAAAGTAAATGCTAGTATAGTAGGGGATTTAGAAGTTTATTCTTTACAAACTTCTCATGAGGTTATCTTAGAAAATACCCAAGTTTATGTTTTATGGGGAGCTGATCTTTATAAATGTAATCAAATTGACTTTAAAGTTGCAAATCGTGGCAATGATGAGTATTATAAAAAATACAGCAAATCAAATATCAAATTTATTAGCATTGATCCTCAATACACTCAAACGGCAGAAATTTTAAATGCCCAGTGGATTAAAATTCGCCCAAATACTGATGTAGCTTTAATGCTTGGTATGATGAATTATTTATATAAAAGTGGAAAATATGATAAAAAATTTATTGAAAAATATACTGATGGTTTTGATAAATTTTTACCTTATTTACTTGGAAAAACTGATGGTATTGATAAAACTCCAGCTTGGGCTGCAAATATTACCGGCGTTGAAGAAAAAGTTATCACAATCTTAGCAGATACTTTTGTAAAAAACAGAACTTTCTTAGCAGGTAACTGGGCTATGCAAAGAGCACACCATGGTGAACAAGCTGATTGGACTTTAATGGTTTTAGCCTCAATGATAGGTCAAGTAGGTCTACCTGGTGGTGGATTTGGCTTTTCTATGCATTATTCAGGTGGTGGACAAGCGTTTTCAGGTGTAAGATTACCAGTAGGCTTACCACAAGGCAAAAATAATCTTGATACTAATATTCCTGCAAGTAGGATTTCAGAAGCTATTTTAAATCCAGGTAAAACAATTAAATTTAAAGGTAAGGAAATCACTTACCCAAAAATCAAACTTATGTATGTAGTCGGTGCTTCTATTTTAGGACACCATCCAAATACAAATGAACTTATTAAAGCTTTAAGAACTCTTGATACACTAATTGTGCATGAGCCATGGTGGACACCTATGGCAAAAATGGCTGATATTGTATTACCTTCAACCACAACTTTAGAAAGAGATGATATTAGTTTTGGTGGTTCTTATTCTCAAGATTATGTTTATGCTATGAAAAAAGTAATTGAGCCTTACTTTGAAAGTAGAAATGATTATGATATTTTTGAAGAATTGGCAAAAAGAATAGGTGAAAGAGAGCATAAAAAATTCACTGGAAATAAAACAAAGCAACAATGGCTTGAAGGTTTTTATGGTAGAAGCGATTGTCCTTATTATATGGAATTTGCTGATTTTTGGAAACAAGGTTTTATTCATTTTGAAGCTCCAAAAGAAGCTTATAACTTCGTAAGACACTCTGAATTTAGAGCTGATCCTGTGGTGAATAAACTTGCAACAGAAAGTGGAAAAATTCAAATTTATTCACCGAAATTTGAAAAATATAATTTAGATGACTTTAAAGCACATCCAACTTGGTTTGAGCCTGCTGAGTGGTTAGGTAATGAAAAATTAGTTAAAAAATATCCTTTCCATTTGTTAAGCCCGCATCCAAGATATAGAGTGCATTCTCAGCTTGATAATACTTGGGTAAGAGATTTATATAAAATTCAAGGTAGAGAGCCTGTGATGATTAATACAAATGATGCTAAAAAACTTGGTATTACACACGGGGAAGTTGTAGAAGTGTATAATGATCGTGGGTCACTTCTAGCAGGAGCTTTTGTAACAGATAATATCATGGAAGGAGTTATTAGTATTCAAGAAGGCGCTTGGTATGATCCTGAAGATATAAGCGATAATAAGCCAAGATGTAATGCAGGTCATGTAAATGTTTTAACTAGTTCAAGACCAACTTCAACTATGGCTCAAGCAACAAGTGTAAATACTTGTCTAGTAGGTGTTAAAAAGCTAAAAGAAGTTATAAAACCTTATAACTCAACTACACCGCCAGAAATCATAGGAGCTTAATAATGAAGAAAATTATATTAGTATTGACTTTTTTAGCTAGTGCTTTATTTGCTAAAGATATGTTTATTTTTAATGAAAAAGTAGATCTTTTAGATAGTGTTAGCAAGAAGGTAGTAGGACAAATTTATGAAGGCTCTAAAGTAGAGCTTATAAAAGAAGAGGGCGAATATTCTTTAGTCAAAGTTAAAGGTGAGGTTGTAGAGTCAAATCCAAAAAGTCTTGCCTATACTAAAGATGGAATTTATCTTTTGCTTACTTTAAATGCTAAAAATGCAAATAATGAGATGGAGTTTTTAGTTAAAAGTAAAGATTTAACCGATCAAGAAATTCTTGCTTGGGATGAGATAGAATTAACCTATTATGATACTTGTACAAGTTGTCATGCAGCGCATAAGCCAAAAGAGCATTTAATGGAAGAATGGGATGCATACTTATCTGCTATGCAAGGTTTTGCAAAAATTACTGACGCAGAAAAAGATAGAATTTTAAGATTTTTACAATCTCACGCAAGCAATGGACCTGTAAAACTTGACTAATCAAAAATGAAAAGGTATTTACTAGCTGTTTTATTTTTTGATTTTTGTGCTTTACTATATGGCATAAGCACTTTATCTATAAGTTATAACGAAGCACAAATTTATTTTTACGATCATAGCTTAGTTGCTATGATCGCTAGATTTGGTACTGCTCTTTTTGGTCAAAATGATTTTGGATTAAGACTACCTTTTGTTTTATTACATTCTTTAAGTTGTGTTTTATTGTACATTTTAGCTTTAAGATATACTAAAACCTCTTTTGATGCTTTTATTTCTGTGGTGCTTTTTATATTACTTCCTGGCAGTGTTGCTAGTGCTTTGCTTGTTAATGAATCAAGTATTGTGATATTTTTTACCCTTTTAATTTTAGTATTATTTGAATATAAAAAAATATTTTTATTTTATGTTTTATTAGTTTTAGTTCTTTTTATAGATGGAAATTTTGCAATTTTATACTTATCTTTTTTCTTTTATGCTATTTATAAAAAGGATAAATTGCTTATTTTATGCTCTTTGATTTTATTTGCTATTGCAATGAGTGTTTATGGATTTGATGCAAGTGGAAAACCTAAGGGGTATTTTTTGGATACTTTGGGTATTTTTGCAGCTTGTTTTTCTCCTTTGATTTTTCTTTATTTTTTTTATGTTGTTTATAGAATTCTTTTACAAGAAGATAAACCACTTTTATGGTTTATTAGTGCAACTACTTTTGTTTTTTGTTTAATTTTTTCTATAAGACAAAGACTTTTTTTAGAAGATTTTTTACCTTTTTGTGTGGTTTGCACCCCTTTGTTGATTCGTTATTTAATGTCTTCTTATCGCTCAAGAATGCCACAACTGCGCTTAAAACATAAAATTTTTATAGAATGCTCTTTGATATTTTTATTGTTTTTTTATCTTGGTATTATTTTTAATCAAAGTTTTTATTATTTATTAAAAGATCCAAAAAAACATTTTGCCTATGATTATAACATAGCTAAAGAATTAGCACTAAATTTAAAACAACAAAATCTCACACATATTTTCATCCAAGATAAAGAACTAGCTTTAAGACTTGAATTTTATGGTATTTCTAAAGGTAAACTAGAGCTTTATTCTAGTAAAAAAGCTAGTAAGATATATGTTAGTTTGGGTAAGCATAAAGTTTATTATTCTATAAAATGAAGCAAGCTTTTACTTTAATAGAACTAGTTTTTGTTTGTGTTATATTATCCTTATTATTTTCTATGGGCTATGTTTATTATAAACCTGATTACTTGCGTTTGGGAGCTGAACAAGTTTTAAATGATATTAAATACACAAGACACTTAGCTTTAATACAAAATGATTTTAGGGCAAAAGATTTTAACATTGCTAAACGAGAGTGGTTTAAGGCTAAATGGCAGCTATATTTTATACGATCTAAATCCGCTACCAATAATGAGCAAACTTATACTATTTTTTTGGATAAAAACGGTGATGGAAATGCAAATATAGGTAAAAATATGATTAATAAAGACAGAGAAATAGCTGTTGATATTATTAACCCTGACATATTAATGAACTCAGGTCAAAGTGGAGTGATAAATCAAAATGACTTCAAAGCAAATTTAAAATATAATATAGAAAAAACTTATGGTATATCTAAGGTTTTATTTGAAGGTGTTTGCAAAGGTAGTACGCGTTTAGTTTTTGATGATTATGGTCGTTTATATACGCCTTTAAAAAATGCTACACGCATTTATGACAAACTTGCATCTTTTAACAATGATTGTATTATAAGATTATCTAATAACAAAGATCAACATATATGTATAGTTATAAATCCCATAAGTGGTTATGCTCATATTCCTAAATTTGATCAAAACAACAAGCAATCAATGATAATAAATAATAAAGTCATAAGTTGTGATGATATGTAATTTTAGTTTCCAAACATTAACTATCAAAGAGCATAATTACATTTGTAAAAGCAAACATTCATAGATAACTCCTTAGTTTTTAAAGATCTAGTTTTAAACTAGATCTTTAAAGATATATCTACTTTTAATACATAGTCTTTGAACATATTTATATTGTTTTTATTTACTTTAAGAATTCTTATATAAAACTATGCTATAATACAAGCCATAGTTTTAATTTTAATAAGGAGAATTCTCATGAAACTAGTTAAACTTAGTTTAGTAGCAGCTTTAGCTGCAGGTGCTTTTTCAGCAGCTAATGCTGTTTCACTTGAAGAAGCTATAAAAGATATTGAAGTATCAGGAATGATGAGATACAGATTTGAATCTGATAGATTAGAACAAGGAAACACTGTTTCTAATGGCTACAACGGTGCTAAAGAAAACAGACATAGATTTAAATCGCAAATCAACTTTAAAGCAGCTTTAGATGATAACTTCAAAGCTTTCGTTCAATTCCAATATGACAGTACAGGTGAGTTAGGTTTTAATAGCCCAACTGCTAAAGCTGAAACAAACACAGCTCAAGGTTTTGATGTTGAACAAGCATACTTAGAATATACTAATGAAGCTTATGCTACAAGCGTAATTTTCGGTAAAATGGAAGTTGGTTCAATTTGGACTGATGATGCTATCGGTACAGGAGCTAAAATCATCAATAACTCTATTGAAGGTTTAACTTTTGCTGGTTATTGGTTTGACAGCTTTAACGTTACAGATGATGGCGATTTCACTGGTTTAGGTATAGCTGATGCTTCTTTATATGGTGCTGCTGTATTAGGTGATTTTGATCCATTTGCTTTCCAACTATGGGCTGCTTATTCAAACAACTGGGCATTTTTATATGCTGTAGATGCTAGCTATAAATTTAGCTTCAATGATGTAGCTAACTTCAAAATCCAAGGTCAATACTTAGGAAATAGCTTAGATAGCGACAAAGAAAAATTAGGTCTTGATAATGGTAATTTCTATGCTGCTCAATTACAAGGCCAAATTTCAGCATTTGATTTCCAAGCAGGTATTGTTGGTTATGGTGAAAAAGATAAAGCTACTATAGTAACATTAGAAGATAAAGGTAGAGTAATCGCTCCAGCAGAGCAAATTTTCTATTCATCTGAAGGTAGTGACTTAAGAGGTAGCACTGGTGACAATTTCTATTACTTTGCAGGCTTAGGTTACACTTTTGCTGAAACTGTAAGAGTAGGATTTGACTATGTAGGTGGTAAATCTGAACAAGTTGGTTATGATATAGATAAAAATGAATATATTGCAAGATTATCTTATAAATACAGCCCAAAACTTACATTTAGTGGCTTCTATTCTTACCTAACTGAAGATTTCAATCAGCAAGGTGTTGATGATACAAAAGATCAGTTCATCAGACTTGAAGCTCTATACAAATTCTAATTATAAAAGCTAAGCCAAAAGGCTTAGCTTACTATATCTAAAATTATCTCTTCTTTTAATCCTTGTATTTTAATTTCTTTTATTTTTAATTCATTAGGTAGATTTTCAAGCAAAGCTTCTTTGCTATGTATATTTTTACTTGCTAATATTCTTAGTATTTTACCCCTATAAGCTTTTGCAAAATGACTTAAAGTTTTGGAATTTTTTAAAAAAGTGAGAGTTAAAAAAGGCTTTTTAATAGTATAAAATTTTTCATAGAATTTAGCTCTAAGATCGATTATTAACTCATTTTCTAAAAATTTATCAATTATATCAGAGAAATTTTCTTTATAAAATTTCTCTATATTAAAATCCTTTATTTTTTCACCTTGTTTTAATTTATAATAAGGTATTAAGTCCTTTGCTAAAATAGGTCCAAAAAGATTAGAAAATATCAAAACATTCTCATCTATATATTTTTTTGATTTTTTATCTAAATTATTATAATTTAAATATTCAAAGGCAACTCCATTATATCTTTGAATAGCTTTAGCTGTATCTTTTTTTAGTATATCTTGAGTGAAATCATATATTTCATTTTTGTCTTTTACGCCAAAAAAAACCGCAAGCTCATCTTCCTTACACTGCTGTATAAAATTTTTATATTTATTAATTACTTCAAGTCTTTTATTATATAGGTCAGTAAATATAAAAGATTTGCTGCGTATGCAAGTATGTGTATCTGTTTTACTCTTACTTTCACTAGGAGAAAATAGAATTTTCATGTATATCCTTTTATTTTTTGAAAATTATATAAAATTATATAAAACACTTGACATTAATTCAAAATTACATTATAATTCAACTTTATTTTTTGCTGGTTTAGCTCAGTTGGTAGAGCAGCTGCCTTGTAAGCAGCAGGTCGGGGGTTCAAGTCCCTTAACCAGCTCCATTGTTAATAGCAGTGTTTGACCAGAAATAAAAAGCATTTTTATTCATGGTGAGTTACTCAAGTGGCCAACGAGGGCAGACTGTAAATCTGCTGGCTTTCGCCTTCCGTGGTTCGAATCCACGACTCACCACCATTGCTTTGCGGGAGTAGCTCAGTTGGCTAGAGCATCAGCCTTCCAAGCTGAGGGTCGCGGGTTCGAGTCCCGTTTCCCGCTCCAACCTAATTTTGGTAGAGTGAAACTGGGAGCTGTTTTTAAATTCAGAATTTCTAGCAGTTTCAAATTTCCAAAATTTTATAATTTATGTTTTTAATTTTTCTGAGCGCTCGTATGGCTCAGAGGTAGAGCACTCCCTTGGTAAGGGAGAGGTCGCGGGTTCAAGTCCCGCTATGAGCTCCATTGATTTCAAAAGATTATAAAACATAAATTAGTATTTGTTTGTAAATTTTATATGGAGGAAAAAGATGGCTAAAGAAAAATTTTCACGTAATAAGCCTCACGTAAATATTGGTACTATTGGTCACGTTGACCACGGTAAAACTACTTTAACAGCTGCTATCTCTGCTGTTCTTTCAAGAAGAGGTTTGGCTGAGCTTAAAGATTATGATAATATCGACAATGCTCCTGAAGAAAAAGAGCGTGGTATTACTATTGCAACTTCTCACATTGAGTATGAAACAGAAAATCGTCACTACGCTCACGTAGACTGCCCAGGTCACGCTGACTATGTTAAAAATATGATTACTGGTGCTGCTCAAATGGACGGTGCTATTCTTGTTGTTTCTGCTGCAGATGGCCCAATGCCACAAACTAGAGAGCACATCTTACTTTCTCGTCAAGTAGGTGTACCATATATCGTTGTTTTCATGAACAAAGCTGATATGGTTGATGATGCTGAATTATTAGAATTAGTTGAAATGGAAATCAGAGAGTTATTAAGTTCTTATGACTTCCCAGGAGATGACACTCCAATTATTTCAGGTTCTGCTTTACAAGCCCTTGAAGAAGCAAAAGCTGGACAAGATGGTGAATGGTCTAAAAAAATCCTAGATCTTATGGCAGCAGTTGATGAGTATATCCCAACTCCAGCTCGTGATACAGATAAAGATTTCTTAATGCCAATCGAAGACGTATTCTCAATTTCAGGTCGTGGTACAGTTGTTACTGGTAGAATTGAAAAAGGTGTTGTTAAAGTTGGTGACACTATTGAAATCGTTGGTATTAGAGAAACACAAAGCACTACAGTAACTGGTGTTGAAATGTTTAGAAAAGAAATGGATCAAGGTGAAGCAGGTGATAACGTAGGTGTTCTTCTACGTGGTACTAAAAAAGAAGATGTTCTTCGTGGTATGGTTCTTGCTAAGCCAAAATCAATTACTCCACATACTGACTTTGAAGCAGAAGTTTATATTTTAAATAAAGATGAAGGTGGTCGTCATACTCCATTCTTTAACAACTATAGACCACAGTTCTATGTAAGAACAACAGATGTTACTGGTTCTATCCAACTTGCAGAAGGTGTTGAAATGGTTATGCCTGGTGAGAATGTTAGAATTACTGTAAGTCTTATTGCACCAGTTGCACTTGAAGAAGGTACTCGTTTTGCTATCCGTGAAGGTGGCCGTACTGTTGGTTCAGGTGTTGTATCTAAAATTATTAAATAATCATAAGCGAGATTTTATCTCGCTTTTTAAGGAATAAAAATGAGAATTAAAGTTGGTTTGAAATGTGAAGAGTGCGGTGATATTAATTACAGTACTTTTAAAAATAGCAAAAATACAACTGAAAAATTAGAATTAAAAAAATATTGTCCAAGATTAAAAAAACATACAGTTCATAAAGAAGTTAAATTAAAAAGTTAAGGCTTTTATACAAAAGCCCTTAGGGCAATAGCTCCAACGGTAGAGCGCCGGATTCCAAATCCGATGGTTGGGGGTTCGAATCCCTCTTGCCCTGCCACAAAATAAGGTAAAATATGGAAAAACTAATAACTTATTTTAAATTGTCAAAAGCTGAATTATCAAAAGTTATTTGGCCTTTGAAAGAGCAAGTTAGAAATGCTTATATTACAGTTTTTGTAGTTGTTACTGTTGTTTCATTATTTTTAGCATTGGTTGACTTGATTATGTCATTTTCATTATCTAAGATTATAGGATAAAATAATGAATCATAAATGGTATGCAATTCAAACTTATGCAGGTAGTGAAATGGCTGTAAAAAGAGCCATAGAAAATTTAGTTAGAGATCATGGAATTCAAGAGCAATTGCTAGAAGTGATTGTTCCAACTGAAGATGTGATCGAATTTAAAAATGGTAAAGAAAAAATAAGCGAAAGAAGTTTGTATTCAGGCTATGTATTTGCCAATATTGACTTATCAACAGAACTTTGGCATAAAATTCAATCTTTGCCAAAAGTTGGTCGTTTTATAGGGGAAAGTAAAAAACCAACCCCATTGAGTGAAAAAGATATCAATCTTATTTTAGAAAAGGTGAAAAATAAAGCAGCACCTAAACCTAAAATTTCATTTGATAAAGAAGAAAGTGTAAGAATAACCGAAGGTCCTTTTGCAAACTTTGTAGGTATTGTAGAAGAATATGATATGGTTAGAGGAGTTTTAAAGCTAAATGTTTCAATATTTGGTAGATCAACTCCAGTAGAGATCTTATACTCTCAAGTTGAAAAAATAGTTTGATAATATAGCAAGTAAAGGAGAAAGGTTATGGCTAAAAAAGTCGTAGGAGAAATAAAATTACAAATAGCTGCTACTAAGGCTAATCCATCACCTCCAGTTGGTCCTGCTTTGGGTCAACAAGGTGTTAATATTATGGAATTTTGTAAAGCATTTAATGAAAGAACAAAAGATATGGCTGGTTTTAATATTCCAGTTGTTATTACTGTTTATGCAGATAAAAGCTTTACATTTATCACAAAACAACCACCAGCTACAGATTTAATCAAAAAAGCTGCGGGTATTTCTAAAGGTGCAGACAATCCTTTAAAAAACAAAGTAGGTAAATTAACTAAAGCACAAGTTTTAGAAATTGTTGATAAAAAAATAGCTGATATGAACACAAAAGATAGAGAGCAAGCTGCTAAGATTATTATGGGTTCTGCTCGTTCTATGGGTGTTGAAATCGTAGATTAATACTCTTTACCGCCAAGAGTTTAAAAAGGCGGTAGCACTTTATATAAAATGCGGAGAAAAATTAATGTCTAAAAATACTAAAAGATTTACAGAATTATTAAAAAAAATTGATTCAAATAAAAATTATTTAATGGATGAAGCAATAAGCATAGTTAAAACTCTTGCCTCTGCTAAATTTGATGAAACAGTTGAAATTGCTTTAAAATTGAATGTTGATCCAAGACATGCAGATCAAATGGTAAGAGGTAGTGTAGTTTTACCTTGTGGTACAGGTAAAAAAGTGCGTGTTGCTGTTATAGCAAAAGATGCAAAAGCTGATGAGGCAAAAAATGCTGGTGCTGATATAGTTGGTAGTGATGATTTAGTAGAAGAAATTCAAAAAGGAAATATGAATTTTGATGTCTTAATTGCTACTCCAAATTTGATGGGTTTAGTTGGTAAAGTAGGTCGTATTTTAGGACCTAAAGGTTTGATGCCAAATCCTAAGACAGGTACTGTAACAATGGATGTTGCACAAGCTGTGAATAATGCTAAAAATGGTCAAGTTAACTTCCGTGTTGATAAACAAGGAAATATCCATGCAGGTTTAGGTAAAGTTAGTTTTACTCAAGAGCAATTAAAAGAAAATATGACAGCATTTGTAAAAGCTATTAATAAACACAAACCAGCGGCTGCAAAAGGAAGATATATTAAAAATGCTAGTCTTTCTTTAACTATGAGTCCTTCTCTTTCTCTTGATACTCAAGAATTACTTGATACAAAATAAAATTAATGAGAGTTTTACTCTCATTAATAAAAATTAGATAAGATAATAACTTTTATTTTATCTAATTTTTATCTTAGATTGGAGATAGCCGAGGTCCTAGGACTTAATTAGATTTTCTGCTCTGCTTGAAATCACCGGTCGGAAAGGAGTAAAGATGACTAAAAGCCAAAAAGTTGAACTTGTTTCTAAACTTGAAGAAGGTTTTAAAGCTAGTGAAGCTGTTGTAGTTTGTAACTATAAGGGTTTAAACACTAAAAAACTTGAAGAGTTAAGAAATAATGCGAGAGAAATGGATGTTAAAGTTCAAATTATTAAAAATACTTTAGCAAGTATTGCTCTTAAAAATGCCGGCAAAGATGGAATGGAACTTAAAGATACTAATATTTATCTTTGGGGTGAAGACCAATTAAATGTTTCAAAAGTTGCTGATAAATTTAGCGAAGCTAATCAAGCATTTGAGATCAAAACTGCATTTATCGAAGGCGAAGTTGCTTCTGTAGATAAAGTTAAAGCTTTAGCTAAAATGCCTTCTCGCAATGAATTACTTGCTATGCTTTTGCAAGTTTGGAATGCACCAATCACCAATTTCACAATTGGATTAAATGCATTAAAAGAAAAAAAAGAAGCTGAATAAAATTATAAAAAGGATAAAAAATGGCAATTACTAAAGAAGATGTATTAGAATTTATTTCTAACCTAAGTGTTCTTGAGCTTTCAGAATTAGTAAAAGAATTTGAAGAAAAATTTGGTGTTTCTGCTGCTCCAGTTATGGTTGCAGGTGCTGCTGTTGCAGGTGCTGCTGGCGGTGCTGCTGAAGAAAAAACTGAATTTGATATCGTATTACAAGATGGTGGTGATAAAAAAATCAACGTAATTAAAGTTGTTCGTGCATTAACTGGTCTTGGATTAAAAGAAGCAAAAGACGCAGTTGAGCAAACTCCATCAGTTCTTAAAGAAGGTGTTAGCAAAGCTGAAGCTGAAGAAGCTAAAAAGCAACTTGAGGAAGCTGGCGCTAAGGTTGAGCTTAAATAATTTTTTGTTTTTTAAAAGAAAGGATTATATATCCTTTCTTGTTTTCCTTTAATTAAGGATTCTTTCTTTCAATACTTTTACCATGGGGTATAATAATATGTTAAATTCACAATCAGGAAATCGTTTAAGAATAGACTTCTCGAATGTTCCACAACAAATAGACATTCCAAATTTATTACAATTACAAAAAAAGAGTTTTGATTATTTTTTAAATTTAGATGCAAAAAATTCAGAAAGCGGAATTGAAAAAGTATTTAAATCTATCTTTCCGATCCATGATCCGCAAAATAGATTAAGTTTAGAATATGTAAGTAGTGAAGTAGGTAAGCCTAAATATACCATTAGAGAGTGTATGGAAAGAGGTTTGACTTATTCTGTAAATTTAAAAATGAAAATCCGTTTAACTTTACATGAAAAAGATGAAAAAACGGGTGAGAAAATTGGTATAAAAGATATTAAAGAACAAGAAATTTATATTAGAGAAATTCCTTTAATGACAGATAGAATTTCTTTTATTATCAACGGAGTAGAAAGGGTTGTAGTTAATCAGCTTCATAGAAGTCCAGGTGTTATCTTCAAAGAAGAAGAAAGTTCTACTGTTGCAAATAAATTAGTATATACAGCTCAAATTATACCAGATCGTGGTTCTTGGCTTTATTTTGAATATGATGCTAAAGATGTACTTTATGTACGTATCAATAAAAGAAGAAAAGTGCCTATTACAATTTTATTTAGAGCGCTTGGTTATAAAAAACAAGATATTATAAAATTATTCTACCCTATACAAACTATTCATGTAAAAAAAGATAAATTCTTAACCGAATTTAATCCAAATGACTTTTTAGATAGAGTTGAATATGATTTAAAAGATGAAAAAGGTAATGTAATTCATCAAGCTGGTAAAAGAATGACAAAGAAAAAGGCTGATCAGCTTGTAAAAGATGGTGTTAAATGGGTTGAATATCCAGTTGAAATTTTAACAAATAGATATTTAGCTAATCCTATTATTAATAAAGAAACTGGTGAAGTTTTGTATGATTCTTTAACGCTATTAGATGAAGGAAAACTAGCAAAAATTAAAGAAGAAAAACAATTTGATATTGCAAATGATTTAGCTAATGGAGTAGATGCTGCTATTATTAATTCTTTCATTCAAGATAATGAAACTTTAAAGTTATTAAAACAAACAGAAAATATAGAAGATGAAAATGATTTAGCAGCTATTAGAATTTATAAAGTGATGAGACCGGGTGAGCCTGTAGTAAAAGATGCTGCAAAAGCTTTTGTGAATGATTTATTTTTTAATCCTGAAAGATATGATCTGACAAAAGTCGGTCGTATGAAAATGAACCATAAATTAGGTTTAGATACGCCTGAATACGTTACGGTTTTAACTAATGAGGACATAGTAAAAACTGCAAAATATTTAATTAAAGTAAAAAATGGTAGAGGTCATATTGATGATAGAGATCATTTAGGCAATCGTCGTATTAGATCAATCGGAGAGCTTTTAGCGAATGAACTTCATGTAGGTCTTGCTAAAATGCAAAAATCTATTAGAGATAAATTTACGGCTTTAAATGCAGATATTGATAAAGTAATGCCTTATGATTTGATCAATCCTAAAACCATTACTGTAACAATTATGGAATTTTTTACCGGTGGTCAATTATCTCAATTTATGGATCAAACAAACCCATTGAGTGAAGTAACTCACAAGCGTCGTTTATCTGCACTTGGTGAGGGTGGTTTAGTAAAAGAAAGAGCAGGTTTTGAAGTGCGTGATGTACACGCAACGCATTATGGAAGAATTTGTCCTGTTGAAACCCCAGAAGGTCAAAATATTGGTTTGATTAATACACTTTCAACTTATGCTAAAGTAAATGATTTGGGTTTTGTTGAAGCACCTTATAAGAAAGTAGAAAATGGTAAAGTAAGCAATGAAATCGTTTATTTAACCGCTACTCAAGAAGAAGGTTTAGTGATCGCAGCAGCTTCAACTAAAATTGATGAAAAAGGTAATATTGTTGAAGAATTTGTTGAAGCAAGACAAGATGGTGAAACAATCTTAGCAAGAAGAGAAGAGGTGCATTTGATTGACCTTTGTTCAGGTATGATAGTAGGGGTTGCAGCATCTTTAATTCCATTCTTAGAGCATGATGATGCAAACAGAGCCTTGATGGGTTCAAACATGCAACGTCAAGCAGTGCCTTTATTAACTGCACAAGCACCTATAGTAGGTACTGGTATGGAAAAAATCATTGCACGTGATGCTTGGGAAGCTATTAAAGCTAAAAGAGCAGGTATTGTAGAAAAAGTTGATAATAAAAATATTTTCATTTTGGGTGAAGATGAAAATGGTCCATTTATTGATCATTATAAAATGGAAAAAAATCTAAGAACTAACCAAAATACAACTTTTATTCAACATCCAATTGTAAAAAAAGGTGAATTTGTTCAAGCAGGTCAAATCATTGCAGATGGTCCAAGTATGGATCAAGGTGAGCTTGCTATTGGTAAAAATGCCTTAATCGCATTTATGCCATGGCATGGGTATAACTATGAAGATGCTATTGTAATTAGTGAGAAAATTTTACGCGAAGATACTTTTACTAGTGTTCATATTTATGAAAAAGAAGTAGAGGCTAGAGAGCTTAAAGATGGTGTAGAAGAAATTACAAAAGATATTCCAAATGTAAAAGAAGAGGATTTAGCACATCTTGATGAGAGTGGTATTGCTAAAATAGGAACCCATATTAAACCTGGTATGATTTTAGTGGGTAAAGTTTCACCTAAAGGCGAAGTAAAACCTACACCTGAAGAAAGATTATTAAGAGCTATTTTTGGTGAAAAAGCAGGACATGTTGTAAATAAATCTTTGTATGCAACTGCTTCATTAGAAGGTGTAGTTGTAGATGTGAAAATCTTTACTAAAAAAGGTTATGAAAAAGATGCGCGCGCTATAAAAGCTTATGATGATGAAAAATTAAACCTTGAAAAAGAACATCATGATAGACTTTTAATGATGGATAGAGAAGAAACTTTAAGAGTTTGTTCTTTGCTTTCTAAGTCACCTTTAAATTCAGATGAAGAAATAAATGGTGTTAAATATAAAAAGGGTTCTAAAGTAGAAATTACGGAATTAGAAAAAATCAATCGTTTTGCATTAAATTCTTTAGTTAAAGCTTATTCTAAAGAAGTGCAAAAAGAATATGATGATTTAAAAAATCATTTCCAAAACGAGAAGAAAAAGCTTAAAACAGAGCATGATGAAAAATTAGAAATTTTAGAAAAAGATGATATTTTACCAAGTGGGGTAGTAAAACTTGTTAAAGTTTATATTGCAACTAAGAGAAAATTAAAAGTTGGGGATAAAATGGCAGGACGCCATGGAAATAAAGGTATTGTATCTAATATCGTTCCAGAAGTTGATATGCCATATTTACCTGATGGAAGACCTATTGATATAGCTTTAAATCCTCTAGGAGTTCCAAGCCGTATGAATATAGGACAAATTCTTGAAAGTCACTTAGGGATTGTTGGTATGAGGCTAGGTGATCAAATTCAAGAAATTTTTGATAGAAAACAAAAAGATTTTGTAAAAGAATTACGCGAAAAAATTCTTGAAATTTGTAGTGTATCTAGACTTGAACTAGAAAAGAAATTTGTGCAAACTTTAAATGATGAGCAACTTATTTCTTATGCTAGGGATTGGGCTAAAGGGGTAAAATTTGCTACTCCTGTATTTGAGGGTGTAACGGTTGAAGAATTTGGTAAGCTTTTTGAAATGGCTAAAATAGCTATGGATGGAAAAAGCGAACTTTATGATGGAAGAACTGGTGAAAAAATGGCAGAGCGTGTACATGTTGGATGTATGTATATGCTTAAATTACACCACTTAGTAGATGAAAAAGTTCACGCAAGAAGTACTGGACCTTATAGTCTTGTAACACAACAACCAGTTGGTGGTAAGGCTTTATTTGGTGGACAAAGATTTGGTGAGATGGAGGTTTGGGCTCTTGAAGCTTATGGAGCAGCTCATACTTTAAGGGAAATGTTAACCATAAAATCTGATGATGTTGAAGGTAGATTTAGTGCTTATAAAGCTTTAACAAAAGGTGAGAATGTTCCAGCAACAGGTATTCCAGAGACATTCTTTGTACTTACAAATGAATTAAAATCTCTTGCTTTAGATGTTGAGATTTTTGATAAGGATGAGAATAATGAGTAAATTTAAACCTATCGAAATAAAAGAAGATGGCAGACCTAGAGACTTTGAAGCTTTTCAATTAAGACTTGCAAGTCCTGAAAAAATCAAATCGTGGTCTTATGGGGAAGTAAAAAAACCAGAAACGATTAATTATAGAACCTTAAAGCCTGAAAGAGATGGGCTTTTTTGTGCTAAAATTTTTGGACCAGTAAGAGATTATGAATGTCTTTGTGGTAAGTATAAAAAAATGCGTTTTAAAGGCATTAAGTGTGAAAAATGTGGTGTTGAAGTTACTAGTTCTAAAGTACGTCGTTCAAGAATGGGACATATTGAATTAGTTACTCCGGTAGCACATATTTGGTATGTAAATTCTTTGCCAAGTCGTATCGGTACTTTGCTTGGTGTAAAGATGAAAGACTTAGAGCGCGTATTGTATTATGAAGCATATATAGTAGAAAATCCAGGTGATGCTTACTATGATAATGAAAATACTAAAAAAGTTGAATTTTGTGATGTATTAAATGAAGAGCAATATTTAAACTTAATGCAGCGCTATGAAAGTAGTGGATTTAAAGCTAGAATGGGTGGTGAAGTTGTTAGAGATTTACTAGCAAATTTAGATCTTGTTGAGCTTTTAAATAAGTTAAAAGAAGATATTGCAGCAACGAATTCAGAAGCAAAGAAAAAAACTATCATCAAACGCTTAAAGGTGGTAGAAAATTTCTTAAATAGTAATTTAAATAGCAATACAAATATTGATGAAGTGGTACCTAATCGTCCTGAGTGGATGATGATTACAAATTTACCTGTATTACCACCTGATTTAAGACCTTTAGTAGCTTTAGATGGTGGAAAATTTGCAGTTTCTGATGTGAATGATTTATACAGAAGAGTTATCAATAGAAATACGCGCTTAAAAAGACTTATGGAGCTTGATGCACCTGAAATTATCATTAGAAATGAAAAAAGAATGCTCCAAGAAGCAGTTGATGCTTTATTTGATAACGGTAGAAGAGCAAATGCAGTTAAAGGTGCAAATAAACGTCCATTGAAATCTTTAAGTGAAATTATCAAAGGTAAACAAGGTCGTTTTAGACAAAATCTACTTGGTAAAAGGGTTGATTTCTCAGGTCGTAGTGTTATTGTTGTTGGGCCAAAACTTAGAATGGATCAATGTGGTTTACCTAAAAAAATGGCTTTAGAATTATTTAAGCCACACTTATTAGCTAAACTTGAAGAAAAAGGTTATGCTACCACTGTAAAACAAGCCAAAAAAATGATAGAAAATAAAACCAACGAAGTTTGGGAGTGTTTAGAAGAGGTTGTTAAAGGTCATCCTGTAATGCTTAACCGTGCTCCAACCTTGCATAAGCTTTCCATCCAAGCTTTCCATCCGGTTCTTGTAGAGGGCAAGGCAATTCAACTTCATCCATTAGTATGTGCAGCGTTTAATGCTGACTTTGATGGGGACCAAATGGCTGTGCATGTGCCTTTATCGCAAGAAGCAATAGCTGAGTGTAAAGTATTAATGCTCTCATCTATGAATATCTTGCTTCCAGCAAGTGGTCGTTCCGTGACTGTGCCTTCTCAAGATATGGTTTTGGGGATTTATTATCTATCTTTAGAAAAAGATGGTGCTAAGGGTGAGCATAAAATTTGTACAGGTATTGAAGAGGTTATGATTGCCCTAGAAGCAAAATCTTTAGATATTCATGCAAGTATAAGAAGTGTGGTTGATGGTAGAAAAATCACTACAACTGCGGGAAGATTAATCATTAAGTCTATCTTGCCTGATTTTGTTCCTGAAAATATGTGGAATAAAGTCATGAAGAAAAAAGATATTGCAGCTTTGGTTGATTATGTTTATAAAGAAGGTGGCCTTGAAGTAAGTGCTAGCTTTTTAGATAAATTAAAAGATCTTGGTTTTGAATATGCAACAAAAGCGGGTATTTCTATTTCAATTGCTGATATTATTGTGCCAGATCAAAAGCAAAAAAGTATAGAAGAAGCTAAAAAGCAGGTAAGAGAAATTCAAAATTCATATAATTTAGGTTTGATTACCTCGGGTGAAAGATATAATAAGATTATTGATATTTGGAAAAGTGCTAATAATGTCTTATCAAAAGATATGATGGAGTTGATTAAAAAAGACAAAGAAGGATTTAACTCTATTTATATGATGGCAGATTCTGGTGCTAGGGGTTCAGCAGCTCAAATTTCACAGCTTGCCGCGATGAGGGGTCTTATGGCTAAACCTGATGGTTCTATTATTGAAACACCGATTATTTCAAACTTCCGTGAAGGACTTAACGTTCTTGAATATTTCATTTCAACTCACGGTGCCAGAAAAGGTCTTGCAGATACAGCCTTAAAAACAGCAAATGCAGGTTATTTGACAAGAAAGCTTATCGATGTGGCGCAAAATGTAAAAGTTACAATGGATGATTGTGGTGCGCATGAGGGTGTTGAAATTAACGAAATCACTGCAGATGGTGTTGTAATTGAAACCTTAGAAGAAAGAATTTTAGGAAGAGTTTTAGCTGAAAATATTATTGACTCTATTACTAATGAAATTTTATTCTCAGAAGGTACTTTAGTTGATGAGGAAAAAGCTAGAATTATTGTTGAAAGCGGAGTAAAAAGTGTAAGTATTAGAACTCCTATTACTTGTAAAGCTAAAAAAGGAGTTTGTTCTAAATGCTATGGTATTAATCTAGGTGAAGGCAAATTAGTTAAACCAGGTGAAGCTGTAGGTATTATATCTGCTCAATCAATTGGCGAGCCAGGAACACAGCTTACGTTAAGAACTTTCCATAGTGGTGGTACTGCTAGTACAGATTTACAAGATCGCCAAGTAGTAGCACACAAAGAAGGTTTTGTAAGATTTTATAATCTTAATACCTATGAAGATAGACAAGGTAAAACTATAGTGGCCAATCACCGCAATGCTGCTATTTTACTTGTTGAACCAAAAATAAAAGCTCCATTTAAAGGAACTATCCATATTGAACATGCATATGAGGATGTAGTGGTTAGTGTTAAAGCGAAAAACAATGAAGCTAAATTTATATTAAGAAAGTATGACTTAGCAAAAGCTAATGAGCTTGCGGGTGTAAGTGGTAATATCGAAGGTAAATTATATATTCCATATAGCGATGGTGATGAAGTAGCTGAAAATGAAAGTATTGTAGAAGTAATCAAAGAAGGTTGGAATATACCAAATCGTATTCCTTATGCGAGTGAATTACTAGTAAAAGATGGAGATCCTATCACTCAAGATATTATAGCTGGCGCAAAAGGTACTTTGAAGTTTTATATGCTTAAAGGGGATGGCTTAGATAGAATTAGAAATCTAAAAAAAGGCGATGTAGTTAAAGAAAAAGGTGTTTTTGTTGTTATTGCTGATGAAAATGATAGAGAAGCAAAAAGACATTATATACCAAGAGAATCTGTGATTGAATTTGACGATAGCGCTTTTGTGGATAATCCTAAAACCATCATAGCAAAATCAAGTAAAGAAGATAAAACTATTATTGCTGAATGGGATGCATATAACAATACTGTAATTGCAGAAGTTGCAGGTACAATTAATTTTGAAGATATTGAGTCAGGTTATAGTGCTGATGAGCAAATTGATGAAGCAACTGGTAAAAGATCGCTTGTTATTAATGAGTATTTACCAAGTGGAGTACGTCCTGCATTGTTAATTATAGGTGAAAATGATAAAGTAGTGCGTTATCAACTCGAACCAAAAACTGTTATTTATGTAAATGATGGTGATAAGGTCAAGCAAGCTGATATCCTAGCTAAAACTCCAAAGGCAGCAGCTAAGTCAAAAGATATTACTGGAGGTCTTCCAAGGGTATCTGAATTATTTGAAGCAAGAAAGCCAAAAAATACTGCTGTTGTGGCTGAAATTGACGGGGTTGTTAGATTTGATAAACCTTTAAGATCAAAAGAAAGAATCATCATTCAAGCAGAAGATGGAAGTAGTGCAGAGTATTTGATAGATAAATCAAAACGCATTCAAGTAAGAGATGGTGAATTTATCCATGCGGGTGAAAAATTAACCGATGGAGTTATTTCAAGTCATGATGTGCTTAGAATTTTAGGTGAAAAAGCATTGCATTATTATCTTATTTCTGAAATTCAGCAAGTTTATCGTGGTCAAGGTGTTGTGATTTCTGATAAACATATTGAAATCATCGTATCGCAAATGCTAAGACAAGTAAAAATTGTTGATAGTGGTCATACAAACTTTATTGTGGGTGATTTGGTTTCAAGAAGAAAATTCAGAGAAGAAAATGAAAGAATTTTAAGATATGGTGGTGAACCTGCTGTGGCTGAGCCTGTATTGCTTGGGGTTACAAGAGCAGCTATTGGAAGTGATAGTGTGATTTCAGCTGCTTCGTTCCAAGAAACAACAAAAGTTTTAACAGAAGCAAGTATTGCGGGTAAATTTGATTATCTTGAGGATCTAAAAGAAAATGTAATATTAGGTCGTATGATTCCTGTTGGTACAGGTCTTTACGGGGATCAAAATTTAAAGCTTAAGCAACAAAATTAATTTTCAATCCTAGCAATTTTGCTAGGATTTTTAAGTATTTTATGTTTAAAATAATTGATTTAGAACAATATAAAAGAAAAGAATATTTTAACTTTTATACTCAAAATATTCCTTGCTCGTTTGAGATCGTTGTTAAATTAGATATTAGTTTTTTACTATTTTGTAAAAACAATAATTTATAAAATCTATCTTTGTTTTATTTATACTATTATCAAAAGTATAAATACTTTTGATGATTTAAATTTAGCTTAAATCAAAATAAACAGCTGATATGTTATGATGTTATCCTTCCTTCTTACACTATTTTTCATAAGGACTCTAAAACTTTTTTATTCTTTGGACTTCTATAAAGAAAATTTAAATGATTTTTTATCTTTATATGAAGAGGATAAACAATTATTAAAAAGTAATAAAAGTATGTTTTAAAAGAACCTATAGATAACTTTTTAATATTTCTACCATTCCTTGGATAGCTTTTGAGAATTTTTCTTTACACTTGCCAAAAAAAGAGCAATATTTCTTTCCTATTATAACAAGTGGAAAGATTATAAAAGAAAATAAAAAATTTATCATTCCTTTTAGTATTAATGTTAATCATGCCAGTAATGATGCTTATCGCATTTATTTGTTTTTAGAAAAACTCCAAGAAAACCTTAATAGTTTATAATTTTATAAGTAAAATTTAGATATTATCCAAAGTTTATTATTTTATTAATGAAAGGAATTACTGTGCCAACCATAAATCAATTGGTTAGAAAAGAGCGCAAAAAAGTTTTAGAAAAATCTAAATCACCAGCGCTTAAAAATTGCCCGCAAAGAAGGGGAGTTTGTACTAGGGTTTATACAACAACTCCTAAAAAACCAAACTCAGCGTTAAGAAAAGTTGCCAAAGTAAGACTTACAAGTGGCTTTGAAGTTATTAGTTATATCGGTGGTGAAGGTCACAACCTACAAGAACACAGCATTGTTTTAGTGCGTGGTGGTAGGGTAAAAGACTTACCAGGTGTTAAGTATCACATTGTTCGTGGTGCCTTAGATACTGCAGGTGTTGCAAAAAGAACTGTTTCTCGTTCTAAATATGGTGCAAAACGCCCTAAAGCAGCAGCTAAGTAATAAGATTGCAGACAAATCCGTTAGATTTGATTTTGTTTGAGTAAAATTATAAATTTGAAGGAAAATTATGAGAAGAAGAAAAGCTCCGGTAAGAGAAGTCTTGCCAGATCCGATTTATGGAAACAAAGTAATCACAAAATTCATTAATTCTTTAATGTATGATGGTAAAAAAAGCACGGCTACGACTATTATGTATGGTGCTTTAGAAGCTATCGATAAAAAAGGCGGAGAAAAAAAAGGCATAGAAATTTTTAATGATGCTATTGAAAATATTAAGCCTTTATTAGAAGTTAAATCTCGTCGTGTTGGTGGTGCCACTTATCAAGTTCCAGTAGAAGTACGTCCAGCTAGGCAACAAGCTTTAGCTATAAGATGGATTATTTCTTTTGCTAGAAAAAGAAGTGAAAGAACTATGATTGAAAAATTAGCAGCTGAATTATTAGACGCAGCTAATAGCAAAGGTGCTTCATTCAAGAAGAAAGAAGATACTTATAAAATGGCAGAAGCTAATAAAGCATTTGCTCATTATCGCTGGTAAGAGGAGTAAAACATGTCAAGAAGTACTCCTTTAAAAAGAGTTAGAAATATAGGTATTGCAGCTCACATTGATGCTGGTAAAACAACTACTAGTGAGAGAATTCTTTTCTTTACAGGTATGAGTCATAAAATTGGTGAGGTGCATGATGGTGCAGCTACAATGGACTGGATGGAGCAAGAAAAAGAAAGAGGTATTACAATTACTTCTGCTGCTACAACTTGTTTTTGGAAAAATCACCAAATCAACCTTATAGACACTCCAGGTCACGTTGACTTTACGATTGAAGTTGAAAGATCAATGCGTGTTTTAGATGGTGCTGTTGCGGTATTTTGTTCAGTAGGTGGAGTTCAACCACAATCAGAAACTGTTTGGAGACAAGCTAATAAATACGGTGTTCCAAGAATTGTTTTTGTAAATAAAATGGATAGAATTGGTGCAAATTTCTTTAATGTAGAAGAGCAAATTAAAAATCGCTTAAAAGGCAATCCAGTTCCACTTCAAATTCCAATTGGCGCTGAAGATAATTTCAAAGGTGTGATTGATCTTATTACCATGAAAGCTTTGGTATGGGAAGATGAAAATAAGCCAACTGATTATGTAGAAAAAGAAATTCCAGTTGAGCTTAAAGAAAAAGCTGAAGAATACCGCACAAAAATGATAGAAGCGGTTTCTGAAACAAGTGACGAGTTGATGGAAAAGTATTTAGGTGGTGAAGAGCTTACTCAAGAAGAAATCAAAGCAGGTATTAAAGCAGGATGTTTAAGTCTTTCTATGGTTCCTATGCTTTGTGGTACAGCTTTTAAAAATAAAGGTGTTCAACCATTACTTGATGCCGTTGTTGCTTATTTACCAGCTCCTGATGAAGTTGCTAATATCAAAGGTGAGTACGAAGATGGTACTGAAGTGTCTGTAAAATCAACCGATGATGGTGAATTTGCAGGTCTTGCATTTAAAATTATGACCGACCCTTTTGTTGGGCAATTAACTTTCGTTCGTGTATATAGAGGAAGTTTAGAAAGCGGATCTTATGCGTACAACTCAACAAAAGATAAAAAAGAAAGAATTGGTCGTCTTTTGAAAATGCACTCTAATAAAAGAGAAGAGATTAAAACTTTATATGCAGGAGAAATTGGAGCGGTTGTTGGTCTTAAAGACACACTAACTGGCGATACTTTAGCAAGTGAAAAAGATAAGGTTATTTTAGAGAGAATGGACTTTCCAGATCCTGTTATTTCAGTTGCTGTTGAGCCTAAAACAAAAGCAGATCAAGAAAAAATGTCTATTGCTTTAAATAAATTAGCTCAAGAAGATCCAAGCTTTAGAGTTTCTACAGATGAAGAAAGCGGTCAAACTATCATCTCAGGTATGGGTGAACTTCACTTAGAAATTATCGTTGATAGAATGCTTCGTGAATTTAAAGTTGAAGCTGAAGTTGGTCAACCTCAAGTTGCTTACCGTGAAACTATTAGAAAAACAGTTGAGCAAGAGTATAAATACGCTAAACAATCAGGTGGTCGTGGTCAGTATGGTCATGTATTCTTAAGACTTGAGCCACTTGAGCCAGGTAGTGGATATGAATTTGTAAATGATATCAAAGGTGGGGTAATTCCAAAAGAATATATTCCAGCAGTTGATAAAGGTGTTCAAGAAGCATTACAAAACGGTGTTTTAGCGGGATATCCTGTTGAAGATGTTAAAGTAACTGTTTATGACGGAAGTTACCACGAAGTGGATTCTTCTGAAATGGCATTTAAACTTGCAGCTTCTATGGGCTTTAAAGAAGGTGCTAGAAAAGCAGGTGCGGTAATCTTAGAACCTATGATGAAAGTTGAAGTTGAAACTCCAGAAGAATACATGGGTGATGTTATTGGAGATTTAAATAAACGTCGTGGTCAAGTAAATTCAATGGATGAAAGAGGTGGTAATAAAATTATTACAGCATTTTGTCCTTTGGCTGAGATGTTTGGTTATTCAACTGATCTTAGAAGTCAAACTCAAGGTCGTGCTACTTACTCTATGGAATTTGATCACTATGATGAAGTTCCAAAAAATGTTTCTGAAGAAATTATCAAAAAAAGAAACGGTTAATCTATCAAGATGAGCTTATTGCTCATCTTGAATTATTTATATCCTTTTGAATTAATTAAATTAATTACTCATTCATTAATTTCATATGCTTTCCAAAATCTTTAATATATTTTCTATTTTTCAGTATAAGTTGATATAAATGAAAATGTTGTGTATTCTTAATGACTTGGATTATTTCTTTATTGTTTTCATTTTTATAGGCATTTAATACTCGCTCAAAGAGTTGATTAATCTCTTTATTTCTATACCCTTTTTTTAATTTTAAGTCTTTTCATGTAAAAATTGACGTGTATTTTTTCATTTTTAATAAGCATAATTTATATGTTTTGTTATTGTACTTAATTTTTTAAAATTCTCAGCAATTTTGCCAATATAAATAAAAAATATTTTGTTTTTCATAACAAGTGTATACGAACTTATTGCGTTTTAATTACCTAAATTCTCACATAACTTATGATAAATTGACTAATTTCACCATGTAATTGTATAATATTTTCCTTGTATTAGAATAAATGGATAAGACTTGAGAGAGAGATATATATGAGAGTAAAAAGAAGAGTTTATCACTCTTCTTCATCAGTATTTTTGCGTACAACTTTAATACGTTCTATACTATTGCCATCCATCTTTTTGACTTCATAGTAGCAGAATTCATCTTCTATTCTATCTCCAACTACTGGTAAGCGTCCTAAAAGATTGAAAACATATCCACCTATAGTGACTTGTTCTAGCTCTTCATTAAAGCGTATATCAAGCATTTCTTCCACTTCACTAATTTCATATCTTCCTTGAAATTCATAGATATTTTCTGCAAGTTTTTTAAAATGTGGACTAGAATCATCATGTTCATCGTTAATATCTCCAACGATTTCCTCCATAATATCTTCCATGGTTAAAAGACCGGCTGTACCACCATATTCATCTACTACTAATGCTGTATGAACTTGTTCTTTATTCATCATGAAAAGTACTTTAGATATACTAATATTTTCTGGAACTAAGATCATTTTGATTAAAAAATCATCTAAATTTTTCTTATCTTTGCTAAGTTCATTTTGCATGATGTCTCTAATGTGTACCATACCTAAAATAACATCTTTAGAACCATCTATATATGGAAAGCGTGTATGTTTGTATTGACAAACTATTTGCATATTTTCTTCATAGCTTTTTTGTTTGTTAAGACATATCATATCTTTTCTAGGGGTCATGATTTCTTTTGCTACTGTATCTGAAAAATCAACAGCATTGCGTATGATTTCAGTTTCAAACTCATCCAGTATTCCACCTTTTTGACTTTCACTTGCAATAAATTTAATCTCTTCTTCAGAGTGGCTTAATTCATGTTCTTTAGCGGGCTTAATGCCTATAACTTTTAAAGAAATTGCAGCTAAAAAATCAAATGTTTTGATAAAAGGTAAGAAAAGTAGCCAAAACAAATGCAAAGGTCTTGCAATCCATAAAACAGCTTTATCTGCAATAGCTATGGCAACACTTTTTGGAACTAATTCACCTAATACAACATGCAATAATGTAATAATAGCAAAAGCAATAACAAATGCTATGGTATGAATTAATGCTGGAGCTAAGCCTAAATTTGCCAAAGGCACTTCAAGAATTTTAGCGATAGCAGGTTCACCTATCCAACCAAGAGCAAGAGAGCTTAGCGTAATACCAAGTTGGCAGGCACTTAAATAAGTATCTAGCTTTGAGGTTACTTCTAAAGCTTTTTTTGCATTGCGTTTTTTTTCTTTTACCATTTCCTCAAGTTTTGATCTACGTACTTTAACAATAGCAAATTCAGATAAAACAAAAAATCCATTTAAAAGCACTAAAGCTAACGCAACAAGAATCATAAAAGTAGAATAGCCTACATCAATTGAGGCAACAGCGGGTAATGTTTGATTTAAGTCTAAAGATTGACTGGGGTCCAAAAAAACTCCTTTAATAAATTTTTTGCAAAATTATATCAAATCAAAACTATAAAATTAGCTTAAAATAAATGACATATTTTAAATTAATTTAATGTTTTCTATATTCAATATTTTTTTCAAATTCATCTAAGCGCTTATAAATGCTACGCAATTGTGTGATGGTTGTCCAATTGGTGATGAAAATACTAAATGAAGATCTAACTTGATCAAAAGCATTGCCAACTTGTATGATAATTCCAAGTTGTATAAGTCCTAAAAACAAGCTTGGAGCCATGATTAAAAAAGGCACTATAACCATGATTTGCTCAAATAGATAAAGCCATATATTAAAATATCCATAATGCAAAAATAATCTTTTATAATTGATTTTAAGTCCGGTAAATAAACTTAAAATACTTTCATCACTTGCATAATTTTTTCTATCATCTTCAGCAAAAACAAGTTCTTTTCTAAAAGCAGCTTCGGCTTTTTGATTATTATATTCAAGACCAGGTAATTTAATACCAACAAACCATGATATAACAAGACCTCCCAAAGAAACTAAAAATGCAATCCATACTAAAGAGCCATTAATGTCTTTTAAAATAGGTAAATTAACGTGTGCGCTTAACATCCATAAAATTGGCACAAAAGCAATTAAAGTCATAATTGCCTTAACAAAAGCCAATCCTAAGCTTTCTATGATTTTTGAAAAATTATAAATATCTTCTTGAATTCTTTGTGAACTACCTTCTATATTGTCATCTTTTTTTTGCCAAAATTTAATATAATCAAAAGTCATAGCCTCACGCCATTTAAAGGCATAAATACTTCCAAAATATTGTGTGATAGTAGCGATTAATACATAAGGCAATGCTAAATATAAAAATTGCTTAATAAAATGATAAAAGTCATCTATGCTGTGATTTTTTGCATCTTGTAAAACATCATAAAATTCTTTATACCATTCATTTATTGCAACATTAATGGAAGTTTGAGCGAGTAAAGAAGCTAGCAAAAAAAATAAACCCAAATAAGCCCACAATGCCCATTTTTTTGAATAAAAAAAAGATTTAAACATTTAAATTTCTTTTAGCATTTTTTCATAGTGTTTTATTGTATGTTTTTTTGCTTTAAAAATTATGCTAAAAATCACAATAAAACAACTCGCAACTAAAAATCCAGGGATGATTTCATAAATTGCTATAAAATTTGAGCCAAAATGTTTATAAAATATAACAGTTAAAGCTCCGCTAACCATTCCAGCTATCGCACCTTCTTTACTCATATTTTTATAAAATAAAGAAAATAAAATAACACTTCCAAAACTAGCGCCAAAACCAGCCCAAGCGTAAGAAACTATACTTAAAATTTGACTTTGAGTATCAAGTGAAAGTATAAAAGCTACACAAGCAACAGCCAAAACACCTAGACGTGATAATAAAGTAATGTTTTTATCATTTGTTTTTCTTTTTAAGATTTGTGTATAAAAATCTTGCACCAAGCTAGAAGCGCATACTAGTAGTTGAGAACTCGCAGTACTCATTATAGCTGCTAAAATTGCACTGAGTAAAATTCCTGCCACCCAAGGATTAAAAAGCACTTGAGACATTACAATAAATATTCTTTCAGGGTCATTTAAAGTAAGATTAAATTTGGCTATATAAGCAATACCTAAAAATCCTATCATAGCAGCACCAAATAAAGAAATTACCATCCAAGTTATACCTATAAAAGTTGCAGTAGGAATTTCTTTTACATTTTTTATAGAAATAAAGCGGATTAAAATGTGAGGTTGGCCAAAATAACCAAGTCCCCATGCTAGAGTTGATACCACGACTAGCCAACCACCACCGTCTAAGCCAAAGGCTTGAGGTTTTGCATCATTTATAGTAGAAAAGGCTTCACCAAAGCCACCAAGTTCAAAAATCATCACAAAAGGAATGATGATTAATGAGCTCATCATTAAAAGTCCTTGTATCATATCAGTCCAGCATACGGCTTTATAACCGCCTAAAAAAGTATATAAAACAATAACTAAAAATCCAATACTTAAAGCAAAAATATAAGGTAAATTAAATACACTTTCAAAAAGCTTAGCACCACTTACTAATCCAGCACTAATGTAAATAGTAAAAAATACTAAAATAACTATTGCACAAATGCTTCTTAAAATATGCTTATCATCATGAAAACGGCTTTCAAAAAAATCAGGAATTGTAATACATTCCTTAGCTATTTGAGAAAAAATCTTTAATCTTTTAGCAACAAAGGTCCAGTTTAAAAACATACCAAAACTTAAGCCTATGGCTATATAAATTTGCCCTAATCCAGCTGCATATAAAGCACCAGGAAAAGCCATTAAAAGCCAACTACTCATATCAGAAGCACCTGCACTTAAGGCAGATATTACAGGTCCCATGGAAGCATTACCAACAAAATAATCTTTACTGTTTTGATTTTTTTTGTAAAAATAAAAACCTATAAAAAGCATTAAAAATGCATAGGTAATAAAAGTAATAACAATAGGATAAGAAAGTTCTACACTTTGTAAATTCATAAGTGTCCTTAAAAATTTAAAAAACTATCATTTTACTTGTTTTATTTTAAAAAAACATTATAAAAATTATTTTTTGTTTTTTTATTTCAATGCTTTATAAAGTTTTTTTGTTACAATTTTCTAAAAAATTTAAGGAAAAATAATGAAAAATCTTTTGATTATAGGTGCAGGTGGTGTAAGTCGCGTTGCAACTGTAAAATGCGCAATGAATAGTGATGTTTTTAGTAAAATAACTCTAGCAAGTAGAACTAAAAGTAAATGTGATGAAATAGCAACTTTTATAAAAGAGCGTTTAGGTGTGGAAATTCAAACTGAGCAAATAGACGCAGATGACACTGCTGCTGTTGTAGAACTTATCAAAAAAACAGGAGCTGAAATTTTATTAAATGTGGCTTTACCTTATCAAGATCTTACTTTAATGGATGCGTGCATTCAAACTAATATCCACTATGTAGATACTGCAAACTATGAACATCCTGATTTAGCTAAATTTGAATATAAAGAACAATGGGCAAGAAATGATAAGTTTAAACAAGCAGAAATTTTAGGACTTTTAGGCAGTGGATTTGATCCAGGTGTTACTAATGTATTTTGCGCTTATGCACAGCAAAATTTGTTTGATGAAATTCATTATATAGATATATTAGATTGTAATGCTGGAGATCATGGCTATGCCTTTGCAACTAATTTTAACCCTGAGATTAACTTAAGAGAGGTTTCTGCTAAAGGTCGTTACTGGGAAAATGGCAAATGGATAGAAACTGAACCTATGGAAATAAAAATGGAGTGGGATTATCCTGAAGTAGGGGTAAAAGATAGCTATTTACTTTATCATGAAGAGCTTGAAAGTTTAGTAAAAAACATCAAAGGTTTAAAAAGAATAAGATTTTTTATGACTTTTGGACAAAGCTATTTAACTCATATGAAATGTCTTGAAAATGTTGGTATGTTAGGTATTAAGCCTGTTATGCATCAAGGTAAAGAAATAATACCAATAGAATTTTTAAAAACCTTGCTTCCTGATCCTGCTAGTTTAGGCCCTCGCACCAAAGGTTATACTAATATAGGTTGTGTGATTCGTGGTGTAAAAGATGGAAAAGATAGACAAGTTTATATTTACAATGTTTGCAATCACGAAGAATGCTTTAAAGAAACTGGAGCACAAGCTGTGAGTTATACTACCGGAGTTCCTGCAATGATAGGAACAAAGCTAATCGCTAAAGGAATTTGGCAAGGAAAAGGTGTGTTTAACATGGAAGAATTTGACGCTAAACCTTTTATGGATGAGTTAAATACTCAAGGACTTCCTTGGAAAATTATAGAAATGGAGCCAAATTTAGGAAAATAATCTCAAGTCTTTTTTGACTTGAGAAAGTTTTAATAATGATGCAATTATTATTAAGTATAGATTGGACACCTTTTTTGGTTTCCATAAAGCTTTCTATTATTACTTGTATAATTTTGTTTTGTTTTTGCGTACCTCTTGCTTGGGTTTTTACTTTTAAGCAATTTAGAGCAAAAAAAATTCTAGAAACTATAATAACCTTACCTTTAGTTTTACCACCATCTGTTGTTGGTTTTTACTTATTGATTTTATTTTCAAAATACTCTTTTTTTGGGAATTTTTTAGAAAAATACTTTAATATCACCTTAGCTTTTACCTTTGAAGGTTTGGTGATAGCAAGTTGTATTTATTCTTTACCTTTTATGTTTAATCCTTTATATAATGCAATGTCTATGATTTCTAAAAATATTATAGAAGCTAGTTTTTCTTTGGGAAAAAATTCTTTCATCACACTTTTTAGGGTAATCTTACCTAGTATTAAACCAGCTATACTCAGTGCTTTGGTAATAAGTTTTGCACATACTATGGGTGAGTTTGGTATAGTATTAATGATAGGTGGTTCTTTAAGCGGAGAAACAAAAGTAGCTAGTATTGCTATATATGAAAGTATGGAAAATTTAGATTTTGCCACAGCCCATATTTATAGTCTTATACTTTTAATTTTTAGTTTTATTGTTTTATTAAGTGTGAATCTTCTTAATAAACAAAAAAGATAATCTATTCGTTATCTTTATACATTTTGATATAAATTTATCTAATCATATTTTAGCTTTAATTGTTAGTTTTCTCTTTTGTTTTCTTGTTTATTAGCTATATTTAAGATATTGTTTTCATTATATTTGACATAAATTTTCTACATTTTATAATAACTCATATCTTATTATTTTTTTCTAAAAATTTACCGCATGTTATAAACCAATATCCACAGCGCTTCCACCATATTTACCTATCACATACCATAACACACTCTATTCTCCTCCTTTTTTAATAATTCCCCACATGTCTAATCTATTTAATAAAACTTTAAGCTTTTATTGATATAATTTCATTTCCTTTTAAAATAAAAGGGTTTTAAAAAGCTAAGATTTTTTGTCTTAATTTTTTAGTGTTTGTTCTTTAAATTATTAATATTGTTAATCAAATCTTATAGTCAATCTTTGAAATCTAAATAAGTGATCGATTGAGCCAGAAAGATTTATTTTTAAATCTTAACAATCAACTTTTTCTTTGAAGAAAAAGATTAAACTTATCCAATTATTTTTATGGAGAGTTTGATCCTGGCTCAGAGTGAACGCTGGCGGCGTGCCTAATACATGCAAGTCGAACGATGAAGCTTTTAGCTTGCTAGAAGTGGATTAGTGGCGCACGGGTGAGTAAGGTATAGTTAATCTGCCCTACACAAGAGGACAACAGTTGGAAACGACTGCTAATACTCTATACTCCTGCTTAACACAAGTTGAGTAGGGAAAGTTTTTTCGGTGTAGGATGAGACTATATAGTATCAGCTAGTTGGTGAGGTAATGGCTCACCAAGGCTATGACGCTTAACTGGTCTGAGAGGATGATCAGTCACACTGGAACTGAGACACGGTCCAGACTCCTACGGGAGGCAGCAGTAGGGAATATTGCGCAATGGGGGAAACCCTGACGCAGCAACGCCGCGTGGAGGATGACACTTTTCGGAGCGTAAACTCCTTTTCTTAGGGAAGAATTCTGACGGTACCTAAGGAATAAGCACCGGCTAACTCCGTGCCAGCAGCCGCGGTAATACGGAGGGTGCAAGCGTTACTCGGAATCACTGGGCGTAAAGGGCGCGTAGGCGGATTATCAAGTCTCTTGTGAAATCCAACGGCTTAACCGTTGAACTGCTTGGGAAACTGGTAGTCTAGAGTGAGGGAGAGGCAGATGGAATTGGTGGTGTAGGGGTAAAATCCGTAGATATCACCAAGAATACCCATTGCGAAGGCGATCTGCTGGAACTTAACTGACGCTAAGGCGCGAAAGCGTGGGGAGCAAACAGGATTAGATACCCTGGTAGTCCACGCCCTAAACGATGTACACTAGTTGTTGGGGTGCTAGTCATCTCAGTAATGCAGCTAACGCATTAAGTGTACCGCCTGGGGAGTACGGTCGCAAGATTAAAACTCAAAGGAATAGACGGGGACCCGCACAAGCGGTGGAGCATGTGGTTTAATTCGAAGATACGCGAAGAACCTTACCTGGGCTTGATATCCTAAGAACCTTATAGAGATATGAGGGTGCTAGCTTGCTAGAACTTAGAGACAGGTGCTGCACGGCTGTCGTCAGCTCGTGTCGTGAGATGTTGGGTTAAGTCCCGCAACGAGCGCAACCCACGTATTTAGTTGCTAACAGTTAGGCTGAGCACTCTAAATAGACTGCCTTCGTAAGGAGGAGGAAGGTGTGGACGACGTCAAGTCATCATGGCCCTTATGCCCAGGGCGACACACGTGCTACAATGGCATATACAATGAGACGCAATACCGCGAGGTGGAGCAAATCTATAAAATATGTCCCAGTTCGGATTGTTCTCTGCAACTCGAGAGCATGAAGCCGGAATCGCTAGTAATCGTAGATCAGCCATGCTACGGTGAATACGTTCCCGGGTCTTGTACTCACCGCCCGTCACACCATGGGAGTTGATTTCACTCGAAGCCGGAATACTAAACTAGTTACCGTCCACAGTGGAATCAGCGACTGGGGTGAAGTCGTAACAAGGTAACCGTAGGAGAACCTGCGGTTGGATCACCTCCTTTCTAGAGTACAAACTGATAAGTCTCACAACTATCAGTTCATATATAGGCTCAATCATCCTTGTTTAGATTTCAAAGATTGATGAAAAGCTAATTTTGGGGAATTAGCTCAGCTGGGAGAGCGCCTGCTTTGCACGCAGGAGGTCAGCGGTTCGATCCCGCTATTCTCCACCATTTATTAAGGGCCTATAGCTCAGCTGGTTAGAGTGCACCCCTGATAAGGGTGAGGTCACAAGTTCAAGTCTTGTTAGGCCCACCATAAAAAAGATTTGTTTATCAATCATAAATTAAAGTTTTAAAACTTAAAGCAAGTATATAGTTAATAATATAGCAATAAGCAGAGTAAAATACTTTATTATTTATATTTTTAAATTATTTAAACTCTTTATATATACTTCCTTTAGGTTTTAAGACCTAAGCTAAATAAATAATAGAATATTTATATATTAGATTAGTTATTTAATGTTATTTGAATTATCATTGTTAAGAGTCACAAGCAAGTTTTAATAAAAACAATTTTACAGGACTTGTTAAAGGATAAAACCTAACTATCTTTTCTTTAGCTTTAGTTAAAGACAAGTTTTAAACTCACAGCTTAGTTAGACTAATTTGTTTAGTTTTATTAAGTGTTTAAAAGCTTTCCGTCTTAAGATAGTAAAGTCTTATCATAAAAACTTTAACAAGGAAGTGATGCGTTTTAGAATGAATTAAAAGGTAAGCTATTAAGAGCGAATGGTGGATGCCTTGGCTGGTAAAGGCGATGAAGGACGTACTAGACTGCGATAAGCTACGGGGAGCTGTCAAGAAGCTTTGATCCGTAGATTTCCGAATGGGGCAACCCAGTATATAGAGATATATACTACCATAATGGAGCGAACGTAGGGAATTGAAACATCTTAGTACCTACAGGAAAAGAAATCAATAGAGATTGCGTTAGTAGCGGCGAGCGAAAGCGCAAGAGGGCAAACCCAGTGCTTGCACTGGGGGTTGTAGGACTGCAATGTGCAATAGGTAAGGTTAGTAGAACACTCTGGAAAGTGTAGCCATAGAGGGTGATAGTCCCGTATACGAAAACCAAACCTTAGCTAGCAGTATCCTGAGTAGGGCGGGACACGAGGAATCCTGTCTGAAGCTGGGTCGACCACGATCCAACCCTAAATACTACTACCAGACCGATAGTGCACAAGTACCGTGAGGGAAAGGTGAAAAGAACTGAGGTGATCAGAGTGAAATAGAACCTGAAACCATTTGCTTACAATCATTCAGAGCACTATGTAGCAATACAGTGTGATGGACTGCCTTTTGCATAATGAGCCTGCGAGTTGTGGTGTCTGGCAAGGTTAAGCACACGCGAAGCCGTAGCGAAAGCGAGTCTGAATAGGGCGCTTAAGTCAGATGCTGCAGACCCGAAACGAAGTGATCTATCCATGAGCAAGTTGAAGCTAGTGTAAGAACTAGTGGAGGACTGAACCGATAGGCGTTGAAAAGCCCCCGGATGACTTGTGGATAGGGGTGAAAGGCCAATCAAACTTCGTGATAGCTGGTTCTCTCCGAAATATATTTAGGTATAGCGTTGTGTCGTAGTATAAGGGGGTAGAGCACTGAATGGGCTAGGGCATACACCAATGTACCAAACCCTATCAAACTCCGAATACCTTATATGTAATCACAGCAGTCAGGCGGCGAGTGATAAAATCCGTCGTCAAGAGGGAAACAACCCAGACTACCAGCTAAGGTCCCTAAATCTTACTTAAGTGGAAAACGATGTGAAGTTACTTAAACAACCAGGAGGTTGGCTTAGAAGCAGCCATCCTTTAAAGAAAGCGTAATAGCTCACTGGTCTAGTGATTTTGCGCGGAAAATATAACGGGGCTAAAGTAAGTACCGAAGCTGTAGACTTGATTTTATCAAGTGGTAGGAGAGCGTTCTATTTGCGCCGAAGGTATACCGGTAAGGAGTGCTGGAGCGAATAGAAGTGAGCATGCAGGCATGAGTAGCGATAATTAATGTGAGAATCATTAACGCCGTAAACCCAAGGTTTCCTACGCGATGCTCGTCATCGTAGGGTTAGTCGGGTCCTAAGTCGAGTCCGAAAGGGGTAGACGATGGCAAATTGGTTAATATTCCAATACCAACATTAGTGTGCGATGGAAGGACGCTTAGGGCTAAGCAAGCTAGCGGATGGAAGTGCTAGTCTAAGGTCGTAGGAGGTTATATAGGCAAATCCGTATAACAATACTCCGAGAACTGAAAGGCTCTTCAAAGTCTTCGGACAGCGAGGAGAATTGCTGATGCCGTCGAGCCAAGAAAAGTTTCTAAGTTTAGCTAATGTTGCCCGTACCGTAAACCGACACAGGTGGGTGGGATGAGTATTCTAAGGCGCGTGGAAGAACTCTCTTTAAGGAACTCTGCAAAATAGCACCGTATCTTCGGTATAAGGTGTGGTTCGCTTCGTATTAGGATTTACTCCGAAAGCGAAGAAACTTACAACAAAGAGTCCCTCCCGACTGTTTACCAAAAACACAGCACTCTGCTAACTCGTAAGAGGATGTATAGGGTGTGACGCCTGCCCGGTGCTCGAAGGTTAATTGATGGGGTTAGCATTAGCGAAGCTCTTGATCGAAGCCCGAGTAAACGGCGGCCGTAACTATAACGGTCCTAAGGTAGCGAAATTCCTTGTCGGTTAAATACCGACCTGCATGAATGGCGTAACGAGATGGGAGCTGTCTCAAAGAGGGATCCAGTGAAATTGTAGTGGAGGTGAAAATTCCTCCTACCCGCGGCAAGACGGAAAGACCCCGTGGACCTTTACTACAGCTTGACACTGCTATTTGGATAAGAATGTGCAGGATAGGTGGGAGGCTTTGAGTATATGACGCCAGTTGTATATGAGCCGTTGTTGAGATACCACTCTTTCTTATTTGGGTAGCTAACCAGCTTGAGTTATCCTCAAGTGGGACAATGTCTGGTGGGTAGTTTGACTGGGGCGGTCGCCTCCCAAATAATAACGGAGGCTTACAAAGGTTGGCTCAGAACGGTTGGAAATCGTTCGTAGAGTATAAAGGTATAAGCCAGCTTAACTGCAAGACATACAAGTCAAGCAGAGACGAAAGTCGGTCTTAGTGATCCGGTGGTTCTGTGTGGAAGGGCCATCGCTCAAAGGATAAAAGGTACCCCGGGGATAACAGGCTGATCTCCCCCAAGAGCTCACATCGACGGGGAGGTTTGGCACCTCGATGTCGGCTCATCGCATCCTGGGGCTGGAGCAGGTCCCAAGGGTATGGCTGTTCGCCATTTAAAGCGGTACGCGAGCTGGGTTCAGAACGTCGTGAGACAGTTCGGTCCCTATCTGCCGTGGGCGTAAGAAGATTGAAGAGATTTGACCCTAGTACGAGAGGACCGGGTTGAACAAACCACTGGTGTAGCTGTTGTTCTGCCAAGAGCATCGCAGCGTAGCTAAGTTTGGAACGGATAAACGCTGAAAGCATCTAAGCGTGAAGCCAACTCTAAGATGAATCTTCTCTAAGCTCTCTAGAAGACTACTAGTTTGATAGGCTGGGTGTGTAATGGATGAAAGTCCTTTAGCTGACCAGTACTAATAGAGCGTTTGGCTTATCTTATTTAAGCATCACTTCCTTGTTAAGGTTTTTAATAAAGCTTTAAATGTTTTTATATGAAAACTACATTTAGCTTATAAAATCTTACAAGTAAAGTTTATATTGGAACTTGCTCTTAACATTGTTTTTTAAGTATTTTTTATAAAAGCTTATCAAAAATGAAAGATAAGTAAAAGAAGAAAAAAAGCAAAAAATATAAAGGTAAAGTTTTATTTTAAACTAAATCTTCCGAAGAATATTTAAATAACAATGTCCGTGATTATACAGATGTGGAGACGCCTTGCTCCATCCCGAACCAAGAAGCTAAGCACATCGTGGGTGATGATACTACGCCTTACTGGCAGGGGGAAAGTAGCTCATTGCGGACTTGTTAATTCTTTTATTATTCTTACTTATTACTTAGTTAAATCCTTAATTGATTTATTATTTGTTTTTTCTTTAGAGATAGTTTTTATTTCTTTTATTTCTTTTATTTCTTTTATTTCTTTTATTTCTTTTATTTCTTTTATTTCTTTTATTTCTTTTATTTCTTTTATTTCTTTTATTTCTTTTATTTCTTTTATTTCTTTTATTTCTTTTATTTCTTTTATTTCTTTTATTTCTTTTATTTCTTTTATTTCTTTTATTTCTTTTATTTCTTTTATTTCTTTTATTTCTTTTATTTCTTTTATTTCTTTTATTTCTTTTATTTCTTTTATTTCTTTTATTTCTTTTATTTCTTTTATTTCTTTTATTTCTTTTATTTCTTTTATTTCTTTTATTTCTTTTATTTCTTTTATTTCTTTTATTTCTTTTATTTCTTTTATTTCTTTTATTTCTTTTATTTCTTTTATTTCTTTTATTTCTTTTATTTCTTTTATTTCTTTTATTTCTTTTATTTCTTTTATTTCTTTTATTTCTTTTATTTCTTTTATTTCTTTTATTTCTTTTATTTCTTTTATTTCTTTTATTTCTTTTATTTCTTTTATTTCTTTTATTTCTTTTATTTCTTTTATTTCTTTTATTTCTTTTATTTCTTTTATTTCTTTTATTTCTTTTATTTCTTTTATTTCTTTTATTTCTTTTATTTCTTTTATTTCTTTTATTTCTTTTATTTCTTTTATTTCTTTTATTTCTTTTATTTCTTTTATTTCTTTTATTTCTTTTATTTCTTTTATTTCTTTTATTTCTTTTATTTCTTTTATTTCTTTTATGGTGCGATCATGAATTATTTAGTGGTTTAGTTTTTACTGCTTGTGGTGGATTAGCTTGGTTAGCTTGTGAAAATTTCTAATTAGTTTGTGTTGATTAGGTAGGATGTTTATTGTTATTTTTTATTATTTTATAAAATTTAGTTATTTAGTTGGATTATTTTATTTAGGTGTTTGTTTGTGACATTATTTTATATTTTTATCATTTTAGATTGTGTTTTATGTTTTTAGTTGAGCTGGTCCTTTAATTTTTATTTTATTATCTTGATTGGTGTTTTTTATCATTCTTTTTTTAGTTGTGCTTTGTTTAATCTTTAATAATAATTAATTACATAGCTTGTTTTAGTTTTAGTATAATAGGTGTTTTACCTTGTATTTTAATTTTTTCACTTACTTTAGAGCTTGCGAATAAAGTATTATAATTGTCAAGTTTATTCAAACTAGTAATTTTATAATTATAACTTAGTTTTAAAAAATTAAATTAAAACTTTAAACTCCTTTTTTTAACAAGACTACAATTATCATTATGGCAATAGATGTGAAGCAATTAAGTGTATTACTTAGGTAAAATAGGTTGTATTGTGGGTGCAACTCCCACTGAATATCGTATTTTTTAATTCATTTTATTAATTTTATTCACTTTCTCAAATGTAATAACTATATTATTTTTTCTAAATTTCTTTAGTTTGTGATTTTTTATTTTTGTTGTATCAATTTTTGTTTCACATAATTTTTTTGCATATAAAAAATGGTAAAATTAAAAACTAATCCGACTTGAGAGTGTGAAGAATTAAAAATGAAAACACCTTTAAAAAATGCTACTAATACAAGTAATAATGAAATGGATTAAACTATTTATATGGTATCTACGCTTGCAAATAAACAAGAAAATGACATAGAAGATCTAAATTTTAAAAATTTATAGGCTTTGCAGAACGCCCTTAAAGTTTTTTACAAGAAGCAAGAGTTATAGTTTGAATTTTTGTTATTTTGTTTTTAAAAGAGTAAAATAAATTCTAAAACTTACAATTAAACACCAAGTCAGTAAAAGTATAAAAATTGGAATTGATTTTTAAAGTGCAATGGCTGATTCTAGGAAGATTACAAATTTTGGTGTGGAATAAAATTTTTATTTATAATTTTTTATAATCAATTTTATATGCTCCAATAATTCTTCCTATGATTTTTAATTCTTTAGATTTTTTAATATCGATAATAGGATATTCTTTGTTATCACTAATTAAACACAAAGGTCTTTTTTTTAATCTTTTAATTAAAATTTCTTTTTGATATTCAACAATATATATACCACCTTCTATACTTGAATCATCTTTTTGAAATATAACCATTTCTCCTTCTTTTATTGTGGGTTCCATACTATTTCCTATCATAGCGATAATACCTATTTTTAAAAATTCTTGCAAATTAAACATGCTGTTTAATTCATTTTTATTAAAAGGTATGTTTTGCTTGATGATATTATTATTGTTGGTAAAATCTGACGAGAGATAATAGTTTTTATAAAATGGAATCAATATTGTATCTTTATTGTTTGTTTTCTCAGTTTGTTGTAAATTTTTATCAACTAATTTTATATAGTTATTTTGTTTATATTTTAGTTGATTAAACTTTAATATAGCATGTGAAGATATCCTTTTTCGTTGTCTCCATCCTATTGCTGTAGATTTCTTAAGACCCAATTTCTCAGCTACCATTTCTAAACTAGTAACATTAAAATAAAGTTTCATTTCTTCTACCAATGATTTAAAATTTTCCATTTATCACTTTCTATATATAGTTATTTTATTTATAAATTATTGACATATAAATAAAATAACTATATAATGTATAAAAATTATTTCTAAATTGTATCTTAAAAAAAATCAATTTGAAATAAAAATTACAAATTGAAAGGATATGGGTTGTTAAAAAAATATTTTGAAGATAATAATATTAATCTTAAAAAGTTTGCTCAAAAATATGATTTGGACTACATGAGTCTTTTTAGAGTTGTTAATGGTTATTATTCTGAAAAATATATAGCTAAAGCAAATACTAAAGCTGTTTATCAAAAACTTTTAGAGCTCAATATTATTAATGAACTTCCTGATATTTTGAAATAAATAATGAGAATAAGTTAATTTTAAGTCAATTATATAATTGATTTACATTTAGCTTACTTTAAAAAGGAGGAGTTGATGAAAATTAGTGTTTTAGGTATAGGCGGTACTATTTGTATGTTGAAAGATGAATCAGGAGGTGTTAGTCCTAAATTAAACGCAAAGGCATTGGTAGACAGTATTGGTTTAACAGAAAATATAAATATAGAAGCAAAAAGTATATTGGCAGTACCAAGTCCATCTTTAAAATTTGAAGATATTTTTGAAATCATAAAAGTAGCAAAGAATGAAATTAGAAATAATTCTAATGGTATAGTTGTTACTCAGGGTACTGATACATTAGAAGAAAGCGCATTTTTATTAAGCTTACTGTGGGATGAAGAAGTGCCTATGATTGTAACTGGAGCTATGAAAAATCCTAGTGAACTTGGGAGTGATGGGTCTAGTAATTTATATCAGTCAATTCTTGTTGCAAGCGATAAATCATCTCAAAAAAGAGGTGTTTTAGTTGTTTTTAACCATATAATATATCAACCAAGATTTTTGCATAAAAGTAATTCTTTTTCTCTTGATACTTTTGTGTCTATAAATGGTGGAAATATTGGATATATATATGAGAAACAAGTAAGATATATCAGCCCTATTTATAAAAATAAAATTTACAACATTCCAGATAAAATAGATAAAAAAGTTGCAATTATACCTGCTTGTTTATCTGGAGATGATTATTTTTTAGATAAATTATCTGTTTTTGATGGTTTGATAATAAATGGATTTGGGGCAGGTCATGTTTCTTTTGATTTTATTGAAAAAATAAAGCCATTAAGCTTAAATATACCTTGTGTTGTTACATCTAGAACAGGAAGTGGGCCAACTGCTTATAATACATATTCATATAAAGGTAGTGAAATAGACTTGCAAAATAATGGTCTTATTATGGGAAATTTTTTTTGATAGTTTAAAAGCTAGAATACTATTAACCGTATTACTATCAAATGGCTTTAGTAAAGATGATATTTTTAAAGAATTTAATTCTTATTATATGTATTTTTAAGCAAGGAAAAAATATGAGCTATTTAGTTGTATCACAATTTTTTATGTGTTTTACGCTTCTTCTTATGGTAATTGGAAAAACTCCGTTGTATCTAACAGCAATTATTGGTACTACTATAAGTATTCTGATTGCTATGCTTGATTCAAATAATATTCTAATAAACACGCTTTTGCTTTCAGGGTTAAATCCTGTTATTTTAGATATGACAGGTATTTTGATGTTTATAGGGATAATGCAATCAAGTGGATTTATGGATGATATCATAAAAATTATTATCAAATTCGGTAGAAGAATTGGCGGTGGAGAGGGGATTGCTTCTGCTAGTGCTATATGTGCTGGAGTTATAGGAATGTTGACAGGTTTTACTCAGCCATCTGTAACTGCGGTAATTACTGCTAAACCTTCGATATTGTTGGATATGAATCCAAATCATTCAGCGGCTATACATGGGCATGCTGGTCATCTTGGTAACTTTGGTGGTTTTACTCATCCTACTCAAGTTGCAATTATTGGAGCTACTAATATTGGTTTTGGATTTATAAACATTTTTGCTATATTTATAGTTGTTTGTTTAATTTTATGCTTTGCTATAAGATCTAAAATATATAGAAAGAAGCATTTTGTTGTGATTGATAAAGAAAAGATGATGCATATTATAAAAGAAATGGAAAATCAAAAAAATCAATATAGTTCCTATGTTATCTTTTTGCCTTTTATTGTTTTATTTGGTGGTTTTATTTTTGGTTATCCTATTTTTTTATTAGGAGTATTTTCTAGCATCTTAACAATTGCACTTAGTGGGGTTAATATTTTTAATGCAGAAAAAAGTATGATAGATGGTGTTGGTAAAATAGCTATTCCTTTGGTTGCAACTATAACATTTTTATTTATGAGTGCTGTAATTAAAGAAATAGGACTAGCTAAAACTATTGCAAATATTTTTGAACCAATTTTAAATGTAGCTCCCGTTCAAGCAATGTTTATAGTTGCTGTTTTTGCTGGATTTGTCACACAAAGTTATGGAGCTAGCTCAGCTATCTTACTTCCATTTTTACAAGCTACTATGGAGGTTTGTACTTATAATTTTGCTTTAGCTTTTGTTGCGGCTGGTGGAGCTTCTATAGCACAATATTTTTTAACAGGTGGACCTATAGCTGCTTTATCAACAGTTATACCGCTTGTTGAAGGATCAAATTTAAAGGATTTAAATAAATTTCAAAGACCTTCGCAACTTTTTGCTTTATTTTTGATTTTTATTATCTCTTTTTTTATTCAGTTTTAGTTTCAACATAAGCTGTAAATCTATAAAATAATTAATTTTTGTAGATTTACAGCAAAATATATTGGAATATTTTTTGCTTATTTTGGTTTGTAAATTTACTTAGGGGTATAAAATGTTTCATATAGAGGAAAATCGATTCTTTAATCACTCATATGATGTTTTTAGTTCAAAGCAAAAAAATGAAAAACAAACTGTGCAATCCCATCAAGAGCAAGCATTTTCACTTGAATTAAATTCAAGTATCCAAGAAAAAAATAGCTTGTATGATAGACCTTTAAAGGAATTGTTTCAAGAAGCAAAAGAAGCTTCAGAGAATGCTTTGAAAGAATACAGAGAGGAAATGTATTATAATAAAGAGACTGGTAAATATGAGAAAAAATTTACAGAAAGTAATGAAAAATATAAAGAAAAGATAAAAGAGAAAATAGAAGAACAAATTAAAGAGAATATACAAAATAGTTTGCAAAATAAAATTTCTCATATTAATATTCAATTAAGTCCTAAGCAGTTAATAGCACAAGCGCAATTTGAAGAAAAACAAAAAGCAACTCTTAAAACATCAGATGTTTTTATGTAATTATTTAAGATAAAGGAAAATTATGAAAAAAATTATTAGTATTTTGGCGTTATCAAGTATAGCTTTAATGAGTGAAGATAAGTTGTTGAATATTTATGAAAGTCCTACTTGTGGATGTTGTGATTTTTGGGCAGATTATATGAAAGATAAAGGCTATAAAGTGCAAATACACAAAAGTGAGGATTTTTTAAAAATAAAAGAAAAAATGAATATTCAGCCTATGTATCAAAGTTGTCATACTGGCGTAATTGGTGGTTATGCTATAGAAGGACATGTGCCTGAAGATGCAGTTGCTTGGCTTTTGAAAAATAAACCTGAAGATGTTATAGGTATTTCTGCTCCTGGTATGCCTCAGGGAAGTCCTGGAATGGAGCAAGGTTATGAAGAAGAATATCCTGTGGTGTTAATGCTTAAAAATGGAGATTATAAAATTTATGGAATCTATAAAGGACATAATTTAATCAAGACAAACTAAGCAATTTTGCTTAGTTTATTTTATATATTAATGGTATTCTTATATGAAAAGTTTTTTCATATTGTGGAAAATTCTTAGACGCTATACGTATAGTTTCTAAGGCGCTATCGTTTAATAATTTATATTTTGATGGTTTTAATATTTTTAAGTTTAATAGATTTTTATCTTTAGTCCATGTGAATTCTACTAAGATTTCGCCACTCATTCGCATTTTTTTGGCTTGTCTAGGATAGATTAAAGCTTCATCTATAGCTTGTTTGACTTCTTTTAAAAATTCATTGTTATTAGCTAAAGATATGCTTTCTTGAGAAGTTATTGGAGTATTTTTTTCTTGGGTTAAAGTTTTTTGAGATTTTATTTTTTCATTTAATTGATTTATTGCCTTGGTATTGGTTAAAGTATTTGTTTTTTTAGGTTGTATAACAGCTTTTTCTTTTGTTTGTTCTAGCTTTTTTATTTTTTCTTGTTTAGGCTGTTCGGTTTTTACTTTAGGCGAATCTTGTAAAAATTGTTTTATAGCTATATTAAATTTTTCTTCTTTTGAAGTGCTATGTTGTATATGTAAAAAATTCTTAGTATAAATAAAAACAAAAAATAAAGGCAAAAAGAGAAATATAGTGATAAAAAAGGATTGATTTTTATGATTGTTTATGAATGTTTTCATCTTTTTTGCTCTGTTAAAATTTGAAAATTTTCATGATTTTTATTTTTTAAAATATCAATAATTTTTATAAAACTTTCAAATTTTGCTTCTTTATCGCTTTTTAACTCTACTAATGTTTTAGAGTCTATAGTGTCAAATTTTACTTTTATTTCTTCTAAGGAAGCTGTTTTTCCATCGATATAAAATTCATTTTCTTTATTGATTAAAATACTCACTTTGTCTTTATTTTCATTTATGGAATTTGAATTTTCACTTTGAGGTAGATTAATTTTGATTTTACCATGCGCGATAAAAGTGGATATGCTTAAAACAATAGCTAGTAAAACAAGCATTATGTCTATAAAAGGAATGATATTTAAGCCTTCATTTTTTGGTAGTTTAAGCATTTTTATCCTTAAAAATACGATATGCATTACTCAAGATTGATATTTTTCTAAGTAGCCCATTATAAGCCATTAAAGAAGGGATGGCAACTAAAATTCCTAATGCTGTAGCTTTTAAAGCTAGCGATAAACCAATGACAATAGATTTAGCATCGATATTCCCACTTGCGCCCATGTCATAAAATGTAATCATAATTCCCACTACGGTTCCTAAAAGTCCTACATAAGGAGCATTAGTGTAAATGATATAAAGCATGGTGAGGTTTTCACTAATTGCATCATCAAATTTTTCTTGACACTGATAATCATTTAGCTTAATTTTTCTAAAAAACAAGATACGCTCAATAGTACACCATATAGCAATAAATGCCATTATCCCTAAAACTACAAATATAATTAAGTCAATGTAAGTTTTTAAAAATTCCATCATACCCTCATTTTAAAAATTTTTGTGATTATATTGCTAAAAGTTAAATTTTTTATTAATAACAATTATCATAATTGATACAATAAATTTATTTTTAAATTAATAATTATTTATCATAATATTCCAGTTTTGAAAATTTATTTATTAAGAAAGGAAATAATGAAAAAACATTGTTTATCGTTTTGTGTTGCTAGTTTTTTGGTCTGTAATGCTTTATCACAAGAAGTTTTATTGGATAGCTCCATAGTAAGTGCTTCTGGTTTTACTCAAGATATTAAAGAAGCCCCTGCTACTATAAATGTGATTAGCAAAAAAAAGATTTAGAAAGTAAGCCTTATAGAGATGTTGCCGAAGCTATTGCTGATATTCCTGGTGTGGATTTATTTGCTAGTAAAGGAAAAACTGGATCTTATAATATTACCATGAGAGGTATTACTGGTTATACTTTAATTTTAATTGACGGACGCCATCAAGGGATAGGCGGAGAAGTAGGGCCTAATGGTTTTAATGAAATTTCAAATTCATTCCCACCTTCAATTTCTAGCATAGAAAGAATAGAAGTAATCAAAGGACCAATGAGTACTTTATATGGTTCTGAAGCTTTAGGTAGTGTTGTAAATATCATCACAAAAAAAGTAAGTGATAAATGGGAAACATCAGTTAGTTTGGATAGTATTTTTAATGCACATAAAGAATGGGGCAATACTTATTGGCACAAGTATATTCAAGCGGCCCGTTGATGAATGATCGCCTAGGATTAACCTTACGTTTTAGAGAGTTTTATAGAGAACAATCTAATATAAAATATAGAGATGGCGGTGGAAAAGAAATCGAAGCAAAAAAGGAACAAAGTCCTACAAAAGCTAATAATTTTAGTTTAGGAACTAGGTTAAATTACTTAGTAGATGATTATAATACTTTGATATTTGATATTGATTTTTCAAGAAATCATTATGATAACAAAAAAGGTCAACTAGGCACATTAACAAAACCAACAGATAAAAATGATGGCTCTTTAACAGGTGGTTATACAGACACTATGCAAGTGGATAAGTTGGTAACTTATTTAAGTCATGAGGGTGTGTATGAAGATTTTTCGATTACTTCTACCTTGCAGTATAACCGCGTAAGTAACGATGGGCGTGAGGTGGTTGGCCAAGCAAATCAGCCATTTTTAGGGCAAAATAGAGATATAGTTGCTGAAGATATTATTTTAGATACAAGATCAGTTATACCTTTAGGCCAAAGTCATATTTTAAGCGTTGGTAGTGAATATAGACTTGAAAAAATGCAAGATAAAATCGCTAATCCTACGAATTTTGATCAATATTTATTAGCTTTTTTTGCAAAAGATGAATATAGCATAAGAGATGATTTAAGATTTACTTTTGGCGCAAGGTATAATCATCATGAAATTTTTGGAAATAATATTTCACCAAGGGCTTATTTGGTTTATAATCCTACCAGCGAACTTACTTTAAAAGGTGGCGTTTCAACGGGTTTTAGAACTCCATATGCTAATAGATTGATAGCTGGTGCTTATAATTATAGTGGACAGGGTAAATATCCTATGTATGGAAATCCAAATCTAAAAGAAGAAACATCGCTTAATTATGAATTAGCTGCTGTTTATAATAATGATTTATTTTATATTTCAGCAACTGGCTTTTTAACCAATTTCAAAGATAAAATTTCTAGTCAAAAATTTAGCAAAGATAGTATGATTTCTGGTATTGGAAAATGTGAAGCTGATATATGTTATCAAACGATTAATCATGGTAAGGTTGAATATAAGGGTATAGAGCTTGGATCGGGGATCACTCCTATAGAACATTTAAATTTATATTTAGCTTATACTTATCTTGATAGTGAAGTAAAAGATGCACAAGATAAGGCTGTGATAGGAAAGCCAGAAATTGATAGTTTAAAACACAATATCATGTTAAAAGCAAGTTATAATATTTTTAATAAATTCACTCCATGGGTAAAGGTGAGTGGCAAATAGATCGTTATATGGGTGATACAAATATTAATAGAGAATACTATCAAGATGTCTTTTTAGCTTCTATGGGCGTGCGTTATGATATCAATAAAAAATGGAGTATTAATGTAGTAATTTATAATCTTTTTGATAAAAGTTTTACAAATGATTGGGAATCTTATAAAAACAAAGGCGAAGATACTTGGGTAAATACTTATAATCGTATAGAAGAGAGAAGAATTTATATTTCAATCAATGGCAGTTTTTAATTTTGTATAGTTGGTGAACCAAAGAGCTTGCTAAGAGCTTCTTTGGTTTCGTCTTTAGGATCGTATTTTTTAGCATCTTTTTTAAAATTTTCAAAATGCTCATTTAAATTTGGAGTGCTCTTTACTTCTTGTTTTATGGGAGTTTTGAATATATCTTGTAGTTTTTGAGTGTCTATGGTTTCTGTTTTTTGAATTTTGATTTGTGCTTTTTCTCCAAAAAGCTCATGAAGTAATGTTTTGATTAATTTAAAACCATTGTTTAAAACCATTCTATCATTATCTTTAGCGTGTGAGCTAATACTTAAAATATCATCTTCAAAAGAAATAAATTGAGTGGTTTTTTTAAAAACTTCAGCTAAGTCATAATCTCTTTTATATATTGCTTTTAAGAGATTTTCATAAGGATTAAGTTTTTCTTCTTTAGGAGTTTGTTGAATAGAAGGAATTTCTTGTTGTTTTGGACTTGGCATGCTATCTTGTTTTGAGCTTTTAATAGCCTCATCAATGCTTTTTAAATAAGTTGCTTCAATAAGCATGAAAGCCATAACGCAAAGTACAAAGCTATCATCATCACTAGAATTTAACATAGTCTTAGTGCGTGAAAGAATTCTAAAAAATCTTTCATAAATTAACATAGAAAAAAGATTATTTTTGGCAAAAAATGCTTCTTTTAGAAAAAATATCATCTCATCAATGACATTACTTGCTTCATAATCTTCAAATTCTTTTAAAAACTCAAGAACTTTATCTTTATCATTAGCTAAAATGGCTTGATAAAATTCTTCAATTTTAGCTGGATCTAAAAAGCCTAGCATTGCAGTGATTTTTTGTGTTTGTATATCATTTTGACAATATACTATGGCTTGATCTAGTAAGGTTAGGGTATCTCTTAAGGAGCCATTTCCGCTTCTTGCAATGAGTTTTAAAGCTTCTTTTTCATAATTGATATTTTCTTTGTCTAAAATCCACTCAAGATGATTTAAGATATCATGAGTAGAAATTTGCTTAAATCTAAAATGCTGCGTTCTTGAAAGAACCGTAGCAGGAAGTTTTAAAGGATCAGTTGTTGCTAGTATAAATTTTACATAGCTTGGTGGTTCTTCTAAGGTCTTAAGCAAAGCATTTGCAGCTTGCGGGGTAAGCATATGTACTTCATCGATAATAAAAATTTTAAATCTAGCTAAAGATGGAGCGTATTTGACTTGTTCGATAAGCTCTTGAATGTCTTCTAAGCTTCTATGGCTTGCAGCATCCATTTCTATAATGTCTATATTAGAGCCATTAAGTGAAGATAAACATTGAGAGCATTCTCCACAAGGGTTAGCACTTGGTCCCTTTTCGCATACTAGGGCTCTTGAAAAAATTCTTGCACTTGAAGTCTTTCCACTTCCACGTAGTCCTGAAAACAAATAAGCATGTGCTAAGCGATTATTTTCAAGAGCATATTTTAAGCTTGTAGAAACAGTATTTTGCCCTACAAGCTCATTAAAATTTTTTGGTCTGTATTTAACAGCAAGAGCTTGAAGCATTGCTACTCATTCATGATAGATAATAACTCTTCATTGCTTTTGGTTTTTAGCATTTTAGAGTATAAGAATTTTAAAGCCTCTATGTCATCCATTTGTGAAATAGCTGATCTAATTGCCCAAATTTTTTGAAGTTTTTCGACACCTTGGAGCAATTCTTCTTTTCTAGTTCCTGATTTTATGATGTTAATTGCAGGGTAAATTCTTCTATCTGAAATATTTCTATCAAGAACGATTTCACTATTTCCAGTTCCTTTAAATTCTTCAAAAATTACTTCATCCATTCTTGAGCCTGTTTCTATCAAAGCAGTTGCTATAATGGTTAATGAGCCACCATGCTCTATATTTCTAGCTGCACCAAAAAAGCGTTTTGGTTTATGCAAGGCATTTGCATCAACCCCGCCGCTTAAAACCTTACCACTACTTGGCGTAGCAGTATTATAAGCTCTTGCTAATCTTGTAATAGAATCAAGCAAAATAATGACATCTTTGCCTGTTTCTACCATTCTTTTTGCTTTTTCTATAACAAGCTCAGCTACTCTAACATGATTATAAGCAGGTAAATCAAAAGTAGAGCTAAAAACCTCACCTTTAACACATCTTTGCATATCTGTAACTTCTTCAGGGCGCTCATCTACCAAAAGTACAATCAAATGAGCTTCTGGGTGATTTTTAGCAATAGCAGTAGCTAGTTCTTTCATTAGCTCAGTTTTACCAGTTCTTGGAGGTGCTACAATTAAGCTTCTTTGACCTTTTCCTATAGGGGCAAATAGGTCAAGCATTCTACCTGTAAGTTTTAAAGGATCGTATTCTAATTTGATTTTTTCAGTTGGAAAAATTGGAGTAAGATTGTCAAATAAAGGTCTTTCTCTGGCTTCTTTTAATGGAAGATAATTAATTGCTTCGATTTTTAACAAAGCATAGTATTTTTCTTGATCTTTTGGTTCTCTAACTTGACCGGTAACTATATCTCCAACACGCAGAGCAAATTTGCGAATTTGTGAGTTTGATACATAAGCATCATTTACACTATCGCTTAAATTTGAATCCATTCCACGCAAAAAGCCATAGCCTTCAGGTGAAATTTCTAAAATACCTGTAAAGAGTATAAAACCACCTTTTTTGGTTTGTGCTTTTAGAATTTCAAAAATAAGATCTTGTCTTCTAAATTCTCTTGGATTTTCTATTTCAGCTTCATTGGCAATTTTAACTAAGCTTTCTAGATCAAGCAACTTTAAATCTTCTATTTTATAACCTTCCACTGGAATGTGTGTTCTTTGGTGTTGTTTTTTTTCTTTTGTATTTTCCATATATCCTCTAAAATGTAGAAAATGTAGTATTTAATAATGAATAAGAGATTTTATTCAAAAAAATGCTTCTTTGTCAAATTTTTAAAATTATAATATAGCTTTGTAAATAATTTTTAAAATAGTGATTTTAAAAAAATGATAAAATATTGTAAAAATTATCAAAGAAAGTATAAGATGAAATGCAAACACTGCCAATTAAGCTTTAGACAAGATCAAATGATAGAAAAAAATGGAAATTATTTTTGTTGTAAGGGTTGTGAGAGTGTTTATGAGATTTTACAAGAAAATAATTTGGAAGAATTTTATGAAAAACTTGGCAATCAAACTCTAACTCCTGCGATAATAGAACATAATGTTAAAGATTATGAAAAATACATACAAAAAACCAAAGAGGGTTTTAGTGAGATTTTTTTACTTATAGAAGAAATTCATTGTGCTGCCTGTGTTTGGCTTAATGAAAAAATTCTCATTAAAAGTGAAGGGGTAATAGAAGTTGATATTAATTCTATTACTCATAAAGCTAGAATTGTTTTTGATGAAAAAAGCATAAATTTAGCAAAAATTATCCAAAGTATAGAAAGTATAGGTTATAAGGCTAGTGTGTATTTGCCTACAAAAAATGAACAAAGAGCAACTCAAACCAAAAGAGATTTTTATGCAAAATTAATAGTTGCTATAGCTTGTGTGATGAATATCATGTGGATATCTGTAGCCAAGTATGCTGGGTTTTTTAGTGGCATGGAAGCTGATACTAAGGATATTTTGCATTTTGCTGAATTTTTACTTTGTACTCCTGTGCTTTTTTACACAGGCTCGATTTTTTATAAAAATGCCTATTATGCTTTAAAATTTAAAAGTGTTAATATGGACACTTTGGTAATTAGTGGGGCAAGTTTAGCTTATATATATTCAATATGGGCAATGTTTTCAAGAGCTTCGCAGGTGTATTTTGATTCTGTAGCGATGATTATTTGTTTTGTTTTTATAGGAAAGTACTTAGAGCTTTTAAGTAAGAAAAAAGCTCTTGATACGCTTGATCATTTACGATCGTTTTTAAGTAATGAAGTAAAGGTTTTAAAAAATGACAAAATAGAAAATATTGATGTAGAAGAAGTGCAAATAGGAGATATTATAGAACTAAAAGAAGGCGATAGGGTTTTAATAGATGGAGTGTGTGTTAGTGGTAATATTAGCTTGGATATGTCTAGTTTAAGCGGAGAGAGCTTACCGCTTGATGTGCAAAAAGATGATACGGTTTATTCTGCTTCTTTAGTTTTAAGTGGGAATGTTTTATATAAAGCAAACTCACTTTATAAGGATTCTAAGTTGGCTAGGATTATTAATTTGCTTGAAAACTCAAGTTCAAAAAAAGCCAAAATAGAAAAAATGGTACAACAAGTAAGTAAGTATTTTTCACCTATTATCTTAACTTGTGCTGTGCTGTGCTTTGCTTTTACTTTTTTTGTATTAAATTTGGGTTTTGAAGAAGCTATGATACGCATGGTTTCTGTGTTAATCATAGCTTGTCCATGCGCTTTGGCTTTAGCTACTCCGGTGAGTTCTTTAGTAGCAATTAGTGCTGGTTTGAAGGAAAAAATTTTATTTAAAGAAGCAGGTATTGTGGAAGATTTGAGTAAGTGCGATGTGGCTGTATTTGATAAAACAGGGGTTTTAACAAAGGCTAGTTTAGAGGTTAAAAAAAGCTTTTTGGATGAGAGGCTAGATAAAAATGAGTTATTAAATTTCTTACACCTAACTAACCATCCAGTGGCTAAAAGCATTTTGAAATTTTTAGATGAAAAAATTGACAGTAGAATAGAATTTGAAAAAGTCCAAAATTTTCAAGCAAGAGGTTATAAAGCCTTTTTAGGTAAGGATGAATTTTTGGGAGGAAATGAGAAATTTTTCAAGGAAAACCATATACAAGTACAAGAATTTCAAACTACGCATTTTATATTTGCTAAAAATAAAACCATATTAGCAGTTTTTGAATTAGAAGATAGTATAAGAGAAAGCTCTGAAGAGTTGATCAAATTTATGAAAGAATGTAAAATGCAAATTTATATGTTAAGTGGTGATAATTTACATGCTGTAAGTAAGGTGGCTGAAAAATTAAAAATAAATAATTTCAAAGCCTCGTGTATGCCAGAAGATAAAATGCAAACAATAGCTAATTTAAATCAAATAGGCAAGGTTTTAATGATAGGGGATGGGGTAAATGATGCTTTAGCGCTTTCTTATGCAGGTGTTGGAGTTTCTTTAAAAGAAGGATCTGAGCTTGCTATGGAAAATAGCGATATTATATTGTTAAAAAATGACTTAAAAAGTTTGCAAAAGGCTATGCAAATAGCTAAAAAAACTTATCAAATTATTAAACAAAATTTAGCTTTTTCTTTGCTTTACAATGCTTTGAGTATGCCTTTAGCTTTTTTTGGTTTGATCAATCCTTTAATTGCAGCCTTATCGATGTCTTTTAGTAGTATAATAGTAATTTTAAATGCTTTAAGGATAAAAAAGTGAATGGTGTTTTGATGATGATGATAGGTGTTTCTTTGGTTGCTTTATTTTTGGCAATTTGTGCTTTGCTTTGGGGTATAAAGAATAAGCAATTTGATGATGATTATAAATTTACTACTTTAAATGATAGTGAAGATGCTTTAAATGATGCGGTAATTTTAGACAAAAGAAAAAAAGAAGCCTTGGAAAAGAATAAAAAACAGCCATAAAGGCTGTTGAATTATTTTTTTAAGCTTTCGATATATTCTTCAATAGCTTTAAAATCTTCTTCTGTTAAACCTTTAAGGTTGATTTTCATAATTGCGCCTTGGCCATAAGCATTTCTTTTACCTGCTGCATAATCTTTCATGTATTGTAATCTTTCAGCTGCAGTTAGAGAATTTAAAGCAGGAACTTTATTAAGGTAAACTTTATCTGCTTTAGCACCGTGGCACACTGCACATTTTTTATAAAGTGTAGCACCATCTGCAGCAAAAGCTGAAACGCCAAGACATGCTAAAGCTGATAAAACAAGTAGCTTTTTCATTGTATCACTCCTATATAAATTGAAAATAAAATGTTTTTAATTATAAGATTTTTTTATTTAAAGTCCCTTAAAATTTTTTACTTGATAAATTATAAAAATCTTAATAAAAATACATTATAATTTTTTTATGAAAACAAAGGCATTATTTTTAGATAGAGATGGGGTTATTAATATAGATAAAAAATACGTTCATAAAATTGAAGATTTTGAATTTTGTGAAGGTATTTTTGAACTTTGTAAATTTTTCCAAAAGCAAAATTTTTTAATTTTTGCAGTCACTAATCAATCGGGTATTGCAAGAGCTTATTATAATGAAAAAGATTTTGAAATTTTAAGTTCATATATGCTGGATGAATTTTTAAAAAGAAATATTAAAATAGCAAAAATTTATCATTGTCCACATTTGGTAAATTGTGAATGTCGTAAGCCAAAACCTGGTATGCTTTTAAAAGCACAAAAAGAATTTAATCTAGATTTGTCACAATCTTTTTTTATAGGAGATAATTTAAGTGATATGCAAGCTGGAATTAATGCTGGCATAAAAAATCTATTTTTAATCAATGAAGACTATAATGATGATGAAAACTATAAAGTATTTGAAAATTTAAAAGAACTTTTGCGTTATTTAAAGGATAGAAAATGAAAATAGTGATAACAGGTGGAGCAGGTTTTATAGGTTCTGCCCTTGCTTTAGAGCTTCAGGATAAACACGAAGTTTTGATTGTTGATAAAATGCGCTCAAGCGCTACTTTTGAAAATGGAAATTTAGAAAGTTTTGGTCATTTTAAAAATATTTTAGATTTTGAAGGTGAGCTTTATGTGGGTGATATTAATGATGAAAAAACTTTAAAAGTTATAAAAGCTTTTAAACCTGATGTAATTTTTCATAAAGCTGCAATTTCAGATACAACTGTGTATGATCAAAATAAAGTTTTAAAGACTAATTTAAATACTTTTAAAGATTTTATAGAACTTGCCTTAGAGCTTAATGCAAAATTAATCTATGCAAGTTCAGCTTCAGTTTATGGAGATGCACCAAGCCCACAAACTGTAAATTTAAGTGAAGCTCCTAAAAATCCTTATGCATTTTCAAAATTAATGATGGATAAATTAGCAAAAAAATACTTTGATAAAATGCATATAGTCGGGCTTAGATATTTTAATGTCTATGGCAAAGGAGAATTTTTTAAAAATACCACTGCTTCTATGATTTTGCAATTTGGACATCAAATTTTAGCAGGTAAAAGTCCGCGTTTGTTCGAAGGAAGCGATCGAATTTATCGTGATTTTGTGTATATTAAAGATGTTGTGAGTGCGAATTTGCAAGCTTTAGAAGCAAAAAGTGGAATTTATAATGTAGCCACAGGTAAAGCAAGAACTTTTCAAGATATAGTAGATATTTTACAAAAAGAATTAAATACTAATTATCCTTGTGAATATATTCCTAATCCTTATAAAAATGCCTATCAATTCCATACCCAAGCAAAATTAGATGAGAGTTTTTCGTATAAAGCTAAATTTAGTCTTGAAGAGGGTATAAAAGATTATTTAGATGAGATTAAAAGGCTTTATGAAAAGGAAGTAAATGCTTGATTTTTTAAGTTCTAAAAAGCCAAAAATTTTAGTTGTTGGGGATTTTATGGTGGATCATTATATATGGTGTGATTGCACTAGAATTTCTCCAGAAGCTCCTGTAATGGTAATGAAATCACAAAAAGAAGATAAAAGACTAGGTGGAGCTGGTAATGTATATGCAAATTTAAAAAGTCTTGGCGCTGAGGTTTTTGCTCTAGGGCTTGTGGGTGATGATGAGAGTGGGAGATTTTTAAAAGAGAATTTAAATGCAAAATTATTAGTAGAAAAAGGTAGAAAAACCCCTCTTAAGAGTAGGGTTTTATCACATTCTCAGCAAGTTTTAAGACTTGATGATGAGAATGATTTTGATACTAAATTAGAAGATGAAATTATCAAAGAGTATAAAAAAATCGTAAAAGATTACGATGCAATTATTTTGAGTGATTATGCTAAAGGAGTTTTAACTTCAAAAGTTACAAAGGCTTTGATAGAGTATGCAAATACTTTAAATTTACCTATTTTGATTGATCCAAAAGGAAGTGATTTTAGCAAATATCAAAATGCAACCTTGCTAACTCCAAATAAAAAAGAAGCTACTTTGGCCTTAGGGGTAGAAAAAATAGATAATTTAGAAAAAGCTTTAAAAAAATTAAAAGACGATTTAAATCTAACTTATTCTATTATAACTTTATCTGAAGAAGGAATAGCACTTTTTGATGAAAAATTACATATTATTCCTGCAAAAGCTTTAGAAGTTTATGATGTAACAGGAGCTGGAGATAGTGTTATAGCTATGCTTGCTTATGCTTTGGCTTTAAAGGTTGATATTGTAAAAGCATGTGAGTTAGCAAATGATGCTGCAGCTGTTGTAGTAGCAAAAGTTGGAAGTGTGAGTGTAAGTTTAGAAGAGATAAAAAATCTAAAAAAAGCTTCTTTTGAAGATAAAATTAAAAACAAAGAAGAACTTACAAAATTGATACAAGGTCAAAAAGTAGTTTTTACAAATGGGTGTTTTGATATTATGCATTATGGCCATATAAAATATCTTGAAAAAGCTAAAAAATTAGGAGATATCCTAGTTGTAGGTTTAAATTCAGATGAAAGTGTAAAAAGACTAAAAGGAAACTCAAGACCTATAAATATAGAGTTTCAACGTGCATGTATGCTTGCGAGTATGTATTTTGTAGATTATGTAGTGATTTTTAATGAAGATACTCCTTATAAATTAATAGAGTTTTTAAAACCTGATGTGCTAGTCAAAGGAGCTGATTATAAAGACAAAGAAGTAGTGGGTTCAAATTTAGTAAAAAAAGTAGAATTGATTGACTTTGAAGATGGATTTAGTACTACTAATATAATTAATAGGATTGTAAATGATAAGTAAAATCGAAAAGGAATTTATTCAACATCAAAAAATTTTAGAGCAAAGTTTGAATTTAAAAGAGCAAATTGTTATGGTTGCTCAAGAGTTAAAAGTATGTTTGAAAAATGGAGGGAAAATTTTAATTTGTGGAAATGGTGGAAGCGCTGCAGATAGCCAACATTTTGCAGCCGAACTTAGCGGAAGATATAAAAAAGAAAGAAAGGCTTTAGCTGCTATTGCCCTAAGTACCGATACTTCCGCTTTAAGTGCTATAGGAAATGACTATGGTTTTGAATTTGTTTTTTCAAGACAAGTTGAAGCTTTAGCTAGTGATAATGATGTGTTGATTGGAATTTCTACTAGTGGAAAAAGTCCAAATGTGATTAAAGCTTTTGAAAAAGCTAAAGAAATTGGTACCAAATGTATAGGGCTTAGCGGAAAAGGTGGTGGAGCGATGAATGAATTATGCGAGCATAATATAGTTATTCCAAGTGATGATACAGCTAGAATTCAAGAAATGCATATTTTAATTATACATTGTTTATGTGATTTAATAGAAGAAGAATATTAAGTTTGGGTTATTTTCCCAAACTTAAATAATATTCAATTTGATCTTTTTGTAAAATTCTAATCAAATTTGTACTTCCTGCAACACCTACTGGAAATCCTGCAGTAAGGGTATAAACCCCATCTTTTTTCATAAGACCTTTTTCGACCCCAATTTTTACAGAATTACTTAAAAGTTCTGTTAAATTTTCATGTTTTTCTATTAATATAGCAGGTTGAACTCCCCAAACTATACTTAAAAAATTTAAAGCTTTTTTGGAATGAGTAATAGCTATGATATCCATTTTTGGACGATATCTTGCTGTTTTAACCGCAGAAGCACCGCTACTTGTTATAGTAAAAATTGCATTTGCATTTAAATTAGTTGCTAATTGTGTACTTGATTTAGCAATGATATCGGTTTCATTAAAACATTTAAAATTTTCAAATTTATCATAAGGATAGTTTTTTTCTGTTTCTATAATGGTTTGAGTCATAATATCAACTGCGTTTGCCGGATCGATCCCTATTGCACTTTCTTCGCTAAGCATAACTGCATCAGTGCCATCAAGTACCGCATTGGCAACATCTGAAATTTCAGCTCTTGTGGCAGTTTTAGATTTTGCAAGTGAAAAAAGCATTTGAGTGGCAGTGATGACTGGTTTATTGGCTTCATTGGCCTTTTTAATGATAAGTTTTTGTATATTTGGCACTCTATAATAAGGTACTTCAATGCCTAGATCTCCTCTTGCAACCATAATACCATCGCTACTATTTATAATTTCATCGATATTTTCAACAGCGTCAAATTTTTCTATTTTTGCAAAAATAGCTATTTTAGCATTATTTTCATTGAGTATTTTTTTAACTTCATCAATATCATGAGCATTTTGCACAAAAGATATGGCTAAAAAATCTACATCGTTTTTAATACCCCACGCAAGATCATTTTTATCTTTTTGCGTGATAATATCGATATTAATTTTTGTATTTGGAAAATTAATTCCTTTATTAGAGCTAAGCACTCCACTGTTTTCTACTTGAGTTTGGATAAAATTTTTTTCTATTTGTATAACTTTGGTTTTAATAGAACCATCACAAAGGTAGATATATTCTCCAACCTTTAACATAGAAAGAATTTCAGGATGGTTAATACAGACTTTATAATGTTCATTGGAAAGTTTTTCTCCTTCAAACATATCTTTGTAAAAATCTAGTCTATCTCCATTTTTTAGCTCAAAAGCTTCTGGAATCTTTAAGGTTCTAATTTTTGGCCCACTAATATCTTGTAAAATTCCAATTCTTGCATTAAGTTCGGTTGCCACTTTTCTAACAGTAGCTAGATTTTGACTATGATACTCATGGGTTCCATGTGAAAAATTCAAGCGAAAAACATTCACGCCGTTAATAATCATTTGTCTTATTGTAGCTTCATTTTCGCTTGCTGGTCCAATCGTTGCAACTATTTTTGTTTTTTTTAACATTCCTTATCCTTTTTTATAGTAGTTCACTAGTAAATAAATCCTCATTAAAATTAGCGCCCAAGTATTGACAAATAAGTTTTGCATCCCTATAACCATTGCCAAGGCAGCTTGTGGCACCTGGACTTGGCGTCATATTAAAAATTATACCTGGAATTTCAGTAATACTTGCCTCTCCAAGCATTAATTCTCCTGCTTTTTTATCAAGTACTTGAGGGCGTACTCCACCAAAGTTTTTAGCATAGTAAATATCATCTGTTTTTAAGCTAGGAACTATTTTTCTTGCATCTTTTACAAAAAGTTTTTTATTAATATAAGGAATTTCAAATAAATAATTATAAAGAATATAGTTTCTAATGGTAGAATCTTTAAAAAGATTGAGACAAATTTTGACTACATTCATATCAAGATTAAGTGTTTTAAAAAATTCAGGTAACGATTTAAAACCGTGGTATCTTTCTAGCATAGGAATAACTAAAGCGGTAGGACCAAAACGTGTGTTCATGTTGGCTAATAAATCAGGATCGCCATGTAATGCGGCAAATGGAAGTTTTGGATTTTGCACCATATAAACTTTACCATTTAAAATTTTTCTTTTTGCCATATAATAACTTCCTGCAACAGGAAAGCAAGATTTATCTAATCCAATACCCATTTTGTGCGCTAAAAATAATGAATGAGCACCTGCATTTACAATGATAGATTTTGCACTATATTCTTTAAAATCTCTTGTTTTGATGTAAAAAATATCATCTTTCTTTTCTATAAAAATTACTTCTTGGTTATATGCTACATGGGTGTTTTTCCCTTGTCTGCAAGCTTGTTCTATAAGATTTTGGCTCATTAGTCCAAAATCTACAGTAGTATAAATTTCATTTTCTTCTACACCCATAGCTACAACATTATCTATTCTATCATTGATACCATCTTTACCTAAAACAACATTAGGTTCTATTTTTTTAATTTCGTTTTTTGCGTAAAATTTAATATAGGGGTATAATTCTTTAAATTCTTCATATCTGTTTTTCATATATTCACATTCTTTTTCTCCGATAGCAAGTGCAAGTTTTTGATGTGAATACATAAATTTGTTTTGCGCATTTTGCAAAAGCCCATATTTTACAATCATATCTGCTGTTTTTTTAACTTTTTTTGCTTTTTCTAAAGTATAGTTTGTCTCTATATCACCACAATGAATAGTCTGAGAGTTGCTTGTGCTATGACTATTTAATGTTGCAGCACTATTGTATTTTTCTAATAAAGCAATATTTTGAATATTTGTATATCTAGCTAATTCATAAAATACCGCAGCACCAGAAATTCCACCGCCAATCACCACGGTATCAAAATTTTTTTGATCCATTACTATTTATTCCTTTTATATTTGTTTTTCTAATGATATCAAAATATAGTTGTTTTGAGTTTAAATAAAACTTATAATTTGCAGAGTTAAACTTTATAGTATAAAATTTTCACAAACAGCTTTTTTCATGCCTCTAAAAATTAAAAATTTGTCATAAATGGCATAGTCGAAAAAATTCGCAAGAAATTGCCCATCGCCACCTGTAAAGTATAGTTTTTTATCATATGCACTATCTTTTATGAGTAAATATATACTTTTAAATACACCATAACTCAAAGCATCGATAGTTCTTTGAGGAAAAGCATCAAAATTAATCTGAGTGTTTAGCTCATACTTTAAACGAGAAGAAATGCAAGAAAAAGATTTTTTATAACTTTCAATACCAGGAAGAATAAAACCACCAAGATGAATAGAATTAGAGATTATATCTACGGTTATTGCAGAACCTGCATCGACCACAACGCCATCTTCTATAGTATAACACGCTGCTACTCTATCAATACCTAAATTATTATAAATGGTATCAAAATTAAAATATGGAGCAAGATTGATAAATAAAGGATTTTGTTCTAATCTTTGCTCTAAATTTGGATTAACATTGATATAAAATACTTTTTGTGTTGGTTTATACTGTAAAAACTGTTCTATACTTATAGAATGAAATTTTTGCTCGTTTAAAAAACTTGCAGTCGTGTTGCCAATATCACATAAAAGCATAGCTTTTAATCCCTTTGGTAGCTAAATATTTTTTTGCTTTTGAGCAAACTAAAGCTTGATGAAAAATAAAATAACTTTTGAAATTTAGATTTAGAGTTTGACTTATATTTTGAAAAATACTTTCAAATTCTAAACTTTCTTTTGTTAAAATTTTACTTTTTGCAAAAGAAAATAAGATTAAACAGTATTGCTTATTTGTATTTTCTCCATAAATGCAAGCTATTTTTTTCTTTTTACTAAAAACATGAATATCTAAAGACTTAGTGTTTTTTAAAATAACTCCATGTTTTATAAGAATATCACTAAGTTGTTGATTCATTTTAGTTTAATTGCAAAAAATTGTTTTGAAAGAAAAATTTACCATTTGTCATAAAACTTTTTTTATCAGCGGCTTCACTTAGTTTATATACTGTATAATCTTTCAAATTTGTATTTAGCTTGATCAAATAACCTGTTTTTTCAAAAACATATAAAGAGTTGTTATATAAGGTACTTTTGGAAAATAGGGCAAATTGAAATTTTATTTCATCGATTTTTCTAAGATTGTAATCATTTTTAAGAATTCTTCCATCTTTTGTAAGTATGAAAATTTCATTATCATTGGTATTTACTTCTTTAATATTTTCATTTAAGTATAAGGTTCTATTTGGCGTTACAACGATAATTTTTTGTGCTGTTGCAGCTATCATAGTATCATTTTTCACACGAAGATAAATAACATTATTAAAAAATTCTTCACTGCTTACTAAAATTTCTTTACCAACTTTTAGAGTGCTTTTATTAAGTATAGCTAGTTTTCCATTAAGCATAGGATATATTATAATGGTATTTAAAAAATAAGGATTAGCATAACGACTATCTTGAGCATAAGCTGTACCTAAATTTTGAAGCATTCTAACACCAAGGTTTTTATTTGCATATACCAGTGTATTGCTAGCTAAAACCAAGGCTATATCATCTCCATCTATACTTGCACTTACTACGCTTTCATTAAATTTATGAGAAAATAATTCATCACCTTGTAAATTTAAAATTTTAAAGTTTCCGTTATCATCGCCAATAAGAACTTCTTCTTGTTGCACATTTAAAATATGATAATTTTTATCTAGTTTAAAATTAATAATATTCCCCATGGTGTCAATAAAGGAATTGTTATTTAATTGCGCTATATTGTTGTTGAAATTTATAATCTTACCATTGATGCTTTGAGAGCTATAAGGAAATTGTTCTGCTTGTGTTGGTTGGTAATATTCTCTTTTTGTACCACAAGCGCTAAAAAATACTAAAGTGATAATAAACAAATAAAAATGTTTCATTTTATTCCTTGGTAATGTTTTAAACTCGTAATAATTTGCCATAAAGGTGAATTTATAGGTATTTTATTAAATTCTATATCTGCATTTTTAAAGTCATTTTGCTTTAAAAAATCAAAACCCACTAGCAAGGTATTGTAATCTTTTAAGAAATCTGATTTTTGATTGTTTTGCGCTAGCACTATTTGTTTTAATAAAGGATCTATATTAAGATTTAAAGTTTGATTAAGATCTTGACTGTTTTGCCCCATGATGAATAAGGTGTATAAATTTGCATTTTTTTGTTTTAATTCTTCAAGTAATTTTTGATCTGAAGGATTTTTTAATAAATTATTAAAAATTATATTACTTTCTTGAATATTACTTTCTTGTTTTAAATTATAAAAATAACTACCACTAAAATATGCAATTAAAAGTACAATAATTGCAATGAAATAATATTTATATTTTTTTATAAAGCGCTCAGACTTAATAAAATTTTCCATCATTTGCTCTTGAGAGCTTAATTCTTCTTGGACTGCTTTTAAGTTTTCTTTTAAAGCCATATTTTCCCTTTTTTAGAAAGAATAAACATTATTTATTGTTTTAAGTCTATAATTGTAACATATAAAAATAAAAAAATAAATGATTTTATGTTATAATTTTTAATCTAAAAAAGAGTTTTCTTGGATATAAATTAAAAATTAAGGTAAATCATGCAAATTGATGATAAATTATTGACTAAACTTGAAAAGCTAAGTGCTTTAAAAATTGCCGATGAGAAAAGACAAGAATTAGAAGAGCAATTAAGTCAAATTGTTAATTTTGTAGAAAAATTAGATGAATTAAAACTTGATGATGTGGAAGCTATGACTAGTACTACAAAAGGTGGAACACCGTTTAGATTAGATGAGAGTATAAAATCTGAAGTATTTGATGTAATTAGCAAGCATGCTCCAAATTCTCAAGATGGATTTTTTATAGTTCCTAAAATAATTGAATAAAATATTTGGGGTTTAGCGTAGATGGAAAATTTTTCGTGGTTTGATGTATTTGTTTTGGGCTTAACTGTAATTTTGGGCTTAAAAGGCTTGGTAAGTGGCTTGTTTAAGGAAATTTTTGGTTTATTAGGCATAGTTGGTGGGGTTTTGCTTGCTTCAAGATATGCTAAAGAAATGGCAGAAATTATTAATAATAATTTTTATGTAATTGAAAATGAAAATCTTACAATTTTTGCGGGATTTTTAGTTTTATTGATCGTGATATGGATAGTTTGTATGGCTTTGGGGAATATACTATCAAAAATGTTTAGTATGAGTGGTCTTGGTTTTATAGATCGTATTGGTGGATTTTTATTTGGTAGTGCTAAAATATTTTTGATTTTTGCTATTTTGGTAGCTTGTATTAATAATATAGAATTTTTAAATTCAAGCTTGGAAAAATATGCTAAAAATAGTTATACGTTGGATTTACTTAGGCAAACAGGTGAATATATAATGAATACGGATTTTACTCAAAATGGTTTAGATAAAATACAAGAACAAATTATAGATTCTAATATAAGTCTAAAATCGGAGGTAAATAATGCAAATTGAAAATATAGAATATGATGTTTTGCTTGAGCGTTTTAAAAAAACACTTAAAGACAATGGTTTAAAATACACTAAACAAAGAGAAGTGCTTTTGAAAACTTTATATAATAGTGATATGCATTATACCCCAGAAAGCTTATATGTAGAAATTAAGCAAAAAAATCCCGAACTAAATGTAGGTATTGCAACAGTTTATAGAACTTTAAATTTATTAGAAGAATCAGGTATGGCTACTTCTATATCTTTTGGTGCCTCAGGGAAGAAATTTGAACTTGCAAATAAACCTCACCATGATCATTTAATATGTAAAAGTTGTGGAGAGATTGTAGAATTTGAAAATCCTATTATTGAGCAACAACAAATGTTAATCGCAAAAGAATATAATTTTAAATTAACAGGACATTTAATGCAACTTTATGGTCTATGTCCACAATGTAGTAAAAAATAAAGGTATATTTAATGTTTGATAATATTCTAGAGCAACAAAAAATTCAAAAAACACAAGAATTAAAAGAATTAGGGATCAACCCTTATCCGCACTTTTTAAAAAAAGAAATGAGCATAAGTGAATATAAAAGTAAATTTGCTTACATTAAAGATATGGAAAATCAGCGCGATGAAAATGTTCATGGAGTATTAGCAGGAAGATTAAAGCTTCTTAGGATAGCTGGTAAATCAGTATTTGCTAATATAGAAGATGAGCAAGATAATCTGCAAATTTATTTTAATCAAAATATTTTAGGGGAAGAATACTTTGCTATTTTAAAAAAATATCTTGAAGTAGGAGATATTGTTTTGGTTAAAGGTTTCCCTTTTATGACTAAAACAGGAGAATTCAGTCTTCATGTAGAACAAATTCAAATAGCTACAAAAGCCATAGTGCCTTTACCGGAAAAATATCATGGTTTGACAGATATTGAGCAAAGATATAGAAAAAGATATCTTGATATGATTATGAATAGTGAGGTGAGAAAAGATTTTATTTTACGTTCTAAAATCGTTTCTTATATTAGATCTTTTTTTGATAATAAAGGATTTTTGGAAGTTGAAACTCCTATGATGCATCCTATTGCAGGGGGGGCAAATGCAAAGCCTTTTGTGACTTATCACAATGCTTTAGGGGTGGAAAGATTTTTAAGAATAGCTCCAGAATTATATCTAAAACGTCTGATTGTAGGTGGTTTTGAGGCGGTTTATGAGATTAATAGATGTTTTAGAAATGAAGGGATGGATTTAACGCACAATCCTGAATTTACTACAATTGAATTTTATTGGGCTTATCATAATTATCATGATTTAATGGATTTAACAGAAGAGCTTTTTGCTATGCTTTTAGATAAGTTAAATTTAGATAAAAAACTTGAATTTGATAAAAAAATAATTGATTTTTCTAAGCCATTTGAAAGAATTACTTATAAAGACGCATTAAAAAAATATGGTGGTTTAGATGATGAGCTTATTAACAATAAAGAATTAATCTTAGTAAAGCTAAAAAAAGACGGCTTTGAGGCTAATGAAAAATTAGAATTAGGTCATTTACAAGCTGAACTTTTTGATAATTATGTTGAAGATAAATTGATTGATCCTACTTTTGTGATAGATTTTCCTATTTCTATAAGTCCTTTATCTAGAAGAAGTGATAAAGATAAAGATATTGCTGAAAGATTTGAGTTGTTTATCGCAGGTAGAGAAATTGCTAATGGATTTAATGAGCTTAATGATCCACTAGATCAATATGAAAGATTTTTAAAGCAAATTGAAGCAAAAAATGCAGGCGATGAAGAAGCATGTGAAATGGATGAAGATTTTGTTAATGCGCTAGGTTATGCTATGGCGCCAACTGCAGGTCAAGGCATAGGAATAGATAGATTGGTTATGCTTTTAATTAATAAAAAATCAATTCGTGATGTAGTGCTTTTCCCAGCTATGAGACCACTTAAAAATGAGATAAAAGGAGAGTAAATGTTGGAAAATTTTGATAAAGAAATTTTTGATTTAACCCAAAAAGAGTTAGCAAGACAATGCGATGGTCTTGAAATGATAGCAAGTGAAAATTTTACCATACCAGAAGTTATGGAGGTAATGGGTAGTATTTTAACAAATAAATATGCAGAAGGCTATCCTGGTAAAAGATATTATGGTGGATGCGAATTTGTAGATGAGATTGAAACGATTGCTATAGAAAGATGTAAAAAACTTTTTAATTGTAATTTTGCCAATGTACAACCTAGTTCAGGTTCACAAGCAAATCAGGGTGTGTATATGGCATTATTAAATCCTGGTGATAGAATTTTAGGTATGGATTTAAGCCATGGAGGACACTTAACTCATGGTTCTAAAGTAAGTTCTTCTGGAAAGGTTTATGAAAGCTTTTTTTATGGAGTTGAGCTTGATGGAAGAATTGATTATGATAAAGTTAGAGAGATAGCAAAAGAAGTTAAGCCAAAACTTATTGTTTGTGGTGCTAGTGCTTATCCTAGGGTGATCGATTTTGCTAAATTTAGAGAAATAGCAGATGAGGTTGGTGCGTACTTGTTTGCCGATATTGCACATATTGCAGGTTTGGTTGTAGCGGGTGAGCATCCTAGTCCATTCCCTTATGCTCATGTTGTAAGTTCTACTACACATAAAACTTTAAGAGGTCCAAGAGGTGGTATTATTATGTGCAATGATGAAGAAATTGCTAAAAAGATTAATTCTGCAATTTTCCCAGGCATTCAAGGTGGTCCATTAATGCATGTAATTGCTGCTAAGGCGGTTGGGTTTAAATATAATTTAAGCAATGAGTGGAAAATTTATGCTAAGCAAATTATTAAAAATACTGCTACTTTGGCACAAGTTTTAATAGATAGAAAATATGATTTAGTAAGCGGTGGTACTGATAATCATTTGATTTTATTAAGCTTTTTAAATAAAGATTTTAGTGGTAAAGATGCGGATTTGGCACTAGAAAGAGCAGGTATTACAGCTAATAAAAATACTGTTCCAGGTGAAACTAGAAGCCCTTTTGTAACGAGTGGTTTAAGACTTGGAACAGCAGCTTTGACAGCAAGAGGTTTTAAAGAAGAGCAAATTACTATTGTTGCAAATTATATAGCTGATATTTTAGATGATATACAAAATACAAAATTACAAGAGGAAGTTAAGGTTAAACTGAAGGATTTAGCAAGTAATTTTATTATATATGAAAGGGCTTTATTTTGATTACAACAATGGATTTAGCTTTAATTAAAATGGTTACAAGCCATTATTATATAAAGCGTGATACTATAGTAAATAAATATGAATACAAGGGCAGAATTTTCTTTGATAAATTTGAAAAAGTTAATTCTCCATTAACCGCTAGTGTTATACAAGAGCATATGGAAAAAAAGATAATCGTGGCACACTCCTTGATTAATAGTTTTGATAAGGTTGAAAATATTGTATTTGATTATAATGGTTTTAATGCGGAGCGTTTTTGGCATAGAGCGCAGCTTGTATTAAGAGAAGAAGGTTTTATTAATTTTACTGCTTATAGAACAAGAACTAATAATCATTTACATTTGTATATTCATAAAGGACATACAACCTTTAATGAGGCTTGTTCTTTGGGTTCAAAATTATCTTTACTTTTTTCCCAAAAAATGCCTGTAGAGTGGAAAGTTTTTCCTAGTATGGATATACCTAGAGAATTTAATATATTAACTTTGCCTTACGAAGTATATCAAAAAGAACGTGGTGCTTCTTGGTCTAAACATATGTAATTTTTTGAAAGGATGAAAAATGGAAGAAAACAATAAAAACGAATTTGATGATATTATTTTACAAAAAAGTAATAAAAGCGAAAAACTTAAAAAAATTTTACTTAGATCGATTATTTTAATCATTGTATTTTTAGTTGTTATGATAGCAATGAAGCTAATTAATGATCCAGGTGAAGAAAAAACATTACAAATTCCATCAGAACCACAAGAGCAAGCTGCTTATGAAAATAATTTTAATTCTTTGCCTATTACAGATAGTGCTAAAGAAGAGGATGAATTTGAAGCTTTAGCTAGAAAATTAAAAGAAGAGAGTTCTTTGAGTGATACAAATACTACTATAGAAGAAAAACAAGAAGTTCCAAACAATAGTGTGTTAGATCAAATTACTACAATAGAATCAAAAGAAGAACCAGCTAAGATGGAAGAAAAACAAGAAGAGATTAAACCTATAGAAAAATCTATAGAAAAACCGATTCAAAAACCTTCTGAAAAACAAAAAAATAACATAATTGAGCAACAAAAAGCTTCAGAGCAAAGTAATACAAACGAATTATTTGAAAGTATAAAAACACCAAATGTTCAAACACAACTTCCTTCAGGTGCTTATATTCAAGTTTTTTCTTTAAATAGTTTAGATCCTAAATCAAAAGAATTAAATATACTTAAAGAAAATGGATATGATTATAAAATTTATAAAACAACAGTAAACGGCAAAGAGCTAACGAAAGTTTTAGTTGGACCTTATAAAGAGAGTGAATTAAAGGCTGAATTAGAAAAAGTACGCTCTAAAATTGCAAAAGGTGCTTTTACGTTCAGAGTAAAATGAAAACTTTTGCAGTTATAGGAGATCCTATTATGCATTCTAAATCTCCAAGAATGCATAATAATGCCTTGCAAACCCTAAAAAAAGATGCAGTATATACAAGATATCATTTAACAGATAAAACAAAATTAAAAGAAGTTGTTCAAAAGTTAGATGGAGCTAATATCACCATACCTTTTAAGGAGGTAGCTTGTAAAATTGCTGATTTCAAAGATGAAAGCGTTATGCATATAGGCTCTGCTAATACTTTATTAAATAAAGATAATAAAATTTATGCTTATAATACAGATTATCTAGGATTTTTAAAAGCGATTGAAGATTTTTCTTTTGTTGAAAATACCTTGATCTTGGGTGCTGGAGGTACAGCCAAGGCTTTGGCATATGCTTTAAAATCTAAGAATATTAAAGTTACAGTAGCAAATCGTTCTAGTGCTAGATTTGAAAATTTAGCCAGCTATCCATGTTTTTTATATAATCAACTTGAGTTAAATGAAAAATTTGATTTAATTATTAATACAACTAGTGCAGGCTTAAATGATGAAAATTTACCCTGTAAAGAAGAGATTTTAAAAGGCATTTTTCGACAAGCAAGATATGTCTTTGATGTGATTTATGGTAAACACACACCTTTTTTAAAATTAGCAAAAGAAAATAACTTAAAAACAAAAGATGGTATGCAAATGCTTTTATGGCAGGGTGTTTTTGCTTTTGAGTTGTTTTTAGAATGTCAAAAAACAGAGGAAATTTTTAAAGCCATGGAGTCGGCTTTAAAATTTCCTTAATGACTAAACCAAGATTTTATTTTATCAAGCAAGCTTTCCTGTTCTATAAAGGCTTCCTCATCTATTAAGCCAAAACTTTTTTCAAGCTCTAATAATAGATTTTTTTGTTCTTCAGTGAGAGTTTTTGGAAATTTTATTTCAATTTGTACAATATGAGAGCCCAGTTTTCCACTATGAATATTTTTAACACCTTCATTGGCTAACTCAAATTTTTGCTTATCCTTTGCACCTACTGGAAGCTTAAGATCAGCCTCTCCTCTTATAGTAGAAACTTTAATAGTCTTGCCAAGAGCAGCTTGGGTAAAAAATACAGGTACTATGGTATAAATATCATCATCATGCCTGATAAATTTATCATCATCTTCTATAATGATTTTAATATACAAATCACCTCTTTGAGAAGAATTTGGAAGTTCGTTGGCTTTGTTTTGCACTCTAAGACTCATACCGCTATCTATGCCTTCTGGTATATCAAGTTCTATGTAATCTTTGATTTCTTCATAACCATTGCCATGGCATACCTTGCATTTATCTTTTATAATGTGACCATTTCCTTTGCAATGATTGCAAGTTTGTACAAAAGTCATAAAACCTTGTCTAACACCAACTTGACCTTTTCCGTTGCAATGAGGACAAGTATCTAGTTTTCCATTTTCTGAACCACTTCCTTTGCATGATTTGCAAAAGCTTTTATAGGTAAAATCAATTTTTTTCTTGCAGCCAAATATAGCTTCTTTAAAACTAATTTTTGTTGCTATTTTTAGATCGTGGGGATATCTGTTTTCTTTTTCTTTTTTACGCCCTGAGTTCCCAAAACCAAATCCTTCTCCAAAAAAGCTTGAAAATATATCTCCTAAATCAACATCTCCAAAACCGCTAAATCCACTTGCTTGTCCTTTAAGTCCTTCTTTTCCATATCTATCATATATACTTCTTTTTTCATCATTGCTAAGTATTTCATAAGCCTCATTAACAAGTTTAAATTTTTCTTCAGCTTCTTTATCTCCTTGGTTTCTATCAGGATGATATTTTAATGCCATTTTTCTATAAGCTTTTTTTATGGTCTCTTTATCTGAAGTTTGAGAAATTTCTAATATTTCATAATAATTAAGTTCCACTTTTTTCCTCTCTTGAAAAATTAATATTGTAATTTTAGCAAAAAAATAAATGAATAATTAAATTATGTGTTATAATATTAAGTTTATAATACATTTTCAAGAAGGATAGATAATGATTAATGTTTTAATGATTGAAGATGATCCAGATTTTGCAGAATTTTTAGCAGAATATTTAGCCCAGTTTAATATAAAAGTTACTAATTATGAAGATCCGTATTTAGGGATGAGTGCTGGTATAAAAAATTATGATTGTTTGATTCTTGACTTAACTTTACCTGGACTTGACGGTCTTGAAGTTTGTCGTGAAATAAGAGAAAAATACAGCATTCCTATTATTATTTCTTCGGCTAGAAGTGATTTGAGTGATAAAATCGTAGGGCTTCAAATAGGTGCGGATGATTATTTGCCAAAACCTTATGATCCAAAAGAGATGCATGCAAGAATCATGAGTTTAATTCGTCGCTCAAAGCGTGTAAATGAAACTCCTGAAAAAATAATCAATTCAGCATTTAAAATTGATGAAAAAAGACATGAAATTAGTTATAATGAAGAAGTTTTAGTTTTAACACCAGCTGAGTATGAAATTTTGAGTTATATGATAAGACAACATGGATTTTCAGTCAGTAGGGAGCAACTTGTATATCATTGCAAGAGTTTAAAAGATAAGGATTCTAAAAGTTTAGATGTGATTATTGGTAGACTTAGAACTAAAATTGGTGATAGTTCAAAAGCGCCAAAACATATTTTTTCAGTTAGAGGAATAGGATATAAATTAATAGGATGAAAATAACTATTAATCTTAAGATTACAGTTCTTTTTGCAACTGCATTTTTATTTGTTTGTGCTTTGTTTGTGCTTTTGGGTAAGGTTCAAATAGATTCTTATTTAACTAATGAGCAAAGTAGGCAAAAAGAAATTGCAGAAAAAATAATATATAACTTAGAAAGAAAAGAAGGCTTCTCAATACATGATTATCTTCTTTCTAAGTCTTTTAAATTAGTTGAAAACGAGCGTAATATAAAACATATCGTTGCAAAAGGTGAAAAAGTACTTAGGGTTAATTCCTCATATGGAAGTTTTTCTTCCATTATTTACCATAATCAAATTTTTTTTTATGTAGAACAGCTTAAGGCAAAATATCTTTACGAGTTAAATGCTTCGGCACGTCTTGAATATCTATTTTTATTAAGTTTCTTTTTTAGTTTGATTTTGATTATATTTTTATATTTTTCAGTATTAAGATCTTTAATGCCTTTAAAAATTTTAAAAAAGAAAATTAAAAATATCAGCACAGGTAAGATTGAACCTCTATCTGAGTATTCTCAGATTAATGATGAAATTTCTGAAATTTCTTTTGAATTTGATCACGCTATTAATAAAATTCAAGAACTTGTAAAATCAAGACAATTTTTCTTAAGAATGATTATGCATGAACTTAAAACACCTATTGGAAAAGGTAGGATAGTTTGTGAAATGCTAGATAATCAAAAACAAAAAGATCGTTTGGTGGCAATTTTTGAAAGACTTGAATTATTAATAGATGAATTTGGAAAGATTGAAAAAGTCTTATCAAGAAATTGTCAGCTTAATTTACAAACTTATCATCTGAGTTTGATTTTGGAACAGGCTGAAGATTATTTAATGAGAGATGACTTTTATCAAAAAGTAAAGATAATCTATAAAGAGGATGCTATGATGGTTGCTGATTTGGAGCTCTTTTCTTTAATGCTTAAAAATCTAATTGATAATGCCATTAAATACTCAACTGATAAAGCTTGCGAAATTATATGTTCTGGAGATTATATAATTGTCAAAAATAAAGGAATTCAGCTTAAAAAAACTTTTGATTATTATTTAAAACCATTTGTAAGAGAGCAAAATACTCAAGTTGAGGGTATGGGACTGGGTCTTTATATTATTAATAATATTTGCAATCTTCATGGTTACAATCTAACCTATAGTTATGAAGATGGTTATCATACTTTCAAAATTGTTTTTTCAAGGTTGAAATGATTTGAAAGGCTTAGAAAAATTTAATGAGTTAGTAGCTGCTTTTTCTGCCTTGCCTACTATAGGAAAAAAATCTGCTTTAAGACTTGCATATCATGTTTGTATAAAAGATCCTTTGTTAGGTTCTAAGCTTGCTTATCATATTGAAGAATCTATAAGAATGATAAAAAAATGCACACAATGTGGAGCTTTAAGTGAAAATGAATTATGTGAAGTTTGTTCTAATATAGAAAGAAATCATAATATTATCTGCATAGTGCAAGATTCTAAAGATGTCCTGGTTTTAGAAGATAGTGGAAGTTATAATGGGCTTTATTTTGTGCTTGATGATACAAGTGAGGAAAATATTGTAAAATTAAGAATTATGATTGAGCGTAATAAAACCACAGAAGTATTTTTTGCTTTTACACAAGGTTTAAATTCTGATGCTATTGTTTTTTTTATAGAAGAAAAATTAAAAGATTTAAATTTAAGTTTTTCGCAAATAGCTCAAGGTATTCCAAGTGGTGTGAGTTTAGAAAATGTTGATTTTATATCTTTGCATAAAGCTATAAATCATAGAACTAAGCTTGATTAATATATTTTTTTAATAATGCCAACCATTCATTTTTGTTAATATCACTTAAGATTATATTGGCAAAATCACAGCTTTTAACTCTATTTTTGGAAAAAAGTAAAATGGTATTTTGTGGATTTTTTGTTTTATATTCTTGCAAAATTTGATTAATATGTATAAGATCAAATTTTATAACTTCATAATCTATTAAAGTCAATTTGAAATTTAATTGTAATGCTTTTTTAAAATCACTTAAATTATTTACAGCTTGGTTGTTTTGGCAAAATTGATTGGTTATATTTAAAATAAGATCATTTTCAAAGCTTGTGGATTTAAAAATCAAAACATTATAAGAAATTCTTTTTTTGTAAGCTTCTTGTGTAAAATTGGCGTTTAGAAAATTAATAATATCTTCAGCACAAATTTTAGTAAAAGTAAAATTTAAAATATCATCAACCTTTTCTTTTGAGATAATAAAGCTAAATTTCTTTTCCTTGTAATCATTTGTGATTTCACTACTAATTCCTATATTTGATAATATGCATTGTAAAAGAAAATTTTCAACAACATTGTTGTTTATAATACCTACATGTATATTTTCAAAACAATCATTTACTGGAATTTTATTGCAGTGATATTGTCGTAAAATTGGTTTTAGTGTGTATAAATTATCTGTTTGTAGATAGTTTAAACCTTGAGTAAGATATTGAAAATCTTTTTGCATAAGTTGATTTTGTAATTTTTGATCTTGTAGTTGTTTATTGATTAAATCAAATGATAGTTTTAAATTTTCGTTTAATTCTTTCAAAGAATTTGATTTTGGCAGAGAAAGATATTTTTCAATTTCTTGGGTTGAAATTTTATTTTTTTTGATTTTTTGATTTTTTAAGATTATATAAACACATGCAATGATAAAAATCAAAATACCAACAAAGGTATAAATGAAGAATAGTTTTTGATCAATAGGATATAAAAAATAATAATTTAAAAAACATAAAATTAAAGTCAAAAGACTAATAAATAATATCATAAATTTTCCTTAATTAATTTAGCTATTTTTATATTGGAAAGTGATTTTAATTCATCAAAATTAGCTTTGCTAATCTCATCAAAGCTACCATAATAATCTAAAAATTTTTTAATATATCCTTGAGAAATTCCAAGTTGTATTAGCTTGGAGCTTTGCAAATCTTGTTTTCTTTTTGTTTTTTGATGAAAACTAATTGCAAAGCGATGTGCTTCATCGCGTAATTTTTGCAAAAATTGTAATTTTTTATCATCAGTGGAAAGTTGAATTTTACCTTCTTGGGTATAAATTTTATCCTTTGCGCTTCCTTTTGCTCTATAAGCTTTTGTATCTATTTTTTCTTTAGAAATCGCTAAAATATCCACATTTGCTCCAGAACTTTTAATGATATCATTTGCTAACTTTAATAAAGCATCTCCCCCATCAATTAACCATAAATCAGGTGGAGGATTTTTATTAAATGACATAGCTCTTTTACTAAGAGTTTGAAGCATTTGATCATAATCATTTTTATAGGATAAATGGTAGTGCCTATAAGAGCTTTTATCAAATTTTCCATCTTTATAGGCTACTAAAGCACCGACATTTGCTTCACCTTGCATATGGGAATTATCAAAAATTTCTATATAATTAGGATAATTTTGTAGGTTAAAAAATTCTTTTAATTCTTTTAAAAATAAATAATCATCACTCTTTAAGTGTTTTTGTATGTTTATTTTTGCATTTTCTAATGCAAGTTGGCACAAGGCTTTTTTTTCACCAAGTTTTGGAGTCTTAAGGTGAAATTTTCTAGAAAATCTCTCACTAAGTAAATTTTGCAAAAGGTTCATATCTTCAAATTCTTCATGTGTATAGATTTGGGTTGAATTTATTGGACTATCTTGGGTGTAATTTTCTAATATATATTGCTTATATATTGCATTTAAGTCAAACTCATCTTGATGATTTAGGGTTAATACTTTATGGTTTGAGCTAATTATCCTGCCATTATTTATAACAAAACGCACCATAGAGAGTATATTTGCTTCATGGTATATGGCAAAAACATCAAAATCTTCTAATTTTGCAAGATCTATTTGTATTTTTACACTTAAATCTTCTATTGTTTTGATTTGATCTCTTATAATAGCCGCTTCTTCGTAGTTTTCGTTTTTTGCATATTCAAGCATTTTATTTTCTAAATTTTTTGTTAAAGATAGAGGGTTTAAAAGAGCTTGAGTGGCCTTTTGGATAATTTTTTCATATTCTTGTTTAGAGATTTTTTGCTCACATGGTCCTTTGCAACGCTTGATTTGGTAAAAAAGACAAAGTTCTTTGCAAGATTTTTTTTGTCTTAGTTCAAATGATAAATACAAAGCATTTAAAAGTTCTTTTGCTCCTTTAAAAAACGGACCAAAATATTTTATTTTGTTTTTTTTGATGATTTTTCTTGTAATTTCAAATCTAGGAAATTCTTCATTTAAATCTATATAAATATAAGGGTAGGTTTTATCATCTCTTAATAATATATTATATTTTGGATGAAGTTGTTTTATAAAAGAATTTTCTAGTATTAAAGCATCGGCCTCACTTTTTGTAGTGATAAATTCTAAATGATGCGTTTGGTTAATCATTTTTTGAATTCTTAAGCTATTGTTAGGATTTGGGCAAAGATTTGGACTGAAATTAAAATAACTTCTAACACGATTTTTTAAATTTTTAGCCTTACCTACATATAAAAGCTTACCTTGTATATCAAAATACTGATATACGCCTGGTAAATTAGGCAAAGTTTTAAGTTCATTTTCAAGCATTTTTTATAAGTTTTCGCAGTTCTTCAAATTTATTGTATAAAATAGGATTTTTAAAATGGTTTTTAAAATTTCCATTAGAAAGTTCTAGATGAGTTTTTTTATGTTCAACAAAAATACTATTATTGGATATAAAGTTTTTATCGCTAAGTATTTTTATATTTTTTACTTTTGCAAAATTACTCATTGGCTTGGCTAAAGTATAGTTTTTTATGAGACTTTTAATTATTTTTTTGGTATTATCGTGATTAAGCTCCATATATGCAATGTGGTGTTTAACTAAAATAATCAAAGTATCGTTTTTTATAAAGAGTTTAGTAATCATTTGTCGGTGATTATGGTTAAACAAATTTAAAAACTCTTTATATTGTAAAAGTGCTTTTAAAGGTCTATAATGTTTATATTTTTCAGAATTGGCAAATACATCGATAATATAACGACATGTTTTAATTTTCTTTTTAACTTCCATTTAATTATTTTAGCATTTTTTTTATTAATATTTTTAAATGCTTGTGGATATAAGGATACTCCTTTTTATGAAATAAAAGATAATAACGGTAGCATAAAAGAAATTAAAAAATTCCAATCTTTGGAGAGTGAAATATGAGTAGAATACTTTTTTTGCTTTGCTTTGGTGTAAATTTTTTGCTGGCAAGTCAAACTCATGAGTTAAATTTAGCTTTTAGTGTTTTAGGTGTAGGTGTTTTGACAATTTTTATATTAGGTTATTATTTTATTGCAGCGGAAGAAAAATATCATATAAATAAAACAAAACCTGCTTTATTTATAGGAACTTTTTCTTTTATCATTATTGGCATATACATGGTAATGAACGATTTGGATACTCAAATACTTGAAGAGAGTGTTAATCATCTTATTTTAGAAATTGCACAAATTGTCTTTTTCTTAATAGCTGCTATGACTTTTATAGAAGCCTTGATAGAAAGATCAGTTTTTGAAACTTTAAAATACAAACTTGTAAGCAAGGGTTATACCTATAGAAAGTTATTTTGGTTAACAGGCATTTTGGCTTTTTTTATCTCTCCAATAGCAGATAATCTTACAACTGCTTTGATTTTATCTACTGTGCTTTTAACCATAGATAAGCATAACAAAGAATTTTTAATTCCAGGTGCTATAAATATTGTCGTTGCGGCTAATGCTGGTGGAGCTTGGTCGCCTTTTGGGGATATTACCACTTTGATGGTTTGGACAGCAAAAAAAGCTACATTTTTTGAATTTTTTGCTCTTTTTCCAGCTTCTTTTATTGGTTGGCTGCTTACTGCTTATTTGCTATCGCGTTATGTACCTAATATTCAACCAAATTTTCACAAAGATAACCTAGAACAAGTAGAAATTAAACCAGGCGGTAAGGTTTTTATTGTGCTTGGTTTTTTAACTATAGCTTTGGCGGTATTTATTCATAGTATTTGTGATTTACCTGCAATGTGGGGTATGATTTTTGGTCTTTCATTGCTTAGCTTGTATATGTATTTTTTCAATAAAAAACAAGGTAAAAAAGATTTAAATATTTTTCATTATATGACACGTATAGAGATGGATACTTTATTATTTTTCTTTGGTATTTTATCTGCTGTTGGTGCTTTACATTTTGTCGGCTGGCTTGCATATGCTTCCGATCTCTATGTAAAATTTGGAGCTACTAGTATTAATATAGGCGTAGGATTTTTATCTGCTATTGTAGATAATGTTCCAGTTATGAGTGCGGTATTAAAAGCAAATCCAAGTATGGATGATACCCAATGGCTTTTAGTAACTCTTACGGCAGGAATAGGGGGGTCTTTGATAAGCTTTGGTTCAGCAGCTGGAGTAGGAGTAATGGGCAAAATGAAAGGAATTTATACTTTTAATGCTCATTTAAAATATGCATGGACAATTTTGGTTGGTTATATAATATCTATTATAGTTTGGTATGTACAATTTCAATTGTTAAATTTATAAAGGAGTTAGATGAAAAAAGCAGATATTTTAGTTTTGGACTTTGGTTCACAATATACACAACTCATTGCTAGAAGATTAAGAGAACAAGGTGTGTATGCGGAAATTTTACCTTTTAATGTAAGTTTAGATGAGATTAAGGCTAAAGAACCCAAAGGTATTATTTTAAGTGGTGGACCAGCTAGTGTATATGCAAATGATGCTTATTTTTGCGATAAAGGTATTTTTGATTTAAATATACCAGTTTTAGGAATATGCTATGGTATGCAACTTATGGCGCATCATTTTGGAGCAAATGTTGCTCCAGCAGGTCATAAAGAATATGGTAAGGCGACTATAGATATTCAAAATGATAGCGATTTGTTTAAAAATTTACCTAAAAAGCAAACAGTATGGATGAGCCATTCTGATAAAGTAGAGAATTTACCACAAGGTTTTGATGTTTTAGCAACTAGTGAAAATAGTCCATTTTGTGTGTTTGGAGATGAGAAGCGTAAATTTTTTGCTTTACAATTCCATCCTGAAGTGCAACATAGTGAATTTGGAAAAAGTATCTTGAAAAATTTTGCTAAATATGCATGTAATTGTGATAGTGTATGGAATATGGGATCTTTTGCAAAAACTCAAGCACAGAAAATCAAAGAAGAAGTAGGAAATGATAAAGTTCTTTGTGCGGTAAGTGGCGGTGTTGATAGTAGCGTGGTGGCTGCATTGTTAGCAAGTGCAATAAAAGATCAAGTTGTAGTAGTTTTTGTTGATAATGGTCTTTTAAGAAGTGGCGAGAAAGAACAAGTTGAGTATATGTTTAGACACACTTTGGGCATTGATCTAATTAGTATCGATGCTAGAGAAACTTTCTTAAGTCGTTTAGCAGGAGTGAGGGATCCTGAGCAGAAAAGAAAAATCATAGGGAATACTTTTATAGAGGTTTTTGAGGAAGAAGCTAAAAAACATAAAGATGTAAAATATCTAGCACAAGGGACTTTATATACTGATATTATTGAAAGCTCTGTTGTAGGAGCTAGTAAAACCATAAAATCTCATCATAATGTGGGTGGCTTACCTGAAAAGATGAATTTAAAACTTATCGAACCTTTAAAAGAAATTTTTAAAGATGAGGTAAGAGCTTTGGGAATGGAGCTTGGTTTAAGTAAAGATGTAGTTTATCGCCACCCTTTTCCAGGGCCAGGTCTTGCTATACGCATAATGGGCGAGGTAAATGAGTCTAGTTTAGAGCTTCTAAGAAAGGCAGATGTTATTTTGATTGAAGAATTAAAAAGTAGTGGTTGGTATGATAAGACTTGGCAAGCTTTTTGTGTGCTTTTAAACGTGCAAAGTGTTGGTGTAATGGGGGATAATAGAACTTATGATAACGCAGTTTGTGTGCGCGTGGTTAATGCAAGTGATGGTATGACTGCAACTTTTTCTCATTTACCTTATGAATTATTAGAAAATATTTCACGCCGTATTATTAATGAAGTAGAAGGAATTAATCGCGTGGTATATGATATTTCTAGCAAGCCACCAGCAACGATTGAATGGGAATGATTATTTAGTGCAAAAATATACAAAAGCAGGGGGAAGATTTTGCCAAATGATAGGCGAGATTTCTACCTTGCTAAAGGTGGTAAAAAGTTTTTTCTTAAAAGCTTTTCCTTTTGGAGTTGGGAGTATATAAGCAAAAGTTGCAAAACAGCCATTTTTCTCTAAAGCATCATGAATAGATTTTAATAACAAATCTTGTTCTTTGGAATTTAATAAAGCCCAAGGAATTCCTGAGATAATCAAATCTACGCTATTGATTGCTCTTTTTTCTAGCATATTGGCTAAAAATTCTGCCGAGTTTATCTCTATATCTATATTTTTTATATTTTGTTTTAATTTTTTTGCCATGTGAGGGTTGATTTCAACGGCAAAGAATCTTGCATTATGATTTTTTTGTTTGAGAATATATTTTGTAAAACTTCCCGTACCAGGACCTATTTCAATGATGTTTTTTGCGTGTTGAACATGAGAAGTTATAAGCTTACTTAACTTTTTAGAGCTTGCGCAAAATGCTCCTGTTTGTTTTGGATTTTTAAAATATTGATATAAAAACATAAATAAAATACCTAAAGATGTTTATTTTGTGAAATTTTAAAATATAATTGTAAATTTATAAAAACAAAGTTAAAATAAGAGTTGAATTTTTCTTTAGATCAAGGATTTGGATATGCACGGAAAAATAATGGTTTATGTGGATGCTACTGGAAGAGGAACAGTAATTAATCTAGCAAAAACATTTTTTGAATTTAACAAACACGCATGGCACGATAAAAGAAGCATGCCAACAGTTGGTATGTTTGTTGAATTTAGATCCGATGGAAAGCATATTACCGATTTAAGACCTTCTAAATTTCAAGAATTTGGAGAAAATGATTTTATCAAAGAAAGAGATTTCTGGAAAACAGATAGTGATGATGAGTTAGAAGATTTAAGACTGACAAGACGTGATGCTTATGTTCAAGAGCTTTATAGGGAAACTGATTATGACAATCTTGATAAAATCACACTAAATTTAACTATTCCGCAAGCTATACAAAGATATTTTTATAATGAAACATTATCAATTAATGCAGTAAAAGATATCAACACAGATGAGGTGCCATATATTATAGATTTTTTTGCTATGAAGCGTTTTTTACATAAGGCTTTGGATACATTATTGTTTTCAGATAATACAATCAACCAAGCTGATTTTTCTGCAATGAAAAATATTATAGTGCACCTTGAAATGGCTTATAAGGATATGAAAGATAAACAAAAACATATCAATATGGAGCGTTTATATGATGAAGTGTTTTTATCTCATCAATGTCATTATCAAGCGCTTTTGGCTTCGATTGATAATAGAAAAAATAGAAAATTAGCGCTAGATCGTCAAATGAGTACTTTGATTACAGATATAAAATCAAAACAAGCAAGATTGGAGTCTGAGAATGGTAAAAAACGCCAAGAATTTGAAGAGTTAATACAAAGCAAAAAACAAAAATTAATGGAAATTAAAAACGAAGCTGACTATTTTACAAGAAGTGTAGAAAAATTAGAAGCAATGAAAAAGTCTTTTTATGAAAAAAATCTTACTATTTTTAGCAATAGTTTTAATATGGCAAGAGAAAAGCTTTTTGAGAAAATCAAGCAAGGCCTGAATATTTGTGCTACAAAATTAGATATAGAAATTTGGAAGAAATCCTTAAAATCGACAAGTATAAAAAATTCTTATTTTAAAACAGCAAGTGAAATTTCTTTTTGTACACTTTCTTTTGCTGAGCTTTACTTAAACAGACTAAATAAACATGCATTAAATCCAAATGATCAATTGTTATTTTCTTATGTTAAGAAGGTTCGAAAAGAATGTGAAAAGAGTTTTTTAGTGGTTACTTCTAATCCTGATTTTTATGTTAATATGAAGATTCAAATTTTTGCAATGAATCCTTATTATGTAGTCAAGCATGCACCTAAAAAAGTAAATTATCAAGGGTTGATGAAAAACACCGAATTTGATATAGTTTATGTAGATGAAAAGACTATATGGGCACCTGTTGCTGATGTTATTTTAGAGGGGAAATATTTCTTAAAAAAAGATTCTAAAACCAAATTTAAAATTTTATAAAAATCCTTTTAAACCCTATTTTTAAGTTTTCTTAGTTATAATTATATCGCCTAAATGGTTCGATATGGTATTAAAGAGGATCCAACACATTAATTATAAGCTGTGATGTGTGATTTACCGTGTTCTGTGACTTCGCTTGAGCTTTTAAAAGAGCGAGAAGCTGCAGCCTTTAAAAATCACCTAATGGCATACTTTGACTTTTTGAGGGTCAGACATTTATACTCCGGCCATTTGGGTTTTGCAATACTTTAAGGAAAATAATGAAAATTTTAATATTAGGAAGCGGTGCAAGGGAATATTCCATCGCTTTGGCTCTTCAAAAAACAAATAATAATTTAGAATTTTATTTTGCTCCAGGAAATGGTGCTACCGCTAAAATGGGAATAAATCTTAATATGAAAGATCCTAAGGTCATTACAGCTTATGCAAAGGCATCTGAAATTGATCTTTGTATAGTCGGGAGTGAAAATTTTTTAGCAGAGGGTATAGTAGATCTTTTTAAAGAAAACAATATTGCTATTTTTGGTCCTACTAAAGCTGCTGCCATGCTTGAAGCTTCAAAATCTTTTATGAAGAGTTTTTTAAAAAAATACAAAATCAGAACAGCTAAATTTTTAAATACAACAGATTATGAAAAAGCTAAGAAATTTATCACATCTTTAACACCTCCTATCGTTGTAAAAGCAGATGGTTTATGTGCAGGTAAAGGGGTGATTATCGCACAAAGTCATGAAGAAGCTTTAGAGGCTACTAAAAATATGCTAAGTGGAGAAAGCTTTGGCGATGCTGGAAAAATTGTTGTGATTGAAGAATATCTTGATGGTTTTGAATTAAGTGTATTTGCGGTTTGTGATGGAAATGATTTTATATTATTGCCTGCTGCACAAGATCATAAAAGATTGCTAGATAATGATAAAGGACCTAATACTGGGGGTATGGGGGCTTATGCTCCAAGTACTTTAGCAAATGAGAGTTTGTTGGAGCAGGTGAAAAAAGATATAGTGACACCAACTCTTAAAGGTATGAAAGAAGAAGGCGCTGAATTTGTTGGAGTGTTGTTTATAGGTTTGATGGTTGTAAATAATAAACCTTATGTTTTAGAATACAATGTGCGTTTTGGTGATCCTGAATGTGAAGTCTTGATGCCTTTGATAGAAAACCCCTTAGACTTATTTTTAGCATGCGTGAATAAAAATCTTGCTAATACTCATATAAAAATTAGAAATGAATTTGCTGTGGGTGTGGTTTGTGCAAGTAAAAATTATCCTTATAAGGATTCGCCAAAAGCATTGATTGATATAGATGATATTCCGCAAAATTCTCATATATCTTATGCTGGTGTAAGTTTGGAAGATGATAAACTATATGCTAGCGGTGGTCGCGTATTGGTTTGTGTGGGAACTGGAAAAAGCATTAAGGAAGCTCAAAAAAATGCTTATTTACTTTGCGAAAATGTCCATTTTAAGGGAAAACAATTCAGAAAAGATATTGCTTTTCAGGTTCTTAAATGAGTGCTAATCAAGAATTATTCGATAAGCTAGAAAAAGAAGAATTAAAAATAGCAAGTTTTAAAAAAAGATTTTTGGCTTATATTGTTGATAGTTTTGTAATTTTAGCTATTGTAAGTATTATTTTACTTGATAAAATTAATTCCATGCAAACTTATGATGAAATTCACAATCTTTTAATGCGTTTTGCTGGCGGAATTTTGATTTTGCAGTTTGCATATCATGGTTTATTTACTTATTTGTATGGTGCAACTTTAGGAAAAATGCTTTTAAAGATTATGGTAATTGATCAAGAAATACTAGATAAACCAAATTTTACCCAAAGCGCTTTAAGAGCAGGTGTAAGGCAAATTAGTGATATGTTGTATGGTTTAGGATTTGCTTGGGCGCTGAGTAATGTTGTTTTGAAAACTTGGCATGATTATGCAGCAAAAACAGTGGTGATAGATCTTGCGTAAAATATTACTTTCTTTAGCTTGTGTAGGAAGCTTGTATGCTTCTAAGGTGGATATTTATGCTTTAGATGTTGCAAAAACAAATGATATTATAGAAGCAAAAAATAATGTGGTTGTGGTTTCTGATTTATATTTAATTACTGCAAGTGAGGCTAAATTTAATGAAACAACAAAAGATTTAGAATTGTTTGGTGATGTGAATATTTTACGAGGGCAAAAAGAAAGAACTAATTCCACTTATACTAAAATTAATCTCAAAGATAATACAACGACCTTTAAAAATTTATTTTTTTCAAATAATGATTTAGAGGTTTGGCTACAATGTCATCAAGCTGATTTAAACGATAAATTTGTTGTAACTAAAAAGTCAGTTGTTTCTAGTTGTAATGTAGAAAATCCTGATTGGGAGATTCGTTTTGATGAAGGAAAATTAAATAAAGAAAGTAATTTTTTGCATCTTTATAATGCAAAATTATATGTTAAAAATACCCCTGTGATGTATTTGCCTTATTTTGGTTTTAGCGTGGATACTAAAAGAAAAAGTGGTTTATTAATTCCTCAAGTAGTTTTAAAACAAAGCGAAGGGTTGTATTATAACCAACCAATCTATTATGTTATTGATGATAATGCGGATATTCAATTTGAACCTCAAATTAGAACAAAAAGAGGATATGGATTATACTCAACTTTAAGATTTATAGATAGTCCTTATTCTCAGGGTGAAATTAGTGGTGGTATTTTTGGTGAAAAGTCAAGTTACAAAAGAGAAGAAAATTTAAAAAATAAAGAACATTATGGTTTAGAAATTAAATATTCAAGCGAAGCTTTATTTAAAAGTCTTTTAAGTGATGAATTTCAAGAAGGTTTGTGGATTGATGCTACTTATTTAAACGATGTAGATTATATGAATTTGAGCTCTAGTGCAAAAACTGAAGCTTCTTTGGTTACTTCGAGAATAAATTATTTTTTGTCAGATGATGATAATTACTATGGTGCTTATGCAAAATATTATATAGATACTTCTAAAATTAGCAATAAAGATACCATGCAGGAATATCCATCTTTTCAATATCATAGATATTTAAATGGATTTTTTGATAATTACATACAATACAGCTTGGATGCTTCTTTTCATAGATATTACAGACATACTGGTATTTATGCTAAAACTTTAGATTTTGATTTGCCTTTAATCTATCATACAAGTTTTTTGGATGATTTTTTAAATTTTACTTTTACTGAAAGAATATATGCAAATTTTGTAGATTATTCTAATACAGATAATAAAAACCAAGAACATTTGTTTCAAAATTCTCATAACTTTTCTTTATATACAGATCTTTCTAAGCCGTATGAAAATTTTTATCATACTTTATATTTAGGGGTCAATTATTTTATACCCGGAGCCAAATCAGGTAAAATTACTGAAGATTTTATAGATTTAAAAAATGATCCTGAACAGTTTAATTTTTCATTGCATCAGTATTTTTATAATACATTAGGCAAAAAAAAATTATATCATAGTTTAAAGGCTAAATACTTTACTAAAGAAAGCAGTTTTGGTGGTTTTGACAATATTGTGGAGTATTTTTATAATGATTATATAAGCTTAAGAAATGAAGTAGAATATTCAGGAGTGGATAATAGATTTGACAAAGTATTTAGTGAAGCTTTGTTTGATTATGGTGAGTGGAAGATTAGTTTAAATCATGCTTATAGAATTTATGAAAATGAAAAATATAATTTTTTAGGAACTAAGGCCCAGTATGATATAAATACTAATTATCAAATATTTGGTGGTTTGTGGTTTGATTTAAATAAAGATCCTGAAAAATGGGAAGTAGGTTACACTTATCAAAGAAAATGTTGGAATTATTCTTTGATGTATCGTAAAGATATTTCACCTAAACTTACTAGCGGTGGTATTAGTGCTAAAGATCAAAGCGGTGTATATTTTATGTTTAATTTTTATCCATTAGGTGGAGTTTCTTATGATTTTTCTCTAGAAGAAAATGAAAGGTCTATATGATGCTTTTTGAAGATGAAAAAGATGCACTTGAGAAATTATACGATATATTGCCATTAAATAGATTAAAAGATTATATCATTATTACACCTTCTTTAAAATCTATAGTTTTTGTTGATGCATTAGCGCAAAAATTAGAAATTCCATATGATTTTTTATTTACAGAACAAATCAAAGCTCCTAATAACGATGAATGTCAAATAGCTATGATTAGTGAAACAAAAGAGCTTGTTTATAATGAGGCTTTAGTTAAAGCTTTTGATATAAGCCTAGATTATATTTATGGTGAAGCAAATAGAACTTATGAAGAAAAAATTTTAAAAAATGTGTATCGTTACAGAAAAGGAAATCTTTTAAAAGACTTAAAAGGAAAAAATATTTTAATGCTACATGAGGGCTGTGAAAGTGGGATTACTGCTTCTTCATGTATAAAAAGCTTGCTAAAAGAAGAAGTAAATAGTATTATTTATGCCACTGCTTTAATGCCAAGTGATGTGTATGATTATATTAGTGCTTTTGTAGATGAGGTTTATTGTGTGCAAAAGATTGATCATTTTATAGATATCGAGTTTTATTTTAAAAATAAGACTATTTTGCAAGCTCATGAAATTTTAGATATTTTAGAAGAAAGTAAATACTATCTTCCTTTAAAAAAGTAAATTTATATCTAAACAATTTATTGTTTAGATATAAATTTATAGGCAAAATAAAAACAGGCTTTTTAAGTTTTAATTTTTAAAATTTAAAAAGCTTATTTGGTTTTGCCTATGATGAAAATATTAAAGGAAAAATCATGCGACATGAAATAAACATTAATAATCATCTTGAAATATTTGATACTGATAAAGTGGCAAAACAAGCTGCTGGTGCAGTTTTAATGCAAGAAAAAAATGCTGTAGTTTTAGCAACTGTAGCAAGAGAAGAAAAAATGGTGGAAGAAGATTTCTTACCTCTTACAGTGCAATATATAGAAAAAGCTTATGCAGCAGGTAAAATTCCTGGAGGTTATGTAAAAAGAGAAACCAAACCAGGGGACAATGAAACGCTAAGCGCAAGGATTATAGATAGGAGTTTAAGACCTCTTTTTCCAAAAGGTTATGCATATCCAACTCAAATTGTAGTTATGGTTCTTTCTGCTGATCCTGAAGTAGATTTACAAGTAATGAGCTTAAATGCTGCAAGTGTTGCTTTGTATTTAAGTGATATTCCTATTAAAGCGCCAGTTTGCGGTGTAAGAATAGGTCGTATAAATAATGAATTTGTTTTAAATCCAAGCAATAGTGAATTAAAAAATAGCACCCTAGATCTTTATGTAGCCGGCGTTAAAGATGAACTTTTGATGATAGAAATGAGAGCTTTAGCGAACAAACAAAACAATCAACATTGTATGAATGAACTTAGCGAGGATGACACCTTAAAAGCCTTGGATTTTGCAAGCAATGCAATTTTACGTGGTTCTAATGAGTATGAAAAAACATTTGCAGCTTATAGGAAAAATTCTAAACTTGATTTCAAGATAGAATTAGATCATGCTCAAATCATTGAATATATTAAAAATACTTATATGGCAAAACTTAAAATTGCTATCAATCAAATGGCAAAAAGCGAAAGAGCAAGTGAAATTTTGCAAATAGCAAAAGAGATTGAAGGTGAAACTGTAGCCATTGAAAACGAATGGAAATTTGAAAATATAGAAAAAGCTTTACATGTATGCAAAAGAGAACTTATTAGAAGTCAAATTATTAATGAAAGCAAAAGGGCAGATGGTAGAGGCTTGAAAGATGTTAGGAAAATAGATATAGAAACAAATATTTTACCAAGTGCTCATGGATCGTGTCTTTTTACTAGAGGACAAACTCAAGCTTTAGTTGTGGCAACTTTAGGGAGTGATAATGACGCACAGATGTCAGATTTATTAACAGAGAAAAATCCAATTTGTGAAAAATTTATGGTTAATTATAATTTTCCAGGTTTTTCTGTAGGCGAGGCTAGCCCTATAAAAGCTCCAGGCAGAAGGGAGCTTGGGCATGGAAATTTAGCAAAACGAGCCTTACACCCTAGTGTAGATACAGATTATGTCCATACTATTCGTTTGGTATCTGAAATTTTAGAAAGCAACGGTTCTAGCTCTATGGCTACTGTTTGTGGTGGTGCTTTAGCTTTAAGAGCCGCAGGAGTAAAAAGTGAAAAACTAGTAGCGGGTGTCGCAATGGGGCTTGTTTTTGAAAATGAAAAATATGCTATTTTAACAGATATTATGGGACTTGAAGATCACGATGGAGATATGGATTTTAAAGTGGCAGGAAGTTGTGAGGGAATCACTGCCTTGCAGATGGATATAAAGTTAGGTGGTATAGAACAGCAAGTTTTAAAAGAGGCTTTATATCAAGCAAAAGAAGCTAGGGGGTATATTTTAAAGCTAATGGAAGAAGCTGATAGAAATATCATTGTTAATGAAGATATTTTGCCAAAAATTGAAATTTTTAATGTAGATCCAAATAAAATTCCTGATATCATTGGACAAGGTGGTAAAACTATAAAAGAAATCATTGAAAAATTTGAGGTGAATATTGATCTAGATAGAGATAAAGGAGAGGTTAAAATAGCAGGAGTTAATCATAAGTTGATTTCTCAAAGTAAAGAGTATATATTAAATTTGCTTAACTCTAAAGGATCTAATAAAAAACGTGATAGAAAAGAAATGCCTAAATTTGATATTGGAGAAGAATTTATAGGAAAAGTGCAAAAGATTGTTGAATTTGGGGTTTTTATTGAGCTTAAAGACGGAGTAGATGGTCTTTTACATAATTCTAAAATCAGAGAAAAGTTAGAGGTAGGTAGTGAGGTTAAAGTTAAGGTTGCTGAAATTAAAAATGGAAAAGTTTCTTTAGATTTGGCCTAAAAATTGAGCATACTAAAAATATGCTCAATTTTTCATATTATATCTTGACAAAAGAATATTCTTTTGGCATAATTTCATTTTTTAATTGTCTCGTTAGCTCAGCCGGTAGAGCATCTCCCTTTTAAGGAGGGGGCCGTTGGTTCGAATCCAACACGGGACACCACTAAAACCTTTTTTGGTCGCTTAGCTCAGTTGGTAGAGCGCCACCCTTACAAGGTGGATGTCATAAGTTCGAGTCTTATAGTGACCACCATTCTTTTATTGTTTTTGGGTGCGGCGGTAGTTCAGCTGGTTAGAATATCGGCCTGTCACGCCGGAGGTCGCGGGTTCGAGCCCCGTCCGCCGCGCCATTGTCTCGTTAGCTCAGCCGGTAGAGCATCTCCCTTTTAAGGAGGGGGCCGTTGGTTCGAATCCAACACGGGACACCACTAAAACCTTTTTTGGTCGCTTAGCTCAGTTGGTAGAGCGCCACCCTTACAAGGTGGATGTCATAAGTTCGAGTCTTATAGTGACCACCATTCTTTTATTGTTTTTGGGTGCGGCGGTAGTTCAGCTGGTTAGAATATCGGCCTGTCACGCCGGAGGTCGCGGGTTCGAGCCCCGTCCGCCGCGCCATTGTCTCGTTAGCTCAGCCGGTAGAGCATCTCCCTTTTAAGGAGGGGGCCGTTGGTTCGAATCCAACACGGGACACCATCCATGACCCTTTCGTCTAGTGGCTCAGGACGTCACTCTCTCTGTGTGATAACAGAGGTTCAAATCCTCTAGGGGTCGCCATATTGATTTTATTGTTGTTGGTTTTCAAGGTTGTCTTTATATTTTTTTCAAATATATATTTTTATAAATTTCTATTTTCATATTTCACGTATATTTTTTGTTGTAAAATATTTTACTTTCTTTATCTTTAAGCTTAAATTTATAAATATAGTATTAACATTTCCAAATTATTATTAATACATTAGTAATGTAATTAAAAAAACATTTCATTACTAAAAAACAATAATCAATCAAACACATTAATCATTTTTTGAAAGGACTTTTTCAATGTATATAAACACAGCTAAAAAACGCCTCACGGGGGGGGGGATACGATAATTTTCGTTTTAACTCACACTCTTTAAAACGCTATAAAAACTCCAATCTTTTAAAACTTTCTTTACTTACCATTTTTTCACTAAGTTCTTTAGAAGCTGCTACCCAGGCAAATTATGATAAAACTTCTAATGCTTATATAATTAAAAAACACCATTATGAGAACAATGATGTTTATGATTATAATCTTGATACTTATAAATTCTTAAGTGGTAAAAACTTCTATGGTCAAATGGCTACTAATAAAAACCTTTCAAATATCACTTTAATCTATGATAATCCTAAAGATAAAGCTCATGTAAAAATGAATGATTTATACTTTAAACAAGACATACTTACTCCAAGTATTAAAGAAGATATTTTTGTAGTAAATGGTTTTCATAGTTCTAATTCAGACAATACCACCATTAATCAAACTAGCTATATACCTTTTTTAGTTTCTGCTTATACCTTTAATGCAAAAGCTAATAATAATACCTTAGTATTAAAAGCAGGAGAATTATCTTCAGTATATTATCTAAAACCTACTGATAAAGAAGTGATTAATCCTAAAGCTACTGGTTTGGATAATAAATATAATTTTTTAATCACTCCAGCCATAGCTAGAAAAGGTGAAGTAAGTAATAATACTTTAAATTTCTTAAAAGATGCCTATGTCAATATGGGTGTTGAAAACACCTACACCTTACCTTTAAATGGTGCTCCTTATATCTTAGGTGCTTTTGGTGTGGATGCTAATGCTAATAATAATACAGTTGTATTAAATAAAGGCGTAAAGATAGACTTTCATACTACCCCTTATAGACAAAGTGCTTTAGGGAATAATATCTTTGATGAGAGAATGACTCATGTAACAGGAGCCATTACTTATAATGCTAATGCTAAAAATAATAAAGTTATCATAGATGGAGCTTCTTTATTAGTACATGGTCCAAGTGGAGCTTATTCAACATCAGCTGCTACTCACTTAGGAGGAGCTTTTGTGGATGTTAATAATAATCAAAGCTATGAAGTAAGTAATAATAGTGTATTAATCAATGATTTAAAACTAGATTTAAGAGTAGATACTAAAAATACCCCATTAGCTTATAATGCTATCTTAGTAGGGGAAATCTATGGGGGTAAAATCATACAAGGTAATGCTTATAAAAACACTATAGATATAAAAGACTTACAAACCTTATTAGCATTAAATACTAATGTAGAAGTAAAAGCTCTTTTAGACTTTTATGCAGGTATTACTAATAATGGTATAGCTAATGATAATAGTATTAGCATTAATCTAAAAAAACCATTTGAGATTAATTCTAATTTTACAGGTAAAAATGAGTTTAATCTTTATGGTGGGGTAGCTACTAAAGGAGCTAATAGAAATAGTATTCATATCAATGGGGATTTAACCCAAGGCATTACTGTTGAAAACCATCAAGATAAAATTCAAATCATAGCAGCACAAACTCTAAGTTCTAAAGCAAATAACAATAGCATTAATATTAAAAACTCAAACATTGCTATGCCTTTATACTTATATGGAGTAAGCAAGGTTAGTTTAAATGATAAAGATTATTATGCAAGTAGTGCTAATGCTAATAGTATAGTTTTAGATAATGTAAAATCAGGTAGAAATCTCACTGCTATTATAGAAGCAGATAATTTAGAAAAAAACACTATAAAATATAATATGGTGCAATCTTTATCTAATGCTTCTAATATAGATAAAGGTTCTAAAATCATTTTAAGAGCTAATGAAAGTGCTTTAGATAATACTTTAAATATTAAAGATTATTCAAGTGCAGCTAGTTCTAATGTTTATGTTATTAATGCTAATACTGAAAGTGCTAATAATACTTTTATCTTTGATAATCTAGCCCTAGGAACAGCTTCTGATAAAAGAGAAGGGGAAATAGTAATTAGTGCAGGTATAGCTAAAAATACTCATGATAATTATACTCATATAGCTAATTTAAATATAGATGAGTATAAAGATAATTCTACTATCATCATAGCAGCTTCTGGTGTATATAGTGAAAATGATAAAAGCTATAATAATACCTTATATCTAAGTGGTAATACTAATATTTTTAATAATACCAATATAGATGTATTAGCAGGTAGCTTTTTACAAACTAAAGAAAACACTAGCTTTGTATCAAAAGCTCTAGAGCATAAAAATAATACTAATAATCATTTAGTATTAAATACAAGTATAAAAGCAAATACTATTAATAACTTTGATCATTATAGCTTTATCTTAAAAGATGATACTAAAACTTATTTAAGTGCTAAAGAAGCTATTAATCTTTCTAAAGATAGTTCTATTAATGTATATACAAACAATAATATAAAAAATAAAAGTTTTATTTTAATGCAAAGTGAAAAAGGCTTTGTAGATGCAAACAATAAACAACTAAATCAAAAAGACTTACAAAGCTTATTAGAAACTATCACTAAAAACAATCAAAGCTTACATAAAAACATCAAAGCAAAAGTTCAAAAGGCTAAATACACTCTAAGTGTAAGTAAAGACGGAAAAAGCATAGTAGTGAATTTAAATTAAACAACAAAGATAAAACTAAAAAGGATTAATTATGAAAAAGTTAGCAAATCATATCATACTCTCAGGTGTAACGGTATCAATGTTATTTTCTCCACTAATGGCTTTACCTAGTGGAGGTAAATTTACTCATGGCACTAGTGGGAGTATAAGTATTAATGGTAAAGAGATGAACATTGCAGGTAATAAACAAAACTCTATCATACAATGGGGTGGTGGTTTTAATATAGCAAATGGTGAAAAGGTAAACTTTGGAAATAGTAAATTTGAAGGCCAACAAAACTACCTAAACATTGCTCATGGTACAGATAAATCTACCATAGAAGGTGTATTAAATGCAGGTGGTAATAATGTCTTTTTAATTAATCCTAATGGGGTAATCATTACTAAAACGGGAACTATCAATGCTAATCGCTTTGTGGCTTCGACTACTTCTTTACAAGCACAACATTTTGAGGAATTTAAAGCACAAGGTGCTTCTTTTTCCCCTATATTTAAATCACATAAAGCAGGTAATGTAGTAAATATGGGTAATATTAGTGCTAAAAACGTTACTTTGCAAGGGAATAAAGTAATGTTAAGTGCTGATACTAGTTGGGATAAAAAAAATAATAAAATAAAACTCAATCAAATCACAGCAGATAGTATAGATTTAAAAGGTAACGAAGTTTATGTAGATATTTCTACTATAAATTCTAAAAACCTAACTACGGATGCAAAAAAAGGGATTGCTTATTTAAGTGCTACTGGTTATTATTATAATCCTACAAGAAAATATAATGATATTATATTTGCCACTAAAGGTGTAATGGATAAAACATATAATCAATATATTAGCATAGGTTCTGACTTAGACTGGTGGCACTTTGCTAAAGGGTGGAATGAAAAAGATGATTTTAGAAACAATGTAGTAGGAGATACTTTTAAACTTACTAATGATATAGATTTTAAAGCAAGTAGTGGTCAAAACTATGCTAATTATTGTATAGATGGACTTGGTTGTACTAATATGATAGTGGGGTTTGGAGGAGATATCAAAGATGGAGAAGTAATTTATAATAATGCTTTCACTGCAGACTTTGACGGGCAAGGATATACGCTTAAAAATATATTTATAGATACAACTAAAATCCCAAATAGTCAAAACAGTGGAGTGGGAATTTTTGGAGCAACTAATGGAGCAAATTTTAAAAATATCAATATTGATTATATGGGTGGTGGGATAAAAGCAGCAAATCTTAATGTAGGTGGATTTGCTGGGTATTTTGATGGTGTTGCCGAAAATATAAGTTTGAAAAATATTGGCAGTATTAAAAATACATACGATTCTAAAAAAATTGTTATAATTCCTTATATTAGTTTTCAAGGGGTAGGTGGATTTGCTGGAAGTGCTAATGGTCTTTTTAGAAATATCACCTTAGAAAATATAAAAAATTTTGATGTAAATTATATTTCAATTCTATTTGGCTCTAGTGGGTCTTATCAACATTATGGTGTTGGCGGGTTTGCTGGAGCAAGTTTTGGTATGTTTGACAATATATCCTTAAAAAATATGGGAAATTTTAAAATTGATTTTGAAAAAAAAACCAGCGGTTCAATTAAATATGCAGTAGGTGGTTTTGCTGGCTTTATTGCAAATGGATCTTATAACAATATAAAATTAGAGCAAATTTCCAATTTATGGAGTCATATTGATGAAAAAGGTAAAGATCATTTAGAATATGTACTATCTTTAGGCGGTTTTGCTGGGAATATTCAAAATGGGAATTTTGAAAATATAGTTTTAAATAATGTGAAAAAAATACATTTAAACACTAATCAACCTAATAGTTATTATGAAACAAATTTAGGCGGTTTTGCTGGGGAGATCGATAATGGTGTGTTTAATAAAATATCATTATACGATATAGGAGATATTAAAGTTGATATTGATGATGTTAAATACCATTCAAAATATAATTTAGGTGGTTTTGCTGGAAAGATAATTACAGGAAATTTTGACAACATATCTTTAAATAAAATCAAAGATATTGCAGTTTATATAGACTCTGAAGATGCGTCATTCAGTGGTAGTGATTATGAATATAATTTAGGTGGTTTTGCTGGAAAGATAGGGGGTGAAACTTTAGGTATATTAGGAGTTCCTACTTTTAATAATATTTCTTTAAATGAAGTAGAAAATATCACTACAAATAGTATTAAAAAAGATACTAATGAAACATACGGTGTAGGTATTTATACAAATCTTGGTGGTTTTGCTGGAAAAATTCAAACTGGAAAGTTTGAAAATATAGTTTTAAAGGATGTAAAAAATATCAAAGCGGATATAGCTTCAAGAAATGGAGGAGTTATTAATATAGGTGGTTTCGTTGGAGAATTAGCGATTGCACAAAAAGGTACTTCATTTAAAAATATATTTTTAAATAATATTGAAAATATTCATGTAGAAATCGGCGATCCAGTGTTTAATAGAGGAGGAATTATTAATATGGGCGGTTTTGCCGGAGTATCTGATAGTCAATATGCATACCATAATGTTGATTTTGAAAATATAGTTTTGCAAGGTATTTCTAGTCTAAAAAACATAATTAATACAGGATGTCAAGAAGAATGGTGTGCAAGTCCGAGTGTAACTACGGGAGGGTTTATCGGAAAATTTGGTGCTAGGGGAAGAGGAACTTTCAAAAATATTTATATGTTTTTTGATCCAGAATTTGATCTTATAGTAGAGAATAAACTAGGAGATGCCAACATAAAATTAGGCAAATTCTATGGAGAAGGTTATTTAAATCCCTCCTCCTCTAATATCCATATATACCATCATAAAGATACACTAAAAAATGCCAATAATGATAGCAGTGATTATGGTAATGATAAAATAAACATACACACCTATAATGATTCTACTCAAGAAAGTTTTTATCAACAATTTAAAAACCAAGAAGAAGCTTTGATGAGACCTATAGTTGTTTTACCAGATGAGTTTTATCCTTATAATCCTTCTAAACCATCTGAAGATATAAATATCCCCAACATAGAAACCATCAAAAACGAACAAGCAACCCTAGATAAAGAAGATATCTTAGATGATAGTACTTTAAATACTATCTTAAATGATTTAAAAGATAAATTCTATATAGTGAATATAAATATCTTAGATGAGTTATTAAAAGCTTATAGCAAGATTGATAAAAACAATCCTACTTCTAAAGCAGAGTTTTTAGCTAATTATCTTTTAAGTAAAGATAAATATCCAGATGATAAAGAAAGACTTGATATAGCTCATTCTATGATTCAAAGCTTAGACTTTTTACTAGCTTATCAAGATAATGGCTTAAGTGAAGCTAGTGATGATAAATTTGCAAACAAAGATACTAAAGACACTAACATTGAAGTCACAAGTAAAGTTGTTGAAGTTTATAATCAAACTAATGCTAATAAAGACCAAGTAAATCACTTTATCCAAACTACTTTGAACAACAAGGTAAATTCAATCAACGAGGCTAATAAGAATTTTAGTGAGAAAAACTACTATGAAGAAATCAATACATTAGCCTTAGCTTATAATAAATATGTAGAATTAATCAATAAAGGTTTAGCAAATAAAAATGATCAAGCTTTTAAAGATATTAGCAATAAATTATTTGCTTTAATAGCTCAAGCACAAGGTGAAACCAAAACTATAGAAGAATTAATTAATAGCTTTGAAGATTTAAAAACACAAGCAAGTGAAAAATCTAACGGACATTTTATTGTTGAAGGAGATTTGCAAGCTTTAAATATACCTTATCCTATATTAGCTTCTATCAAAGATAATAACAATGGTAGTGGTGAAATAGATAAGCCAGAAAAACCTATTGATCCAATTGAGCCACCAATAGATAATAAACCAGATTTTTCTTTAAGCTTTGAACAAAGTTCTACTTTTAACTCTATAGGTAATGATAGTTTAGATGATGAGGAAGAACAAGAAGAAATAGAAGAAGCTTCTATGAATCAAAAAGGTAAAACCTGTATAGTAAGCGATAATTATAGAACTATGAATCCTTGTGTGGTTGGAGGATTATAAAACACTTTGCTAGGATATAACTATCCTAGCAATAATAATAGTATGAATAAATACTTGCATTAAACAATATTGTGATTAATCAATACAAATATAAAAGCCAAATTAAGAAAAAAATAAATAAAAATAAAAAAATTAAGGAAAAACCATTATGAAAAAACTCTCTCTTTGCGTTGTAGCACTTAGCTCTTTAGTCTATGCTAATAATGGAAGCATTATCATAGCTAAAAATGATATAGAAAAGGTTATAGAATTATCCCCTGATAGAAACCTCCCTCAAAACAAAGCTATCAAAGAAAATCTAAAAACCAAAGATGATTATATAAAAAGCCAAGAAGCTAAAAAAGACTTTGAAGAAAAAAAGAAAGCTTTAAAAGAAAAACTAAATCAAGAAGATGAAGCTAATAATCAAAGCACTAATACAAACAATGATAAAGCAAATACTAGTGTAAATGATGAAACTAATAATTCCAACTCAACTAGCAATAATACAAACAATATAAATAATCAAACTAATAATAGTTCTAACACTAACTCTACTAACTCAAGCAATCAAACTAACACTACCACTAAAAAAGTAATAACCAAATATAAATTTGTTATCACTAATGAAAACACTAGCTTTAAAAAACTAGGTATTAAAGAAGAGGATTTACAATTACTTATTAGTGAGTTTAGCACTAGAAAATTTAGCTTGCAAGATTTACAAGATATATCTAATATCATTGCTTATTATTTCCAAGTTAATGGCTATCCTGCAGCAACAGCTTATGTACCCCAACAAGAATTTGAAGATAGTGTGCAAATAAACATAGCCTTAGGAACACTAGGTAAGTATATAATAAAGAATAAAACTACTATAAAAGATCATTTTATAGAAAATAAGCTTAATGAAAGAATCAAAGGTAAAATCATCTCTACTAAACTCATAGAAGATAGTGTGTATAAAGTCAATGAAATGTATGGAGTACAAACCCTAGCAGGTTTACAAGCAGGAGAGAATGTAGGAGAAACTGATGTAGTTATAGAAGTAGTGCCTGATACTAAGGCTAATGTATTATTATATACTGATAATTATGGTATTAAAAGTGCAGGGGAATATAGAGCTGGTATTAGTATGGGATTTAATTCTATATTTAATATGGGAGATTATTATAATTTTTACTTACAATCTAGTGATGAAAGACAAATCAACTATGGAGCAAGTTATACTTTCTTTTTAGGAAATTTAAAAATTACTCCAAGCATATCTCAAGGATCTTATTCTTTAGGTGGAGATTATAAAGAAGTTGGCTTTAGTGGTACTTCTAGAAATATTGGTGTTGATTTTTCTTATCCTGTATGGATTAATACAAATTCCTCTTTATATTTTACTTCTAGTATTTATCATAAGATATTAAAAGATGAACCTTTTTCAAATATATTTGATGATTATAGTATAGATAAACATTCTAATGTAGGTAGTGTAGGTTTAGAAGGTTTATTTAGAGGCTTTGAGAATAATACTTTAAGTTATAGTGCTAAGGTAAGTGTAGGTAAGGTTAATGATGATGGCACTACTATATTTGGAAATACATCTAAAAGTGGAGGTAAAGGCTTTGGCTGGTTTAGAAAACTCAATGCTAGTGTGAATAATTATTATAGTATTAATGAATACATTACGCATACTTTAAATATAAACTATCAAAAGGTATTAGGGAATTTTGAATTAGATTCTTCTGAGAGTTCATCTTTAGGTGGAGCTTATGGAGTAAGAGCTTATGATAATGGAGAGGGTGATGGAGATAATACCATAGTAGCTAACTTTGGTATAAGAATAAATATACCAAATACGAATTTTTATTTTACTCCTTTTTATGATGTAGGTTATGCTTGGTATGAAAAAGCTTCAGGAAGTAGATTAGCAGATGAGCATTTTTTAGATGCAGTAGGTTTGCAAATACTTTATAATAAGAATAATGCATATTATATAAAGCTTGATGCAGCAAGAGCAGTTCATCAATACAAATATGATGATGATCATAGAATGAAATTATATTTAAGTGGTGGGGTGTATTTTTAACCACCACTTAAAAAATATACTTTGGTGGTTAGGGATTAAACCCCAAAGAAAATTTCAGGTTTTAATCTAAGCATTAAACAATATGCAGCTAAACTAGCTTGTTCTCTTGTGTAGTTTCTTGCCCCTTGTATGTGAATGCATTCTTGTAAAAATGTTCCATCTTTATACATAGCTCCTATATAGATGGTACCTGCTTTGGTATTTTTATCATCTTCTTCACCAGCTACACCACCCTTTCATCTCTTCTCAATTCTCTTATGTTTAATAAAACTTTAAGCTTTTATTGATATAATTTCATTTCCTTTTAAAATAAAAGGGTTTTAAAAAGCTAAGATTTTTTGTCTTAATTTTTTAGTGTTTGTTCTTTAAATTATTAATATTGTTAATCAAATCTTATAGTCAATCTTTGAAATCTAAATAAGTGATCGATTGAGCCAGAAAGATTTATTTTTAAATCTTAACAATCAACTTTTTCTTTGAAGAAAAAGATTAAACTTATCCAATTATTTTTATGGAGAGTTTGATCCTGGCTCAGAGTGAACGCTGGCGGCGTGCCTAATACATGCAAGTCGAACGATGAAGCTTTTAGCTTGCTAGAAGTGGATTAGTGGCGCACGGGTGAGTAAGGTATAGTTAATCTGCCCTACACAAGAGGACAACAGTTGGAAACGACTGCTAATACTCTATACTCCTGCTTAACACAAGTTGAGTAGGGAAAGTTTTTTCGGTGTAGGATGAGACTATATAGTATCAGCTAGTTGGTGAGGTAATGGCTCACCAAGGCTATGACGCTTAACTGGTCTGAGAGGATGATCAGTCACACTGGAACTGAGACACGGTCCAGACTCCTACGGGAGGCAGCAGTAGGGAATATTGCGCAATGGGGGAAACCCTGACGCAGCAACGCCGCGTGGAGGATGACACTTTTCGGAGCGTAAACTCCTTTTCTTAGGGAAGAATTCTGACGGTACCTAAGGAATAAGCACCGGCTAACTCCGTGCCAGCAGCCGCGGTAATACGGAGGGTGCAAGCGTTACTCGGAATCACTGGGCGTAAAGGGCGCGTAGGCGGATTATCAAGTCTCTTGTGAAATCCAACGGCTTAACCGTTGAACTGCTTGGGAAACTGGTAGTCTAGAGTGAGGGAGAGGCAGATGGAATTGGTGGTGTAGGGGTAAAATCCGTAGATATCACCAAGAATACCCATTGCGAAGGCGATCTGCTGGAACTTAACTGACGCTAAGGCGCGAAAGCGTGGGGAGCAAACAGGATTAGATACCCTGGTAGTCCACGCCCTAAACGATGTACACTAGTTGTTGGGGTGCTAGTCATCTCAGTAATGCAGCTAACGCATTAAGTGTACCGCCTGGGGAGTACGGTCGCAAGATTAAAACTCAAAGGAATAGACGGGGACCCGCACAAGCGGTGGAGCATGTGGTTTAATTCGAAGATACGCGAAGAACCTTACCTGGGCTTGATATCCTAAGAACCTTATAGAGATATGAGGGTGCTAGCTTGCTAGAACTTAGAGACAGGTGCTGCACGGCTGTCGTCAGCTCGTGTCGTGAGATGTTGGGTTAAGTCCCGCAACGAGCGCAACCCACGTATTTAGTTGCTAACAGTTAGGCTGAGCACTCTAAATAGACTGCCTTCGTAAGGAGGAGGAAGGTGTGGACGACGTCAAGTCATCATGGCCCTTATGCCCAGGGCGACACACGTGCTACAATGGCATATACAATGAGACGCAATACCGCGAGGTGGAGCAAATCTATAAAATATGTCCCAGTTCGGATTGTTCTCTGCAACTCGAGAGCATGAAGCCGGAATCGCTAGTAATCGTAGATCAGCCATGCTACGGTGAATACGTTCCCGGGTCTTGTACTCACCGCCCGTCACACCATGGGAGTTGATTTCACTCGAAGCCGGAATACTAAACTAGTTACCGTCCACAGTGGAATCAGCGACTGGGGTGAAGTCGTAACAAGGTAACCGTAGGAGAACCTGCGGTTGGATCACCTCCTTTCTAGAGTACAAACTGATAAGTCTCACAACTATCAGTTCATATATAGGCTCAATCATCCTTGTTTAGATTTCAAAGATTGATGAAAAGCTAATTTTGGGGAATTAGCTCAGCTGGGAGAGCGCCTGCTTTGCACGCAGGAGGTCAGCGGTTCGATCCCGCTATTCTCCACCATTTATTAAGGGCCTATAGCTCAGCTGGTTAGAGTGCACCCCTGATAAGGGTGAGGTCACAAGTTCAAGTCTTGTTAGGCCCACCATAAAAAAGATTTGTTTATCAATCATAAATTAAAGTTTTAAAACTTAAAGCAAGTATATAGTTAATAATATAGCAATAAGCAGAGTAAAATACTTTATTATTTATATTTTTAAATTATTTAAACTCTTTATATATACTTCCTTTAGGTTTTAAGACCTAAGCTAAATAAATAATAGAATATTTATATATTAGATTAGTTATTTAATGTTATTTGAATTATCATTGTTAAGAGTCACAAGCAAGTTTTAATAAAAACAATTTTACAGGACTTGTTAAAGGATAAAACCTAACTATCTTTTCTTTAGCTTTAGTTAAAGACAAGTTTTAAACTCACAGCTTAGTTAGACTAATTTGTTTAGTTTTATTAAGTGTTTAAAAGCTTTCCGTCTTAAGATAGTAAAGTCTTATCATAAAAACTTTAACAAGGAAGTGATGCGTTTTAGAATGAATTAAAAGGTAAGCTATTAAGAGCGAATGGTGGATGCCTTGGCTGGTAAAGGCGATGAAGGACGTACTAGACTGCGATAAGCTACGGGGAGCTGTCAAGAAGCTTTGATCCGTAGATTTCCGAATGGGGCAACCCAGTATATAGAGATATATACTACCATAATGGAGCGAACGTAGGGAATTGAAACATCTTAGTACCTACAGGAAAAGAAATCAATAGAGATTGCGTTAGTAGCGGCGAGCGAAAGCGCAAGAGGGCAAACCCAGTGCTTGCACTGGGGGTTGTAGGACTGCAATGTGCAATAGGTAAGGTTAGTAGAACACTCTGGAAAGTGTAGCCATAGAGGGTGATAGTCCCGTATACGAAAACCAAACCTTAGCTAGCAGTATCCTGAGTAGGGCGGGACACGAGGAATCCTGTCTGAAGCTGGGTCGACCACGATCCAACCCTAAATACTACTACCAGACCGATAGTGCACAAGTACCGTGAGGGAAAGGTGAAAAGAACTGAGGTGATCAGAGTGAAATAGAACCTGAAACCATTTGCTTACAATCATTCAGAGCACTATGTAGCAATACAGTGTGATGGACTGCCTTTTGCATAATGAGCCTGCGAGTTGTGGTGTCTGGCAAGGTTAAGCACACGCGAAGCCGTAGCGAAAGCGAGTCTGAATAGGGCGCTTAAGTCAGATGCTGCAGACCCGAAACGAAGTGATCTATCCATGAGCAAGTTGAAGCTAGTGTAAGAACTAGTGGAGGACTGAACCGATAGGCGTTGAAAAGCCCCCGGATGACTTGTGGATAGGGGTGAAAGGCCAATCAAACTTCGTGATAGCTGGTTCTCTCCGAAATATATTTAGGTATAGCGTTGTGTCGTAGTATAAGGGGGTAGAGCACTGAATGGGCTAGGGCATACACCAATGTACCAAACCCTATCAAACTCCGAATACCTTATATGTAATCACAGCAGTCAGGCGGCGAGTGATAAAATCCGTCGTCAAGAGGGAAACAACCCAGACTACCAGCTAAGGTCCCTAAATCTTACTTAAGTGGAAAACGATGTGAAGTTACTTAAACAACCAGGAGGTTGGCTTAGAAGCAGCCATCCTTTAAAGAAAGCGTAATAGCTCACTGGTCTAGTGATTTTGCGCGGAAAATATAACGGGGCTAAAGTAAGTACCGAAGCTGTAGACTTGATTTTATCAAGTGGTAGGAGAGCGTTCTATTTGCGCCGAAGGTATACCGGTAAGGAGTGCTGGAGCGAATAGAAGTGAGCATGCAGGCATGAGTAGCGATAATTAATGTGAGAATCATTAACGCCGTAAACCCAAGGTTTCCTACGCGATGCTCGTCATCGTAGGGTTAGTCGGGTCCTAAGTCGAGTCCGAAAGGGGTAGACGATGGCAAATTGGTTAATATTCCAATACCAACATTAGTGTGCGATGGAAGGACGCTTAGGGCTAAGCAAGCTAGCGGATGGAAGTGCTAGTCTAAGGTCGTAGGAGGTTATATAGGCAAATCCGTATAACAATACTCCGAGAACTGAAAGGCTCTTCAAAGTCTTCGGACAGCGAGGAGAATTGCTGATGCCGTCGAGCCAAGAAAAGTTTCTAAGTTTAGCTAATGTTGCCCGTACCGTAAACCGACACAGGTGGGTGGGATGAGTATTCTAAGGCGCGTGGAAGAACTCTCTTTAAGGAACTCTGCAAAATAGCACCGTATCTTCGGTATAAGGTGTGGTTCGCTTCGTATTAGGATTTACTCCGAAAGCGAAGAAACTTACAACAAAGAGTCCCTCCCGACTGTTTACCAAAAACACAGCACTCTGCTAACTCGTAAGAGGATGTATAGGGTGTGACGCCTGCCCGGTGCTCGAAGGTTAATTGATGGGGTTAGCATTAGCGAAGCTCTTGATCGAAGCCCGAGTAAACGGCGGCCGTAACTATAACGGTCCTAAGGTAGCGAAATTCCTTGTCGGTTAAATACCGACCTGCATGAATGGCGTAACGAGATGGGAGCTGTCTCAAAGAGGGATCCAGTGAAATTGTAGTGGAGGTGAAAATTCCTCCTACCCGCGGCAAGACGGAAAGACCCCGTGGACCTTTACTACAGCTTGACACTGCTATTTGGATAAGAATGTGCAGGATAGGTGGGAGGCTTTGAGTATATGACGCCAGTTGTATATGAGCCGTTGTTGAGATACCACTCTTTCTTATTTGGGTAGCTAACCAGCTTGAGTTATCCTCAAGTGGGACAATGTCTGGTGGGTAGTTTGACTGGGGCGGTCGCCTCCCAAATAATAACGGAGGCTTACAAAGGTTGGCTCAGAACGGTTGGAAATCGTTCGTAGAGTATAAAGGTATAAGCCAGCTTAACTGCAAGACATACAAGTCAAGCAGAGACGAAAGTCGGTCTTAGTGATCCGGTGGTTCTGTGTGGAAGGGCCATCGCTCAAAGGATAAAAGGTACCCCGGGGATAACAGGCTGATCTCCCCCAAGAGCTCACATCGACGGGGAGGTTTGGCACCTCGATGTCGGCTCATCGCATCCTGGGGCTGGAGCAGGTCCCAAGGGTATGGCTGTTCGCCATTTAAAGCGGTACGCGAGCTGGGTTCAGAACGTCGTGAGACAGTTCGGTCCCTATCTGCCGTGGGCGTAAGAAGATTGAAGAGATTTGACCCTAGTACGAGAGGACCGGGTTGAACAAACCACTGGTGTAGCTGTTGTTCTGCCAAGAGCATCGCAGCGTAGCTAAGTTTGGAACGGATAAACGCTGAAAGCATCTAAGCGTGAAGCCAACTCTAAGATGAATCTTCTCTAAGCTCTCTAGAAGACTACTAGTTTGATAGGCTGGGTGTGTAATGGATGAAAGTCCTTTAGCTGACCAGTACTAATAGAGCGTTTGGCTTATCTTATTTAAGCATCACTTCCTTGTTAAGGTTTTTAATAAAGCTTTAAATGTTTTTATATGAAAACTACATTTAGCTTATAAAATCTTACAAGTAAAGTTTATATTGGAACTTGCTCTTAACATTGTTTTTTAAGTATTTTTTATAAAAGCTTATCAAAAATGAAAGATAAGTAAAAGAAGAAAAAAAGCAAAAAATATAAAGGTAAAGTTTTATTTTAAACTAAATCTTCCGAAGAATATTTAAATAACAATGTCCGTGATTATACAGATGTGGAGACGCCTTGCTCCATCCCGAACCAAGAAGCTAAGCACATCGTGGGTGATGATACTACGCCTTACTGGCAGGGGGAAAGTAGCTCATTGCGGACTTGTTAATTCTTTTATTATTCTTACTTATTACTTAGTTAAATCCTTAATTGATTTATTATTTGTTTTTTCTTTAGAGATAGTTTTTATTTCTTTTATTTCTTTTATTTCTTTTATTTCTTTTATTTCTTTTATTTCTTTTATTTCTTTTATTTCTTTTATTTCTTTTATTTCTTTTATTTCTTTTATTTCTTTTATTTCTTTTATTTCTTTTATTTCTTTTATTTCTTTTATTTCTTTTATTTCTTTTATTTCTTTTATGGTGCGATCATGAATTATTTAGTGGTTTAGTTTTTACTGCTTGTGGTGGATTAGCTTGGTTAGCTTGTGAAAATTTCTAATTAGTTTGTGTTGATTAGGTAGGATGTTTATTGTTATTTTTTATTATTTTATAAAATTTAGTTTTATATGCTATTTGATTGTTTATTGGCTTAATCCTTAAATTGGTTTATTCTTTTACTTATTATTGATTTTTATTTTTAAATTTTTATTGTTTTTTTAATCTATTCTATTTTATGGTTTTTAGGTTTATTATTTTATTTTTTGTGATTTTTATTTAATTGTATTTCTTTGATTTTTTAATTTATTTTTATTCTTTATTTTTTTAATTTATTGCTATGATTTTTTTATTCTTATTTTTATTCTTTATGGTTGTTATTCTTGTTTTTAGTTGTTTGTGTTTTTAGTGATTTAGCTTTTGGTTTTATATTGTTTGGGGATTTAGTCGTTTTAGCTTTAAAATGTTTATAGCGAGTTTGATAAATTTGGTTTTTTAGTTTTTATTGCTTATGTTTTTGGTTTTTTATTAATCTGATAAATTGGGTTTTTATGTGTTTCTTGGTTGTTTGGTTAGCTTGATTGTTTTAGTTATTTTTTATGGCTTAGATTTGTGTTGTTAGTTATTGAATTGTTTTAATGGCTTATTTGATGGGTTGGGGTTGGTTGTTATTTTATTGTTAGTTATTACTTAGATTGTTATTTGTTTAGGTTGGAAAGATTGATATTTGAATTAAATAGTGCTGTGGTTTTATAAAATTATAGATTAGTTAATATTATATTATTTGTATTATAGTTAAGTAAAATTATTAGTGTTGTACTTTAAAATAAATATGCTCAGTAAAGATTAATGTAGTTATTTTTTTGAGTCAGTTTTAATATAATTTTTTGTTTGGTGGTAGCTGTTTGAAAGTAAGAGTATGATTTTATATGATTAGAATTTATAATAGTGAAAAAGAATGTATTGGTAGTGTATTTGGGTGCTTAAAAAAATATACTATATGTTAAGAAAATAAAAAGAGATATAAAATATAATACCAATATGGTATTAAATAAGTTAAGAGATTTTTTAAAAAATAATAATGTATTTTTAAGTGGTGGAGCTGGAGTTGGTAAGTCGTTTTTGACTACAGAACTTATAAAATCTTATAGAATGCAAGGGAAAATTGTTATAGTATTGGGTTCTACAGGTCTTAGTGCTTTTAATATAGGTGGAATTACTTTACATAGTTTTTTTGCTTTTAAAAGATGTCAAAATTATGATGAGTTATATTATGAAGATAGGAAACAAAAAGATAAACTAGAAAAATTAAATAGAATTTTAAAGCAATGTGATTTATTGGTTATTGATGAAATCTCTATGGTAAGTGCTTCATTGATGGAAATGATTTACTATAGACTAACAAGAAGTGATTTTAATGGCAAAATTTTATTAGTTGGAGATTTTTTTCAACTACCACCCGTGATTAAGTATAAAGAAAATAAAAGTCAAAACACTTTATTTCAAAATACTTTATATGCTTTTTCTTCACAAGCTTGGAATGATCTTAAATTTATTAATATAAAACTTAGTATTACAAAAAGAACTTTAGATAAACAATTTTATGAGTATTTGTTTTTTCTTAGGATGGGTGAAGTAAATAAAGAAATACTAAATTTCTTTAAAAAAATGTTAATCAGTTCAGAAAATTTACTTGAGTATATGGATGAATATACTTTATTAAGCGCTACAAATAAAAAAACTAATTATATTAATACTGAAAAATTAAATCTTTTACAAGGCAAAGAAAGTATATTTAAGGCAAAAGTTGAAAAGCTAGATTATGCTTTGGATGATAAAACTTATGAGCAGTGGATTAATGGACTTAATTCTTTGAGTGAGTTAAAATTAAAAATAGGGGCTAAGATTATTTTCTGTGTGAACAATAAAGAAGAAAATTATTATAATGGAGAGCAGGGTATTGTTTTAGATTTTATAAAAGATAAAGAGCAAGAATGTATTCTGATAGAAAAAAACAATGGCGAAAGATTGAAATTAAAACCATACGAATATACCTTAGAAGAGTATGAGTTGGACAAATATGAAAAACTGGAAGTTAAGATAAAAGCTAAATTTGTTCAATTCCCTATAAAACTGGCTTATGCTATAACAATCCATAAATCTCAAGGTATGAGTATAGATAAATTAATATGTGATATTGGTGGAATTTTTGAAAAAGGACAATTATATGTATGTTTATCAAGAGCTATTAATCCAAGTAATTTAAAAATCATATATAATTATAAAATGCCTTTTGAAGATTATTTTTTAAAAATTTTAAAATTTGATAAAGAGGTAAAGCAATTTTATCTACGAGAAAAGTTTATAAATTTAGAAGAAGATAGGGAGTGATTATGAGATGGGCGGTAATTTTATTTTTTTCTTTTTATAGCATTTATGCTAATTCTTTAAGTATAGAGGATTTTAGAACAGATTTGTATTCAAAAGTTGGTAATAATACTTTAAAAAAGATTGAAATAACTTTAGATTTTGAAGGGGAAAATTTAGAAGAGAAAAAGATTATAGATGCTCTAAATACTATAATATCTAGTTATTTTTATGAAGATTTATTCACAGAAGTAGGTAAAAACAATTTCAAAGAAACTTTACTTAAATTTAGTAATAAAAAATATAAAACTCAAATTAAAAACATTTATATTTTAAAAATTAATTCAGTGAGCCAATTTGATTTAGAAGAACTGAAGCGTTTTGTTAAAGATTTAGAAAAAAAGGATGAAGATTCAAAAGAAACTGCTAAGCAAGAAGAAAATCAAAATACTCTTAAAGTTACTAAAACTTCAGATCAAAATAACACCCAACCAAAAGATATGAATATTACTCAAATAAGTAGTGTTAAAGATAGCAATATAAGTTTTAATCAAGATGTCAATGCAAGCAAAGAGTCCATGGATATGATTTTAAAAACTATGGAAAATACGCAAATGCAAATGTTAGCACCAAGCAAAGAGCAAGATTTATTTAAAGAAATACCATTTTGATTATTGGACTATATCAAAATAACTTGGGATTTTTGGTGTAAAAATATTTTCGTCAATATTTTGATCAAATTTTTGATTGTAAAAATAAATACTGACTAAATTTCCCAATTCATCTTTATAAGAAATGCTATTAAGGCTACCGTTTTCTAGTTTGATATTATATGTGATATTTTCGTATTTTGCCTCATAGCTTTCGTGAGATATTAATTTTGCATTTTTAAAAATTGCTTGAAGATTTGGTAAATTTTGCAATTGAGTATAAATGGCTTGTTCTAATTCAGGCTCTATGATAACAACTTCTTTATGATTGATATAGATTTGTTTTTTATTTGGCTTAGTGTAATTCCAAAAGGCTTTGTTTTGAGTGATAATAAAATTTCCTTTGTAATTTAGCGAAGAATTATTACTTTGTATTTTTTGTTCAAAATCGCTGCTAAAATTTTTAAAATTTATATCAAAAGCAAAAATATTACAAGCAAATATCATTAAACATATAAAATATTTCATAATTATCCTTTAAAAATTTTGCAAATTATATAAAATTTATGCAAATAAAATTTTATATAGTTCTAATTAAAATCAAGGTATAATTTAGCATATATTTTTGTAATTAAAGGTAAAAAAATGTTTTCTAGTGTATTTAAAGCAATATTTGGCACAAAAAACGATCGAGAAGTAAAAAAATATTTAAAAAGAGTTGCGCAAATTAATGCTTTAGAATCAAAATACCAAAATTTAAGTGATGATGAATTAAAACAAAATTTTATAGATTTTAAAACACAAATTCAAAAAGAAGAAAAAACTTTAGACCAAATACTAAATGATGTTTTTGCAATAGTTAGAGAAGTAGGAAAAAGAACGCTTAATATGCGCCATTTTGATGTGCAATTAATCGGTGGTATGGTTTTGCATGAGGGAAAAATTGCTGAAATGAAAACCGGTGAAGGTAAAACTTTAGTTGCAACTTTACCTGTTGTATTAAATGCTATGAGTGGTAAGGGTGTGCACGTAGTTACTGTAAATGATTATTTGGCTAAAAGAGATGCAGAGCAAATGAGTGCCATTTATAATTTTTTAGGTTTTAGTGTAGGTGTGATACTTTCAGAGCAAAATAGTGACGAGGCACATAAAAAAGCTTATGAGTGCGATATAACTTATGGTACAAATAATGAATTTGGTTTTGATTATTTGCGCGATAATATGAAATTTTCAAAGCTTGAAAAAGTACAAAGAGAGCATAATTTTGTTATAGTTGATGAAGTAGATAGTATTTTAATAGATGAAGCAAGAACTCCACTTATTATAAGCGGGCCTACAAATAGAACTTTAGATGGCTATATTAAAGCAAATGAAGTAGCAAAACAAATGCAAAAAGGCCAAGCGGCTGCTACTCCTCAAGAATTGCCAAGTGGTGATTTTGTTGTTGATGAGAAAAATAGAACTATTATGATTACAGAGGCTGGAATTTCTAAGGCAGAAAAATTATTTGGAGTAGAAAATTTATATAGCTTAGATAATGCAATATTAGCCCATCAGCTTGATCAGGCTTTAAAAGCACATAATTTATTTGAAAAAGATGTGCATTATGTATTAAGAGATAAAGAAGTTGTAATTGTTGATGAATTTACGGGAAGATTAAGCGAGGGAAGACGCTTTAGTGATGGTTTGCATCAAGCATTAGAGGCTAAAGAAGGAGTTAAAATTCAAGAAGAAAGCCAAACTTTAGCAGATATTACTTTTCAAAATTATTTTAGAATGTATAAAAAATTAGCAGGTATGACAGGTACTGCACAAACTGAGGCAACAGAATTTTCTCAAATATACAATTTAGATGTTGTTTCTATACCTACAAATATACAGGTTGCAAGAATAGATAAAGATGATTTAATCTATAAAACGCAAGAAGAAAAATTTAAAGCAGTTATTGAAGAGATAAAAAAAGCAAACGCAAAAGGTCAACCGGTTTTAGTGGGGACTGCAAGTATTGAAAGAAGTGAAGTGTTTCATAATATGCTTGTAAAAGAACGTATTCCTCATCATGTGCTTAACGCTAAAAATCATGAACAAGAAGCTTTAATCATTCAAGATGCGGGTAAAAAGGGTGCAGTAACTATAGCTACTAATATGGCAGGTCGCGGGGTTGATATAAAAATAGATGATGAAATAAGAGCTTTAGGAGGGCTTTATATCATAGGAACTGAACGCCATGAAAGTAGAAGAATAGATAATCAACTTCGTGGGCGTGCAGGGCGTCAAGGTGATCCTGGTGTAAGTAGGTTTTATTTAAGTTTAGAGGATAATCTTTTGAGAATTTTTGGTGGTGATCGCATTAAAAATATCATGGAAAGATTAGGTATAGAAGAGGGCGAGCATATAGAAAGTCGTATCGTTACAAGAGCTGTTGAGAATGCGCAAAAAAAAGTTGAAAGCTTGCATTTTGAAAGCAGAAAACACTTGCTTGAATATGATGATGTGGCTAATGAGCAAAGAAAAACCATTTATAATTATAGAAATGAATTATTAGATGAAGAATTTGACTTGCAAGATAAAATTTTAAAAAATATTGCTGAATATAGCAATTATTTAGTAAGTCAAATTTATCTAAATGCAGAACTTGAAGATGATGTTAAGCATTTTGAAAGCTTAAAACAAAAAGTAAATTATGAATGCAATCTTGAGCTTAGCGAAGCTGATTTTAAAGATTTGGGTGTAATTGAAGTAGAAAATAAATTAAGTGAAATTTTAGAGCAAGCTTACAAAAATAAAATGAATATTATTGAAGATAAGGAGGCTAGAAGAATTGAAAGAATTTTATATCTTCAAATTTTAGATAATTTATGGAGAGAGCATTTATATCAAATGGATATTTTAAAAACTGGTATAGGTTTAAGAAGTTATAACCAAAAAGATCCTTTGGTGGAATATAAAAAAGAAAGTTATAACCTTTTTATGGAACTTGTTGAGCGTATTAAATTTGATAGTTTAAAATTGCTATTTAATGTAGTTTTTACTCAAAAAGTAGCACAAAATTTTGAAGAAAAAAGCCACGAGCAAAATGAACAGTTCTTAGCTAATACCACAGAAAGCGGTGTTGATGAAAATGGTGAAGCGCAAATTACCAAAGTGCCTAGAAATTCACCTTGTCCTTGTGGTAGTGGTAAAAAATATAAAGAATGCCATGGTAAAAGTGGTCCTAAAAAAGGTATTTTAGCTTAAGGTATGTAATGAATTTGGTTATAGTTGAAGATGATATAAATATGAGAAAATCACTCGAAATTGCTTTGAGTGAGTATGAGGAATTTGCTATAAAATCTTATAAATCAGCAACTGAAGCTTTAAAAAAACTAAACGATGATGTTGATTTGATTATCACAGATATTAATATGCCGGGCATGGATGGTATTGAATTTGTACAAGCTTGTGAGAATAAATATGATTTTATTATTATTACAGGTAATGCAACACTAAATCGTGCTATAGAAGCGGTAAGACTTGGCGTAAAGGATTTTCTTGTAAAACCATTCGATATTAATACTTTAGTAACTGCGATAAAACGCGCAAAAATAATTCAAGAAAAGACCTCTAAAAAAAATAAAAAGACTATTAAAAAAGAAGAAAATCAAGATTTTTATGGCACTTCTAAAGCTTTGGAAAATTGTTTAAAATTAGCTACTAAAGCTGCTAAAACAGATGCAAGCGTGCTTTTTTTTGGAGAAAGTGGGGTGGGTAAAGAAGTTTTTGCAAATTTTGTGCATAAAAATTCAAAAAGAGCACAAAAACCTTTTGTGGCTATTAATATGGCAGCGATTCCATCAAATTTAATAGAAAGTGAGCTTTTTGGTTTTGAAAAAGGTGCATTTACTGATGCTAATACTACTAAAATAGGGTTGTTTGAGCTTGCTAATGAAGGAACTTTATTTTTAGATGAAATAGGTGAAATGCCTTATGAAATTCAAGCAAAATTATTAAGAGCCTTACAAGAAAAAGAAATTACAAGATTAGGGAGTACTAAAAGTATAAAGATTGATGTAAGAATTATTAGCGCAACTAATGCTCATATAGAAAAAAAGATTGCAGATAATGAATTCAGACAAGACTTGTATTATAGACTTAATACTATTCCTGTTAATATACCACCGCTAAGAGAGCGTCAAGAAGAAATTTTGCAAATTGCACAAAAGGTCTTGCTTGATACGTGTAAAGAATATGATTTTAATGAAAAAACTTTAAGCCAAGAAGCACAAGATGCTTTACTAGCTTATGATTTTCCAGGTAATATTAGGGAATTGATTTCTATTATACAAAGAGCTTGCATTTTAAGCGAAAATGATGAGATTAGTGCTCAAGATTTATTTTTAGAAAGTAGAAAAAGTAAAGATATTAAAAATCTTGAAAAAGAATTGATTTTAGAAGCTTTAAAAAATTCACAAGATATTGCAGAAGCAGCTAAGCTTATAGGGATGAGTGAGAAAATTTTTAGTGAAAAAATGAAAAAATACAATATTACTTAAAAAGGACGGACAATGAAAAAAATAGCTATTGTAGGTGCAACAGGAGCAGTCGGTGAAGAACTTTTAAATGTCTTAGATGAGCTTGATTTTCCAGTTGAAAGTATTTTGCCATTAGCAAGTGCAAAAAGTGCAGGTAGTGAAGTAGAATTTAGAGGTAAAAGCTATAAAGTAAAAGAATTAACTCCAAGTGTTTTTAAAGAAAATCCTGTAGATATTGCTTTTTTTAGTGCTGGAGGAAATATAAGTGCTGAGTATGCAAAATACGCAGTAGAATGTGGTGCTGTGGTAATTGATAATACAAGTCATTTTAGAATGGATGAGAATGTTCCTTTGGTGGTTCCTGAATGTAATAGTGAAGATATTAAAGATTGGGAAAAAACAGGGATTATTGCTAATCCAAATTGCTCTACTATACAAATGGTACATGTTTTAAAACCACTTGATGATGTATTTAATCTAAAAAGAGTAGATGTGAGTACTTATCAAGCAGCAAGTGGTGCGGGTAAAGAAGGTATGGAGGAATTAGTTCAAGGAATGCAAAGTTTTTTTGCTTTTAAACTAGATGAATTTGAAGCAAAAACTTTTCCATACACTCTGGCTTTAAATTTGATTCCTCAAATTGATGTTTTTAGTGACAATGGCTACACTAAAGAAGAATTAAAAATGGTGAATGAAACGCAAAAAATATTACATAAAAAACTTGAAATTTCAGCAACTTGCGTAAGAGTCCCTGTACTTAGAAGTCATAGTGAAGCCATTACTATGCATTTTGAAAAAGATGTTGATATTGCTAAGGTTAGAGAGATACTTTCTAAAGCACCAAGTGTTGTTGTGATTGATGATGTAGAAAATAAAAAATATCCTATGCCGCTTTTTACAAGTGATACTAATGAAACTTATGTAGGAAGAATAAGACGTGATATTAATCACAAAAATATTTTACATTTATGGTGTGTGGCTGATCAAATTCGTGTAGGAGCTGCTACAAATGCAGTGCGTATTGCACAAAAATGGCTAGAGTTAGTTTAAAAGGAGAAAAATGCTAGAAAGATTTTTTGAGAATTTATTAGTTAAAAGTCGTTTGGTTACTATTTTACCTGTAATTTTTGGTTTAATAGGGGCTTTTGTTTTATTTTTTATCGCAAGTTATGATGTGATTAAAGTTTTAAAATATGTATTTGAATACTTTATGTTGCCAAATTCTACGGTGGATTTGCATGAAGATATTGTTGGTTTGATCATAGGAGCTGTGGATTTATATTTAATGGCTTTGGTTTTATTTATTTTTTCTTTTGGAATTTATGAGCTTTTTATTAGTGAAATAGAGGATTTTAAACAAACAAAGCAGTCAAAAGTTTTAGAAGTGCATAGTTTGGATCAGCTAAAAGATAAGCTTGCAAAAGTAATTATCATGGTTTTAGTTGTAAATTTTTTCCAAAGAATTTTACAAATGCAACTTAATACAGTTTTGGATATGACTTATTTGGCAGGTTCTATTTTGGCTCTTTGTGTAGGACTTTATTTTTTACATAAAAGTGATCATTAATAAGGAATAAAAATGATTTTTATTGATGCGTGTTTTAAAAAATCAACCCCTTATACTCCAGTTTGGATGATGCGTCAAGCAGGAAGATATCTGCCTGAATACATGGAAGTTAGAGCAAGTGCTGGAGATTTTTTATCGCTTTGTAAGGACTATCAAAAAGCAAGTGAAGTTACCTTACAACCAGTAGATATTTTGGGTGTTGATGCAGCTATTATTTTTTCAGATATTTTGGTGGTGCCTTTAGAAATGGGCATGGATTTAAAATTTGAAAAAGGTGAAGGACCGGTATTTTCAAATCCTATTAAAACCAAGGAAGATTTGGAAAGATTAGATGTTGAAAAAAGTATTAAAAATCTTTCTTATGTTTATGATGCATTAGCGCTTACTAGAGAAAAACTTGCACAAGATAAAGCTTTGATTGGTTTTTGTGGAAGTCCTTGGACTATTGCTACTTATATGATAGAGGGTGGCGGTAGTAAAAATTATGCAAAATGCAAAAAATTAGTTTATCAAAATCCTGAATTTTTACATCAAATTTTATCTAAACTTACTTTAGCTTTAAAGCATTACATTCAAGAGCAAATTAGAGCGGGTGCTAATGCTATACAAATATTTGATAGTTGGGCAAGTGCTTTAGAAAAAGAAATGTTTTTTGAGTTTTCTTTTAAATACATGCTTGAAATTGCTGATTTTATTAAAGAAAAATATCCACATATTCCCGTGATTTTATTTCCTAAAGGTGTTAGTGGATTTTTGGATGGTATAAATGGAAATTTTGATGTTTTTGGTGTAGATTGGAGTACGCCTTTAGAATTGGCAAAAGAAAAGCTAGGTGCTAAATATACTTTACAGGGTAATATGGAGCCTTGTAGATTGTATGATAAAAAAGCTATTGAGCAGGGTGTAGATAAAATTTTAAATATCATGCAAGATAGTGCACATATTTTTAACCTAGGACATGGTATTTTGCCTGATATTCCTGTTGAAAATGCTAAATATTTTATCAAGCTAGTTCAAGAGAAATCACAAAAGTGAATAAAATTACCTTTGGACCTATAAGCTCAAGAAGATTTGGACTTTCTTTAGGGATTGATTTAAGTCCAAATCAAAAACAATGCAATTTTGATTGTGTGTATTGTGAATTACAAGCTGCAAAACCTATAGAAAAATTTTTAATATATCCAAAAATTCAAGATATTACAGAACAAGTAAAACAAGCTTTAGCCAGTAATGTGAAATTTGATTTTCTTACACTAACTGCAAATGGTGAACCTAGTTTATATCCTTATTTAAAAGAATTGGTTTACGAGTTAAATAAAATAAAACAAGATAAAAAACTCTTGATTTTAAGTAATGGTAGTGGCGTATTAAATATAAATGCATTTGATGCCCTAATGGATATTGATGTAGTTAAATTTAGTCTTGATAGTGCTATAGAAAAAACATTTTATAGGATAGATAGGACTTTAAAACAAATCAAGCTTGAAACAATGATTGAAAAAATGATAATTTTTGGGAAAAAATTTCCAGGTGAACTTATCATGGAAGTATTGGTTGTGCAGGGGTTAAATGATAGTAAAGAGGAAATGCTGGCTTTAAATGAGGTATTTGATAAAATAAAGCCATTAAGAGTGGATTTTAGCACTATTGATAGACCGCCTGCGTATCCTGTTAAAGGTGTATCTTTAGAAAAATTGGAAGAATTAAGTATGTATATTACTAGTGTGCCTATAGTACTTCCCAAACGTTATTATAAAGGTGAAAAAATTGATTTTAATGTCCAAGAACTTTTGAAGATGTTGCAGCTTAGAGCACAAAGCGAATTTGATATAGAAAATAAGTTTAGTCAGCATAGTAAAGATATGTTGGAAAAATTAATTAAAGAGCATAAAGTCGTTGTAAAAAAATTAGCAGGGGTAAATTTTTACAAAAAAATATAATTTTTTGTAAAAAACTCTTGACAAGAATATTTTTTTCTTATATAATACCATTTCTTATTTATGTTTTCCGGATTAGCTCAGCGGTAGAGTAGTCGGCTGTTAACCGATTGGTCGTAGGTTCGAATCCTACATCCGGAGCCATTTTGCTTCATAAGATTTTTCCTAATATTATAGTAAATTAATTTATGATTTATTCCGAGTATATTTTTGAAAATTAATTAGTATTTCCTATCTAATATAGAAAACACTAATTTTTTATATCAAAAGTAAAAAATTTACTTTTAAAATTATTCCCTACCTTTTCATATTGAAACATAGCAGGTTCTAGGTTTTGTACTTCATGATATAAAAGACCTAAGGCAAGCCTTGCTTCTAAAGTTTCTTCATTTTCTAACCTTGCAAGTTCAAGTAAAGCTATAGCTGAATTTGGATTGTTTGATCCTATTGCAGCAACTGCAGCTAAAAACAATGTTTGTGCGTCTTTAATTCTATAATCATCAATTAAGATGTTATAAAGTGTGTAAGCTTCTTGGTATTCTTTTGCAAATATATCTACATAAGCCAATGCAAAGATCAAGCCTATAGAATTTTTATTACTAGTAGCTAATCTTTTTTTAATATCATTTCTAACATGATTAAGTAAACCTGTGATTTGCATAAGAGTTACATAACTATCTTTGACTATACCAGCACCTCCAAATAAAGAATCGTAATCAAGTTTAGCGGATAAAAAATACATTTGTGCCTGTTTGGCATATTCTTTGATATCAAGATTCATGTTTTTGGAATTAAAATATAAAATATTGCTAATAATGTCTTCACCTAGCAAATCTTTCAGTTCTTTAATTTTTTGATTTCTTAATGTATCAAGATTGTTTCCATTAGCAGCTATGATAGCAAACATCAATTCCAAAGGGGTGCTGTTTGAGTTTGAAAGATTATCTAAATAAGGAATTATTGCAGTAAAATCATTTTTAGCTAAATGTAGTAGATATTTATATATGTTATGATTTTGATCAATGTTATTATCTACTTGTAAATTTTCTAAAAGCTCATTAGCTAATTTAGTATAGTCTTTTTTTACTAAATCCATGCAATATATAGCAAAAATCCCTGCGATATAATTTTTCGGATTTAGATGATAAGCAGTTGAAAAGTGTTTATATGCATTGTTATAATCTTGTAGTTGTGCATAAGTTAGAGCAAGATTATAATGAATTACATCATGTGCATGATAAATTTCGCTTAAATTTTTAAATTCTTGATTTGCTTCTCTTAAGTGATAGTTAAAAGCTAAGTCGATGGCATGAGATAATTCTATATTAACACCTGATAAGGCTTTGCTTTTAACAAGCAGCTCATTTTCGTATTCATAGCCTTGTAGAAAATTTCCCAAATCAGCTTTTGTGATAAGCTCCATACTTTGTTTAACATCAAAAACGCGGTAAGGTGAGAAATAAAATAGTAAATCATATATTTGTTGTTTTCCTGTAATCAATCTTTTAGCAAAATTTTGTTGTGCTATATCAATATTAGATAAATTTCTTTTTAATCTTGTTTTTATTTTGTAATATTTTGAGCCAACATCTTTATCTTTAATATACAAAGCTTTTAAAATTTGAGAACCGCTTTCATATTGGTCTGTTTTTAATTCTACTAAGGCCAAGGCTATTTTGCTTCTTATTTCGTTATTTGCTATTTTTGATGCTCTTTCGAGATACTCCTTGGCTTTTTGGTAGTCTCCTGATTTAGCATATAATAAACCCAAAGGCAAGCTAGCTTCATAGTCTTGTTGCTTTTGTAAAAAATTAATAGCATTTTGTTCAGAATTTAATAATGCATAAATTTTTGCTCCAAGGTAATAAGACTCCCCTTGGTATCCATTAATATTGCTTGAGCGCATAAACATTTGTAAAGCTTCTGGGTAAAATCCTTGATAATAATTAATCAAGCCTAGATAATAATCATACAAAGATGATTGCGAATCTTGTGGTAAATGCACTCTTGCTAAGTCAAGATAATATTTAAATTTCTCCCTATCTCCAAGTTTAAAATAACATACAGCTATATTGATAGCTGCAGCTACTTTATGCTCTTCTAATTCTAGTGATTGTTTAAAATTCTCAATCGCACTGGTAAAATCTTTTTGTTTCATTTGTGCTACACCAAGATTATAACTAGATAAGGATTGGTTGAAAATATTAATATTATTATAAAGTTCTAAGGCGCTTTCGACATCACCTTTTTCATATAGTAAATTAGCTTTTTGCACTACAAGATCCAATGCTGATTGTTTTACTTTTGTGATGCTTGCACTGGTGTTATCATCTGAAACTTGAACATTTAAAATAGTTTTTTTATCTTCTTTGAAAGCTATAAGTAAAATTAAAACTACAAGTAATATTAAAGCAAAACTTCCAAGTGTAGAAATTAAAATAATAAATTTTTTATCAAAAAGCTTTTTTTTCTCTTCAGGTTGTGGTGGTTGAGGTTCTTCTTCTACTCTTTGAAAAGTACTTTCTTCTTCTAATTCAGGGGGTATCATCCCAGGAGGAATAGATTGTTCTTCTACTCCTGGATTTTCATCTATTTGTGAAAAGGGCGTTTCTTGATTGTCTTGTTCTTTAAGTGTTACTTCTTCGGCCATGTTTCCTCTTAAAAGTATTTTCTTAATACATCAGGAATTCTTATATTTCCATTTTTTTCTTGATAGTTTTCCATAATAGCTACCAAGGTTCTACCAACAGCTAGCGAAGAGCCATTAAGCGTGTGAACTAATTCATTTTTGCCTTTATCATTTTTAAAACGAATTTTTGCACGTCTTGCTTGAAAATCTTTGCAATTTGATACTGAGCTAATTTCACGGTATTTATTTTGCGATGGAAGCCATACTTCTAAATCTACTGTTTTAGCAGCTGAAAAACCTAAATCACCAGTACAAAGCATCAAATGTCTATGTGCTAGACCTAAAGAACTTAGTAAATCACTAGCGCAATTTAGCATTTCTTCAAACATTAACTCGCTTTGGTTAGGCTTGCATATACTAACAAGCTCTACTTTTTCAAATTGATGTTGTCTTATAATTCCTCTTGTATCTCTACCTGCACTTCCTGCTTCTTGTCTAAAACAAGCGCTATAGCAAGTCATTTTTAAAGGCAATTCTTCTTGGGTTAAAATTTCATTAGAATAAAGATTAGTCACTGGAATTTCAGAAGTTGAGATGAGATATAAATCATCATTTTCTACCTTATACATGTCATCTTTAAATTTTGGAAGCTGTCCAGTACCATACATAGTTGCACTATTGACCAAAAAAGGTACATTAACTAGCTCAAAACCTCTGCTTCTATTAAAATCTATCATATAATTTACTAAAGCTCTACTCAGTAAAGCTCCTTCGTTCTTAAGCACACAAAATCGACTTTGTGAGATTTTAACTCCTCTTGTAAAATCAAGCCAATTTAATTTTTCTCCTAAATCATGATGCTCTTTGATTTCAAAATCAAAACTAGGAGGTGTTAGAACTTTTTTTAATTCTATATTCTCATCTTCATCTTCTCCAAAAGGCACGCAATCATCAGGGGTATTTGGTATTGCTAGGGCAATTTGCTCTAGTTTTTCTTCTAGCTCATTAACGATTTTTGATTGAGTATTAATTTTTTCTTTATTTTGACTTAGATGTACTTTTAAACTTTCTTTATCTTGTGCTGTTGCAAGTTCTTTGCTAAATTTATTTTGAAAAGCTTGAAATTCTTCTAAAAGTACTTTTTCTTTTTTTAAATTTACAAATAAATCACTCAGTTCTTTGAGTAAATTTTCATCCACTTTTTTAGCTTTTAATTTTTGTGCAATTTCATCGAAATTATTTTGTAAAAGTTTTAAATCTAACATTCTAACTCCTTTTATAGTCCTATTTTAGCATAAATTTTTTCCATTGTTTCTTGAGCTTGTTTTTTTGCTTTACTTGCTCCAAATTCTAAAATCTCCTTAATTTTAGAAGGATTGGCTAATAATTTTTCATATTCGTCCTTGGCTGAGGCAAAATACTCACTAATGATTTCATTTAAATACATTTTAAAATGTCCATAACCTTCACCACCTTTTTCATAACGACTTTTTAAAGCTTCTTGCTCTGTTTTGTCTAAAAATAATTTTGCGATTTTAAATATATTGCAATTTTGCCAATCTTTTGGATCTTCTAAAGCTGTGCTATCTGTAACAATGGAAGAAATTTGTTTTTTAATAGCTTTTGGTGTATTAAAAATATCGATTGTATTTTGGTAGGACTTGCTCATTTTAGCTCCATCAGTACCAGGTACTACCGCAACTTCGTCATTAACTTTAGCTTGAGGTAAGGTAAAAATTTCACCCCATTCATTATTTACTTTTAAGGCTATATCTCTTGCTATTTCAACATGTTGAATTTGATCTTTACCTACAGGAACTATTTGAGCATTAAAAAGTAAAATATCTGCAGCCATTAAAACAGGGTAAGAAAAAAGTCCATGGTTGGCATTTAAACCTTTGGCAATTTTATCTTTATAGCTATGCGCCCTTTCTAAAAGTCCCATTGGGGTAAATTGAGAAAGAATCCAATAAAGCTCCATCACTTCTTTTACATCGCTTTGCAGCCAAAACACACTTTTTTGTGGATCAATCCCTAAGCTCAAAAAAGCTGCTGCAGCTTTGAGTGAATTTTGTCTGAGCTTTTCTCCGTCAAAACTTGAAGTCATAGCATGATAATTTGCTATAAACATATACATTTGATTTTCTTCTTGCATATTTAGCATTTGTTTGATTGAGCCAAAATAATTTCCTATATGTAAATCTCCACTTGGCTGTAATCCTGTAATAACTCTCATTTTACCTCTTTTTTGATTTCTTTAATAATCTCATTAACACTTTTATTTTCAATACCTATGATAATATTTGCCTTTTTTTCGTATTTTTTTACTCTTTGATCAAATAGTACTTTGGCATCACTTGTGTTTAAAAATAGGGGTCTTATGGCTAATTCTTCTTTATTTAATCTTTGTAAAAGATAATCAAAACTTGCTTTTAAGTAAACAATAGTACCAATATTTTTTATTTTTTTTTGTTCTATGAAACCACCACCGCTTGCAATAGAGCAATTTTGCACACAAGTTAAAAAAGAAACAAGTTTTTTTTCTTCTTTGCGGAATTTTTTCTCTCCATATGTTTTAAAAAATTCACTAATTTCAAGATTAAATTTATCTTTAATCAAACTGTCTGTATCTAAAAAGAATTTATTATATTTTTTTGCATAAGTCCTTGCTATGGTTGTTTTACCACAGCCCATAAAGCCTACAAAAAGGAGATTATCCTTCTTGTTCATCTTTGCTACCTTTTTTTCTTGAAGCTAAAATCAAAGGAACGCCTTCAAAATTAAATTGTTTTCTAATTTGATTTTGCAAATAGCGCTTATAGCTAAAATGCAAAGCTTTTGGTCTATTCATGATTAGAGCTATTTTTGGAGGTGCTAAGTCATACTGCACAGCATAGTATATCTTAACTAGTTTTCCATAATCATGAGGCAATGGGTGAGCTCTTGTGGCTTCTTCTACCAAGGTATTTAATTTTGCAGTTGGAATTTTTTGCGTGAAATTGGCAAAAACTTCTAAGATTTTATCTAAAAGTACATGTACTCTTTTTCCGCTTAAAGCTGATACGCTCACAACGGGTGCATAAGCTAGAAATTTAAAACGATCTAGTTTTAATTCTTTTAAGGTTTTATCAAAATCAAGTTCGCTTTTATCCCATTTATTAAGTACGATAATCACACCTAAACAATGCTTGGCAGCAAGTCCTGCAATACGCTCATCAAGCTCGTTAAAGCCTTCGGCTGCATCAAGTACTAAAAGTGCAATTTGAGCATTAGCTAGGGCATATTCAGTTCTATTTAGCGCATAACGCTCTAAGCCTTGTATTTTACCGCGTTTTCTAATTCCTGCAGTATCTACAAACTCAATGATTTTATCTTTATGCATAATGCTTTCATTAACAGGATCAATCGTAGTGCCTGCTATATCGCTTACCACGCTACGTTCTTCTTTTACTAAAGCATTTAAAAGACTTGATTTTCCTACATTCACTCTACCAATAATCCCCACTTTAATGTGGTTTTCATTGATGGTTTTTAGTTTAAAATCTCCGCTATTTTCGTCAAAATTTTCTAAATAGCTTTCAAAATCTTCTTCTTCATCTGCATTTAAATAACTTTCATTTAAAAACTTACCAGCCCACATACAAAGCTCATCAATGCCTATATTATGCGTAACAGAGATGTTAAAAACTTCTTTTACTCCAAAATTAGAAAATTCCCAAGATCTTTCTTCATCTTTTTTGTTATCGACTTTATTGATTACTAAAGCTATGGGTTTGTTAAGTTTTTTCATTTCATAAAAAAATGCTTTATCTTCATCATCAGGTAAAAATTTACCATCTACCATATAAAAGATAATATTGCTATTTTTAGCAGCTTTAAGCGAATTTGCTTTGACATTTTTAAAAAGCTCATTGCTCTCATCAAGTCCACCACTATCTATCAATAAAGCTTTTTTGCCATCAATTTCTACCTCTATTTTGTTAGTATCTCTTGTAGTTCCGCTTATGTCGCTAGTTATGGCTATGCGTTTTTTTGCAAGTCTATTAAAAAGACTTGATTTGCCAACGTTTGGTTTTCCTATTAAAATAATACTTTGCATTAATACTCATTTTTAAATTTTTATTTGTGATTATATAAAAATTGCCTTAAAATTAAGCAAAAAAGACTAAAATAACGAGAATTTTTATATGGAATTTATATGTTAAGAATAGTTAAAAAGAATTTAGGTATATATTTTATGATTATTGCTTCCATAGAATTTGCACTTGTAGGTGCTTGTGCAAAAATTCTTAGCGAAGAATTATCCTCGATTGAAATTATGTTTTTTAGAAACATTATAGGTACAGCTTTTATGCTTTATGCGCTTTCAAAATTAAATTTTCACAAAAGTGGTGGACATTTAGGTTTGCTTGTTTTTAGAGGTGTTATAGGGACGATTGCCTTATATCTTTTCTTTTATAATGTTTCTAATATTTCCTTAGGTGGTGCTTTTGCTTTTCAAAAAACAGCACCTATTTTTATAGCTTTGATTGCTTTTTTATTTTTTAAAGAAAATTTGGGATTAAAAGCTTGTTTTGGGATTTTAGTTGCTTTTATAGGGGTATTGTTAATCTGTCAGCCTTTTGCAGATAGTACTACGCATTCAGGCTTTGATTTAAAAAATAGTATTTTAGGAATTTTAAGCGGTTTTTGTGCAGCCTTGGCGCTAACTAGCGTAAGAGAGCTTAGAAAATCATACCCAGCGCCTTTTATAGCTTTATCTTTTGTTTTAATTGGCACTTTGATGCCTTTAATATCTATGATTATAGGTTCTTTTTATGAAATAAAAGAGCTTGACTTTTTAATCGCTCCATTTGTGATGCCTAGTTTTAAAGCTTGGATTTTTATTGTTTTAATGGGAATTTTTGGAGCAATGTATCAAATTCATGTTACTAAGGCTTATGGGGTTGCAAAAAAGGCAGGAGTTGTTGCGGGAGTTAGTTATATAGATGTAGTTTTTACTTTGTTTTTGGGTATATTATTAGGAGATGAATTTCCTAGTTTGATGGTTTTTATAGGAATTTTTAGCATTATTTTAGGAGGAATTATTTTGGTTAGTAAACAAACAAAGGAAAAAAATGGAAAATAAAACAGATTTAATTTATGGTTTAGAAGATAAACCACCTTTTACTAAAGCATTTTTTGCTGCTTTAGTGCATTTAATGGCTATGTTTGTGGCTGTAATTACACCTGCTTTGCTAATTTGCAAGGGTCTTGGAATAGATGATACTAATACAGCTAGAATTATTTGTATGTCGCTTTTTGCTTCAGGTGTTGCTTCACTTTTACAGATTAAAACTTGGGGTCCTATAGGGAGTGGACTTTTATCTATTCAAGGAACTAGTTTTAACTTTGTTGCGCCTATTATACTAGGCGGGCTTGTTTTGAAAAATAATGGTTTATCGCAAGAAGCAATGCTTGGGGCTATTTTTGGTACTTTAATGCTTTGCTCTACTACTGAAATGATTATTTCTCAAATTTTACCTTTTATTAGAAGAGTGATTTCTCCGTTGGTTTCAGGTATAGTGGTGATGATTATAGGTCTTAGTTTGATTAATGTTGGTCTTGTGAGTGCAGGAGGTGGATTTGCGGCTAAGGCAAGTGGTGAGTTTGGATCTTTACAAAATTTATTATTAGCCGGAGTTGTGATTTTAAGTATTATTATATTAAATCGTTTTAATAATGCTTATATAAGAATTTCTTCTTTATTTATAGCTATGATAATAGGGCTTTTGGTGGCTATGACATTTGAAAATTTTAGCTTTAATTTTAATGAAAATTTACCTTTAATGTTTTTACCTGATCCTTTGCACTATGGTTTGAGTATTGATTATAATCTCATTTTACCTTTGATTTTGGTTTTTATGGTAACTTCTTTAGAAACAATTGGTGATATTAGTGCTACTAGTGAAGTTTCAAATCAGCCAGTTAAAGGTGAGCTTTATGCAAAAAGATTAAAAGGTGGAGTTTTGGCAAATGGTTTTAATTCCTTTGTTTCAGCCTTTTTTAATACTTTTCCAAATTCATGTTTTGGGCAAAACAATGGCGTCATAGCTTTAACAGGTGTTGCAAGTCGCTATGTAGGATTTATTGTAGCTTTTATGTTGATGATTTTGGGTTTATTTCCTATTGTGGCTGATATTACTTTACAAATTCCAGAGCCTATTTTAGGTGGGGCAACTTTAGTAATGTTTGGCACTATAGCTGCAACAGGAGTTAGGATTATCTCTAAAGAAAATTTAAACCGTCGTTCTATTATCATTATAGCTATGAGTTTGGGTATAGGACTTGGAGTTTCTAATAATCCTGATATTTTAGAATTTATGCCAATGTGGTTTAAAACTTTATTTTCTTCAGGGATTGCAGCAGGTGGGATTACAGCTATTATTTTAAATTTTGTTTTTCCTCTTGAAGAAAATAATAAAAATAAAGTAAAATAATAAAAAACAAGGAAAAAAATGATGAAAAAAATGATACTAATAGCAGGACCTTGTGTGATAGAAAATGAAGAGCTTGTTTTTAAGGTTGCACAAGAGCTTGAATGCTTTTTAAAAGATGATAGAATTGATTTTTATTTTAAATCAAGTTTTGATAAAGCAAATAGAACTAGTATTAATAGTTTTAGGGGACCAGGTCTTGAAAAAGGCTTGGAAATTTTGCAAAAAGTTAAAGATAAATTTGGCATGCAAATTCTTACTGATATTCATGAGAGTTCTCAAGCAAGTATTGCAGCTGAGGTTGTAGATGTTTTACAAATTCCAGCTTTTTTGTGTAGACAAACTGATTTATTAGTAGCTGCTGCCAAAACAAAAGCTAAGGTAAATGTAAAAAAAGGTCAATTTTTAAATCCTGAAGATATTAAATACAGCGTAGCTAAAATTTTACAAACTAGAGGCATTAACGAAGAAGGTTTTGAAATAGCCAAAGAAAATGGTGTTTTTGTAGCTGAGAGAGGTTCTAGTTTTGGCTATGGAAATTTAGTTGTAGATATGAGAAGTTTGGTTATCATGAGAAAATATGCTCCGGTTGTTTTTGATGCTACTCATAGTGTGCAAATGCCAGGGGCAAATGGTGGAAGTAGTGGAGGCAAAAGTGAATTTGTAGAGCCTTTAGCAAGAGCTGCGGCTAGTGTAGGTGTGGATGGATTTTTCTTTGAAACACACATTGAACCTTGTAAGGCTTTGTGTGATGGACCAAATATGCTTGATCTTTCAAGACTTAAAAACTGCGTAAATACGCTTTTAAAAATTCAAGAAATTATTTAAAAAGGAAAATTATGAATATAATAGAAGGAAATTTAAGTTTAAAAGGTGATGAAAAAATTGCAATTATCAATGCAAGATTTAATCACATTATCACAGATCGTTTAGTTGAAGGTGCTAAAGATGCTTTTTTAAGACATGGGGGTAAAGAAGAAAACTTAAGTCTTATTTTAGTGCCAGGTGCTTTTGAAATTCCTTTTGCACTAAAACAAGCTTGTGAGAGTAAAAAATTTGATGGAATTTGTTGTGTTGGAGCGGTAATTCGTGGAAGTACACCGCATTTTGATTATGTAGCGGCTGAAACTACTAAAGGTATAGCAAGCGTAGGACTTGGAGCTAATATACCTGTAAGTTTTGGAGTTTTAACAACTGATACTTTAGAGCAAGCTATAGAAAGAGCGGGTAGTAAAGCAGGCAATAAAGGTTTTGAAGCTATGCTTACTGTGGTTGAAATGCTTAATTTAATTCAAAAAATTAAGGCTTAAAATGGCTACTAGACATCAAGTAAGACAAAGTATAGTTTCTTTGCTTTATGCAGCACAGTTAAATCAAGAAAATGAAGATTTTATCAATGAATTTTTAGATGAAAAAAAAATTCGCAATGACCAAAGAAAATTCACTCTAGATTTATATAATGGCATTAATGAGCAACTTGCATTTCTTGATGAGAAAATTAATGAATGTTTAAAAGAGCATAAATTAGATGGGGTAGCTAATATAGAAAAGGCTATTTTGCGTTTGGGTGCTTATGAGATTTTATTTACTTCTACACAAAAAGCGATTATCATCAATGAAGCTATAGAGCTTGCAAAAGAAATGGCAGGAGATAATGCTCCTAAATTTATCAATGGGGTGTTAGATAAAATCAACAAGGAAGTGCAATGAAACTTTGCGTGGCTTTTGATGTAGCAAGTTATGATGAGTGTATAAATTTAGCTAAAGAATTAAAAGGTTTAGATCTTTGGGTTAAAATAGGACTTAGATCGTATTTAAGAGATGGAATAAAGCTTTTAGAGGCGATTAAAAAAGAGGATAATTTTAAGATCTTTTTAGATCTGAAACTTTATGATATTCCAAATACCATGGCAGATGCTTGCGAAGAGCTTGCTAAGTTTGATGTGGATATGTTCAATATCCATGCAAGTGCAGGAAAAAGCGCTATGCGTACGATTATGGAGCGTTTAAATACTTTAAGCAAAAGACCTTTAGTGCTTGCTGTGTCTGCTTTAACTAGTTTTGATGAGCAAGAATTTTTTAGTGTATATAAACAAGATATTAAACAAGCTGTTAAGGAATTTTCTAAAATTAGCTATGAAAGTGGTCTTGATGGTATGGTTTGCTCGGTATATGAAAGTTTGTTGATAAAAGAAAACACTAATTCAAATTTTATCACATTAACCCCTGGAATTCGCCCCTTTAAAGAAAATTCAGACGATCAAAAAAGAGTAGCTGATATACAGTGTGCTAAGGATAATTTGTCGGATTTTATTGTGGTTGGAAGACCTATTTATAAAGCAAAAGAACCTAGAAAGGTTTGCGAGGATATATTAGAGCATTTAAAATAAGCCTTAAGGCTTATTTTAAATATACTTTCATTTTTTTATTTTCCAAAATAATTCCATCATCATTGCTAGTAATTTGAAAATCTCCGTTGAAATTTCTTAAGAAATTATCTTCAAATTTCATAGACTCTTGATCGCAAAGCATTTTTGTTGATGCAAGATTATCTTCTATTTTAATGCTGTTTCCTTGATCTTTATAGCCACCAAAAAATCTATTACATCCTGCTATTCCAAAAAGTCTTTTGTCTTTATTATCAAAACTAATACTTGCTTTAGAATTTTGAGGAAGTTCATAACTTTTTCCGTTAGCTTCATAAGAGCTTATAGTAAATTCTTTATTTTGTAAATCATCTGTGCTTAAATTTGCCACAGAACACCCACTAAAAATAGCTAAACTTGTTATACTTAATGTAATTATTTTTTTCATTTTGATTCTCCTTATACATGAAAATGTTTTAATTCATCTTCTAAATTTTGACAAACTACATTTAACTCATGAGCAACACCAAGTAAAATTTTTGAAATTTCTTCATTTTTATCACTTAATTGTACTGTTTCTTGCATTTTATCAAGTAATGATTGTAAAGTTTCTTGTGTGCTTGAAATTTTTTGCATACAAGCATTTGCTAAATCTCTTGCATTTTCATTACAAACCTTTACTTCATTAGTTCCTTCGACAAGATCTTTTGCATCTTGATTTAAAGAATTGATTTCTTTGGCATTATGTTTTAGTTCTTTGGAGACTTCATTGATGCTATCTACTAATTGTTTGGTTACAATAGCGATATTTTTTAAAAATTCTTCCGAATTTTGAGCAAGATTTCTTACATCTTCAGCAATAACTGAAAATCCACGACCAAATTCCCCAGCACGTGCTGCTTCAATACCTGCATTTAATGATAAAAGATTGGTTTTATCGGCAATTTCTCCCATCATATCAGATGCTTTTTTAATCTCTTCTGCTTGTTTTTCCATAACTTCAACTTTTTGAGATAAAACATCTTCATTTTCTGCAACCACTCTTACTTTATCTACTACCTGATTTAGCGAATCAAGCATGGCGTTTAAAACTTCAAAAGATTTTGTATTTGCTTTGTTTGCATTATTTGAAAGTTCGGCAAGATCTTGCAGTTCTGTATGTATTTGTTCACTTAAGTGATAAGATTCATCGGTTTTTGTATGGCCTTCTTTTGTTCTATTTGCTAGATCAAGTGCATTAGTATTTAAAAGCTTGGATTGCTTATCTACCATTTGAGAGTTTTCATTAGTAGAAATCACTGCATTTTGAATTTTTTCAATAAATTGATTAATATAGGTACAAGCTTTACCTATTTCATCAGTACTTTTTATGTTAATTCTTGCGCGTAAATCTCCATCGCCACTGGCTAGCTCTTTAGCATGTTTTAAAAGATCTAAAACAGGATTTCCTACAACTATTTTTAAAATATAAAGTACAGCAAAAACAGTAAAAAGTAAAGCTATACTAAAAATAACAATATAAGTTCTAGCTGAGCTTGCCAAATCATCATCTACATGTTTTAAGTCATTATACATATCCATAACTCCTAAAACATCGCCTTCTTTAGCGTTTGCATGGCAAGCAAGGCATCCTTCATTAGCAATTAATGGGCGTATAAGTCTTAGATAATGCCCTTGATCGTTATTAATTTCAACTGCTTTAATTTCTGGCTTGTTAAATTGCTCATTGATGATACTTTCATTACTTTTTGCATATTTTTGCATTTCAAAAAGCTCAACGGTGCTTTTGGAAGGATAAATTTTAATATCTTTTATACCTTCTATCTCACCTGCTTCTTTTATAGCTTGTTCTATAATGGCAGGATCGCCCAAATTCATCGCCATTCTTAGTGTTTGAAAAACAGAAGTGCTTAAGGTATCTAAATTTGCACGGCTGATTCTATCGGTCGTTTGCTGAGAGTCTTTTTGTAAAATAATTTGCATAATAATAAAACTAATTAGCAATGTAGAAATCATTGCTAAAGATATCTTTGCACCTATGCTTTTAAACATTTAAACTCCTTGTATTAATGTAAAAAGTGTCTTATGCCGCTAAAATATAATGCAATACCATATTCATTAGCAGCTTGAATGATATCCTCATCTCTTATACTTCCACCTGGTTCGATGATAGCCTTTACTCCTATTTTGCTAGCCTCATCTATGCTATCTCTAAATGGAAAGAAAGCCTCGCTAGCTAAAACACAACCATTTAAATCAAGTCCCATTTCTTTAGCTTTATTAATAGCTGCTTTAGCTGCATCAATACGACTTGTCATACCCATACCAATAGCCACCATAGCGCCATTTTTTACATAAACTACGTTATTTGATTTGGTAAATGCAGCAATTTTCATAGCTATTTCAAGATCTTTTAATTCTTGTTCACTAGCTTTTCTTTCACTTTTTAACACTGCATTTTTTAATTCATCTTCTCTAACTTCATCACTATCTTGATATACAAAACCACCATCTATATGTTTAAAATCATATTTGTCATAAGCTCTAGTTAGAAATGGCGCTTTTTGTGTAAAGATTTTAATACGCTTTTTATCTTTAAATACTTCCAAAGCATCATCATCTACATTTGCTGCAATAATTACTTCTATATAAATTTCATTGATTTTTTGTGCTAATTCTTTATCTAAGGTTCCATTGATAGCTACAACACCGCCATAAGCACTCAAGGTATCGCATTTAAGTGCATGGATATAACTTTGTAGTAAGTTTTCTTTTATGGCAAATCCGCAAGCATTTGCATGTTTTACAATGGCTACTGCTGGAGCTTTATCAAAAGCGCTTGCTAAGTTTAAAGCTGCGTTAATATCGGTTAGATTGTTAAAACTTGCCTCGCCTTTTAAGGTTGTAAAATTGTGTGTGAAAAAGTCATCAAATTCATATAAAGCACCTTTTTGATGAGGGTTTTCTCCATATCTTGTATTAAATACTTTTTGACCAACAATAAATTTACTTGCACCAAAACCACCATTAAAACGCTCGTTCATATAATTTGCTATATAAGCATCATAATTTGCTGTATGCTCATAAGCTTTAATCATCAATGCTCTTCTAAAATCAAGATCTAAAGTATTATCTTTTAAAGCTTGTATGATTTTATCATAATCTAAAATATCACAAACTACAATGACATTTTTGAAATTTTTTGCACCGCTACGTATCATAGCAGGACCACCGATATCGATATTTTCTACAATCTCATCAAAATCTTGGGTTAAAATTGTAGTTTTTTTGAAAGGATATAAATTCACACAAAGCAAGTCTATGCTTTCTATATTATGCTCTTTAGCTTGCTTTTGATGATTTTCATCTTCTCTTTTGTATAAAATTCCACCATGAATTTTTGGGTGTAAGGTTTTTACACGTCCTTCAAACATTTCAGGACTTTGAGTAAAATCACTAACTTCTTGTACTTGCAGGTTGTTTTCTTTTAAAAGCTTATAAGTGCCTCCGGTAGATAAAAGCTCAAAACCTAATTTTACAAGCTCATTAGCAAATTCTACCACTCCTTCTTTATCACTGACACTAATTAGTGCTTTCATTGATTTTTCCTTTCTATGTATTGTTTTAAAAATTCATAAGATTCATTAACTTCTTGAAATTTTTTTACACCTTCTTTTATTTTCGCTTCATCGCTGTTGTTTGCATTTAAAATATCAGGATGATATTTTTTAGCAAGTTCTCTATAGCGTTTTTTAAGCTCTTGTAAATTTACATTTTCGCTTACACCTAAAATCTCACATGCTTTTTGCAAATTCATACCTACTTTTTGAGTTTGCATAGAATTTAGAAGTCTCTCAAGTATGTTTACATCAAGATTAAAGGCTTTGACAATGGCTTTTAATACATCTTTTTTGGTGCTGTTAAGTTCTCCATCAATCAAGGCCATTGCGACCAAAACATTTAATATATTAATTCTTTCTTGTTGAGGTAAAGGTACTTCCTTGATGAGTTCTTTGGCTACTTCATAGGTGTCATTTAAGGTGTTTTTGTGTTCATTAAAACTTTGTTTTAAAAATTCCCTTTCTCTTGAATCTTTGGCATTGTAATCAAGAATTTGTGAGATCATATTAGCTTCATTTTCGCTAACTCTGCCATCGCTTTTTGCTATTTTTGCTAAAAGTGCTATAACATAGTAGTTTAATCTTCTTTTAAAGCCATCAATTCTTTCTTCGTGATAGCCTTGTTTAAAACCTTGAGAGAAACTTTTAGCTCCTTTTTTAAAAGAGCCTAAAAGATCATCTTTACCCCATGTTTTATAATACCAATAAAATGCCAAAATTGCCAATACAAGTAAAACAAAAAGCATTTTTATCCTAAATATTCATTAAATTTATCAAAATAAATTGCTTGTAGTTTTACTAAAGATATCTTAATATCATCTAAAATAAAATCTTTTTCATTTAAATTTCCAAGTTTTGTAAATTTAACTCCCATTTCATTTGCAAATTTGATAAATTTTTCTTCATTTTTAACACCAAGTATAACTCTTGTTGGACTTTCTTCGAAAATAAAACTCTTATCTTCAAAATCAGTTTTTACTTTAATACCTAAATTTGCCTTTGCGCTCATTTTAGCTAAAGTGATAGCAAGACCACCTATGCCAATACTATTGGCACAATCAAGCAATTTTGCTTCATTTGCCTTTAGTAGAACATCCCATAGTTTTAATTCTGTGTTAAAATCTATATCTTCAAGCTCTCCTGCCACTTTTTGATCTAGCACTTTAGCAATTAAAGATCCACCAAAAGCACCCTTACTTTCTCCAAGTAAATAAATAGCGCTAGTATCTTTACTAAAATATGATTTTAAAACATTTTCTGCTTTTTCATTTACTCCAACGCAAGCTATGGTTGGGCTTGGAAAAATACTTACTCCATCGGTTTCATTGTATAAAGAAACATTACCGCTTACTACAGGAGTATTGAGTTCTTTACAAGCTAGTTTAATACCTTCGCAACCTTGGGCAAATTGCCACATTACTTCAGGGTTTTGCGGGTTGCCATAATTTAAACAATCGCTAATTGCCAAAGGCCTAGCTCCTGAGCATGCTATTTTTCTTCCTGCACTTGCAACAGCTGCTGCTGCGCCGATTTTTGGATTTACATAGTTTAATCTTGAGTTGCACTCAATTGCCATAGAAAGTAAGCAATTGTTTTCTTTGATTCTAATGCTATTTGCCCCTAAAGCTCCATCGCTTTTTAAAGTGTTGGTTTGTACGCTTGAGTCAAATTGCTCATAAATATAAGCTTTATTGCTAACATTTTCATCTGCAAGGAGTTTTTCAAATGCTTCTTGAGTAGGAATGTTAAGCTTAAATTGATAGTTTTTTATTTCATCTAAGTATTTTGGTTTAGCCACAGGTCTATCAAGTATAGGTGCTTTCTCACTTAGTGGCTCAATTGGGATTAAACCAACTAATTCATCATGCCAAAATAATTCCATTTTGCCAGTATCGGTAACTTCACCTATAATAGCTGCATCAAGCCCCCATTTATTAAAAATTTCAATAACTTTTTCTTCATAGCCTTTTTTAGCACAAATTAGCATTCTTTCTTGAGATTCACTTAGCATTAACTCATAAGGAGTCATACCTTCTTCTCTCATAGGAGTTTTATCAAGATAAAGTTTCATACCGCTACCACTGCGTCCTGCCATTTCAAAAGAACTTGAAGTAAGTCCTGCTGCGCCCATATCTTGAATTCCAACTATATAATCATTTTTGAAAAGTTCCAAGCAAGCTTCCATTAACAATTTTTCAGCAAATGGATCGCCAATTTGCACAGTTGGTCTTAAGCTTTTACTGGATTCATTAAAACTATCACTTGCCATTACAGCTCCACCAAGTCCGTCACGACCGGTTTTTGAACCCACATAAATTACAGGATTGCCTATACCCTCAGCTTTTGCAAAAAAAATATCTTCGATTTTGCAAGTTCCAAGTGCAAAAGCATTAACTAAGATATTTCCATTAAAACATTCATCAAAAGCACATTCTCCACCAATAGTAGGCACACCCATGCAGTTACCATAATGTGAAATTCCACTTACTACACCTTTAACTAAATATTTTTGATGCTTGCCTATTTTTTCATCGTGGATATTGCCAAATTTTAAAGAATTCATGCCTGCAACAACTCTTGCACCCATGGTAAAAACATCGCGTAAAATTCCACCCACACCAGTAGCTGCACCTGCAAATGGCTCTATAAAACTTGGGTGATTATGACTTTCTACTTTAAATACGGCCGTCATTCCTTTACCTATATCTATTACTCCAGCGTTTTCACCAGGACCTTGGATTACCCAAGGAGCTTTAGTTGGAAAGCCATTAAGGTATTTTTTGCTTGATTTATATGAGCAATGCTCGCTCCACATAGCAGAAATTACTCCAAGCTCTAGCAAATTAGGCTCTCTACCTAGTATGTTTAAAATTTCTTGATATTCCTCATCGCTAATTTTGTGTTGTTTTATAATTTCTTTATCCATTTTCTCTCCTTTTTATTTACCTAAACAAAAATTACTAAACATAGCATCTAAAATTTCATCTCTTTCAAAATCTTTTGTAAATTGGGCTATCTCTCCTATGGCTAAATTTAGTTCAAAAGCAAAAAGTTCTAAAGAACTTTCTTTTAATAAATCTCTTGCGCGCAAAATAGCTTCGCTAGCATTCTTGCAGGCATTGAGTATTAAGGTATTGCTAATTAGCATTCCATCACCATCTAAAGTATTTAAGTATTCATTTAAATTTTCCTTAATGGCTTGGGTGTTTTTTTGAGCACAAATGCGTATACAAGAAGTGCTAATTTCATGTTTAAATTTGGTAGTCAGATCACTTTTGTTTAAAACATAAATGATTTTTTTATCGCAATTTTTTAAAGCTTGTAAAATACGCTCATCTTCTTCTTCGAATTCTTTAGATCCATCAAAAACAGCTATGATGATATCTGCTTCTTTAATGCTTTCATAGCTTAAATTAACTCCGATTTTTTCTATTTCATCATCTGCATTTCTTATACCTGCTGTGTCGATGATTTTGATTAAATGCGAGCCTATTTTTAAACTTTCCTCAATACGATCTCTTGTGGTACCTGCAATATTAGAAACAATAGCCCTATCAAAAGCCAAAAGTGAATTTAACAAGGAACTTTTTCCTGCATTTGGCTTACCGATAATAGCAACTTTAAAGCCTTCTATGAGTCCTTTTTTACTTAAAGAAATATCTACTATATCGCGTAAAAGTTTTGAATTTTTTTCACACATAGTGATGATTTGATCAAGTAAATCTTGTGGTAAATCATCATCTGCATAATCAATGCTAGTTTCTACAAAAGCAAGGGTTTGAACAAGATCTATTCTAATAGTATTTAAAAATTTGCTTAAATCACCTTTAATATTTTTTGCTATGATATTTGCAGCACTTGTTGATTTTGACATGATGGCATCTTGTATACTTAGAGCTTTTAAAAGATCCATTTTACCATTTAAGCAAGCTCTTTTACTAAATTCACCAGGGTTAGCAAGACGCACTCCTGCTAAAATAAGCTCATCAAGTAAAATTTCACTCAAAGAAAAACCGCCATGAAGTTGAAATTCTACTATATCTTCTCCTGTAAAAGAATAGGGTGCTTTAAAATAGATTACTAAAGCTTCATCTAAAAAGTCATTGTTGTTTTTATAAAGTTTGCATAAATGCGCATAGCGTGGTGTTAGTTCTTTTTTGCGGGTAATTTTTAATGCAAGTTCTAAAGCTTTTTCTCCACTTATTCGAATGATACTTATAGAGCCCACTCCATGGGCTGTGGCAATAGCTGCTATCGTGTCATTCATTCATTTTTCTTCAAAAAATCATTTACAACGATATATCTTTGATCGTCATTTTGTTTGATAGCTACATATTTATCAGGAAAACGTTCTCTTAATTTTTCTAAAGCAAGTTTTAACCAAATTCCATCAAGTGGTTTTGTTTGAACTCTTCCTGTGCTTTCTACTTTTTCTATAAGAATTTTTAAATAATTTTCTATAGCCTGGGTTTGATTTTCTAAAAATTGAGCAATTTCTAGTCTTGGTTGAATTTTGTATTTAGCGCTAAGCCAGTTATAAAGTAAATAAGAAAAAGCCTTGTATCTATGAGCTTCTTTGCCTATAAGTAAAGCCGCATCTTCTCCATCAAGTTTTATTAATACACAATTTTCATCCCAAATACTAACTTGCACAACTTTGATGTCAAAATCAAAAGTTGCCAGTAACTTTTCTAGTGAAATTTTTATCTCGTCGATATAAGAAGCGATATTTCTTTCTTCTGAGGATTCTTTATGAAATGAATCAAAAATGGCATCATTTTTTACCTTATAATGCTCTTTAGGTTGAGCAATATCTTCAATTGGTTTTTGAAAATTTTCTTTGTATTCTTTCTTTGATTCGTTTTTATCAAAGTTTTTTTGCGTATGTTTGTTAAATTTCTCATTATGAAATTTTTTAGTTTTTTCTTGATGAGGTTTTTGAGTTTTTTTATGCCCTTTAATACAAATAATAGCATTTTTTCTAAACAAACCAAAAAATCCTGTTTTAGCATGCTGAATAACTTCATATTCTAGATCAATCACAGAGCACTCAAATTGCTTTGAGGCTTCTATGAGTGCGGTTTGTAAGTCTTTAGCTTCTATGTTCATGTTTAGCTATTTCCTCTTTTTTGTGGTTTTTGAAAAGTTTATTTACAATCACTTGCTGAATAAGTGAACATATGTTATTTACACACCAATATAAAGTTAAACCTGCTGGGAAGGTTAAGAAGAAGAAAGTGAAAATTAATGGTAAAAATTTCATAATCTTTTCTTGCATAGGATCTTGTATGGCCATTGGTGTGATAAGTTGCTGGATAAACATAGTTAGACCCATAAATATAGGTAAAATAAACCATGGATCCATTACAGATAAATCTGTAATCCAAAAAGCCCAAGGTGCAGCTTTTAATTCTATAGCATTTAGTAAAACTCTATAAATTGCAAAGAAAATTGGAATTTGAATAAGTATAGGTAAGCATCCACTCATAGGATTTGCGCCATGTTTTTTATAAAGTTCCATCATATGCAAATTCATCTTTTGTGGATCACCTTTATAGCGCTCTCTGATTTCTTTCATTTTAGGTGCTAAATCTTTGAGCTTATTCATGGAAATCATTGATTTATAAGTAAGTGGGAAAAGAATAATACGCACGATTAAAGTCATCACTACAATAGCCCAACCCCAGTTACCCATGTAGCCATGTAAAAAATTTAAAAATTCAAACATAGGCTTGGCTATAAAAGTAAACCAACCATATTCTACAACATCATCTAAATCCGCATGAATGCTTCTTAAAATTTCATGTTCTTTTGAGCCAACATAACCGCTTGCTTTAAAAGTATTTGTCGCACTTGCAAAAACGATAGAGTTTTCATGATTATCTTTAGTAACTACAGCATTAAGTGGTTTTTCAAAATTATAAAAAAAAGCACTATAATAGCGATCTGAAGCTGCCATAAGGGTTACATTAGAAAAACTTTCATCATTTTCTACATCACCATCTTCTAACATTGTGATTTTATCATCTTTATCTAAGATTAAAACCCCATGTACTGTATAGCTATCAACCGCTATATTTGGACGATAGCCTGGAGTGATAAAATAAGCTGCGTCCTTGCTTAGATTAACTTCTAAATCATAGTTTCCATATTTATAAAAAGTGATTTTTTTAGTTACTACTAAATCATTTAGATTTTGAGTAAGGATCAAGGTTGTGTTTTCATCACTTACATTGATAGTTTTTTGACTTGTGGTATATGGTGTATTAAATGCTTCTTGATTGATTTTTGCATCACTAAATCTTATTTCTAATGGTAAAGGCGATAAAGAAGTGTCTATTAGATTAATACTTTTACCATTTTCGTCTTTATATTTTTCATCACTTAGATAAAATTTAGCTATTCTACCTAAAGAGTCAATATGTGCTTCAAAATGCTCACTTTTAACAACTGCTATTTCTTCTTTTTGATTAACACTAAGTTCTGTTTTTGGAGCTTGAGTGTTTGTGTTTGTAGTGCTTTGTGGGGCTGAATTGTTTTGTTCTATTTGAGTGATATTTTGCTCAGTTTGTGGAGCTTTAGGGATAAAAAAATAATCATAAACTACAAAAAATAAAAATGATAATACAACAGCAATTAATATGCGTTTTTGTTGAGATAAATTTTCTGACACGGATTGTCCTTTGGAAATATAATCTTAATTAAAAAAAATTGATTATCGTTGCAAGGGATATAAAGATAGTTGAGTTGTTTTAAAGCGTTAAAACTAGGTTTAAAACATATACCTGAGTTTAGATTATTCTTGCGTATTTTAGGATAATCAATACCACCTTTAAAAAACGGATTGCATTTTAAAATTCTTAAAAAAACTGCACCAAATGCTTTAAAAATATTATTTTTTTTAAATTGCCACAAGGCATATTCAGAGCAACTTGGGTAATACCTACAGCATTGTGGTTTAAAAGGACTGATAAAGAGTTGATAAAATCTGATAAGTTTTAGACAAGCTATTTTATACATCCTATTTTTTTCAAACCCCATTTCAAGTTTTTTTCTAATTTTAAAAAAGGAATTTCAGTGATACTTGTTTTGGCTACAAGTATATATTTTCCGTTTTCAACTTGATTTTTAACCTGAAAAAAAGCTGATCTTAAGAGCCTTTTGGCTCTATTTCTTACGACAGCTTTTCCAACTTTTTTGCTAGCAACAACAGCGAATTTTTTTTCATCACTTAAAGAGTAAAAGATGATCATGCCTTCGCAATGCCATTTTTTACCTTCTTTGTAAATTGTTGCAAACTCTCCTAAGTCGTTAATACTTAGAAAATCTTTTATACCGCTAATCTTTTTCTACCTTTAGCACGTCTAGCATTGATCACTTTGCGACCATTTTTACTTTTCATACGTACGCGAAAACCATGAGTTCTTTTTTTAGGGGTTTTATGTGGTTGGTATGTTCTTTTCATATTTTTTCCTTAACTTAAAATAAAAAACAAAATAATAAGCGAGTATGTTAGCAAAATCTTACTTAAATCTGCTTTTAATTAAGAGTTATTTTAAAACTTTTTGCTAAATTTTGATTTTATTTTGTAAATTAAGGAAAAATAATGGCTTTTGAAATTTGTGAGAGCAAAAAGGAAGATTTAGAAAAAATTTTAGAATTACTCAAAGAACTTGCTATTCATGAAAATATGCTTGATGATGTAAAATGCACAACTAAAGAACTTGAAGAATCATTTTTTAAACATGAATACGCTAAGGCTTTGAGCTTAAAGGTTGATGGTGAGATAATAGGTTATGTGATGTATTATTTTACTTTTTCATCTTTTTGGGGTTTGGGTGGATTATACCTAGAAGATATTTACATACAGCCAAAATATAGAAAAAAAGGCTATGCTAGAGCTGTTTTTAAATATTTAGCGCAAATTTGTAAAGAAAAAAATCTCAAACGCTTAGAGTGGGTTTGTTTAAATGATAATGATTTGGGTATTGAATTTTATACCAAGTTAAATGCAAGACATATGAGTGAGTGGAGAACTTATCGTTTAGAGGGTGAAAATTTAGAAGCATTGATGTGATGAATAAACGCAGTTTGTATTATCTAAAAGCTTTTGGTTATGAATACTTTAATGAGCAAAAGCAAATTAGGCATTTTAACTTAAGCTTTAAAGAATTAAACGAAAGAGTGAAAACTTGCAATCTTTGTCATTTTTCTAAATTAAGAAAGCATAGTTTAATGGAAAAAGAAGCCAAAAATGCTAAAATTTTGATTTATCAAGCCTTTATCGATAAAGAAGAAAATGAAAGTGGAAAGTTTTTTGCTTCTAAAAATAAGCAAGAGTTTTTAATGCTTTGTAAAGAGCTTTTAAATTTAAAAGAAGATGAAATATATTTTTCTTATATGTTTAAATGTTTTAGTAATTTTAAAATAGATAATCAAGCATTAAAATTATGCTTACCATATTTTTATAACGAGCTTGATTTTGTAAAAGCAAAGATTATTTTATGTCTTGGTCAAGAAGCTTTTGCGAGTTTGGGTTTTGAGAATTTTCAAAAATACAAAGGGCAATGTATGCGTTTTAATAATGCTTTGCTTTTGCCAAGTTATGATTTGAATTTTGTGAGTAAAAATCCTAGCTTTTATACTGAATTTATAGAAGATATTAAAAAAATAAAAGGTTATTTATGAGAAAAAGTTTAGTTTGTTTGTTGATGAGTTTTGTTTTAACTTTAAGTGTTTTTGCAAAAGAGCAAAAGCCATCACCCATAGAACCTAGTGAATCTTTTTATCCTAATTTAGAATTTCAAAATTGTGACAATGATTGTTTGTTTACTTTGTTAGAAACAGGACTTTATTTTAATTTCTTATCAAGATTTAACAGTGATAATACAAATGAACTTTTGGTTAATATCTATACTAAACTTTTAAACTCCATTATAGATTTTGAAAAAAGAATTCAAAAAAATGCTAGTGTAAAACTAGCTATTATTATACCTGAGCAAACGATTAAAAGCTATTCTAATACGATTATAAATTCAAGTATAGCGTATTTGCTAAGACAAAGAGCGCAAATAAAAGTAAAGGTGTTTTTAATAGGCACTGAAGATGAGGGCAAGATAGCTAAAGCACTTAAACAGGCTCAAGATGAGAAATTTAATTATATCATCGCAGGTTTTACAGATAAGGGTGTGAAAAATTTATTAAAAGAAAGCCTTGATTCTAATGTAAAAGTTTTCATACCAACTGCACACAAAAGAAATTTTGATACGCAAAATGAAAATGTGTATTTTGGAAGTATAGATTATCAAAAACAAATTCAAAAACTTTTAGAGTATTCAAATGGTAAAAATATCATTTTTTCAGATGGAACACCTTTGGCAAATCGCTTAGATGAGAATGTTTTAAACGCAGGTAATGGTAGTGAGAAAATTTACACTATCAATAGTTCTAAATTTGATTTTAGAAGCATTTTAAATCAAAATAGAAGTTTTCAAGATTCTAGTATTATTTTAAATACTTCTTTGATTAAAACAGCGCTTATAAGCTCGCAAATAAGAACTTATGATATAGAGCCTTTTGTGTTATTATCAACTCAGATTAATTATAATCCTATTTTGCTAAGTTTAACACAAATCAATGATAGAAAAAAACTTTTGCTAGCAAATTCCATTTCTAATGAGGATCAAACTCTAACTTATCTTAATGAGCTTTTTTCACAAAATATTAATTACAACTGGATAGCGTATGCAACTAGTGTAGGACTTGATTATTTTTATACGCAGTTTTTAGATAAAGACTCTCAAAGAATTTTCGATGAGAGTTTAAATAATAATCAATTTGACTATAAGGTTAAGATCATACGCTCGCAAGGCTTAGGTTTTACTCCTTTGCAAGATCAGTAAAAACTCTAGCTATAGTCTCATCTATGGGGACCACTTTTTCATTTTTTAAAAAAGCTAGGGTAAATTCAGCCTCAAAAAGCTTGGTACTATCTTTGTAAATCTCTTGTTTTATACAAACTGAGGCTTTTTTAAGCTTTGTGATACATGTTTTTACTTCTATAAGATCTCCAAGTTTAGCGGGTTTTAAAAAGTTACAATTTGCTTTAGTAAGTAGGAAATGTCCTGTATTTTTATCAAAAATTTTTGCATTTTTTTGAAAAAATATCTCACTTCTTGCTCTTTCGCAAAATTTTAAGTAGTTGCTATGGTATACCACTCCACCTGCATCGGTATCTTCATAATAAATTCGTATTTGCATTTAAAATCCTTTAATTTGGTATGATAGTGTTTTTTCTTGCTGTTTTTTGAAGGGAAAAAATGATTAAACCAAAAACTACAATATTGTTAAATACTGTATTTTTAAAAATTAAATCTTTTATGTGTATGTTTTCAAAATTGACAATACCTTTAAATGTAACATTTTGAAAATGGTATATTTGTTTTGTTGTACCATTAATACTACTTTCATCACGTTCTTTATTAGAAATAAATTTAACATTATTAAATTCTGCTTCACTAAATATGATTGTATTGTTAAAAAAAGAAGTATTTTGAAATAAAACTATGTTTTTGAAAATTATACGAAAAAAACTAACCATATGGTTAAAATTTACATAGGTAAAACTTGTTTCACTTTCAAATTGTGCCATCTCAAAACTAACTTTAGCTTTAAATTCTGCACCATTAAAAGAAACTTTTTCTTTAAAAACTGTTTCACTAAAATTATTTTCAATGACTCCTGTTGTTGTTTGATCTGCTAAAAACAGTGTCATTACAAATCTAGCCTCATTTTTAAACATTGTTGCTGTAAGATTAACATAGCTGTTAAAAATTGCATATGTAAAGTCAATTCTTTTTTCAAAAATACATTGAGAAAAAATAACTTCTTTGTTGAAAATAATTGATATAGCGATAATTTGATTTTTAAAAATACAGTCTATAAAAAATAATTCTATATTATTATTTGCAAAATAAATATAATCGATTTCGCAGTTTGTTATAGTGATTTTATTTATTTGTTTTTGCTCTAGAATGTTTAAATTAATTTCACTAATGTTGGAGTTGTGAATAATTATTGTATTCTTATTTATTTCTACATTTGTATCTTTGATATTTTCTTGTACTAATATACCATAAGATTCTAGAAGCTTTTGCATTTATTTTGCCCTGTTTTATGTCTAATAAATATAAATTTTATCTAAAATGCTATAAGAAGAGCATAAAATATTCTTGATTTTATATCTTATGTTAAAATTGTATTTTATATCATCAAAAAAAAGGAAAATCATGCAAGTATTGCAAAAAATGTTTAAATTATTAGCTATTATAGCTTTTGTTTTTAGTATAAACGCAAATGCGTTAAGTGAGGGTAAAGAGTATATTACTTTAAAAACACCTATACCAAATGCACAAAATTCTTTGGTAGAAATTTTTTCTTATCGTTGCATTCATTGCTATAATCATCATCAATTTCACACTCTAGCAAAGGTTAAAGAGGTTTTGCCAAATTTAAAATATGATCTTTTTTCAGTAAGTTCTATGTTGGAGTATGGTGGCGCTTTAAATGAGATGTTTGCTTTAGCTTCTTTCAAAGAAAAAGCTTTGGGTTTAGATGCTGCTAGTGAAAAAAGTCTTACTTATAAGCTTGCTGATGTGTATTTTATAAGTCATTTTGAGCAAAAGTTAGATTTAAATAATCTTGATTTGTTTTATAAAATAGGTTTAAATGCTATTGGTGCTAGTAAAGAAGAATTGCAAAAATTTTTACAAACTAAAGAAGCTAAAGAGTTTTTGACTGCTTATGATGTGGCTAATGAAATTTCAAGAAATTATGGTACACCTGCTTTTATAGTAAATGGCAAATATCAAATCAATCCTGAGTATATCACTTCTTTAGAAGAACTAATCCGTATAGTTAAAGAACTTTCTACTAAATAAATATGTAAAACATTATATCTTTAATTTCAAGATATAATGTTTTATTTAAATAATAATAAATTATTATTTAATTTTTATTTTATATTTTTATTATCATTTAAGTTGGATTAGTATAAGCTAATATTGTTTATAAGATTTTTTAATAATTAATTATAAACATAATAAAGGAGGCTTAAATGCAAAATAAATTTGACATGTTCTTAAGTTCGGCTTTGTTGGCTGTTTTTGTTTTTGGTGTAAACGCAAATGCGCTTAGCGAAGGTAAAGAGTATATTACTTTAAAAACACCTATCCCAAATGCACAAAACTCTTTGATAGAAGTGTTTTCTTATCGTTGCACACATTGTTATGATCACCATAAATTCAATACAATCTCAAAAGTTAAAGAAAAATTACCGCAATTAACTTATAAATTTTATCCTGTTGGCTCTATGGGTGATTATGGTAAGCAAGCTAATGAAATTTTTGCTTTTGCTGCTTTTAAAGATGAGCAAAATAAAGTAAGTCAAAGTGATAAAAATAGTTTAACTCATAAAGCTTCTGAAGCATATTTTAATGCTTATTTTAAGAAAAAACAAAGATGGGGAAATGGATCTAATCCTGAAGCGTTTTATGAGGTGGGGTTAAAAGCAATTTCGGCAAGCAAAGAAGATTTAGATAATTTTTTAAAAACTCCTGAGGCTAGTGAAATTTTAAAATCTTATGAAAGTGCTAATGATATTTCTAAAAACTATGGCACACCTGCTTTTGTAGTAAATGGTAAATATCAAATTACACCGCAAGCTATTACATCTCCACAAGCTTTGATAGAAATAACAGAAGAATTAAGCAAAATGTAGTTTTGGTGTCAAAATGAGTTCTTGTCCTATTAGTAAAATTGGTGCTTGGCAAAATACTAGATTACCTTGGTTAATAATGGTTATAGCTATGATAAGTTTAACTTTCATAGCACACTTTTTATTTCAAGAATACCTTTATATGGAGCCTTGTGAGCAGTGTGTTTATATAAGATTTGCTATGTTAACTATGGCTTTTGGTGGTATTTTAGCCTTGATAGATCCTAAAAATGATTATCTAAAAATTTTTGCTTATATTTTTGTTTTTTGGGGTATATGGCTTGGTATAGAGTATTGCATTACTCTTGATCATATTCATGAAGTAGTGCATTCAGAAAATCCTTTTGCTGGGGTTGATGGATGTAGAGAAATTCCTATATATCCTTTTAATTTACCATTGCATGAATGGGCACCAGGATGGTTTTTACCAACAGGTGAGTGTGGCATGGATACACCTATAGTACCTGAAGATGTTTATGGTAGTTTAAATGCTTTCCAGAAATTTTTTGTTGGAACTCCTCCAAATTTTGAAGATGGGTTATATAGTAATGGTTGGTATTTGATTCCTAGTATGGAATTTATGAATATGGCAATTTGTTGCTTATTGGCTTTTGTTGTTTGTTTGGTGATTTTAGGAGGTATGTTTATTTCTTATGCATTTTCACATTCTAAGACTAAAATTTATGCTTTAGTTGTTTTGGTGCTTGTGGTTGTGTTTAAGATTTTAGGTGAACCAAGTTCTATTGTGTAAACAAAAAAAAGGAAAATAATGAAAAATAATAGTATGAAAAAATATGCTTTATTGTTAACTTCTGTGGTATTGTTTTTTCCAAATGTTGTTATGGGTATAGGGGGTGCAAGTGGTCCTAAGACATATTCATCTCAAGGGAAAATAGGAGCTGTTGTAATGAATCCGTATAAAATAGCTCCTTTAACAGCATTGATAAAAAATGGTGGGTATGATGTGAAAAATGCAAAAGTTGAAGTTCTTGGAAAAGGTAAGGATGGTATTAGTATTAAATATAATCCTAGCGATAGAGAAATTTTAACGCATGGTGGAATTCCTATTTTCGGTCTTTATCCAGATTATATCAATAGAGTAAAAGTTGATTATGAAAGAAGTATAGATGGGTTGAGATCTGAGAAAATTTCAGAAGAATATAAAATTTATGCACCACCTGTGTATATTGAAAGCACTGGCGTTAACCAAATTGGTGTGTTGCCTAAAGCTAAGATTGTTGTTAAAGCAGATAAAAAAATTAAAAATAATCTCTATTTAATCAATCATTTAATTAGATACCCTTTAGCAAATAGTGCTCAAGCTGTTTGGAATAACCCAACAGGAGGAGCAATGGAATGGGACTTACAAAGTTATAATTGGATAGTAGATACTAATGGGGATATTAGATGGTATTTAAAAAATGATGAGTTAAGAGATCCTGAAAATATATATAAAAAAGGTAATATGATGGGCTTTATTCAATTAGAGAATGGAAGCTTATTATGGGGTATGGGACAAAGATATATGAATTATGATTTAATGGGTAGAGAAATTTTTAATAGAAAATTACCTATGGGCTATATTGATTTTTCACATCATATCGAATATACAGAGAAAGGAACTTATTTGCTTCGTGTTGCAAGTTCTGATCAGAAAAGAAAAGATGGTAAAAATGTTAGAACTGTAAGAGATGTTATTATTGAAGTGGATAAAGATGGAAAAGTGATTGATGAATGGAAATTGTATGATATTTTAGATCCATATAGAGATGTAAATTTACTTGTTCTAGATCAGGGTGCTGTTTGTTTAAATGTGGATAAAGATAAAGTTGGTACAACTTCAAAAAAAGAAGACTTAGAGGATAAAAATGCTCCATTTGGAGATGTTACTGGTGTGGGTGCTGGTCGTAACTGGGCTCATGTAAATAGTGTAGATTATGATCCAAGTGATGATAGTATTATTATTTCAAGTCGTCATCAAAGTGCTATTATAAAAATAGGCCGTGATAAAAAAGTAAAATGGATACTAGGAGCACACAAAGGATGGGGAGAAAAGTATAAAAAAGCACTTTTACAACCTATTGATAAAAATGGTAAAAAAATAGTTTGTGAAGATGAGTATAGTAAATGCCCTGGTTATGAAAATGAAGATGGTGGTTTTGATTTTACATGGACACAGCATACTGCATACTATGTTCCAAGTATGAGCAAAAAAGGCAAGATTGTTGTAAGTGTTTTTGATAATGGTGATACAAGAGGTATGCATCAACCACCTTTTGCTACAAGCAAGTACTCAAGGGCTGTTTTTTATATGATAGATGAAAAAAACAAAACCGTAGAGCAAATTTGGGAGTATGGTAAGCAAAGAGGTTTTGATTATTACAGTCCTATTACATCTATAACACAGTATTTTGATAAAACAAATAGTGTTTTTGTATATAGTGCTACGGCTGGGCTTGGGAAGTATTTGTTAAATATGGGAAACACAGAGCCTATTTTAAGTGAGTTTGATTTTGATACTAAAAAAAATTTATTCGAAATGAAATTTGAAAATTTAGGCGGACAAATAGGGTATAGAGCTTATCCCATCAATATAAACAAAGCTTTTGATTAAAATTTATTACAAAAGGAGAAAGAATGAAAATTAGTAAAATTGTAAGTAATATTTTACTTGCTAGTAGTATCGTTGCAGTTGCGCCTAATGTTTCTTTGGCTATGGGTGGACCTAGTGGTACTAGTATTAATTGGGAGATTCAAGGTAAAATTGGTGCTATAAAAATAAATCCTTATGGTTTATCCCCGCTTAGTGCTGTAATTATGGATGGTGGATATAAACTAAGTGATGTAAGTGTAACTATAGTTCCAAAACCAAATGGACAGACTATATCTTATAAGGTTAGCCCTAATAAAATTAAAACTTATGGAGGAATTCCTGTTTTTGGACTTTATCCATCATATTTAAATACAGCAAAAGTAAGTTATACCAAAACTGCTTTTGGAAAAAGTGAAAAAGTAGTAGATGAGGTATATAAAATAGCAACTGGTGGAGTAAATATAGAAGCTAGTGGAAGTCTTATGCAAAGAGGTGTACCTTTTGAAAAAGTAGAAGTGATTAAAGTAGATAAGGGTTTTGAAGATAGATTGTATTTGGTTAACAATGCTCCAGGAAGACAAAGTGGTAAAGGCTCTCAAGCTGTATGGAATAACCCAGCAGGTGGTGCAATGGAGTGGGATGAGAATTCAAATGCATTTATCATTGATACAAAAGGTGAAATTCGTTGGTATTTAGATAGTGATAAATTAATGGATTGGGGTAATATTTATAAGCGTGGTATTATGATGGGTTTTCATCAAAATGAAGATGGGGCTTTAAGTTTTGGATTTGGTCAAAGATATGTTAAGTATGATTTGATGGGTAGAGAAATTTTTAATCGTATTTTGCCTTCTTCTTATATAGACTTTTCTCATTCTATGGATGATATGCAAAATGGAAATTACCTTTTAAGGGTAGCTTCTGCCAATGTTAAGCGTCCTGATGGTAAAAATGTGCGTTCAGTGCGTGATGTGATAGTAGAAGTTGATAAAAATGGCAATGTGGTAGATGAGTGGAGGCTTTTTGAAATTTTAGATCCATATAGAGCAAATGTTATAAAAGCTTTAGATCAAGGCGCTGTTTGTTTGAATATTGATTCTAGTAAAGCAGGGGTTACTTTAAGTGATGAGGATTTAGCTAAAATGGATGCAAGTGATTCTTTTGGTGATATAGCAGGCACTGGAGTAGGTCGTAACTGGGCTCATGTAAATAGTGTAGATTATGATCCAAGTGATGATAGTATTATTATTTCAAGTCGTCATCAAAGTGCTATTATAAAAATAGGCCGTGATAAAAAAGTAAAATGGATACTAGGAGCACACAAAGGATGGGGAGAAAAGTATAAAAAAGCACTTTTACAACCTATTGATAAAAATGGTAAAAAAATAGTTTGTGAAGATGAGTATAGTAAATGCCCTGGTTATGAAAATGAAGATGGTGGTTTTGATTTTACATGGACACAGCATACTGCATTTAGAATAGATGAAAAATCTGATAAAAGATATATTTATATCACGGCTTTTGATAATGGTGATGCAAGGGGTATAGAACAACCTGCTTTTGCTTCGATGAAATACTCAAGAGCGGTTGTGTATAAAATAGATCAAAAAAATAAAACCGTAGAACAAATTTGGGAGTATGGTAAGCAAAGAGGTAATGAGTGGTTTTCGCCTGTTACTTCTTTAACTGAGTATCATAAAGATAAAAATTCTATAGTGGTTTATAGTGCCACTGCTGGAATGGCTTTTGATTTAAACAAAGGTGTTGCTTTGGGCGAGCCAAGACCTGAAATAGATGAGTTTAAATGGGGAGCTAAAGAGCCTTCAGTGCAAATTCGTTTTAGTGGAGCAAGCACTGGTTATCAAGCTATGCCTATTGATTTGGAAAAAGCATTTAAATAAAAAAAGGGCTTTATGATAAGCCCTTTATTTTTATAAATATCCTGCGCTTAAAGCTAGAAAATATCCTGCTATACAAGATACGATAACACCAATTAATCCTGGCAAAATAAAGCTATGATTTATAACAAATTTACCGATTTTTGTTGTTCCTGATCTGTCAAATTGTATAGTTGCAAGATCGCTTGGATAAGTTGGTAAAATATAATATCCATAGCAAGCTGCTGCAAAGGCAATGATAATACCTGGTTCAACACCAATTCCTAGTGCAAGTGGCACAAATGCTGCAATCGCTGCTGCTTGAGAATTAACAAATTTAGAAATTAATAAAAGCATAACAGCGTAAGTCCAAGGGTATTCAACAACTATATTCCCTAAAGACTCTTTCATCATAGGAGTGTGCACTGCAAACATTGTATCTGCCATCCAAGAAATTCCAAAAACTGCTACTAAAGCTATCATACCTGATTTAAAAATTTCATTTTTTGCAATTTTGCTTGCATCAAGTTTGGTAAAGATAATTAATGCTGCACCCGCTAAGAGCATAAACATTTGAATTGTTGCGACCATATTCATAGGTTTAGTAACACCTTTTGAGGTAAATTGTGGTCTAAGTTCTGGGAAAGCACCTAAAAGTGCAACAATAGCAATAGCACCTAAGAAAATCCACATAGCTACCCATTGAATAGTTGGGAGTTTTTGACCAAGGAGTGTTTTGCTATCTCCATAGATATATTCTCTTTGTTCTGGGTCTTTAATTCTTGCTTGAAAATCTTCATCTTTGTCAAGATCTTTTCCTCTAAACCAAGAAAAAATTCCTATAGCTAAAACACCTATTAAAGTAGAAGGTATGGTAATAGCAAGCAAATCTACATAACCATCAAACCCAGCTAAAGGATTTTTGTTTATTTCTGGATTTAAAAGTAAAGCTGTTAAGCTTACCACAGCAACAGAAACAGGACTTGCGATGATACCAAGCTGAGAAGAAATACTAGAGGCAGCCATAGGTCTTTCTGGGCGTATACCATTTTTAATGGCAATGTCATAAATAATAGGCATCATGGTGTAAACAACATGCCCAGTCCCACAAAGTATAGTTAAAAAGCAAGTTACAAAAGGTGCTAAAATAGTTAAAAATTTAGGGTTTTTTCTTAAAACTCTTTCTGCTACTTGTAACATTACATCCAAACCACCGCTAGCTTGTAAGGTTGCACTTGCTACAACAACAGCTAAAATAGTAAGCATTACATCAATTGAAGGTTTTCCAGGTGCTACAGCAAAACCAAAACTTAAAACCAATAAACCTATACCGCCTAATAAACCTAGAGCGATACCTCCTTTTTTTGCCCCATAAAAAAGACAAATGAGAACTACGGCTAGTTGGATACTAAATTGAGTGCCTTCACTAAGGCTAGTTAGCATTTCCATACTCTCTCCTTGTTTTTTTTGAAATATACGAGAGTATAGTGCAAGTTTTATTAATAGTAAATAAAATTTTTTATTATTTAAATAAATATTTACCAATATTTTAATTTTATTTATTAAAATATTGGTTTTTATCTATGCTTTATTGATAATCTTTTAAGATAGCAAAAAGAATTTTACCGATTTTTTCGATAGAAACTATTTCGCATTTTTCATCTGTTGAGTGAGGGCTATAAATATTTGGCCCTATAGAGCAACATTCTAGCGGCTGTTTTTCACTTATAATGCCACATTCTAAACCAGCATGTATGGTGTAAAGTTTGGCATTTGGATTTTCTTTTTTAAAATAACTTAGAATTTCTTCTCCAAAATTAGTATCTTTATTAGCCCAAGGTGAATAAAAATTTGCACTTGAAACTTCACAGCTTTGCATTTTAAAATAGGTTAAGGTTTCAAATTCTATATTTTTAAGCTCTTGTAAATCATTTGATCTTGCAAAAAGTTCAAAATGAAATTTACCTTCTTTTTCATAAGCCAATGAAAGGTTGATACTTGTTTGGACTAAATTTAGATGATAATTGAAAGTTCTAACACCTTGTGCAAAAGCATTGATAATATTTAAAATAACTTGAGAATTTTTATAATATGTTCTTTTGATTTTGCCTATATAATTTACTTTAAAATGATTATTTTTTTTTGGAGGATTTTTAAAAAATGCTATGATTTTGGCATGTTTTGGAATAGAGTTGATTCTCTCACCTGCTTTAAATTCACAAAGTTCACCTTGATTTTGAGTGATAAAGTAACTTGCTTCTTTGATAGAAGATTTGATGTTTTTAACAATATCAATCCCTGAATGTCCGCCTTTAAAATCTATTGCTTCTATTTCATAGCATTCGCCTTCTTTTTCATCTATTTCTAATTTCAAACTAGCAAAAATATCTACTCCACCAGCGCAACCTATAACAACCTCATCATCACTTTCATGGTCTAAATTTAACAGCTTGTTTGAAATCAAAGTATGTGTAAGATTATTTGCTCCACAAAGGCCGACTTCTTCATCATTAGTAAAAAGACATTCGATGTTTTTAAAGTCTTTTAAAGCTTGCATCATTAATGACACGCCTATGCCATTATCTGCACCTAAACTCGAGTTTTTAGCTTTTAAATATCCATTTTCTTCATACATTTGTATATTTGGAGCCTCTCCCATGCAAACCATATCATAATGGCTTTGTAAACAAATTTTTGGATTTCCTTTGTATGTATGGATATTGCCTGCACTATCAACGCTTACTTGACAGTTGTGACTTTTAGCAAAATCAATGAGAAAATTTTTTAATTCTTCGGTTTTAAAACTACAATGAGGTATTTGAGTAATTTGTTTAAAATTTTGTATAATTTCTTGCATAAAATCTCCTTTTTTATAATTATGGCATATTTTTATATAGATGAGGTTTAAATGAAAATTTCTAAAAAACAAATTATTTTTTTTATAACTTTATTAAAAGATCCAAAGAAAATTTTAATTATGTTTTTTTTAATCGCTTTTGCTTATATCTTAAACTATGATGGTGGATCTTATATTAATGCCAAAGTAAGTCATGTGATAGATGGTGATACTATTGAAGCTAAATTTGAAGATAAAAAACTTAAAATTAGACTTTTTGGTATAGATGCACCTGAGAGTGATCAAGCTTATGGAAAGATGGCTATGCAGTTTTTAAGTGCAATTGTATTAAACAAAGAAGTGGTTTTGAGTGTAAAAGATGAGGATAAATATGGTAGAATTTTAGCCATTGTGTATTTAAACGATAAAGATATTAATCAAGTTATGGTTAAAAATGGTTTTGCTTGGGCTTATGAACACTATAGTGATTTATATGTAAATGAGCAAAATTATGCCAAAGAAAATAAAAAAGGTTTATGGGCAGATGAAAATCCTATAGAGCCTTATAAATGGCGTAGGCAAATAAGATTAAAATAGGAAAAGAGATGTTTAAAAAAATATTTTTCATTGGGTTTTTAGCATTATTTTTTGGTGGTTGTTTTGTAAATGAAAGAGGGGTTTCAAATCGCTTTTATGATGATTGCAAAGAGTATTACGATGCAAGCGGGGGTTACCATAAGGAATGCCCTAAAAATTGGGTGGATTTGCCTTTAACCCCCGATTCCTTTTAAGGCTGCATTGAGTTCTTCTTGTGTTGTTTCTTGTTTGGCAGGTTCTTGTTGGTTTTGGTTGTTGTTTGTAGTGTTTTGGCTCTGTTTAAGTTTAAATATATGATCTTCGGTTGTTACAACCTGAAAAGATGCATCAAAAATTTTAATCTCATTAACAAAACCTGAAACCTTCACCTCTCTTTTTCTTGAATCATCGCTAAAAAGAGCATTTGCTTCAAGATTTAAAATATCTCCGACTTTTAAAGGAGCGTAAAAAAAGCTTCTTGAGCCTATTAAGACACTAAATTCTTTATTGATTGCAGCTTGAGCTATATAATTAGCTGCATTAAATACAAAACCACTGTGTACTAATCCTAGCTCATCTACTGCCATATCATGAGTTGTGATTAAAATGCCTTTAGCAAAATTTTTTTCTATATGAGAAATACTTCCTGCTAAAGTATTGTTTATCCCAGGACAAGTGATAAGTTCTGATTTGATACGATTTAATTCTTCAGGATCTATTAATTCTTCTATGCTAACAGCGCTTGCTGCTCTTGCCATTTTTACACCTTTAATTTAACATAAACTCTTTTTGGTGCTTCATAACCTTCACAAGTTAAATTTGAGTCATTTTTATCTAAAAATTGATCTAAGGAATAAGAGTCAATCCATTGCGTTTTTCTTTGCTCTTCATGATCAGTTTGTTTAGTCGTTATAACTTCAAATTCACTAAATCCAGCTCTATAACACCAATTTCTTAAACCCAATATCGACGGAATAAAAAAAATATTTGGTATTTTTGAGTAAGTTTTTTGAGGAATGAGAGCGATTTCTCTTTCATCTTCTATATACATAGTATCTAAAAAGACTATACCATCTTTATTTAAAGATTGCTTGAGTTGTTTTAGCATGGCTATAGGATCGCTGCGGTGATAAATTACACCAAGACAAAAAATCACATCAAATTTTATACCATAATTTGGAACATTAGCTACCCCTAAAAGTTCATATTGTATAGGAGTTTTAGCAATAGAATTTAAAAGTAAAAATTGCAAATAATACTTAATAGAAGGATCAAAACCTATGAGTTTTAAAGGATTAAATTCAAGCATTTTAAACATATAATAGCCATTATTACAACCAATATCTGCAACTATTTTGCCTTTGATTTCTTGCATATGTGGTTTTAATATATTAAATTTAATAAAACTTTGCCATTCTGTATCTATAAATAAATCATTGATTTTAAAAGGTCCTTTGCGCCAAGGTTTTAATTCTAAGGCAATTTCTTTAATCTCGTTATCTAAGCTTTTATCACAAAAAATATCAAAACTATCATTTATAAGATAACTTGATTTTTGAATTTTTTCACTAAGGTTTTGAATTTTTTCATACAAAGGGTGTTTTAAAACTTGCTTTAATAAAGCATTATCTTGCATATTTTTCCTTAAAAAACTCCCTTATTTTGGGGGTTTTTGTTATTGAAGTAAGCTTGCTAATTTGGTTTGCAGCATTACATTTGAGTGAGCATTTGCAAATAAAAATGCATTTTCTTTTAAGTAGTTTGCATTAAAATCGTTGATATTTTGCGCTAAGTCATTATTTTGTAATTTGCTTTCAGCTTCTTTGGTATTAATGCTAGTTTGCAAAGATGAGTTAATATTGGAATGGATAGCATTGATCCCAGCACCAATATCTGCGCGTAAAGAACTTACTTGATCTTGAAAATCGCGAATTCCATCTTGGTTTTCAAGGCTTAAATTTGCTGTGCTTGGTTGATTTAAATTAATACTTTCAACTCCAGTACCAACAACAAAATCCATACTTTGGAAGACATTTTTTCCATTAAAAGTTGCATTTGAAAATGCATCATTGATTGAGCTTATGAGTTTGTTTGCTTCAGTATTTAACATACTTTTTTGTCTATCATTTAATGCAGCGCTGTTTGAGCGTACCGAAAGTTCATTAAGTCTATCCGCGGTAGCTGAGATGTTATTTAGCGCTGAGTCTGCAATTTGCAAAACACCTACTGAATCATATGCGTTTAAAACACCTTGATCTATGGTGCCATACTGACTTCTTAAAGAATCAGCTATGGCTAAATTTGCCCCATCGCTTCCATCTATAGCACGCATTGCAGCTATATTTTCTAAAGCTTTTTCTTGGCTTTTTTGTGCTTGGTTTAAGTAATGATTTTGTTGAGTTGTTCCTATATCGCCTATTTTCATCTTTGACTCCTTTTAAAGACTTATCTTATTATATCACTTTTTTGTTTTAAAATTTAAAAAAAACAAAATTACTTGTGATAACATGATAATTTTCATCACAACTTCACTTGCACCATGAATTTTTATAAATTCTTGAGTCTTAGTTGCTTCTTCTCCTAAGCTTTGTGCTTCTAAAACATAAGCAGTGAAGTAAAATACAAAAAGCAAACTTAGTGCCAAAATGATTAAAGAAAGCATAAATTTTGAAAAATTTATTTTAAAAGTTAAATTTTTATCCTTAAATGAGAAAATTTCCATTAAAATAGATAAAACACTCACACCTAGCAAAACATAACCAAATTGTACAAAAATGTGTGTCATTAAAAGTCCGCTTTGAAAATGAGTTAAAACCCCTTCGCCTATGAATTTAGCAGGATAAAATATAGTCGGAGCTAAAAATACACCTATGCTAATTTCAATACCAATTAAACTTGCTAGTAAAAATAAATATATTGATTTCATATTTTCTCCTATAAAAAGATAATTATAGTCTAATTTTTTAAATTCCACGCAACAAAGGCTCTATCAAATCCATTATAATCTTGATAAAAAGTGGCTTTAAAACCATTTTCTTCTAAAATTTTATTTAAAATTGCTTTTTGATCATAACCAAACTCACACGCTAAGACTTTTGTGTTATGATTTTTGGCAAAAAGGATAATTTCATGTAAAATTTCCCAGCCTTTATCTCCTCCAAATAAAGCATTATGTGGTTCATTTTGCACCCATTTATCTAAAGGATAGTCATTTTTAATATAAGGTGGATTAGAAAAAATAAAGTCAAAATTTCCACGCATGCTTTTAAAATCGCAAAGTTGAAAGTTAATTAAATTTAAAACATGATGAAAATCTGCATTTTTTTTAGCAAGCTCTAGTGCTTTTGGATTAATATCGCAAGCTTGTATAAAAATTTGCTTTAACTTTGCTAGGCAAATACTTAAAATTCCACTCCCAAAGCCAATTTCAAGTATATTTTTAAAAGAGTTATGATCTAAAATTTCCAAGCATCTTTCAAGTAATATTTCACTATCAAAACGTGGTATCAAAACCCCTTTTTTAATAAAAAAATCTAAACCATAAAACTGCGTTTTTTGAAATAAATATTCAAAAGGCTCGCCGTATAAAAATCTATCAACATATTCTAAAAAAACTTTTTCATCGATTTGAAATTCAGGGTTTAAAAAAACCCAAGCCCTATCTTTTTGCAAAAGCTCACAAAGAATAAAAAGTATATATTCTTTGTGAGTAGGGTCCTTTGCATAAGCTTGTTCTAAAGCTTGTTTGATTGAAATCATTGTAAAGCTTTGATTCTATCATAAATACAAGGATGACTTAGGTGAAAGAAAGTATAAATTTTACTTGTTTTAACAAAGGCTTTATTTTCTTTTGCTAAAGCTATGAGAGCATTTTTCATATCTTCTTTAGAGCTTAGTTTTGCTCCATGTAAGTCAGCATTAAATTCATTTTTTTGGCTCATTTTATTAAGTAGTGGAGAGATAATAAAAGTAAAAATATTTCCAAAAATCAATAAAAGTGCAAAAACTCCAGCATTTACTCCATCTAAGTGACTTTCAATATAAAAAAAGCTTGGTAAGTGTGCAAAGATAAAAAATAAAGCAAAAAGCATAAAAGCGCTAGCAAATAACATTTTTAGTAAATCTTTATGCACAAAATGCCCTAGCTCATGACCTAAAACAGCAATGAGTTCTTTTTCTTTTAAGGCATTTAAAAGTGTATCAAAAAGCACCACTCTTTTACTTTTAAATAAACCGCCAAAATAAGCATTTAATCTTTTATCCCTTTTACTTGCATCAATAACATAAACACCATTTGCACTAAAGCCACATTTTTGCATTAAATTGGTGATTTTTTTTAATAAATTCTCATCTTCAAGTTTTTTCATTTTATTAAACATTGGTGCAATAAGTGTAGGGTAGATGAGATTTATAATAAGTATGATTATAAAGCTTAAAGCAAAAGCAACGATCCACCAGTATGTGTTAAAAAATTCAAAGCAAAATACTAAAGCATAAATGATTAAAAAGCCAAAAATAAGCATTAGAGCTAAAGATTTAATACTATCTTTAACAAAAAGAGCTAAAGTCATATTTGAAAAGCCGTGTTTTTTATCTTTTATAAAGCTTTCGTAATAACTAAGTGGTAAATTTAAAATACTAATAACCAATAAAAATGCAAGTAAAAATAAAGTATTTTCTAAAGTCGAATTTTCTTTTATGAAAACTTCTTTTAAATACAAAAAGCCAAAGCTAATCCAAGAAATATTAATTATCAGATTATAAAGATTAGAAAAGATTTTGTATTTTTCATTTTCTATGGCGATATTTGCAGCATTTTTATAATCATGCTCATTTAAAATAATCGCTTGTTTTTCTCTTTCTTTTTTTAAAAAAGAAATTTGCATATAAGATATAAAAACCAAAAAGGCTGTGTAAATACATAAAATAGATATTAAAGTCATAATTTTTCCATGTAATTTTTTTAAAAATATGTAATAAGAAAGTAAATAAGCATAGGTAAATTTACCTATGCTTGTATAAGAAGAATTCTTTTTTATTAATTAGAATGAGTATTTAACACCAATATTACCAGTTATATAAGTTTCATCAGTATTATCATCTTTATTGCCTAGGATTTGTTTAGCACCTACACTTAGATCAATAGAGAATCTATCTGTAACACTAATGTTGCTTCCGATAAGAATTTTACCAAAAGTTTTGTCTTTTTCAGCGCCAGCTACATTGTAACTAAAATCACTTCCCGTAAAACGAGCTTTAAAGTTATCTCCACTCATAGCAAAGAATTGTTCAATTTTTGGAGTAACATAGAAATAGCTACCACCATTAAAGAATTTTCTAAATTCTGCTCCAAGTTCTGCACTTGCTGCAAAGCTATCCATTGAATAAACTTTTTGAGCCCAAAGACCATTTTCTGTGTAGTCTGGAGTGTGGCTATAGTAAAGATTTAATCCGATTAATGGTTTGATTGAGAAATTATCACTAAAATCAAACACATAGCCATAACTACCGCTTGCACCTAAATAAGTTTGTGTGAAATCAGATTTATTGCTAGTGCCATTTAAAAATCTTTCTTGATCTGCAAAGCTAAATTGTGCATATGTCTTAATATCAAATTCATGTTGGCCGTTTGCGATTCTTGAGTAAAGACCTAATTGTAAGTTATTAGAATCTTGATTTAATGAATTATGGTTTAATTGTGAATCAGCATAAGTTAAATACGCACCAAAGAATATAGCATCATTAAATTGTCTGTCGATACCTATAGTAGTTCCGTATACACCTTCACTATCACTACCAATCATGTTAGCACCACCAAAAGCATTAGCCCATACGCTATTTTCACCAACGTTTCTTGATTGAGCCATTCTAGTTGCAATAGCCATTTCGTTAGCTAGATTGATGATTTGAATAGCACCTTGACGATTAGAGTTGTTTGCACTTTCTCTAGCTGAATCAACAACAGCTTGTGCTTGTCTAACATCGCCTTTTATAGCATTAATTAAAGCTGAATTAGCTGCTAATTGTCTGTCAGAATTTTTCAAAGAAGCTAAAACTGAATCAATTTGTTGTCCATAAGTAATAACTTTTTCATTGGAAGTTATATCATTCATTTGTTTTTTAAGATCAGCTAGGATTTGACTATAGTCAAATTTAGGATCAACACCAGGATGTTGTTGATTTTGCTCATAAGCTTTTTGAGCATAATAATCGTGTAATTGAGTTAAAACTTCAATTCTCATTTCTTTCAATAAATCACTAATATTGATATTTTTAATGCTACTTGTTAAGCCACCTTGAGCATAAGCATCATTTCCAATTATATTTAATCTATAGTTGAAGTATTTTTTATCTTGATCAATGATTACTTTTACAACTTGATCATCATACTCTGCCAATGCACTACCTTTAAGACCTAGAATTTTTCCTTCTGGGATTAGTAATACATTTCTAACTGTATTTACTTCTGTAAATTCTTTATTGAAGTTTGTAGCACTTAGCAAATAAACACCTTTTTCTGATACAGGGTTGCTAAAGTTGGCAAGCTCAAATACAGAATTTCTAATTACCGCATTACCATTTACAGTGAATTGGTGTGGTCCATGTAAAGTAAATAATGAATCATGCGCAAAAAGATCGCCGTTTATGGTTAAAGCGCCATTGTAGTTAGTACCATTGAAATTACCCGCTATAACTTTAAAGTTTGCGTGGTCCATATTAACATTGCCATCAATTAAACCATTATGGAATACATTTAAAGAAACGTTTTCTCTTGAATCTTGAATCCAAGTTGGAGTCCATGGATTTTTATCTGTTAGGGCACCATTATTCATTCCTGTATCTGGATTGAAAATTGCACCAAAGCCATCATCAACAATACCTCCGATTATATCGCCTGGCTTCATTCCAGGTTTGTATATTAAACTATCATCCAATCCTCCTTGGTTTACATTTCCAAAGCCAGCATCTGGATAGTTAATTACATTATCCGGATTTTTTTTACCTATGAAATTTACTTCTTTGGCTTTGATAGCAAAAGAATAGTGTGGATTCTTACCGCCTATTGAACCATAGTGAGAACCTCTTTCTCCACCTACTTCGATAACAGAATCAGGGGTGTTAATTGTTAAGTGTTTAATAGGTGTTTCTAATACGGCACCTTGACCTATATCATTATCACCTAAATCTGTTGTTATGTGAAAGGTATTACCTTGTGGGTTTTTTGATGAAACGAATTGATATTCCCCTCCCCCTAGGTGTGTTAATTGAAAGTCATCGATAACACCTGGTCTAGGATTAGATGGTTCTATAGCTACAGCTGAGCTAGCTACAAAAGTAGCAACACAAGCGGAAAGAAAAATTTTTCTATTCAACTTTTCCATGTTTCTGAAACTCCTTATTAATGAAATACTCTAAAATTAGATTGTGATTTTACCATTAAGATGATTTAAAAGTCAATAAAAATTAGCAAAAAATTCAAAAAAAAAAAAAACGATTTTTTAATCTAAAAAAATAGCTGTTTAAAGCCTATTAAAATAATGTTATATAGATATTTTTAAATATTAAATATATTTTTGTTTTTAGCTGGAAAATTATTACACAAGAACCATAATTAATAAATTTTTATTAAGTTAAGATTAATTAATATTTTAAACATTTTTTATTCTTCGATTTTTTCAAGAGTATTAAAATACTTTTCTTCTAAAATAGTTAATAAATCTTGTTTTTCTTTTAATTCTTCATAAAGCTTGTTAATTCCAATTTTTTGATAAAGTTCAGGATCTGATAAAGAAATTTTTAAATTTTTTATCTCTTCTTCTAGTTTGTGAATTTTATCAGGGTATGAGTTTAAAATTTCATTTTCTTTATAGCTTAGTTTTTTACTTGATTTTTCTTTTGTTTTTACACTTGTTGTGATGTTTGTTTCTAAACTTTTAGAAAATTCTTCAAAGTCTTTGTATTCTTTTTCATTTTCTAAATATTCACTATAAGAAAGAACTTCTATGTTAATATTTGCATTATCTTCAAAAGTATAAAGTTTGGTTGCTATTTTATCAACAAAATATCTATCATGTGATACAAGCAAAATCGCACCTTCAAAAGAAAGTAAATATTCTTCTAAGATATTAATCGTAGCTATGTCTAAATCATTTGTTGGTTCATCTAAGATTAATACATCATATTCTTTAGTAAAAAGTAAGGCTAGGGCAACTCTGTTTTTTTCGCCCCCACTTAACACACTCACACTTTGTTCTAAAAATTCTTTTGGAAATAAAAATTGTTTTAAATACCCATAAACATGCATATTTTTACCACGCACTTGAATATGATCACCACCATTTGGGCAAAAAATTTCTAAAAGTTTTTTATCGGTATTGAGTAAGCTTCTACTTTGATCAAAATAGCCTATTTTAACTTCACCTCTTTTAATTTCTCCACTATCAAGCGGAATTTGATCAAGCAAAATCTTTAAAAAAGTAGATTTCCCACAACCATTTTTACCTACTATGGCTATGCGTTCACCTTGTAAAATTCGTGCATTAAAGTCTTTAAAAAGTGTCTTACCTGCTATGGATTTTGAGATATTTTTAAGTTCAAAAAGCATTTTTTTGCGGTTTTGACTTTGGGTTTGGTTGAAATTTTTACTTGCTCTTTTAATCTCAAGTTGTAAGCGTTTGATAGCTCCTGGGTTTTTCTTGGCTTCTTCACGCATTTTAAAAATGCGTTCTTTGCGTCCTTCGTTGCGTTTAAGTCTAGCTTTAACTCCTCTTCTTAACCATTCTTCCTCGCTTTTTAGTTGTTTAAGTAAGGTTTCATGGCTTTTAGCTAAAGAAGCTAAAATAGCTGCTTTTTTTTCTAGATATTGCGTATATCCACCCTCAAAAACACTTAATTTTCCTGCTTCTATTTCTACGCATTTTTGTGCTATTGCATCGATAAAATATCTATCATGAGAGATGAAAATAACACACATTTTAGAAGCTTTCAATCTTTCTTCTAAAAAGCTACTCATATATACATCTAGATGGTTGGTTGGCTCATCAAGCAATAAAATATCAGGATTTTTCAGCAAAAGCGTGCAGAGTCCTACACGTCTTATCTCTCCTCCGCTTAAAGAGCAAAGTGTTCTGTCTTTATACTCTAATAGTTTAAACTCTTCTAGTATTCTTTGTATTTTTTGGTCTAAATTCCATGCATCTTTTGAGTCTATATATAAACTTAATTCATCTACTTTTTTTAAATATTCTTTATTTTCAGGATCAAGAGCTAATTTTTCATTATAGCTTTCAAATTCTTTTAAAGCTTGATAAATTTCTTCAAGTTCTTTTTTGATAGCTTCGCTCACACTTAAGGTGCTTTCAAAGCTTACTTGTTGGCTTAGCATGCCTATGCTAGTGTTGTTTTGTTTAATCACTCTACCGCTATCTAGTTTTAAAGTTCCCATAAGGGCTTTTAAAAAGCTTGATTTTCCTTCGCCGTTTTTGCCTATAATGGCGATTTTTTCTCCTAAATTTGCACTAAAATTTGCATTTTCTAAAACTATTTTTGTATTAAATTTCTTATTTGCATCGATTAAATCTATTAAAGCCAAATTTCTTTCCCAAATGTTTTTTTGCGATTTTACTTTAAAAAGTATTAATTTTGCTTAAATAAAATTACACTATGAGAGTGTTTGTTTTTTTTACTTTATTGGTTTTATTTTTTGCTTTAGCAAATTGGTATATTTATAAAAGATTTTTAAGTAAGATTGATTTTTTAAAACCTTATAAGAAGTTTGTATTAGCTCTTGTTTTAATAGTTTTTGCATGTGAATTAATCTTTTTTGTAAATATGCGCGGAGATTTTTTACATGAAAAGCTTTATTATATTTTAGCGATTTTTCCTACTGTTACTTGCTTTTTTTTACTTTTTGGAATAGTTTTTGAAATTGCTTCTTGGATTTTTTTTAATGAAAATAAAAAAGAGCAAATTTTCAGTGTCCAAAGAAGAAAGTTTTTAAAATTAATTTTTGATTCTTGGCTTATTATACTTAGCGTTAGTATGGTATTTAAAGGCTTTGTAAATGCTATCAGTACGCCTAAGGTTAATGAAATAGATATTAAAATTAAAAATTTAAAAGAAGATTTAAATATAGCTTTGCTTTCTGATGTACATTTGGGAAAAAATTTAGGAGAGGATTTTTTAAAAACCTTAATTGATGAGGTTAATGCTTTAAATGCTGATATAGTCATCATAGCTGGGGATTTAATCGATGCAGATATAGCTAGTATGTCTTATATTAATTTGTTAGAAAATTTTAAATCAAAATATGGTACTTATTTTGTTTATGGAAATCATGAGTATTATAATGATATAAATGCAATAAGCAAAAAGCTTAAAACGCTTAAAAATTTCAAAGTTTTAGAAGATGAAAGTATTGATTTTGGGGATTTTACTTTAAGTGGGACTTTGGATTTGGCTGCTAAACGTTTGGGCTTTAAAGAAAGTAATATAGAAAAAATCAAAACTCAAATCAATCAAGAAAAAGTTAATATTTTAATCACGCATCAGCCAAAATATGTAAAAACTTATGATGTGAGCGGGTTTGATTTGATTTTATCAGGACATACACATGCAGGACAAATTTTCCCTTTTTCTTTGCTAGTATATTTAGAACAAGGCTTTGTGTATGGGCTTTATAAATTAAGCAAAGATAGTTTGCTTTATGTAAGCAGTGGAGCTGGATTTTGGGGACCTGCTGTGAGATTTTTAGCTCCTAGTGAGATAGCTTTGATTAGATTAAAAGGAGAATGAGTGGGATTTAGCAATAGTGCTTCAAAAATATTTGGAATCATAGCAAAATATAAATTTCCAAAAATTATACAAAAAAACATTAATAAAGCTTATGTAAATGCTTTTAATATCAATATGAGTGAATTTAAGTCTTTAGAAGAATACGAGAGTTTAAATGCTTTGTTTACAAGAACTTTATTAAATGAGCGAGAATTAGAAGATGGCTTTGTAAGTCCAAGTGATGGTAAAATTTTAGAACTTGGAAGTAGTTTTCAAAATGACTTAAAAGAAAATTTAGCCTTTAGTATTAAAGGTTCAAGTTATAGTATAGAAGAGCTTTTAAAAAACTCAGCCAGTAAAGAAGAATTAGAAAATGGCATAGATTATGCAAATATTTATTTATCTCCAAAAGATTATCATCATTATCATGCACCTTGTAATATGCAAATTTTAAGTGCTACATATATGAGTGGGGCTTTATTTAGTGTGAGTGAGGCAAAGTTAGCCAAGATTATAAATCTTTATACTAAAAATGAAAGAGTAGTTTTAAGGTGCTTAGTGGAAGGAAAATTTATACTTTGGATGGTATTTGTGGGCGCGCTAAATGTTGGTAAAATGCATTTTAGCTTTGATACCAGCATACAAACTAACGCTGCAAATTTTGATTTTACTTATACTTATGAAGATCTTTTTGTAAAAAAAGGCCAAAGACTTGGAAATTTTGAGCTAGGTTCAACTATAGTTTTAATCGCTCAAAAAGGGTTTTTAAAATTTAGCAAAAATGCTTACGAGAAAGTTGAATTTTCTAAGAAGATTGCAGACTTTGCTTAGTCTCATCTTCATTAGCAACTTTATATAAAAAGGCAAAAATTTCAGCCACCGCTTTATACATATTAGGTGGGATTTCATCGCCTAAGTCAAGCTTGCTAAGAACTTCTACTAAGTCTTTATCCTCTTTTATGGGTATGCCATTTTCTTTAGCTAAAGAGATGATTTTAGCAGCGTTTTCACCTTTAGCATTAGCTAGGATTTTTGGTGCATTTTGATCTTCTTTATTATAGCCTAGTGCAACGGCTTTTTTTGTTTTTTTAGCCATTTTTAAGCCCTTGTATCAAAACCCATATTAAAGTCATTGTATTCTTCTTGATTATGAAATTTGCTTTTAACTATATCACTGATGAAAAAATTAGAGCTTAGAAGTCCTACTTTAACTAAGGCTTTTTTTAGCTCATGTGCTCTTTCATAAAGTTTTTTTCTAAAATTAACATTTTCTATCATCATATTTATATCGATGTATTTATCATTACTTAGAGATAAAAATACATTGATTTTTCCTAATTTTTCAAATTCAAGATTAATTTGTGCATAAAATTTATCTTTTTTACCGCGCTTAAAAACTACATTAGATTTTTCTAAATCATCCCAAAAAAAAGGTAAAAAAGTATGAATGCTATTATTAGCTAAAGATAAAAGTTGATTAAACTCAAGCTGAGCTATAAGACGATTTGCTTGATTTAGTATGCTTTCATTGTCTAAATTTTTAGCCAGATTAGAAACTTGCAAAAGAGTGGATTTGATGTCTTTTTGCAATTCTGAAGAAATTTCTGCGGTATCTTTTGGAGTAATTTTTCCAAGATCTTTTATAGAAAGTTCTAATTTTTTTTCTATATTTTTTATATCATCTAAAGAATTTTTTGCTTCATAATTTTTAGGATCTAAAGCTTTTAAAACCTCGTTGAGTTTTCTTCCTATTAGGCCTAGTTCTTTGTTAAGATTATTTAAAAATTCTTCTTGTAGATTTTGGCTAAAATTAAGATTTTTACTTACATTTTGTTTGAAAATATCTTCTAGTAAAATTTTACCTGAAGTGCTTTTGAATATATCTTCTAATTTAGTATTATTTGCTTGTAAATTTTGACTTTTGTTATCATTTTTGCTTGCTTCTTCAGTATTTTTTTGTGGTGTTTTGGATTCTTCTTTAGGGTTTTCTTTAATATCTTTACTCTGTGGTATTTTTTCTTCTTTTGTATTTTGAATTTCTTTATCTTTGGCTATGCTTTCTTGTTTTTGTTGAGTTTCTTTTTTATCTTCTGTGTTTTTTTGCGGAGTTTTTATTTCTTCTTTTAACTCTTCTTTGATGTCTTTAGTGTGTGGGGTCTTATTTAAATTTTCTTGTGTTGTTTCAGTTTTGTTTTTGTGATTTTTTATATCTTTTAAAAGTGTTATAAGATCTTTGATGTTCTGACTAAGTTCTTTTAGTATATGCGTATTTTGAATTTTTATATTTTCAGGTTTGGCTAGTTCTTTGTTGATAAGTGCTAAATTTTTACTGAGATTTTTAATGAAATTATTAGCAATATTTTGTAGCTTTTCTTGGCTAATGGAATTTGGATTTTTATTGATATAGTTTTTAAAATTTTCTATTTTATCAAATAGTTTAAAAAGTGTCTTGTAGTTTGTATTTTCTAAAGAAATTTTATTATCTTTTTTATGATTTTGTAAGATGTGAATAAGTTCTTTTAGTGTACTTGTGGCGTCAAGATTTTTAAGATCTAAATTACTTATATCGCGTTTTAGATTTTCACTAGTAGCTCCTTTTATGGTATTTAAAAGATTAAAAAAGCTTTGTGGTAAATTTTGCTCTTTTAAAGAATGGTTGAGTTTTGCTTCTAAAAATACACCTGAATTTTTTACCAAAGATGAAAGATTTTTATTGTTGATATCTTTAGCAGGTTTAACTAGATCTTCTAAAACTTTAAGTAGTTTTTCAAATTCAGGTTTTTTAGAAAGCTCTGCTTGAAGTTTTTTAACTTCATTGGCAAAATTAGGTGCAAAATTTAAATCTTTGTGATTTTTTAATACTGCTAAATCAGGATCTTTGTTGGTTTTGATTTGATCTAAGAGTTTATTTAATAATTCTTGTAATTTTTGATCGATTTTACTGATATAATCTTTGGGTAATTTGATTTCAGGATTATTTTTAGAAAATAAAGGATTTTTTAAAGCATCATTAAGCGAGATTTTTTTATCTGATTTCTCGCTTTTGCTATCTTTATTTGTTTCGTTTTTTGCAAATTGATTTTGATTGTTAGAAATATTAGTTATCATCTAGCATTACCATGTTGCCCGGTTTTCTTTTAAATTTGGTTAGATTTTTAAATTTTGGTTTATCTATAGCAAAGGCAATTAAAACAGTCAATAAAACGATGTAAAAATACATAAAACCATTGCTTTCAAAATAATACATTAAAGTCCCAAGTACAGCAGGTGCAAATAAAGCACCAAAAGAATAAGTAAAAAGAACAGCTCTACCAAGCTCAACTCTTTTGCTAGAATCTTCGAGCATGTCGTTTGCTCTAGCTAAAGAAAGAGCATACAAACAACACATTCCCATACCTAGTAAAAAGCCAAAAAAATATTTTAAATAAATATTATAGCTTAATAACAAAATGCAAAGCATAGCACTTAAAGCAGTAAAAGCGCATAAGATAATAGCAAATTTACGACTGATTTTATCAGAAAGACTCCCAATAAAAAGTTGAGATATAAACCCTCCTAACATAGTGCAAAATATAAAAATCGAAGCTTCTTTTGCGCCAAATCCTTGTGTGAGTATAAATAAAGAAGCCATGGAGAAAAATCCATTTAAAAGCATACCTGCTATAAAGCTTGTCACTAAGGCTAAAGGTACAATATCAAAAACTTTAGGAATGGAAATTTTGGTTTTTTGTGGTAAAACCGGTTCTTTAATACGGATTAAAAACAAAGGAATAGAAGCAAACATAATAAAACTAGCGCTTAAAATAAACACTGTATTGCTTGGGAAATCAAAGGACATAAGTAAAATTCCAAAGCCTGATGATGAGTAAAATACTACTTCATAAAAGGCTATTACTCTTGAACGAATAGCATTTTTTGCTTTTTCATTAAGCCATGATTCTATGACCATTAAAAGTGCATAGTAACAAAAGCCAAGCAAAAATCTCAAAACCATCCAAAAATATAGATTAGAATTTAAACTATGAAGCATAGTGGCTATACCAAAAATGATAGCAAAAATTCCAAAAGATCTTATATGTCCTACTTTAGAGACTATCCTATGAGCACTAATAGTGCTTACCATAGCACCAAGAAAATAACAACTTCCTATTATTCCTATATAAAAATTACTAACATTGTTGTGTTTTAAAATAATTGCTATAGAATTTACCGTTAAAGCACTTCCTATAAAAACAAAAATCATACCAAAAAACAATGCAGTTAATGATCTAATCGTTCTTTTTGAGCTCAACATTTTCTTATTAAAAAATTATATATTAATACCGCTATGGGTGTGACAAACATTGCACAAAACAAGGCAAAAATACTCATTAAGCCTTGAAACTCTAAAAATAAAAATCCTGCTATTAAAAACACATAAGCAAAAATTTTAAACAAAGAAAAAAAAGCTAATACGTTTTTAAAAATACTTTTAAATTTTGGTTTTAAATCGTCATCTATATGGATAAATTTTATAATTTTTGGCAAAGAATATTGTTTTTTAGCAAAAATTTGCAAAGGCCTTTGCGTAAAATCATAATTTTTAACTGCCTTAAAAATAAAATTTTTATAATTTAAAAAAGATATCAGAATGATTAAATTTTGAGCCAAAAAGCCAAATTCAAAGCTTATAAAGGTTTTAAAGCTTAATTCTTTATATAAAAAAACTCCTGCTAAGAAAAGTAAATTTAATCCTAGCAAGAGTTTTAGTAAAATTTTAGGCTTTAGGATCATTTTTTAAATCTTTATAGCGATTTTCTTCTTTAAATTCCTCATAGCTTTTTACTTGTGCTTTGTAAGCTTTATAAACATTCAAAATTGCTGCAGCTACTCCTATAAACACTCCTACCCAAAAAAGCCAAGCTATACCGGTTATATTTTTTAAAAAATAGCCTATTCCAACTCCAATTAAAACAGCTACAACCATGGATATGCCAAGGCTTAATCCATCTGCAGCTTCTATACCTTTGCGAATGATTTTTTGTCTTTTATTCATAGGGTTTTAAAACTTTCTTGTGCTGCTTGTATAGTTTTATCAATGATTTTTTTATCCATACATTCACATATAAAACCTGTTTCAAATTGAGATGGTGCCAAATACACACCTTTGCTTAGCATTTGTGCATGAAATTTAGCAAATAATTTAGTATCTGATTTTAAAGCATCTTGATAGTTATTAACAGGGTTTTCACAAAAGAAAAATCCAAACATAGAACCAACGCAATTAACTTGCAAAGGAATTTTGCAATCATTTGCAGCCTCTTTAAAGCCTTGAGTAAGTCTTTTGCCTAGTTTTTCTAATTTTTCATATAAACCTTCATAATTTCTTGCTTTTTTTAAGCTCGCATAACCTGCAGCCATAGCAAGAGGATTACCACTTAGCGTTCCTGCTTGATATACCCCACCCAAAGGACTTAATAAATCCATAATCTCAGTCCTTGCAGCAAAAGCAGCCGCAGGCATACCTCCGCCTATAACCTTACCAAAAGTTACTATGTCGGCTTTTATATTATTAATTCCAAAAGAGCCTAGATATGAAGCTCTAAAGCCACTCATTACTTCATCAAAAATTAAAAGAATTTGATGCTCATCACATAGTTTTCTTAATTCTTGTAAAAATTCTATTTTAGCAGGTACTAAACCCATGTTTCCTGCAATTGGCTCTATAATAATACAAGCTATATTATTATCATTATTGATTAAGTTTTTAACACTATCGATGTCATTATAAATAGCTACTAGGGTATTTTTAGCTACATCTGTTAAAACTCCTAGTGAGCTTGGGGTATTAAAAGTAGCCGCACCACTTCCAGCACTTACCAATAAAGAATCAGAATGTCCATGATAACATCCTTCAAATTTGATGATTTTATCTTTTTTGCTAAATCCTCTTGCAAGACGAATAGCACTCATAGTAGCTTCTGTACCACTACTTACAAAGCGTATTTTGTCTAAGTGTGGCCAATCTTTTAGGATAAATTTAGCTAACTTAGTTTCAGCTAGGGTTGGTGCACCAAAGCTTGAACCATGTTCTAAAGCTTTTTTGCAAGCTTTTTCAATATTCTCATCGCAATGTCCAAAAAGTAAAGGTCCCCAACTTTGTACATAATCTATATAAGTATTATCTTCTATATCACTAATATAAGCACCTTTTCCTTGTTTGATAAATAAGGGATTGCTACCCACGCTAGCAAAGGCGCGCACAGGAGAATCAACCCCACCTGCTATATATTCACAAGCTTCTTCAAAGGCTTTTTTATTGTTTTTCATTTTTACTCCTTTTATTATTGGTAATGTAATCATAAAGCGATTTGATCTCATCTTCTGTTAATGAGTAGGTTGGCATAATGCTTTTTGCCTCTTGAGGTTGGTTTAGTATTTCTCTAAAACGCTTATAAGGTGTGTTTTTAATACTTGGCACTATAAAAGGAGTTTTTTCTCCATTTTTAGTGTAATATCCTAGTATTTGTTGTTCTCCATCACCATGACATTTAGCACAACTTATGCCTCTTGGATTTTTGTAAAGAGATTCTTGGTATTCTTTAGGTGAAATAAAATCTTCAGCCCAAGCACCATAAACTATAAAAAATAAAAATAAAATAATTTTCATTTATCACCTTTAACAAAAAAAGAAGTTTTGTTATGATACAATTTTTTAAGTTAAAGAAAGCTATAAATTTAAGGAAAGAAATGACACTTTTAGATGGCAAAAGACTGAGCGATGAGATTAAAGAAAATCTTAAACAAGAAGTAGCAAAGCTTAAAGATCAAAGTATAGAGCCTTGCTTGGCTGTGATTTTAGTAGGAGAAGATCCTGCTAGTACTACTTATGTGGGTTCTAAAGCAAAGGCTTGTGAGCAATGTGGGATTAAGTCTTTAGTTTATAAACTTGATGTAAACACAACTCAAAATGAGCTTTTGGCTTTAATTAATACCTTAAATCATGATGATAGTGTTGATGGGATTTTGGTTCAGCTTCCATTGCCAGTACATATTAATAAAGATATAATCTTAGAAAGTATTAATTTTAATAAAGATGTAGATGGTTTTCATCCTTTTAATGTTGGGAATTTAAATTTAAATTTAAAAGGTGGTTTTTTACCATGTACACCTCTGGGTGTTATGAAAATTTTAGAACATTATGATATAAAATTAGAGGGCGCTGATGTAGTTGTAATAGGAGCTTCTAATATAGTAGGTCGTCCCATGGCGACGCTTTTATTAAATGCAAATGCTAGTGTGAGTATTTGTCATATTTATACAAAAGATTTAAAAGCTTACACAAAAAATGCTGATATTATCATTGTAGCAGCAGGTTGTCCAAATCTTTTAAAAGAAGATATGGTTAAAGAGGGTGTGATAGTAGTTGATGTAGGGATTAATAGAGTTGATGGAAAAATAGTAGGTGATGTTGATTTTGAAAATGTAAGTAAAAATGCTAGTTATATTACTCCTGTGCCAGGCGGGGTGGGGCCTATGACCATAGCAATGCTTTTAGAAAATACTATAAAATCAGCTAAAAATAGGATTAAAAAATGAATTTTTTGAAAAAAATATATAAATTCACGCAATCTTGGACAGGAACTTTAATAGTTGTTTTATTGATTATATTTTTCTTTATACAAGCTTTTACTATACCAAGTGGTTCTATGAAAAATACTTTATTAGTAGGGGATTTTTTATTTGTAAAAAAATTCTCTTATGGTATTCCAACCCCGCATATTCCTTGGATAGAAGTGCCTGTTTTACCTGATTTTAATAAAAATGGACATTTAGTAAGTGCTGAAGGTCCTAAAAGAGGAGATATTGTAGTATTTAGATATCCACATGAGCCAAAAATTCATTATGTAAAAAGATGTGTGGCTAAGGGCGGAGATGAGGTTGTTTTTGCAAATAAAACCTTATATGTGCGTATGGTTGAGGGTGATGAATATATGAAAGATTATTATCCTAATAAAACAAAAATCATAGGCGGAAGGCTTTTTGTAAAAGAACCTTTTGTGGAAAAAGGAATACATTATGATTCTAGAGTGGATATAGAAAGTGTGTTTTTTCGCTATTTGAATTTAGGTCAATTTGCTATGAAGCCCGTTTCTTTTGATGAATTAGGTGCTAATAATATTTATGGTTTTAATGCTTATTATTATAGAGTGCCTGAAAATGAGTATTTTATGATGGGCGATAACCGCGATCACTCTAGTGATAGTAGATTTTGGGGAAGTGTAGATTATAAATATATAGTTGGTCAACCTTGGTTTATTTATTTTTCATGGGATGAAAATAAAAAAGTTAGATGGGAAAGAGTAGGGCGTTTGGTTGAAACTATAGAAAAAGATGAGCGTTTTATCCATCATAATGAAAGCGATATAGAAGCTTTAGAATAATTACCCAAAGAAACAATGTAAAATTTTTTATGTGTAGAAAATGTATAGTTTCTACACAAATTTATAAAAATATACACTCTTAATTTTATTCGTAGATTTTTTTAAGCTCCAAGTTGTAACAATTAACACAAATAAAAATCAAAGCAAAAATAAAGGATAAAAAATGCTAAGTCAAAGATCTCAAAATTTAGGAGAATCCTTAACTTTAGTAATGACTGATATAGCCAAAACTTTAAAAGCAAATGGTGAAAAAGTTATTAGTTTTTCAGCAGGTGAGCCTGATTTTGATACTCCAGAAATCATTAAAAAAGCAGCAATTGAAGCTATTGAAAAAGGTTGCGGGGCTTATACACCAGTTGTGGGTATAAAAGAAGTTATAGAAGCTATACAATATAAATTTAAAAATGATAATAATTTAGAATATAAAGCAAGCGAAATCATTACCAATGTTGGTGCTAAACATTCTTTATTTATGGCGATTGAGTGTTTGGTTGAAGAAGGTGATGAGGTTATCATACCAAGTCCTTATTGGGTGAGTTATCCTGAAATGGTGAAATTTGCAGGTGGAACTCCTATATTTATAGAAGGTGAAGCAAAAAATGGCTTTAAAATTACTCCTGAGCAATTAAAACAAGCTATTACTCCAAAAACAAAGGTTTTGATGTTTAATTCCCCATCAAATCCTACGGGTGCTATATATTCTAAAGAAGAAATTACTGCTTTGGCTAAGGTTTTAGAAGGAACTAAAATCGTAGTTTTAAGCGATGAGATTTATGAAAAATTAGTTTATGATGGAGAATTTTGTGCTTTTGCGCAAGTGAGCGAAGATGCTTTAAATAGAACTGTAAGTATTAATGGTCTTAGTAAATGCGGTGCTATGCCAGGATGGCGTTTTGGTTATATGGCAAGTAAAATGAGTGAGTTTAATAATGCTGTTAAAAAATTACAAGGACAAAGCACTTCAAATATCTGCTCAATCATTCAACACGCAGCTTTACCGGCCTTGCTTGGAAGAGCAGATAGTGATATTGAAATGATGAGACAAGCTTTTTTAAAGCGTAGAGAATTAGCGTGTGAAATTTTAGCTAAAAGCAATAAGTTAAAATTAGAACAAATTCCACAAGGAGCTTTTTATTTATTTATCTCTTGTAAAGAAGTTGATAGCGATTCTATGAGATTTTGTAAAAGATTATTAGAAGAGCAAAAAGTAGCTTTAGTGCCAGGCATAGGTTTTGGTATGGAAGGGTATTTTAGACTTTCTTATGCAACTAATGAAAAAGACATCATTGAGGGTTGTGAAAAGATCGTTGAATTTGTAAAAAACTACTAATTTCTTAAGCCTGTTAAAAACAGGCTTTCTTTCAAAAAACTTATAAGCAAGTCTTTGGTATGATTATGCAAAAAATATAGGAAAATCAATGGAATTTGAAGTTCAATATAAAAGTGCAAATGCTAGAGCTTGTCGTATAAAAACTACACATAGTGAAATTTTAACTCCCATTTTTATGCCAGTTGGGACTTTGGCTGCGATTAAAAGCTTAGATGCTATTGATATGAGTGAAATTTTAAATGCAAAAATCATTTTAGCAAATACTTATCATTTGTATTTAAGACCAGGATCTAAGGTGATTAAACAAATGGGTGGCTTGCATGGTTTCAGTAAATTTAAAGGCTCTTTTTTAACAGATAGTGGAGGTTTTCAAGCTTTTTCTTTAAGTAAAAATTCAAAACCTGATGAAAAAGGAATTCAATTTAAAAGTCATATTGATGGAAGTTTGCATTATTTTACCCCGCAAAGTGTTTTAGATGCACAGTATGATTTTAATTCAGATATTATGATGATTTTAGATGATTTAGTGGCTTTACCTGCAAGTAAAGAAAGGATAGAACTTTCTTTAAAACGCACTATAAAATGGGCAAAAGAGGCTATTGATTATCATAAATTAAAGCAAAGTCAAGGTATAGGAATAGGGCAAAATATCTTTGGCATTATCCAAGGTGGAACGGATTTTGAAGCTAGAAAAATTTGTTCTCAAGCACTTTGTGAGATGGACTTTGATGGTCTTGCTATAGGTGGATTAAGCGTAGGAGAAGAAAATGAGGCTATGTATGATACGGTTGAAGCTATGATGCCTTATGTAGATAACAATCGTCCTAGGTATTTAATGGGGGTTGGCACACCTGAAGATTTGGTAGAAAATGTAGCAAGAGGTGTGGATATGTTTGATTGTGTGATGCCAACAAGAAATGCAAGAAATGGAACTTTGTTTACTAGCTTTGGAAAATTTAATATCAAAAAAGCAGAATTTATCACCGATTATGCCCCTATAGATAACAAATGTTCTTGTTATACATGCAAAAACTTTTCAAGGGCTTATTTAAATCATTTATTTAAAGCTAAAGAATTAACCTTTTTTAGACTCGCAAGCATTCATAATTTACATTATTATTTAGATTTAGTAAAGCAAATGCGAGAGGCTATTATCAAAGATGAATTTGAAAATTTTAGAAAAGAATTTTATAGGCAAAGAATATGTTAAATGATACTTTAAAACAAATTATTAATAATATTAATATATCAAATGCTTATTATGAGTTTGATGAATTTGATGTTTTTATGTTAGATATTGCTAAAAATTCTAGAAATATTTTTATTTTTAAAGATAATCAAATTTTTGAATACAAAGATGAAAATTTGATTTTATTTTCTAATGCAGAATTTATAGCCATATTAAAAGAAATTTTGCAAAATGAAAAAGAAAAAAACAATACTATTAATCTCTCTATAGAAAAAAGAGAAGAGTTGATTTTGGAAAATAAAAAAGTCAAGAATTTTTTAACTAAATATTTTATATTAAAAGTTAAACTTGGTAAAAGTTCTAAGATTGTTTCATCTGTGCTTGAGGCTTGTAAAATATGTCACAGCAAACAACACTTTATAAAGAAAAATTTAAAAACGATTATTTTGAATTTAGCAATTTTAGAAAGAAGTATAAAAGACAATATTGCAAGATTAGAAGGAATATACACTTATATTAATACCGCAAGAAGTGAAAAAATCAATAAAAATATTTATTTTTTAAGTATTATTTCCGCGATTTTTTTACCTTTAAATTTAATTGTTGGATTTTTTGGTATGAATACTAAAAATTTATTTTTATCTGAGAATGAATATGGGACTTATTATGTTCTGACTACAATTTTAGCTATATTTTTTATTTTATTTTTATGGTATCAATTTAAAGATAAAAAAGAATTGGATTTGGATGAATTTTCCGTAAAAAAGAAAAAGAAATGAGTGGTACGCCCAAGAGGATTCGAACCTCTGACCTTTTGAACCGCAATCAAATGCTCTATCCAGCTGAGCTATGGGCGCAAAATAAAAGATTAATTTTATCAAAAAATTCTTAAAATTAGCAAAAATAAATAATTTTATAGAATTTTTATATTTTTATGCTAATCTTCTTTGAATAATATTTTAGCTTAAGGCAAAGTAATGATACACAAGATTTTAATAGCCAATAGAGGTGAGATTGCAGTAAGGGTAATCCGTGCTTGTAGGGATTTACATATAAAAAGTGTCGCTGTTTATACTGAACCTGATCATGAGTGTTTGCATGTAAAAGTTGCTGATGAAGCATATAGAATAGGAACTGATGCTATAAGAGGGTATTTAGATAGTAAAAGAATAGTTGAAATTGCTAAAGCTTGTGGAGCTGATGCTATACATCCTGGATATGGCTTTTTAAGTGAAAATTATGAATTTGCAAAAGAGTGTGAAGAAGCAGGGATTATCTTTATAGGACCAAAATCAGATGTTATTCGTAAAATGGGAAATAAAAATATAGCAAGATATTTAATGAAAAAAAATGGAATTCCTGTAGTTCCAGGTACTGAAAAATTAAATCATTGCACATTAGAAGAAATTAAATTTCAAGCTTTAAAAATAGGCTATCCTGTGATTTTAAAGGCCAGTGGTGGGGGTGGCGGTAGAGGTATACGTGTAGTGCATAAAGAAGAAGATTTAGAAAAATCTTTTGAAGCATGCAAAAGAGAGGCATTAAGTTTTTTTAAAAATGATGAAGTTTTTATGGAAAAATATGTTATTAATCCAAGGCATATTGAGTTTCAAATTTTAGCAGATAATTATGGTAATATCATTCATCTTTGTGAAAGAGATTGTTCTATACAAAGAAGACATCAAAAAATCATTGAAATAGCACCTTGTCCAAGTATCTCAGAAAAACTAAGAAAAACTATAGGTGTTACTGCAGTAGCTGCTGCAAAAGCTGTAGGTTACACTAATGTTGGGACGGTTGAGTTTTTGCTTGATGATTATAATAGATTTTATTTTATGGAAATGAATACAAGAATTCAAGTAGAACATCCAATCACAGAAGAAATCACAGGAATTGACCTTATTACAAGACAAATTCGTATAGCAAATGGGGAAATTTTAGATCTTGAGCAAAGCGATATAAAACCAAGAGGTTTTGCGATAGAGGCTAGGATTACAGCAGAAAATGTATGGAAAAATTTCATTCCAAGTCCAGGCAAAATCACAGAGTATTTTCCAGCTTTAGGGCCGTCTGTAAGAGTGGATAGTCATTTGTATAAAGACTACACTGTACCACCCTATTATGATTCTTTGCTTGCAAAATTAATTGTTAAAGGTTCAAGTTATGATAGTGCGGTTAATAGACTTGAGAGAGCTTTGAAAGAATTTGTGATTGATGATATTAGAACAACTGTACCATTTTTAATTGCAATCACTAAAATAAGAGAATTTAGAAGAGGGTATTTTGATACTTCTTTTATAGAAACACATATGGAAGAGCTTTTGGAAAAAACAGAAGATAGACACCAAGAAAACAAAGAAGAAGTAATTGCTGCTATAGCTGCGGCCTTACAAAAGATAAAAGAAAGTAGACAATCATGAGTTTTTTAGATGAATTAAAAGATATAAAAAAAGCACTCCAAAAAGAACAAGGTCAAGCAAAAAAAGAAAAAGTTAAAGCGAGTAAGAGTGGAGTGAGTATGAAAAATACTGATTTAGATACTATACAAAAAGACTTAACTAAGCAAAATGAAGACAAAAAACAAGAGCAAGAATTTGAAGATATGTTTTTAAAAGAAGAGCGTTTAGCTAATGAATTTATGGAATTTGTAAAAAATAGCGATATTAAAAAGATCTAATGAATAATATTATTGGTTTTTGTACTTTAGAAGAAGAATGTCCTTATCTTGAAAATAGATATTGTAGAAATGAATATAATTATATATCTTTTATTAATAAAGCACAAAATCAAGAATTAGTTTCAAGAGGTTGGCGTCGTTTTGGTTCGTATTTTTCAAGGCCAATATGTAATGATTGCAATGAATGTCAAAATTTGCGTATTTTAGTAGAAAATTTCCATTTTGGCAAAAGCTATCGTAGGGTTTTGAAAAAAAATATAGCTACTAAAATAATCTTACAAAAACCTTCTTTAAGTGATGAGCATTTATTATTATACGAAAAATACCACCATTATCAAAAAGATAAAAGAAATTGGAAAATTTATGATTTAAATTTTAGAAAATATTATAATCTTTATGTAGATAATGCGGGTACTTTTGGATATGAACTTGATTTTTATATTGATAATAAGCTAGTTTGTGTTGATTTAATTGATATTTTAGAAGATGGAATTTCTAGTATATATTGTTTTTATGATCCAGATTTTTCTCATCTAAGTCTCGGTAAATACTCACTTTTAACTGAAATTAAACTCGCACAATTAAAAAAATTAAAATATATTTATTTAGGATATTTTGTAAAAGGGTGTCAATCTTTAGCATATAAAGCCGATTATAGTCCAAATGAAATTTTAAAACACACCAGTGCTTTAAATGAGCAAGCATTTTTGTGGAGTTAGGTTTATAGAGAGGATTTTATGCAAGTAGTGCAAACTTTAGAATCAGTTAGTGTTAATACTGATGATTTTTTAATGTTTAAATATTTTCAAGATCTTATCCGTAAAAATTTTTCCAAAGTTATAGGTAATAAAAATAAAACTTTATCTTTTTTTGTAGAAAATGAAATTCCTCAAAGAAGATATTTTTTAAAACTTGTTAATCATAAATATAAAAAAAACACTGGAAATCAAATTGATAATCTTGCCTTTGCACATTATAAAACCTTTAAATTAAATCTTGCTCAAGCAAATACTTTAAAGCCTGTAATCTTTGCTAAGATAGGTTTTGCGCAAAAAAATATTTTAATCACATTAAGTTCGAATGAAAAATTATTTGCTGTATATTTAGAGCAGTATTTTAAAGACCATAAAAGTGTGTATGATGAAAAAAATTGTATTTTTTCAGTGGAATATAAAGATGACAACACTTTAAATCTTTTAGAAATTTTAGCTAGCGTAAATGAGCATTTGAAATATTGTGTTGATTTTACGATCAATGAAACTCAGCTTTTAGAATTTAGAAATAAAATGAAAAATAAAGCTAGTACTAATTGGAAATTTAATGCCCTAGCAAAGCTTTTTGAAAATTATTTTCAAACTTTAGGGTGCAATTCTAGTGATGATTTTGCCGCTATTAGACAAAATTATCTTAATTTGGTTAAAATTTATCACCCTGATCGTCATCAAGGTAAAAGTAAGATCGAGCAAGCTTATTGCCGTGAAGAATTTGAGAAAATCCAACTTGCTTATGAGAGTTTAAAATCTTTATATAAAAATAATACTTGATGTTAAAATAACATCATTTTAAGTTGCAATCTATTAAAATTAATTTTTTATAAAAATTTAGGGAATGACATTGGTTGCTGATAGAAAGTTATTTTTTTTAAGTTGTATTCTCATAACTATAGGAATACTTTTTTCTTATTCTTTAAGTGCTTTTACTGTTCTTTATTTAGAATATAATGAGTTTCATTTTTTTATCAGACAGCTTTTTTTTGGACTTAGTGGTATAGCTATTATTTATTTTATTTCAAGATTAAATCCTGATAGTAAAATGGCACATTATTTAATGATAAGTGTTTTGCTCATCTCTTTTTTATTTATACTTATCTTGCCTTTTTTACCCACCTTTCTTGCTACTGCAGCAGGTGGTGCTAAAAGATGGATTAGGCTTGGTCCTTTATCTATTTCTCCGGTTGAATTTTTTAAAATAGGTTTGATTTATTTCCTTGCTTGGTCTTATACAAGAAGGATTGATGATAGCAAAAAGGCAATTAAACATGAAATTTTAATTTTAATTCCTTATTTTATTTTAGCTGCTTTTGTTATTGGTTATATTTATATGACACAAAATGATTTAGGACAAAGCGTCATTTCTTTTTTTTTGGTTTTTGCTCTAGCTTTTTTTGCAGGAGCTAGTAAAAGACTTTTTGCTTTTGGTGTGGTTATTGTTGGAATGATTGGTGTTTTAGTGATCTTAAGTAATCAAAGGAGAATCCAGCGTATTTCTGCTTGGTGGGGAAATATCCAAGATGCATTTTTGCCTTTCTTTCCTGATTGGTTAGCAAATGCTTTAAGAGTAAGCCATAATTCAGAGCCTTATCAAATTTCACATAGTTTAAATGCTATAGCTCATGGTGGATTTTTTGGAGAGGGACTAGGACTTGGAACTTTTAAGTTGGGGTTTTTAAGTGAAGTGCATACAGACTTTGTTTTATCAGGGATTACTGAAGAAATAGGGCTATTAGGATTAGGGATTATATGTTTTATTTATTTGATGGTGATACTTAGAATTTTTAGAATAGCAGGGCGTTGTGAAAATAAGGTTCATTTTTTGTTTTGCTCAGGTGTAGCTTTACTTTTATTATTTTCATTTTTTATGAATGCATTTGGAATTATTTCTTTAACCCCGTTAAAAGGAGTTGCCGTACCGCTTTTAAGTTATGGTGGTAGTTCGATGTGGTCTATTTGTCTTGGAATAGGTTATGTTTTAATGATTAGTAAAAAGGTGAAAATATAAAGTAGTTCTAAAATATGATATTAGAGACACATTTTTTCAATAAGAAATTGTAGTAATGTTTTTATCGTATTTTTTACATTCTACAATACAGCATATTGCCTTATCATATATTATGAATATTTTATAAAGTTTTTATAAATAAAATTATATCATACATAGTACTTATTGTTAAAATTAATGAGCAGGAAGCATAAAATGAGACATTTTTTAACATTAATGGATTTTACTAAAGATGATATTTTGACTATTATTGATTATGCTATTAAACTTAAGTTAAATCCAAAAAAACTATTGCATGATAAAACTTTAGCAATGATTTTCGAAAAAAATTCTACACGTACTAGAATGGCTTTTGAACTTGCAATTACAGAGCTTGGCGGAAAAGCTATATTTTTAAATAGCAATGATTTGCAACTTGGTAGAGGTGAGCCTATTAAAGATACAGCTAGGGTTATTGGCTCTATGGTTGATTTTGTAATGATGAGAGTAAAAAATCATGATAGTTTAGTAGAATTTGCAAAATATTCCAAAGCTCCTGTTATTAATGGTTTGAGCGAGCTTTATCATCCAACGCAGATTTTAGGAGATTTGTTAACCATTAAAGAATGGGGTAAAGAAAAAGATAACAATGTAAAAATCGCTTTTGTGGGAGATAGTAATAATGTGTGTAATTCTTGGTTGATAGCTTCTGCAATTTTAGGCTACGAAATTAGCATAGCCATACCAGAAAATTATAATATCAATACTCAAGTTTGGGACTTTGTTGTAAAAAAATCAGAAATTTCAGGAGCAAAAATTTCTTTATTTCATAACAAATTTGATGCTTTAAAAAATAAAGATGTGGTCATAACTGATACCTGGATCTCTATGGGGGAAGAGAAGGAAAAAGAAAATAAAATAAAAGATTTTGCTGGTTTTATTATTGATGATGATGCAATGAAACAAGCAAATAGTAATGCTATTTTGCTTCATTGTTTACCTGCATATAGAGGTTTTGAAGTTAGCGAAGTGGTCTTTGAAAAACACTCAAAAGTAATTTTTGAAGAAGCTGTAAATCGTCTTTATGTAGTTAAGGCTTTACTTTGTTTTTTAAATAAGAATTTATAAAATAAATACTAATTAAAAAGGTTTAAAATTATAAAATAATAAAAATTAAAACAAGTTTTAAATACTGTAGAATATTACTAAGATAAAAATGTTGTAAAATAAAAAACAACCATTTAGAAGCACTTGCTAGTTATTGTCTTTTGATGTTAAATAAATTTGATGACTGAGAAGTAGCCCCGAATGGTTTGCATTTGATAATATAGTATTATTCTGTTTGTTTTCTAGCTAGTATGATATAAAAAATTCACTTAATATCTTAGAAATATGGTAGAAATATTAAAACACAGATTATAATAAAGCCTTTACAAATAAATTTTTTTTGATATAATTTCAAGCAAATTTACTAAATCAAGGAGTATCAATGAAAAAATATAGGCGTTTAAACACATTGTAACTTTTTATTTATTTTAATCTTTAGGAGATAGTAATGAAAAAATTATATGTTGTTTTAGCGTTATTTAGTTTATTAATTTTAGGTGCTTGCTCAAAACAAGCTAATAGTCAAAATGAAGTTTTAAAAGTTGGAATAGAAGCAAGCTATCCTCCGTATGAATTTATGCAGGATGGAAAACTTAGTGGTTTTGATGTAGATGTCATTGAAGAGCTTTCAAGAAGAGCCAATTTTAAAATAGAGTTTGTTAATATGAGTTATGATGCGCTCATTCCAGCTTTAATGGGTAAAAAAATCGATCTTATTATTTCTTCTATGGGAATTACTTCTCAAAGAGCACAAAATGTGGATTTTAGTATTTCTTATTTTAAAGATAAAAATGTGTATTTAAAGCATAAAGATAGTGGTTTTTTGCAAAAAGATGATTTGAAATCAAAAAATATTTGCGTATTGCTGGGTTCTATTCAAGAAAACGCAGCAAAACAGATTTTAAATGCAAAAGTAGTAGCTAATGAGAATATGTTGAATTGCTTTTTAAGTTTAGATGCTAAAAAAACTGATGCTGTAGTAACTGATAAAGCTAGTGCAATGAATTTTTTGAAACAATATCCCAACATAAATGCTTTTTATGAAGAAGATGATGGAAGTGAAGGTTTTGGTATAGCATTTAGAAAAAATGAATTTAAAGACTTAATCTCTAAGGTTAATCAACATTTAGAAGAAATGAAAAAAGATGGTACTTTAGAAAAATTTTTAGTTAAGTATAACTTAAAGGATTAAAATGAAAAAAATATTATATGTTGTTTTAGCGTTATTTGGTATATTAGCTTTAGGTGCTTGCTCAAGCGATAAAAGTCAAGCTAGTGCTTCTGGTGAAAAGGTTTATAAAGTAGGTATAGCTGCAAATTATCCTCCTTTTGATTTTATTAAAGATGCAAAAATTACCGGCTTTGATGTTGATTTATTAGAAGAGATAGCAAAAAGAGAAAATTTAAAACTTGAATGGGTAAATATGAGTTTTGATGGTTTAATCCCTGCTTTAAAAGCTGGAAAGATTGACATGATAGCTTCTGCTATGAGCTCAACACCACAAAGATTAACAAGTATGGATTTTAGTGATACTTATTTTAATACTAAAAATTTATATTTAAAATTAAAAACAGACTCTAGTATTAGCGATAAGCAAAGTTTAGAAGGTAAAAAAATAGGTGTTCAACTTGGAACTATTCAAGAAAGTGCTGCTAAGGCTATTCCAAATGCTCAGGTAGTTGCAAGTGAAGAAATGTTAGCGGCAATTTTAGCTTTAAAAGCTGGCAAAGTAGATGCAGTTTTAACAGATAAAGATATTGGTAAAGGTTATTTAAAAACTAATGAAGAATTAGAAGCATTTTTAGAAGAAAATGATGGAAGTTCAGGTTTTTGTGTAGCTTTTGATAAAGGAAAACAAACTGAGCTTGTTCAAAAAATCAATGCAGGTTTAGAAAAAGTTAAAGCTGATGGCACTTACCAAAAAATCGTAGAAAAATACGATTTGCAATAATTAACTTAAAGCCTTGATACTTGCTTTCAAGGCTTTAAAAAAAAACTCTATATCTTCCTTTGTATGTGTATAATGAAAACCCACTCTTAGCCAACCTGGTTTAGATTTTAATTCTTGATTGTCTTTTAGATTGAGCAAATCATGCCCATAAGGTCCTGCGCAAGCACAACCTGCTCTTGTTTCTATCTTATAGGTTTTGCTTAATTTATAAGCTAAATCAAAAGGAGAAATTCCTTCTATATTAAAAGCAAAAATAGGTAATCTATGAGTGATATTTTTTGCATATAAGATCATTTTTGGAAAATTTGCACATTGCTTGAAAAAATATTCACAAAGTTCTTTTTCTTTTTTTTCTATATTTTTTAAACCTATTTCATTACGTACTTTAAAAGCTAAACTTGCTCTAATTAGTTGAATAATTCCAGGTGTACCACCTTCTTCTAAATTTTCAACTTCGCACAAGTATTGCTGAGAGGTTCTTGAAACATAGCCTACGGTTCCACCTGCAGCAAAGCTAGGAGTATTACCACATAGACTTTTTTTAATAGCAAGTAAACCACAAGATCCTACACCTCCGAGTAACTTATGAGAGCTGATAAACACCGCATCATAAAATTTAGAATCTAAATTAGCATAAGGAGCTAAGGTGGAAATATCAAAAGCAACTATTCCATTATATCGCTTGATTAAAGTGTAGATTTTTTTATAATCACTTAAAATTCCAGTAACATTAGAAGCTGCGTTAAAGCTTGCTATGATTTGTCTGTTTTTAGATTTTTTTAATAATTCTTCCAAAAAAACATAATCTAGCTCGCCATTTTTTTCTAAGGGTATGCGAACACATTCACACAAAGCCTCTCTAAATGAAAGCTCATTAGAATGGTGTTCATAAGGCCCTACTATAACCAAAGGCAAGATATTTTTATCTGTATTTTTAAAATATTTTTCTTTAATAAGCGGGGGTATGTACAAACCTAATAGTTCTTGAAATTTTTTAATAGCAGCTGAAGATCCACTCCCGCAAGCTATAAGAGCAAAACTATCATCTAATTCAAGGTATTTTTTTAAATTTATTCTTGCATTTTCATAATGTTGTTGTGTAATGAAAGAATTTAAAGAGCTATCTGAATGTGTATTTGCATAGGTAGTAAGAATTTTTTTAATTTCCTTTTCTATGCTTTTTAACGCTAAAGCACTAGCCGTAAAATCAAAATAATATATTCCTTTTTTTAAAATAATATCTTTTTTTAATGTTTCAATATCCAAAAAATTCCCCTAAAAATTTGTTAAAATTATAACATACAAAATATTTAAAATAAGGATATGACTATAAAATTTAGTGAATTTTCAAAGCATTGTGATTCTTTAGAGCTTAAAAGTATTTTTGATTTTTATAGTGTTTTTGATGAATTTGAATTTGATTTGAAATTAAGTTTGTATGATAATATTTTAAATGTTTTTGTTTCAAATGCTTTTGATATTTTAGCTAATTTAAATTTAGATGAAAATAGCTTAAAAGCTTTAAGTGTTTTGAGTAAAAATGATAGAAAACGCTATTCTATTAATAAATCTATTCCGCATTTTCAAGCACTAGGACTTATTAATAAGCTTTTAGAAAGAAATATTTTGATTTTAGAAAAAAGTCAAGAAAAACCTATTATAAAAAATAAAAGACAAAAAATTAAAAAAGAATTGCGCTCATACAGTATTCAAGATAAGGTTGTTTTTAAAAACCAAGGATTAAGATTTTTCTTTTATTTTATATATCCTAACTTAAACCTAGTTGCGATGAAAAAATATAATGAGCTAATAGAAATAATCCAAGAAAATTTAGAAAAATATCAAAGCTTTACTTTTGAGCTTTTGTGCAAAGAATTTTTAGCCAAAAAGCTTAAAGTGAATCAAGTATATAGTTTTTGGAATTATCACCATGAAATAGATTTGTACTATCAAGAAAATAATTTTTGTGTTTTAGGTGAGGTTAAATTTAAAGAAAGAAAAATATGTAAAAATATTTTAAATACTTTAAAAAATAAAGCAAAGCAGTTGCAAATCCAACCTAATTTATATGTGCTTTTCTCAAAGCAAGGTTTTAGCAAAGAACTTGTATTAAATAAAGAGCGTAATTTGCTTTTATATACTTTAGATGATTTTGATTTTTTGATTAAGGATTAATATGGATGAAAATATTTTAAAAAGTTTAGATTCTAGTGAAAAAGAAAACTTACAACAAGGTTTAAAAGCACTAATAGAACAAACCTATGTTATAGAAAATGAATATAAGCAACTTAATGAAAACTACACGGCATTAAGACAAATGGTAAGTGAGATTATAGAGGTTTTACCTATGGCTTTGTGGATTTTAGATGCAAATAAAAATATCATTTTACAAAATAACTTAGCTACGCAAAAACCAGAACTTTTAGAGTGTATTGATCTTGATAAAACACATTATGAGCTTGAGTTTGATCATAAATTTTATTTAATCAAAATCACTTCTCACACTGATAAACTTATAGTAAATGCAACAGATATTAGTGATGAAAAAAGAAATGAAAGATTAGCCAGTATGGGAACAGTTGCTGCACACTTAGCACATGAAATACGCAATCCTATCGGCTCTATTTCTTTATTAAGCTCTACTTTGTTTGAGAGAAGTGAGTTAAAAAACAAGCATATAGTTTTAGAAATTCAAAAAGCAATTTCAAGAGTAGAGCGTATTGTAAATTCTACCTTGCTTTTTACAAAAGGTGTGCATGTTAATTTAAATGAGTTTAATTTAAAAGAATTACAAGATGAATGCGAGCAGGCTGTTGGAACTTATAATTATCTAGCTAATATTGATTTTAAATTTGAATTTTTGGATTTAAAAATCAATGCAGATAAATCTTTGCTTGCTTTGGTTTTGCAAAATTTACTTTATAATGCCATAGATGCTATTGAAGAAAGTGAAAAAGATGATGGTTGTATAAAGGTTAAGTGCGAGCAAAAAGAAGATAGAGTTTTTATCAAAGTTTATGATAATGGAGTAAGTATTAAAGATAAGAAAATGGTTTTTGAAGCTTTTAAAACAACTAAGTTAAAAGGTAATGGTCTAGGGCTTTCTTTATCAAAACAAATTATTGATGCACATAATGGAGTTTTAGGTTTTGATGAAAATCCAAAATGTTTTTTTATAGAGCTTAAAATTTAAGCTCTATAAAATAAATTTTTTCTTAAAATAATAAAAATATTTGTCCTCATAGCTCAGCTGGATAGAGCGCAGAATTCCTAATTCTGAGGCCGCAAGTTCAAACCTTGCTGGGGACACCATTTAAGGAAAAAGATGTTTCATATAGTCTTGGTCGAGCCTCGCATACCACAAAATACAGGAAGTATAGGTAGAATGTGTTTTAATGCAGGATTTGCTTTGCATATTATTAATCCACTTTTTAGTATTGATGAAAAGGCGGTTAGAAGAGCAGGGCTTGATTATTGGAAAAAATTAAATCCTTTATTATGGGATAGTTTAGAAGATTTTTTAAAAGAGTATGAAAAATTTCAAGATAGATTTTTCTTTGCGACAACTAAAACTACTCAAGCTTATTTTGACGTAAATTATCAAAAAGGTGATTTTTTGTTTTTTGGTAGTGAGAGTTTTGGTTTGCCTATGGATTTAATGCAAAAAAAATGGGAAAATGCTATTACTATACCGATGAAAGATTGTGGTAGAAGTTTAAATTTAGCTACAAGTGTAGGTATAGTGAGTTATGAGGCTTTGAGGCAAAATTTTGCCTCTTTTGAAAAATTTTAATGATTTAAAACTTGATTTAAAAATTCTTTCAATCTTTCATTTTTTGGGTTTTCAAAGGCTATTTTAGGACATTCATCTACTGCTATAATGCCTTTATCCATAAAGAAAATTCGATTGGCTACATTTCTTGCAAATCCTATTTCATGTGTAACTACAAGCATGGTTAGACCTTCTTTAGCCACCTCTTTCATGATGTTTAAAACCTCACCTATCATTTCAGGATCAAGAGCCGAAGTTGGTTCATCAAATAAAATTACATCAGGATTCATCATCAATGATCTTGCTATAGCAATACGCTGTTTTTGTCCACCTGAAAGCTTGTGAGGAAAATAGCTTTCTTTATCGCTTAAGCCAACTTTTTTGAGTAGTTCTCGCGCTTTTTTTACTGCTTCATCTTTACTCATGATTTTAGTTTGTACTGGTGCTAAGCATAAATTTTCTAAAACATTTTTATTATTAAAAAGATTAAAATGTTGAAATACCATGCTTACTTTTTGACGAATTTTATTGATATCTGTTTTTTTATCAAGTATATTAATGTTATTGATATAAATATTACCACTATCTGGTGTTTCAAGTTTATTTAAACAGCGTAAAAAAGTACTTTTTCCACCCCCACTAGGCCCTATAATAGCAATAATATCGCCTTTGTGCACTTCAACACTAATATCTTTTAAGACTTCTAAATCTCCGTATTTTTTAATCAAATTTTCTATTTTAATCATGTTTATTTAATCTCACTTCTATGAATCTTGCAATAAGTGTTAAAATTTTAACACTTACATAATACACAAGTCCTGTAAAAATAATAGGTTTAGGATTATAATAAATTGCTTGCAAGCTTTTACTTTGCATGGTAATATCCATAACACTAATATAACCTACTATTGAAGTTTCTTTAAATAAGGAAATAAATTCATTCATTAAAGAAGGTAAAATGTTTTTAATTGCTTGTGGGAAGATGATTAGTCTCATAGAAGCAGAATAATTAAGCCCCATTGCTCTTGCTGCTTCCATTTGACCTTTGTCTACACTTTGAATTCCACTTCTTACGATTTCAGCTACATAAGCAGAACTATTAAGTCCAAGCGCGATAATAGCCACATAAAAATTATCACTCCAAGTAGCAAAAATCACTACTGAAAAAATCAAAAGTTGTAAAAGCAAAGGAGTTCCGCGTATAATGTCTATGTATTCATCTATAATAAAATTTAAACTTTGGATTTCTAAAAATCTTAAAAATGCTAGAAAAAAACCAAGCACAATGCCTATTAAAATTCCACCCACTGTTAAACCAAGTGTTGTGAAATAACTATGAACATAAGCTTTAGCTTCTATGGTATAAGCATATTCACCTGTGGCTAAACCATTTTGATCTTTGACTTGTAAAATTTCAATAGGAAATGAAAAATAAGCCCAAAAAACAATAATGGCAAAAAATACAAAAATTTTCATCGTATTTTGTTTCAATTTGCACACCTTGATAAATTTTTTAAAAATCTAAGTGTATAAAAATTAAGTTTTTTTTTTACTTAAAGGTGTCTTATATGATTTTATTACTAATATTTTGAGTTAAATTTTCACATAGCTATAAAAAATAAAATAAATTTAATATAAAATTATATTTTTTTATGACAAATTCATTTTTTTATGATAAATTTATGCTCAGAAATTATAAAAAAGGAGATAAATATGGATTTTATATCCCAATTTGTTGCCTTTGTGAATAATCAGTATTATTCTATTTTAGTAATTTTACTTATTGTCACAGGGTTTTATTATAGTTATTTGACCGGTTTTGTGCAATTTCGAATGCTTCCTTATGTGTTTGATATCTTAACAGAAAAACAAGAAAAGCATGAAAAACACCATATTACTCCTTTTCAAGCTTTGATGATTTCAACAGCTTCAAGAGTTGGCATAGGAAATATCGCAGGTATTGCGGTAGCTGTTGTTTTGGGTGGACCAGGTGCTTTATTTTGGATGTGGGCTATGGCGTTTTTTGGTGGTGCATCAGCTTTTGCAGAAAGTACTTTAGCACAAGTTTATAAAAGCCGTGATGGTAAAAGTTTTAAAGGTGGTCCTGCTTATTATATTAGTAAAGCCTTAAATTTAAAATGGCTTGGAGCTATATTTGCGGTGATTTTAATCATTACTTATGCTTATGGATTTAATGGTCTTCAAAGTCAAACTATGACTTCAGCATTTGAGTTTTACTATAAAGGCATGGTTGATGCTAGCGAAGTGAGTTTTGCTCAAAGTTGGTGGCCTATTGTAATAGGAGCAATTTTAGCTGTTTTTGCTGCTTATATGTTTTTTGGTGATCATACTAAAATAGGTAAAGTAAGTTCGGTTATCGTTCCTATTATGGCGATGATTTATGTGGGTTTATCTATCATAGCAATGTTTATGAATTTTGATAAAATTCCTGAAGTGTTTTCTATGATTTTTAAAAGTGCTTTTGATTTTGAAGCTATTTTTGGCGGATTTGCAGGTTCTGCTTTGGTTATAGGTATAAAAAGAGGATTGTTTTCTAATGAAGCGGGTATGGGTTCAGCGCCAAATGCAGCAGCTTCAGCTCTTACAACTCACCCTGCAAAACAAGGGGTTATTCAGGCATTTTCTGTATTAATCGATGTGATTATTTGTACAAGTTCGGGATTTTTAGTGTTATTTTCACTTGCTTATGCAAATAATATCGGCGTAGATGGTAAGCCTATTTTAACAGCACTGCCTTTGGTGCAAGAATCCATGAAAGAATATTATGGAAATTTAGGTGTGCATTTTACTACTGTTAGTATAGTTTTATTTGCTATTACTTCTTTGATAGGAAATTATTATTATGCTCAAGCAAATATTAAATACCTTACTCAAAATCCTATTATTATTAATCTTTTTAAAGCAAGCGCCGTGCTTATGATTTTTATTGGTGCAAATATGGATTTAAAATTTGCATGGGATTTGGCTGATACTACTATGGCTTTTATGGCTACGATTAATATCATTTCTATTTTATTACTTGGTGGTATAGTGAAAAAGGTATTAAAAGACTTTAGCGAACAAAAAAGACAAGGTAGAGATCCGGTATTTAGTGCTTCAAAGCTTGGTATTAAAAACGCAGAGTGTTGGGACTAATGATAGATTATATTATTATTGCTTTGTTTATAGCTTTTATGGTTTTTCTTGTGTTTGGCTTTAACCGCCAAATGCAAGAAAAAGCCAAACAAAGAGAAGAAAAACTAAAAACAAAGAAAGATTTTAAAAAAAATAGGTAAAATACACTAAAAAATTTTTCAAAAAGAGTGTAAAATGAAATTGTTAATAGAAATAGGCACAGAAGAACTTCCTGCTATTCCTTTATTAAAAGAACTTCCAAATATTAGTAAAAAATGGGAAAAGATTTTACAAGAGTATCATTTAGAATCTGAATTTAAATTTTTCTATACCCCTAGAAGATTAGTTTTTATCCATGAAAATTTTAAAGAAAAACAAGATGATTCTTTTGTGGAATTTATAGGCGCACCTAAGGCGATAGCTTATAAAGATGGAAAGCTTACTCAAGCAGGACTTAGCTTTTTAGAAAAAAGTGGTTTAAAAGAAGAAGAGCTTGAATTTAAAGAAATCAAAGGCAAAGAAGTCTTGTATTGTCAAAAACAAGTGCAAGGCTTACAAAGTAAAGTAGTTTTAGCTCAAATGATTGAAGCTTTCTTGAAAAGCTTGAGTTTTGGTAAAACTATGAGATGGGGCGATGGTAGATTTGAATTTATCAGAGCTATTCGCTCGCTTTGTTGTGTATTAAATGATGAGTTGATTGAGTTTGAAAACTATGGTGTTAAAAGTGCAAAAAGTACTTTTGTGCATAGAAGTGTTAGTTATGATTTGATACCTTTTGAAAGCATTGATGAGTATTTTAAAACTCTTGAGCAAAATTATATTATTTTAGATCAAGAACAAAGAAAAAAACTTATCATTGAACAGTTAAAGACACTTGAAAAAGAAAATGATATTACTATTGCAGAAGATGATGAACTTTTGGCTGAAGTTGTAGCTATTACAGAGTATCCAAAGGCATTATTAGGGCATTTTGAAAAAGAGTATTTAGAAATCCCAAGTGAGGTAATCATCACTTCCATGAGAGAAAACCAACGCTATTTTGCAGTATTTAAAAACAATACTTTAAGCAATCATTTTATTGTAGTTTCTAATGCAGTTTGTGAGAATTATTCTAAAATCATTAATGGAAATGAAAGGGTTTTAAGAGCAAGATTAAGTGATGCGATGTTTTTTTGGAAAAATGACTTAGCGCAGGGCTTAAATAATGATAAAATAAACCAAATGGTCTATCTTGAAGGACTTGGAACCTTAAAAGATAAAATTATTAGAGAACAAAAAATCGCTACTAAGTTTTGTGAGGTTTTTGCTAATACTCAAAAAGATGAAATTTTAAAAGCCATAGAATACTCAAAAGCTGATCTAAGTACTCAAATGGTGTATGAATTTACTGATCTTCAAGGTATTATGGGATCTTATTATGCTAAGGCTATGGGTATGAGCGATGAGCTTGCTTTAGCAATTAAAGAACAATACCTTCCAAATGGTGATAATTCAGCTATGCCAAGTAATGAATTTAGCTCTATTGTAGCTTTAGCTTATAAATTTGATACGCTTATGGGACTTTTTTCAATGGGGAAAATCCCAAGTGGTACAAAAGATCCTTATGCTTTAAGAAGAGCAGCAAATGGTGTTTTAAAAATTATCCTAGCTTTAAATAAAAATTTTGATCTTAAGATATTTTTAGAAGCAATAGCTAGTGAATATAAAAGCTTTGATTTGAAAATTTTATTAGATTTTATCTTAGAGCGTTTATATACTTTTTATGAAGTAAATGCTTCTTTTGTTAAAGCTGTGCTTAGCTCTAAAACTTATGATATTATTTATATTGATTCTTGTATGAAAGCTTTGATTCAAAGCGCAAATAAGGCAGATTTTAGTCAAAATTTTGCTACTTTTAAGCGTTTAGCAAATATTGCAGTATTGAGTGAAGCTCAAGTTAATGAAAATTTGTTTAACACTCAAGAGGAAAAAGATTTATATCAAGTTTTTATGCAGTGTAAAACAAAAGAAAACAATACCCAAGAGCTTTTAGAAAGCCTTTTTGCGCTAAAACCACAAATTGATGCTTTTTTTGATAAAGTAATGATTAATGATAAAGATGAAAATATTAAAAACAATCGCCAAGCTTTAGTATGTGCAATTTATCGTGAGTTTTTAAAAATAGCTGATATTAAAGAGCTTAGTGTATGAGAAAAATTCTTTTTTTGCTTTGTTTTTTAGTGTTTGCATTAGAAGCTAGAGAGATTGAGCTTGTAAAAGGGCAAGTAGTTTTTTTAGAATTTGAGCGTAATTTTTTACAAATTAGCTCAAATTCTAAAAAACTT